>JAWCQZ010000004.1:0-218654 GCA_038869515.1 Halobacteria archaeon
AACGGGGTTCCTGGGGGTCTGTCCTCGCAGAACCCGCCCCGAGCGAAGCGAGGGGCAGGGTTCTGCGCCCCGCGCCCGTCGTCATATCGCGAGCGGGCGCGGAGGGCAGGGTTCCGCGCTATAATTTCCTTGCGCAGCAAGGAGAGTAGAGTGACCGGCAACTCGCCCCGCTTCCGAAGAGCTATCGCCCCCGATACCAGATGCGGTAAATCCTCCCGGCGTTGTCGTCACTGACAAGCAACCCCCCATCCACATCCACCACGACGTCCACCGGCCTCCCGAGGACGGCGCCCCCCTGCAGCCACCCGGTCGCGAAGTCGCTCACTTGCAGCGTCGTCAGGTTCACCACCACTACCTTGTATCCGGTCGGCGTCCCCCGGTTCCAGGAGCCGTGGAACGCCACGAAGAGGTTCCCCCGGTAGGCGGCCGGGAACATCGTCCCGTCGTAGAACGCGAGCCCGAGTGGAGCCGAGTGGGCCTGGAGGTCCACCAAACTCGGCTCGGTGTCGGCGCAGGGGTCGCGGACGCGTTGGGAATCGCCCTCAACGCTCGCGTTTTGACCGGTGAAACGGGGTTGCGTTGAGGGCGATTTGTCATACTCCGTGTCGTGGACCCGCTTCCCGTAGCAGAGGGGCCAGCCGTAGTTCTTCCCCTCCTCGACGAGGTTGATTTCGTCCGGGGGCGCGTCGTCCCCGAGCCAGTCGCGGCCGTTGTCGGTGGCGTAGATTTGGCCGGTCTGCGGGTGGAAGACGAACCCGACGGAGTTCCGGAGACCCCGGGCGAAGGGCGCGCAGTTGGTTCCATCCGTGTTGCAGCGGGTGATGGCCGCCCGCCACGGGTCGGTCTCGGAGCAGACGTTGCAGGAGGAGCCCGCGCTGACGTAGAGGCTCCCGTTCCGCACCTTGACCGTTCTCGTGAAATGCCCCCCCTCGGGCAACCCGTCCACCAGGACTTGGAGCGTCGCCGGGTCCGCCACCGAGCCGTTGGCTCCGGTCCGGAACCGGATGACGCGGGTCTCCTCCGCCACGTAGAACCAGCCGCCGTCGTGGTCGATTCCGTGGGGCTTCCGGAGCCCCTCGATGAGGGTCGTCCACCCCTCCGACCTCCCGTCCCGGTCGGCGTCGAAGAGGGCGACCACGCGGCCCTGGCTCGGGACGGTGACGTAGAGCACCCCCTCCTTCAGCAGCATGAGCCGCGGCCCCGGGTTGGGTCCGGGGGTGGAGAGGGCGGCGCCGCCGAGGTTGTCGGCGAAGATGGAGATGCGGAAGCCCCGCGGCAGGTCGATCTCGGAAAGGGCCGCATCGGGCCTCACCGAGACCCGGATGCCCGCGATCAGGTAGCCGGCGATGATGAGGGTGGCCAAGGCGCCGAGGGCCACGAGGGCGAGGAACTTCCGGAGGCGTTTGGCCATCCAGGCGGGTTGGGCGCGTTCGCTATCAATCCTTGCTTGGGGAGTGAGAGAAGTGACATGGCGCAGAAGGTCTCCGTGGGACCTAAATCTCCATCCCGGCCATCTCCAGGACCCTCTTCCGGGGATAGACGAGCACGACGCCCACCTTCCTGAGCCTCTTCTTCAGCTCCTTGTCGTTGGTCGCGACCGCGAACCCACGCTCCACCGCCACCTTCACCAGCAGGTCGTCGACCGCCCCCTCCCCGGGGAGTATCTCGCACCTCGTGGTGGCCAACTCCAGCCCGATCCGGGCCGCCGTCCTGTCCCGGGGGCTCCCCGTCGCGGCGATGGACTCCAACTCCCGCAGGACCCCCTTGGGCACCAGGGGCTTGCCGAAGCCGAGGCGCTCCAACTCGGCGAAGATGTCGATGCCGGACTGGTGGGGAAGCAGGAGCGCATTCGTGTCCAGCAGGACCTCTCGGGGGGCCATCCTCTCGGAGTCTACTGGACGCTTCCCACGCCGATCAGGTGCCACCGGTCCCCGAACTTCCGGCTCACCGCGACCCGGGCCTTCTCCTCGGCGCAGACGGGCCTCTTCAGGGTCATCTCCACCTTGCCCCCTTTGGCGGCGGTCACGAACCCGACGGTGGTCATGGTTCCCACGCTGAGGACGAGGGGCTCCTTGGGCTTCAGGGGCTCCACCCTCGCCTCCCCCTCGACCCCGACCGCGCGCTCCAGGAGTTTCAGGTCGAGGGCCATGGCGGTCCGCACGGGCGGGAGGGCCCCCGGCTTCCCCACGACCTGGCCGATCAACTGGTCGCGGCGCGCGAACGCGGGGTCGAGGAGCGTCCCGATGCCCGCGAGGCCCCCCGGGGTCAGCTCCTCCGGGTAGTCGCCGCCGCAGGCGATGGAGGCCACCTCGGTCACCAGGGGCTGGTACTCCCCCTTGCCCTCCTTGGGCAGGCCGGGCCGGAGCTCGATCTCGTCGCCCATCTTCAGCCGCCCCTGGAGGAGGGAGCCGCCGAGGACCCCCCCGCGGAGGGACTCGGGCTTGGCCCCCGGCTTGTTCACGTCGAAGGAGCGGGCCACCAGGAATCGGGGAGGCTTGCCGGGGTCGCGCGCCGGGGTGGGCACGCGCTCCTCGAGGGCCTGGAGGGCGGCGTCGAGGTTCACCCGGTAGGCCGCCGAGACCGGGATGACGGGCGCGCCCTCCGCCACGGTCCCCTTCACGAACTGGCGGATCTCCTCCCTGTTCTTCTTGGCCCCCTCCTTGGAGACCCGGTCCACCTTGTTCTGGACGATGACGATGTTCTTGTTGCCGACGAGGTCGAGCGCCATGAGGTGCTCCTTGGTCTGGGGCTGGGGACACTTCTCGTTCGCCGCGACGACGAGCATCGTCCCGTCCATGAGGGCCGCCCCCGAGAGCATGGTCGCCATCAGGCTCTCGTGGCCCGGGGCATCCACGAAGGAGACGGTGCGGAGGACCTTCGCCGGTCCGCCGCACGCCGGGCACTTCTCCGCCGTCGTGTAGCCGTCCGGGTCCTTGCACGTCTCGCACTTCCGGAAGGTGGCGTCGGCGTATCCGATGCGCTTGGTGATGCCCTGGCGCAGCTCGTCGCTGTAGCGCGAGGTCCAGACGCCGGTGAGCGCCTGGAGCAGGCTTGTCTTTCCATGGTCCACGTGGCCGGCGGTGCCGATGTTGCACTCTGGCTTCATCCAACCGAAATGACTCCTGCCCCGTAAAGAGTTACCGAGCCGAAACCGCCGGGTCCGCTTCGCAGCCCCCCGTCACCTTCTTTCGGAACTCGACGGCCTTGCGACCGCGTCCCAAGCCGTCGCGCCCGTGAACGCAGTTCGCGGTCGCGACGGGCGCGGAGGGAGCCCGCAGCAACCCCTCGAGCGCCGTCCGCAGGTTGGGCCGCGCCAGCAACTGCTCGACCAGTTTCGACGGGAAGTCGATGTCGCCGTGCTCGCCGATGAGTCTCCGGCTCTCCTCGTTGTCGAGGGCCTTCACGAAGAAGTCGAGCCCCTCGTCGGGCAGCCGCCCGAGGAGGTCGTGGAGCGCCATGCCGAGCCGCAGCTCCGGGGCGAACTTCCGGCGCCAGCCCTTCTCATACTCCTGGAGCAATCCGGGGTCCCCCGCCCTGGCCGCCCTCGCCGCCGCCCGCCCCGCCATCGCCCCGCACGCCATCCCGAGATAGATGCCGCCGCCCGACGTGGGCTTCACCTGCCCCGCCGCGTTGCCCGCGACGGCCACAGGCCCCCTGACGGTCGCCGGGGGGAAGCCGAGGGGGATGCCGTAGGTGAATCCGCTTCGGACCGGGCCCGCGAGCCGCCGGGAGACTTCGGGGTGGTGCGTGAGGAACCTCTCCAGGCGCGCCTTGGGCTCCCCGGTGGCTGCGAGGCCGACCCGCGCGGTCCCGTCGTCCAGTGGGATCGCCCACCCGAAAAACCCCGGGGCGACGTCGCGGCCGAGGTAGAGCTCGACCCCGTCCCCGTTCATCGGCTCGTAGGGGACCTCGACCTGGGCCGCGGGCAGGGCGAACCTCGGGGGCGGGAGGCCCACCTGGCGGGCGAGGGCCGACTTGAGCCCGTCGCACACCACCGCGGCCCCCGCGGCCAGCCTCCTCCGCTCGCCGTCGCGCCGCACGTCGAGGAGCGCCCGGGGGGTCTCGGCGCCGTTCGAGATGGATAGGGAGATGGCCTGGGCGGAGGTCCAGAGCTCGGCCCCCGCGTCCACGGCGGCGTCGGCGAGGGCGGGGTCGAACGTGTGCCGATCCACGGTGAAGGCCTTCGGGGCCGCGGAGCGCGCCTCCAGGGAGGCCCCCCCCGGGCCGCGGACCGAGACCGAGCGGTAGGCGATCCGGGTGCGGTAGCGCGGCAGGTCCGCCTCCTCCACCCCGGTGGCGCTCAGGAGCCCCGAGCAGTGGACCGGCAGCCCCACCCGGGGGTGCTCCTCCAGGAGGAGCGTTTTGGCCCCATCGCGCGCCGCGGCCCGTGCGGCGGCGGAGCCCGCGGGACCGGCGCCGACCACCACGACGTCGTAATCCGCCATGGGCGAGGCTGGTCGAACCGCCGTTAAAACGGTTTTCCGCGATTTCGGACCTTGCGGAACAGGTCAGCGGGCCGGGCGGGCGGCGGGGAAGCCTCCGGAGGGGAGGGGGGGACCCACGGCGGCCCGGGCGAGGGCGTAGAGCCCCTCGCTGGCGCCCGCGAACCCCTGCACCGAGTCGGCGCACCCCTGGCAGAGGGTGAGGGAGTGGTGGAGGGCGTGGTTCAGAAAGCGGGTTCTCTCGGCCAGGTCGAAGAAGTGGACCTTCCGGGACCGTCCGCAGATTTCGCACTGCATGGTTGGGCCGTAGGGCCTCGGGCCCCACATATACTTTGTGCGGCCCCGAAACTGAAACATCTCCGGCCACGGAGTCCCCCCGCATCCCCCGCAACGGAGAGCGTTTTTGGGCGAGGGGGAGGAACAGGGGCCGATGCTTCGAATCCATAACCTCTCGAGCCGCCGACCCCGCGGCCTTTGGAGTTTTGGGCCGCGCGCCCTCCTCACCCGCATCTACGAGAGGCGGCTGGAGAGGGAGGTCTCCCGCGACCCCCTCCCCCGGAGCCTCCTCCTGGTCACCGAGGCCCGCGAGATGGACGGCCCCGGGGTCGCCACCCTCCGCTCCTTCATTGAGTGGTGCTCCGCCCTGGACATCCACCCCATGGTCTCGGTCTCGGGAGCGACCCCCTCCCTGGAGGAGCCCCTGGTGGCAGGCCTCGAAGGGTTCCCCTGGCGCCTCCTCACGCGAGAGGGGGAGCGGTCCGGGGGCGGTCCCGGGGAGCCCGCGGTGACCCTCATCCTGGGCCTCGGGGGGCGGGAGGAACTCCTCCTCGCCATCCGGGCCATCCTGCGCCGGGTGAAGGCGGGCGAGCTCGCGCCGTCGCAGATTGACGACAGGACCGTGGAGGCCCACCTCCGGGTCCGGCGCGAGCCCGACCTCATCATCCGGGGCGGGGGGCGCCTCTCCGACTTCCTCATCTGGCAGTCCATCTACAGCGAGCTCTACTTCACCGAAGTCCCGTGGCGCTCCTTCCGGCGGATCGACCTGCTCCGGACCATCCGGGACTACCAGAGCCGGAAGCGGAGGTTCGGGAAGTAAAACTCGGGTTTTGAAAAAATGCGGGGGAGTTGAGTGGGCCTGTGGACGAAGTCCTGGTCCATTCGGAAACCATCTCGTCCCGTCGGTGCGGGTCTCTACCCCGCGCGCCTCCGGCGCGCGTGGCAATGAATGGCTCAGGCCCCTACGGGGCCTCTCGAGAACTCTCTCGTCACGTCGGGACGGGAGGGCGGGGAGGGGGGCGAAGCCCCCGGGGGGGTCGCTTCCGATGCGGCCCCGGCGGCAGTCATGGGGAGCCGCGCCTGGAACCTCGGCTGGCCCGTCAGGAACTCCCGCAGGTCGCCGTCCTCCAGGAGGATTTTCCGCAACTCGTAGGAGGCGATGTTGAGGCGGATCTCCCGGGTCCGCCCCCCGGTGCGCCCCTGGACCACCGGGGCCCGGACGACCCCGAGGAGGTCGAGTTGGCCGATGTAGTCCTGGACCGACCGCAGCCCCACCGGTTCGATTCCGTGGCGCCGGCAGCACTTCTCGTAGAGTTCGAGGGCGGTCCCCGTGGTGACGGTGTGGGTCCCGTTGCGCTCCACCTGGGCCAGCAGGAAGATGCGCGCGTGGGGCGGCAGGCTCCGAACGACGTCGGCCAGGCAGTCCCGCTTCAGCCGGACCTGGGCCGACCGCAGGTGCGCCTCGCCGGCCCGCTCGGCGCCCTCCTCCTCCGCAATCTCCACCGTGACCCGCAGGAGGTCGAGGGCCCACCGCGCGTCCCCGCTCTCGCTGGCGGCCACGGCGGCGCAGAGGCGGACCGCCCCCTCGTCCACGGCCCCGGGCGCCAGCCCCTCGCGGACCCGCGCCATGAGGATGTCGAAGAGCTGGGGCGCGTCGTAGGGGGGGAAGACCACAGGGACCTCCCCGAGGGAGGAGCGGACCCGGGCGTCGAGCCTCCGTGTGAAGTTGACGTCGTTGGAGATGCCCACGATGGCCACCGCGCTCCGCTCCAGCTCCCCGTTGAGGCGGCTCAGGTTGTAGAGGACCCCCCCGTCCCGGTCGGCCGCCATGTCGAGTTCGTCAAGGACCGCCACCATGCAGCGCGCCTCGCGGTCGAGGGCCTCCCGGAACCTCTGGAAGACCCGCTCGACCGCCAGGCCGGTGGGGGGCACCGTGGCCCCCAGGGCCCGGGCGAGGTGGGCGTAGATGCCGTAGGGGGTCGAGACCTGCTGGCAGTTGATGTAGGCGGGGGTGCACTTGCGGCCCCCGGCGGGCCCACCCTCCGGGAGGCTCCGCAGGACGTGGAGGGCCACCGCCGTCTTGCCGGTTCCCGGCTTCCCGTGGACGAGGACGTTGGCGGGCTCGCCGCGGGTTGCGCTGTCCCGGAGGGCCGACGCGACCTGCCGGATCTGCTCCTCGCGGTGGGGGAGGTGGGACGGGACGTGGCTGGGCCGCAGGAGCTCCTTCCTGTAGAAGAGCGGTCGGGCCGGGGGCGCGACGTCGAAGAGTCCTCCGCTCATGACTGCGCGCTCACTCCTCCGGAAACTCATAAAAAGGTTTCCGTGGGTCGGTGCAGAGAGTCCCCGCCGACTCCGGTGAAAGTGGAAAATCGCCATGAGTCGCTGCTGTTTTTCAACGGACCGCTTCCGGGGGACGTGAGGCGAGCCAAACTCTTTTATACCTCCTGGGGCTCTGTGCGCCATGGGAGAGGAGAGAGCGGACCCGCCCCGCGTCCTGCTGACGGGTCTCGCCCTCGCGCTTCTCACGCTCCCGCTGGCGGCGGGCCCTGTCCTGGCCGCCGAACCCGTCGAGCAATGGCAACAGACCTTCAGCGGTCGAATCGTGGACGTGGACGTCACTCCCTCCGGACGGACGGCGGTCGCCACCTCCGACGGCCTCACCACCTTCACCGACGACAAGGGGAAGCAGTTGAAGCAGGTCTCCGGCAACACCCCTGCCGTGGACGTCACCTCCGACGGCCTCAAGGTGGTCGTGGCCGGCCCCTCGGCGGTCAGCCTCGTGAGCAACGCCGGAACGACCCTCTGGACGAAGCCCCTCGGCGGGGTCACGACGGCCGTCGGGATGGGCCCCGACGGCAGCCTCGTCGCTGCGGGGGCGGACGACAAGGCCGTTTACCTCTTCGACTCCTCCGGGGCCCAACTCGCCAAGCGCGCGGTGGGCGAAATCCCGTCGGGCGTTGCTGTGGCCGGCGACAAGGTAGCGGTGGGGCTCCCCTCCGGGAAGGTCCTCCTGCTGGACCGGCAGGGCACGGTCCTCATCGAAATCGCCGCCGGCGCGCCGGTCCACGCGGTGGACCTCTCCTCCGCCACCATTGCCGCCGCGACGGAGTCCAACCTGGCGGTCTTCTCCCACGCAGGGGAGAGGCTGTGGACCGGGAACCTCGGAAGCGCCGCGCGGGCGGTGGCGGTCTCCGCGGACGGGGGCCTCACCCTCGCCGCGGCCCAGGCGGGCGATGTGGCCCTCTACAACGCGAAGGGGGAGTTCCTCTGGAAGCTCAAGAAATCGGGAGAGGTCTTCACCGCCGTAGGCCTCTCCGCAGGGGGGTCATTGGCCGCCATCGGCAGCCGGGAGACCTTCCTGCGGATGTACAAGACCAACGTGAGCGAGGCGATGCCGGAGGGGAGCGCGGCGGCGACCCCGACGCCGGTGGCGACTGCGACACCGCGTCCTACGCCCACGCCACAGGCGGAGAGCCTTCTGCTCGATCAACCTGTCGGGACCCCGTTCCGAGCCGTGACGCTGGCCGCGGGCCGGGCCGCGCCCGCGTGGAGCAAACCACAGGTGAAAATCTCCGGAAGTTCGGGGGCCGTGGCCGGGGCGGCCATCTCCCCGGACGGCGCCACCATCGCAGTGGTGACGAGCCCCACCCAAACCTCCAAGGAACTCTATTATCAGGACTCCTCCGGGAACAGTGCCGGTTCCCCGACAACCGTATTGCTCACCGCCGCCGATGTGAAAATTCTGCAGATGGAATTCTCTTCCGACAGCCAGAGGCTCCTGCTGAGCGTGGCGACGCGCTTGGGCGGCGGAAGCCCCGTGTGCGACACCGCAGGCCCTCAGAACGACGCACTTCACGTCTCACGCGGCTCTTTCCTCTGGCGCAACTCTTCCACTTCTCTCGCAATTTGCTCACCGGGGATCCGCGTGGCTGCGGATGCGAAAACCGCAGTGGCCCTGGCGATGAACGGCTCCTACGCCTGGTGGCTCGACTCCCGCCTGAATCTCCGAGTCCGCAACAACGCCACCCTCAACACGAGCCTCGCCGGGGCGAAGGTCTTCGACGTGAGCCCCGACGGCAAACTGCTGGCCGTCGCATTCGGGAACAAGACCATCGAGCTCTATAACGATACCAACCGGACTGCCAAGGTGGACCAACTCCTGTTCAACGTGGACGACCTTCGCTTCAGCCCGGACGGAAAGTTGGTGGTCCGAGCGGGCCCGGGCGTCATCTTCTTGGATCCAAATACTCTCCAGGCGGACAATACCCTGGCTGTTCACTGGCAACGGCGCGCCGAGGGTGTGCTCTCGTGGGCCGTCGGCAAGGACGCCTTCGCCGCGGGGACGAAGAACACGAAGGAAATCATCTGGTCTCGCGGAGGAAAGGATATCGTGGCCACGACCGTGGCCGGTGAGGTCAGCACGGTGGCCCTGTCCTCCAACGGAAAGTTCCTCGCGGCTGGTTCGCGCCAGGCCTTCAAGGTGTGGCTGTTTTCGGATGACGGGACCCAGTTGTGGGAGGCGGATCTCTCCGACGTTTCGGGCGTCTCGGTGAGCGACGGCGGGTCGGTGGTTGCATTCACCAATACCGGAGCAGATGTCTCTTCGAGCGTGGGCCACATTCACTACTTCCCGTTGCCGGTTCTCGACATCGACTCCAGTCCCTCCGGAGGTCGCGTCGCACTGGACGGAGTGGACTCGGGAACCACCCCCGTTCGCATCCAAGGCATGAAGCCAGGCAACCACACCGTGAAGGTGAGTCTGGCAGGCTACCGGGATTGCGGGGGAACGGTCAACGTCAGCGGCCCCACCCAGCGCCTCTGCAAGTTCGCCCCCCTCATCGGCACCTCCCCGCCCCCGGAGACCCCGGCGCCCAGCCCCTCTCCCGAGGCCACCTCCCCCTCCCCGGCCGCTGCCGCGGCGACGCCAACACCGACGCCCGCCCCCGCGGTTCCCGTCCCCGTCGCCCCCTCCCCAACTCCGACCCCCCTGAAGTCCCCCGGCTTCGAGGCGCTCGCCGCCCTCGGGGCGCTTGCGGTTGCCGTTTCCTTCAGGAAACGCCGAACGTAAGGTTTAAAACATCGGTTCCAAAACGTCGAAACACTCCATGGTCTCCTTCGACCTCTCCGACGACCAGAAGATGATTCGGGACACGGTCGTCGACTTCGCCAAGAACGAGATGCGGGGCGACGGAAAGGGGGAGCGCGCGATCAAGGCGCAGGACGCCGACGAGGCGGCCAAAATCCCGGACGACGTCGTCCAGAAAGGGTGGGGCCTCGGGCTCCTGCAGCAACTCATCCCGGAGCAGTACGGCGGCTTCGGCGGCCAGCGCTCCGCGATCACCGGGGCCGTCGTTGCCGAGGAACTGGCCTGGGGCGACCTCTCGATGGCGACCCACATCCTCGCGCCCGCGCTCTTCGCCATCCCGGTGATGGCGGTCGGCACCCCGGCCCAGAAGGAGAAATACCTGAAGATGTTCACCGGCAACTCCTTCCCCGCGGCGACGGCGGCCGTCGTCGAGCCCCGGTTCGGGTTCGACCTGGAGTCGGTCCAGACCGCCGCCGTGCCCTCCTCCAAGGGCTACGAACTGTCGGGGAGCAAGTGCTTCGTCCCCCTCGGGGCGTCGGCCAAGCACATCCTCGTCTGGGCGGCCCCGAAGGACTCGCCCCAGACCGTGGCAGGCTTCATCGTGGACGTCGAGAAGTCGGGCGGCATGAAAGTGGAGCGGGAGAAGAACATGGGGCTGCGGGCCCTGGAGACCGCGGAGCTCACCTTCGACAAGACCGTGGTCCCCGTGGAGAACCGCCTCGGGGAGGGGAAGAAGGAGGACTTCGTCAAACTGATGAGCGCGAGCCGCATCGCCCTCGCCTCGATGGCGGTCGGCGTCGCGAAGGCCGCCTTCGAGTACGCCCGCGACTACGCCAAGACCCGCATCGCCTTCGGCGAGCCCATCGCCCAGCGCCAGTCTATCGCCTTCATGCTCGCCGAGATGGCGATGGAGATTGATGCCACCCGTCTCCTCGCCTGGGAAGCGGCGTGGTTGATGGACACCGGCAAGGACGCCTTCAAGGCGGCCTACCTCGCCAAGATGTACGCCTCCGACATGGTGATGAAGGCGACCGACCGGGCGGTCCAGATCCTCGGCGGCCACGGATACATCCGCGACCACCCCGTCGAGATGTGGATGCGGAACGCCAGGGGCTTCGCCGCGTGGGAAGGAACGGCGATCGTCTGAAGCCCGATGGTGGATTTCGAGCTCCCGAAGTCCCTGGGCCAGATGCGGGGCCTCATCTCCCAGTTGGCCATCCACAAGTTGCGCCCCGTCGCCCGCGAGTGGGACGAGAAGGAGCACGAGGTCCCCTGGCCCATCGTCAACGAGGTCCACAAGATGATGAAGGCGATGGGCGCCAGCGCCCTCGGCGGCACGGGAGTAAGGGCAAAGGGCGCTTCGAAAGGCGGCAAGGAGGGCAACGGCGAGTCGAAGGGGGAGTCCATGGGAACCCTCTCGGGGGCGATTCTCGCCGAGGCGCTCACCTACGGCGACGCGGGGCTGGCGCTCTGCATGCCCGGGCCCCAACTGGGCGGCGCGGCCATCATGGCGGCGGGCACCCCCGCCCAGAAGGAGAAGTGGCTCTCCCGCTTCCCGGGCGAGAAGCCCACCTGGGGCGCCATGTCCATCACCGAGCCCGGCTCCGGCTCCGACACCGCCTCCATCCGGACCACCGCGCGCAAGGAGGGGAACCGGTGGATTCTGAACGGCGAGAAAATCTTCGTCACCAGCGGGCAACTCGCGCTGGAGAAGTCGGACGGCCTCGTGGTGGTGTGGGCCCGCGTCCTCCCGCCCGGGGTCAAGGCCATCGAGCAGGTGGAGGGGCACGCGGCGATGCGCGCCTTCATCGTGCCCGCCGGGACCAGGGGCATCAAGGTCGCCAAGGTCGAGAAGAAACTCGGCATCCGCGCCTCCAACACCGTGTCGCTCGTCCTCGAGGACTGCGCGATCCCCCTGGAGAACCTCCTCGGCGAGCCGATCCTCGACACCCACGGGTCTGCTTCGCAGCCCTCGGGCGCCTCCCTGCGGGACGCGCCCGCGTCGAAGGAGGCGAAGGGGTTCAAGGGGGTCATGGCGACCTTCGATTCGACCCGGCCCATCGTCGCCTCCTTCGCCATCGGCGTCGCGCAGGCGGCCCTCGACTTCACCAAGGAGATGCTGAAGAAGCAGGGCATCCAGCTTCGCTACGGCCTCTCGCCCGCGCGGGTCTCCGCGGCGGAGCAGGACGTTATGAAGATGGAGGCGGAACTGCAGGCTGCCCGCCTCCTCGCGTGGCGCGCGTCGTGGATGATGGACCGGAAGCAGCCCAACGCTCTCGAGGCGGCGATGGCGAAGGGGAAGGCGGGGACCGCGGCGACCAACGCCTGTCTGAAGTGCTCCGAAATCTGCGGGTGGTTCGGATACTCGCGGAAGCACCTGCTGGAGAAGTGGATTCGGGACGTGAAAATCAACGACATCTACGAGGGGACGGGGCAGATTCAGTTGCTCATCATGGCGCGGCGGGTGCTGGGGTATACGAGGGAGCAGTTGAAGTAGGCCCTTGCCGCTGGACCGTCACTTTTAAACAGGTCGCAATACACAGCCACGCACAGAGATGGCGACCCGCACGCTCTCCGTGACGAGCAGGCCTACCAGCGGCTGAAGGCCCTGAAGGGGGAGAAGGAGTCCTTCAGCGACGTGATTCTGAAGGTGACGAAGAGGCCCCGCCTCCTGGAGTTCGCGGGCATCTTCTCGAAGGAGGAGGTGGAGGAGGCCCGGAAAGTGATCCGGGAATCGCGGAAGCGCTCCAACGAGCGGCTGCGCCGCATCGCCGAGCGGATGGAAGGAAATCGATGGCAACGACGCCCTCATCGCGGGCATCGCCCTCCGCCACGGGCAGACGGTCCTGACGCGGGACGCGGCCCACTTCGGGAGGGTAAGGGGGTTGAGGGTGGAGGGGTATTGAAGGGGGGCGGGGTGGATTCGGCTGCGCAACATGGCGAGAAGGGTGCCGGGGTATGCGAGGGGGCAGTTGAAGCAGAAGTAAACAGAGATCGTGTTACTACCTTCTCGCCGACAAAACGAACGACGTTTCTTTCTGTGATATGGGAGCGCGCGCCCGTGGCCCGCCCCGCGCTTGCGCGGGTACGGGCCCCACCGAGGGCGCGCGCGAGCGTACGAACGCACCCACTTTGTCCGTTACCACATTCCTCGTCGGGCCGCGCGCTCGACACTCCGGGCCGCACCCGCCCCCAACCTTTATTTATTCCCACGAAAAAGTGGGAAGTGGTATGTCCACAACCCACCTCGATGCCAAAGGCCGCCTTTTGATTCCCCGCCGGGTCCGCCGGGCCGCCGGGCTGGAGGAGGGCGAGGAGCTGCTGGTGAAAGTCCCCGAAGAGGGCACCGTCCTCCTCCGCCGAATCCGGAAGACGCCAGGAGGGCGGGACCCCTTCCTGGAGATGCTGAAGAAACCCGCTCACGTCAGCCGGGAGAAACTCCGCAGGTTCGACCTGGAGGCCCTGAAGGACGAAGCGTGGACCCCATGATTCTGGTGGACGCCAACATCCACATCTTCGCCACCATCGCCGAATACCCGGAGCACGAAGGGGCGGCCCGGAGGCTGCGGGAGGCCCTCGATGCAGGGGTGGCCACCACCCCCATCATCCTCTCCGAGGTCTTCCACCAGCTCACCCGCCTCCTGGGGCCGCGGGATGCGCAACGGCGCGTATCCGCCATCCTCGCCTCTCCGCGGGTGACCTACCTCGGCCTGGAACCCGAGGCCTTCCCGCGGGCCATGGACCTCTGCGTCCGCCACGGTCTCCGGGTCAACGACGGGCTCATCGCCCAGCAGGCCCTGGACGCGGGGATACCCGTGTTGACCGACAATGTGCGGGACTTCCGGAGGGTCCCCGGGCTGGAAGTCCGGGCCTTCCGTCCGTAGTCCCCACTTGGCGCATCCACTTGCTCCTTCTGCACCATGTTTTGCAAATCATCGGTGGCATCTGCATCAAATCTTTAAGTCCCCCTCCCCCTTCCAAACCGCCCATGGTCGACTTCTCCATCCCCAAGCCCCTCGCCTCCGTCCGCGACCTCATCCACCAGTTGGCCCTCCACAAACTCCGGCCCATCTCCCGCGAGTTCGACGAGCGGGAGCACGAAATCCCGTGGGACCTCGTCCACGAACTCCACCGCATGGGGAAAGTCATGGGCGGCGGCGTCTTCCCGGGCGCGGGGGACCCGGCGGCCCGGGGGCCGGAGGGGGGCGGGGACGGCGCGGGCGCCTCCACCGCCTTCCTGATGGCCCTCGTCGCCGAGGAGTTGGCCTGGGGGGACGAGGGTCTCTTCCCGGTCATCCCGGTCCCCGGCCTCGGGGGGGCGGCGGTCGAGGCGGCGGGGACCCCGGAGCAGCGGAAGAGATGGCTGTCGCGCTTCCCGGGCGAAAAGCCGACCTGGGCCGCCATGGCGATGACCGAGCCCGGCTCCGGCTCCGACACCGCCTCCATCCGGACCACCGCGCGGCGCGAGGGCGGGGAGTGGGTCCTCAACGGGGAGAAAATCTTCTGCACCAACGGCCAGCTGGCCCTTGAGAAGTCCAGCGGCTTCGTGGTCGTATGGGCCCGCATCCTCCCCGCGGGCGCGAAGAGCCTCGACGAGGTCCAGGACCATGCCGGGATGAGGGGCTTCGTCGTGCCCGCCGGGACCCCCGGGGCGCGGGTCACCAAGGTGGAGAAGAAGATGGGCCTGCGGGGCTGGAACACGGTCTCCATCATCCTCGAAGATGTCCGCCTCCCTCTGGAGAACATGCTCGGGGAGCCCCTCCCGGAGACCCCTTCACCCAGGGCGTCGTCGGGGTTCAGAGGCGCCATGGCCACCTTCGACGCCACCCGCCCCCAGGTCTCCGCCCTCGCCATCGGGGTGGGGCGGGCGGCCCTCGACTTCGCCCGGGAGCTGCTCGCGAAGAACGGAGTCGTCCCGCGCTACGGGCTCTCTCCGGTCCGGCTGTCGGGCGTCGAGCGCGAGTTCATCCGGGCAGAGGCCGACCTCCACGCCGCCCGCCTCCTCAACTGGAGGGCCTGCTGGCTCCTCGACCGGAAGGTTCCCAACAACCTCGAGGCGGCGATGGCGAAGGCGAAGGCGGGGCAGGCGGCGACCGAGGCGGCGCTGAGGTGCGCGGAGCTCGCGGGGCCGCTCGGCTACTCCAGGAAACATCTCCTGGAAAAATGGGTCCGGGACGCGAAACTCAACGACATCGGCGAGGGGACGGCGCAGGTCTGCCGGCTGGTCATTGCGAGGCGGATTCTGGGGTATTCGAGGGAGCAGTTAACATAGGCCGCTTTCCGCGCGGGCTCCGCCCGCGCGGAAAGCGGCAGCTCCACCCCCGGGGGGTCGACCCTCGCAGAACCCGCCCCGAGCGAAGCGAGGGGCAGGGTTCTGCGCCCCGCGCCCGTCGTCATATCGCGAGCGGGCGCGGAGGGCAGGGTTCCGCGCTATATTTTCCCCTACAATAGATATATATACCCCCTCTCTAACGTTACGGCGGGGACAATGGATAGGAAAAACACCCCCTCGGGGTAGCCGTGTATATCAAGGAAATCGAGTTCCGGAACTTCAAGACCTTCGTCAGGACCAGGGTCCCCTTCCAGCCCGGGTTCACCACCGTCACCGGCCCCAACGGCTCCGGGAAGTCCAACATCATTGACGGCATCAACTTCGTCCTCGGCCTCGCCTCGACCCGGAAACTGCGGGCGGAGGACCTCTCGGGGTTCATCCACAAGTCCAAGGGGGGGCGGAGCGGCGACTCCACCGAGGTGACCCTCACCTTCGACAACTCCGACGGGGCCCTCGGACCCGAGCCGGAGATCAAAATCACCCGCCGGGTCAAACTGGACTCGAAGGACCAGCCCTCTTCGGTCTTCGCGTGGAACGACGAGCGGCTGACCCTCAGCGAGGTCCGCGAGAAACTGCTCAAGGTGAACATCGCTCCCGAGGGACACAACGTGGTCATGCAGGGAGAAATCAACGCGGTCGTCCGCCTCGGCGATGTGGACCGGCGGAGGATGATTGACGAAATCGCAGGGGTCGCCGAGTTCGACGAGCGGAGGGAGAAGGCCAAGGAGGAGCTGGTCGTCGTGAAGGAACGGCTCAAGGAGGTGGACGCCCGCGTCTCGGTCTGGGAGGAGCAGATGGGCCTCCTCCAGGTCGAGCGGGAGAAGGCGGCGACCTACAAGGGCCTCTCCGACGAGTTGGAGCGGACCGAGGCCCTTCTGCGGGCCGCCCAGCGCAGCCACCTTCAGGCGGAGCTGGCGAGGAACCGGGAGGAGGCGCTGAAGAAGGCGAAGGAGAGGGAGAAACTGGCCGCGGAGGGGGAGAAACTGCGCCAGGAGAGGGCAGGACTCCAGGAAGAACTCGACCGCTTGGAGAAAGAGCTCCACGACTCGGAGGACGCAACCCTGAGGAAACTCCGGGAGTCGGTCGAGGAGGTCCTCCAGGAGTCGAGCGCCAAGAAGACTGCCATCGAGGAGATGGAGAAGCGCATCGCCGAGATTGAGGGCGAGGTCCACCGCCGCTCGCTCATCATCTCGATGAAGAAGGAGGAGACGGCCCGGGCCTCCACCGACCTCGAGGCGGCCGACGCAGTCCGGAAGGAGAAGAAGAAGGAGGTGGACGCGCTGCGCCGGAAACTGGGCCGGGACGGGTCCGAGGGCTCCGAAGCGGTGGACAAGCCCGCGCAACTGGAAGCGCTGCGGCGCGCCGTCCGCGACCTGGAGGAGGAGCGGCTGCGGACGGAGCGGGAACTCGACGAGCGGGTGCGCTCCCTGGCACGCAGGACCGGCGAGCACGGCGAACTGCTCCGCGAGGTCGAGGAGCTCCGGCAGAAGGTCGCCTCCCTTGAGGAGCGGCAGCGGGCGTGCGCCCAGGCGTCGGAGGCGGCCCGCGCGGAGCGGAACCGGCACGTCAAGGAGGCGGCCCTCCTCTCGGAGAAATTGAACAAACTGGAGGCCGCCGCCGCCTCAGCGGCCCAGAAGGCGCTCGAGGCCCGGCGCGAGATGGAGCGCTCCGCCATCGGCTCGGGCCGGAGCCCCGCGGTCGCGGAGGTCCTCGACGCCTCCCGCCGGCGGGAGTTGGGCGGCGTCCTCGGGACGGTGGGCGACCTCATCGAGGTGGACTCCAGGCACGCCCTCGCGCTGGAGGCCGCCGCGGGAGGCCGGCTCGAGTGGATTGTGATGGAGGGGCTCGACGACGTGGCGCAGGCCCGCAACCACCTGAAGAAGAAGGGTACCCCGGGCCGCGCGACGCTCCTCCCTCTCTCCAAACTGGAGCCCCCGCGGAGGTCCCCGGGCCCCCGGGGAGACGGCGTCGTCGGCGCCGCCATGGACCTCGTCTCCATCCGGCCGGGCCTTGAGGCCGCCCTGTGGGCTGCGGTGGGCGACACCGTCTTCGTCGAGGACTTCGACAGCGCCAAGCCTTACGTCGGCCGCTACCGCCTCGCTTCCCTGGAGGGGGACCTCTTCGAGCGGGCCGGGGCCGTCACCGTGGGCGCCCTCCCCCGCCGGTTCCTCGGCAAGGCGCGGGAGGCCCAGGAAACGCTCGCGTCGGCGGAGGAGCGGCTGCGGAAGGCGGAGGAGGAGCGCGCTGCGGTTGAGCAGGCGCTGAAGGGGCTCAAGGAGCAGGTCTCCGCCGCGGAGCTGGAGACTGCCCGGGCCGAGAAGGAGATGGAGGGACTCCAGGCGGCCCTGGCCGCGGTGCGGGCCGAAGCGGAGCGCAAGGCCGCCGTCCTCCGGCCCCTCGAGGAGGAGGGCGGGGCGGGTACCCGGGTCCTCGACGAGTTGCGCGCGAAGCGGGACGCCCTTGCGAAGCGGGAGGAGTCGGCGCGGGAGGAGGCGAAGCAACTCGAGGCGGAACTGGGCGAGGTCACCGAGGCTCTGGGGGAGGCGGCCAAACTGCAGGAGGTCCTCCGGGGCCGCGAGGAGGCCCTCGCCGCCGCGGCCCTCGATGTCGAGCGGCTCGCCCTGAAGGCGGACGCTGCGAAGTCGGCGTTCCGGGAGGCGGAGGCGGAGATGGAGCGCCTCGAGAAGGAGCGCGCCGCCGTCGAGGGGAAAATCGAGAAGACCCGGGCCGAAATCGGCGAATTGGAGGGTCGCCTGAAGGAACTGCGGAAGAAGGAGGACGAGGTCGGGGCCTCCACCAAGAAACTGAGGAACGCCCGGGAGGAGGCCATGGCGGCCCTGGCGAAGTTCACCGAGGAGATTCACGCGCGGGAGAGGGACATGGAGCTGTTGAAGCGCGACATGGAGCAGCTGGAGACCGGCGCGGGGGCCCTGGCGGCAGAACTGGAGCGCATCCGCTCCCTCGGTCCCGAGGCGGACGAGGCCAACCTGCCCCCGGTCGAGGAGCTCCAGGCGCGGCTGCGGGTGACGGAAGAGCGGCTGAAGGCCATGGGGCCCGTGAACCAGCGCGCCCTGGAGGACTACGCGGAACTCGAGGCCCGGAGGAACGAACTCCGGGAGCAGCGGGACAAACTCGACAGGGAGCGGAAGGAGTTGCTGGACCGGATGGACAAGTGCGAGGAGATGAAGCGGGAGGCCTTCATGGACGCCTTCAAGGCGGTGGACCGGTCGTTCCGGGAGATTTTCGCCGAGCTGTCGGACGGCAAGGGCTCCCTCGCCCTGGAGAACGAGGAGGACCCCTTCGCGGGGGGCATGCGGATCAAGGCCCAGCCCCGGGGGAAGACGATGCTCGATCTGCGCTCGCGGTCGGGCGGCGAGCAGACCCTCATCGCCCTCGCCTTCATCCTCGCCCTCCAGTCCTACAAGCCCGCACCCTTCTACGCCTTCGACGAGGTGGACATGCACCTGGACGGCGTGAACATCGAGCGGGTGGCGCGGCGCATCCGCAGATTCGCCGACCGGGCGCAATTCATCGTGGTCTCCCTCCGGGAGCCGATGGTGGAGGCGGCCGACCGGACGATTGGCGTGACGATGCAGGAGACGGACGTTTCGACCGTGACCGGGATTGAGTTGAATGCGGCGGCGGAGGAGACCGAGGTGAAGGTGGCGTAGTGGCCCTCGAGTTCGCCCCCCCGAAGGAGAAGCCCGACGTCGGGGCGCTCTTCGCCTCCGACTTGGAGACCGAGGACCTCATCGAGCGGCTCGCGGGGATGGCGACCACCGGCGACATCAACCCCTGGGACGTGGACATCGTCTCTATCTACGACCGGTTCATGGAGGCGATGACCGAGAAGAAGCGGCTCAACCTCCGCATCTCGGGCCGCTCCATCTACTACGCCGCGGTCCTCCTGCGCCTCAAGGCCGAGGCCCTGAACTTCTACGAGGCGCCCGAGCTCCCGCCCCCGGAGTGGAACGGCTACGCCCACCTCGTCGAGCCCCCCGACCTGCCCCGCGTCCGCTTCATCCGGCGCGCTCCGCGTCCGGTCGTCCTCGACGAACTGGCCAACGCCCTCCGGGAGGCCGAGACCCTCTACCGGCGGCGGTTGGAGAGGCAGATCCAGCGCTCCGTCTCTCCGGAGGAGATCCTCAAGTTCCACGAGGAGGACATCGAGGACCGCATCCGCATCGTGTCGGGGCTCCTGGAGAAGCTCTTCGGCAAGCACAAGACGGTTTGCCTCGACGACCTCCTTGACGCCCTCGGCCGCGACAAGCGCACCGTGGTCTTCACCTTCATGGCCCTCCTCTTCCTCGCGACCCGCGGCATGGTCGCGGCAGCCGGTTCTGTTCCGCAGCCCCCCGGCACCTCGCGGGACGACTCCCCGGCCGACGAGGGCGACCCGCGACCCACCAACGTCGTCGCCATCACCCTGACGCAGGAGGAGTTCTTCGGAACCCTCCTGGTGAACCCGCGATGATGCTGCCGCTCCATTCGGGAACTCTCTCGTCGCCAACGGAGCTATCGTGACCAAAGCACCCGAGCCCATCCACATCATCGAGGCCGCCCTCTTCGCCTCGGGAAAGACCGTCTCGAAGGAGGAGTTGGCCGCCATGGCCGGGGTGACCCCCGACGAGGCGGCGAAACTCGTCAAGGAGCTCCGGTCGGCGTATGAGGGGAGGGCGGTCGAGATCGCGGACCTCGAAGGGCGCTACATCATGCAGGTGCGGCCCGCCCTCGCCTCCCGCGTCCGGACCCTCGCCCCGATGGAGATGGACCCCTCCATCCTCCGCACCCTCGGCGTCATCGCCTACAACCAGCCGGTCGCCCAGGCCGACGTGGTCCGGGTCCGGGGGGCCAAGACCTACGACCACGTCCGCTTCCTGGAGGAGCGGAAACTGGTGAAGAGCAAACCCTACGGCCACACGAAAATCCTCGAAACCACGGAGGAGTTCGACGCGTATTTCATGACGGAGAAGCTCCGACGGCCCGAGGGGGCCACGCTGACCCTGCCGGCTCCGGGGAGCCCGGAATCGGCAGCGGTGGAGGTCTCCGTCGAGGCGACTCCATCAAAAAGTTCTTAAGCCGCAGCCTGAACTCCCCCGATGCTCGGGTTCGACATCGCCGAGGAGCAGAAGATGGCGAAGCAAGCCGCGCAGGAGTTCGCGAAGCGGCTGGCCCCCCAGCGGGACAAGATTCTCCTCCACAAGGACAAGAACGGCTACAAGTCCCTCCACGACGAGGCGTGGAAGGGGATGGCGGAACTGGGCCTCTTCGGCTGCCTCATCCCGGAAAAATACGGCGGAAACGGCATGGGCCTCCTGACCGAGACGATGATGATGGAGGAGATTGCCGGCCAGGGGCTCGGGAGCCCCGTCATCGTCACCACGACCATGGACGTCTGCTGCCTCCTCCGGGTCGGCAGCGAGGCCCTGAAGCAGAAATACCTCCCGAAGGTCGCCTCCGGGGAGACTATGCTCTCCTTCGGCCTCACCGAGCCCGACGCCGGCTCCAACTCGGTCCGCATCAAGACCGAGGCGAAGAAGGACGGCAACGTCTACCGCCTCACCGGCCAGAAGATTTTCATCACCGGCGCCGACTGGACCGACTCGATGCTGGTGGTGGCCCGGACCACCTCCTACGAGGACACGGTGAAGCAGAAAAAGCCCCGGTTCTACGGCCTCTCCCTCTTCATGGTGGACCTCAAGAAGTCGAAGGGCATCACGCTGAGCAAGATTCCCATCCACGGATTCGAGGGGGCCGAGCAGTTCGTCGTGTTCTTCGACAATGTCGAGGTCCCCGCCGAGAACCTCGTCTACAAGGAGAACGAGGGGGGCGTCGCCCTCTTCAACTCCCTGAACCCCGAGCGCATCATCGCCGCCGCCGACGCCCTCGGCATCTCCGAGTTCGCCATGCGCCGCGCCGTGGACTACGCCAAGCAGCGGAAGGTGTTCAAGGACACCCCCATCGGGGCCTACCAGGCCATCCAGCACCCCCTCGCCGAGTCCCGCATCCAGGTGGAGGCCGCCCGCCTCCTCACTTACCGGGCCGCCTGGACTTACGACAAGGGCGCCCCGGTCCCCGAGGTCGGGAAGTGGGCCAACATGGCCAAACTCGCCGCCAGCGACGCCGCCATCAAGACCGTGGACTCCGCCCTGGAGACCCTGGGCGGCTACGCCTTCTCCGAGGAGTACGGAATCGTGCACCTGTGGGACATGGCCCGCATCCTGAAGACCATCCCCATCAGCCGGGAGATGGTTCTGAACTTCGTCGGCGAGCACGTCTTGGGGCTCCCGAAGTCCTACTGAGCGCCTGTTTTCTCCGTTCCGGGCCCGATCGTGATTGGAAGGAGGGGGGCCGAAGCCCCCCTCCCGATGGGGGTGCGAACGCGTCAGCGTCCGCGTATTCCTGCGGGGGTCGGGAGGCTCATGCGGGCTCGGGCTCCGACCGCCCGCCCTTCACGGGCACTCCCCCCGAGGGGGAGCCGGACGCGGGGGACGGCCGGAGTCCCGGGACCCCGGCAGGAGATGGCGCTGTGGGGCAACCTGCGGTTCCCCCCGCCGCCTTCCTTCGGAACGCGGCGGTGCAGGAGTGGCTCCGGGCCCGGCCGAGCACTTCGGCGGCCCACTTCCCGAGGGCGTTGATGAGGCCCATGAGCGCGAGGAGCGGGGCCGCGAGGCCGAGGGCGACGAAGACCGGAGGGACCATCAGCCGGTCCCCCCGCTCCGGTTTCTCATAAAGATTGCCCAGAACTCTTGCGCGGCCATATGAGTCAAAATGTGCCTTTCTGAATCGTTCTTACTTCGGATTTCATCCGAAGGTGAACGTGTAGAGCCGGAACCCGGCGCCACTGACCCGGAGTTCCAGGGCGCGAGCGCCGTAGTCGGGAGCCGATACGAGATTGTAGAGGGTCTCCGCCGCGACGGTCGCGGAGCCGTCGGCCGCGACGTCCCGCCCACGGCTCTCCGCGGGGACCGGGCGCCCGTTTAGCAGTACTTCCACCGTTCCGTTGCCTCCCGCCACGATGTTGACCGATTTGGCCGAGTAGTTCAGGAGGACCCGGCCCGCACCCGACACCAGTTCAGAATAGTCCGCGCTGTTCCTCCAGGCCCCCTCCAGGCCCACCCGGTTCGCCGGGAGGGGGGCGGGTGCCCGGTAGTTGACCACTTGGCCCGGGGCGAACCCCTCAACATTGGCCAAAGGGGCCCGTGCGAACTTGTAGCCGAGGTAGAGTTCCGGGGTCAGGATTTTCCTGAAATCCACGGCCGGGGTGTCAGAGGGCAGGGTCATTGTCTTGTCTATCTTCAGGGCGGCGTCCCGCTCGGCGAGCAGTTCCTGGATTTTCCGCTCGGTCTCCTCGTAGGCCCCCTCCCCGATGTGGTCGTAGCGGATGGCCCCGTCCTTGTCCACGAGGTACTTCCGGGGCCAGTAGTTGTTCTGGTAGGCGCGCCAGGTGGCGTAGTCGTTGTCCTGGACCACCGGGTAGCGGATTCCGTTCTCCTCGACGAACCTTGCCACGTTCTCGCGGGATTTTTCGAATGCGAACTCGGGGGTGTGCACTCCGACGATGGTGAGCCCGCGGTCGCGGTACTTCGCGTCCCACGCCTTCAGATAGGGCAGCGTCCGCTGGCAGTTGATGCAAGAGTAGGTCCAGAAGTCCACCAGCACCGCTCTGCCCCGGAGAGAGGAGAGGGTGAGGTTGGGTTCGGTGTTGAGGTAGCCGGCGATGCCCCGGAGTTCGGGGGCCGCGGGCCCCTTGAGCGCCGCGGCTGAAGCCGGAATACCCGAGGCGACCGGCGGGGCAGGCCCCGCGCCGCCCCCCGCCCTCAACTGCTCCAGACCGACGATGGTGGAGGCAATCAGGGCGAGGGCGACAGGCAGGGCGAGCTTGGAGGTCACGGCGGTTTCACTGGCTCAGGAGGAGTTGGTTCAGGAAGAAGAAATTGGCCAGCAGGTTCAGGTTGTTGGTGAAGACCAGGACTCCGACGCCCACCAGAAAGAGCCCGGCCACTGTCCCCACATGCCTCCAGGCGTTCTGGTGGCGCTGGATGCCGCCGGCGAAGCGGTCGGCAAAGAGCCCCGCCAGCAGGAAGGGGATGCCGAGGCCGAGGGTGTATGCGAAGAGGAGCCCGAAGGCGTTCCCGGGAGCCACGGCGGCGAGGGTGAGAACGCTGCCCAGGATGACCCCGACGCAGGGAGTCCACCCGACGGCGAATGCGGAGCCGAAGGCGAAGGAGGCGAGGTAGGAGGACCTCTTCTCGAACATCTTGGAGAAGTTCAACTGGCGGCCCCGGCGGGGCAGCGGAATGCGCAGGAGGCCCAGCAACTCGAGGCCGAAGAGGATGATGAGGACGCCCCCGATGCGCCCGGCCCAGAGGCGGGCGTCGTAGGAGACTCCCGAGAAGGCGGAGTTGATGAGGACTCCGAAAGCCGAGAAAACGAGGGCGAGCCCCAGGACGAAGAAGGCAGAGTGGGTAAAAATTTTAAACCGCTTCGGGCCATCCCCCTCCTGGAGGTCCTTGAGGCTGATTCCGGCAAGATAGCCCAGGAACCCGGGGACCATGGGCAACATGCACGGGGAGGCGAAGGAGAGGAGGCCCGCGGCGAAGGCGATGGGGAGGGTCGGGTCGGCCATGGGCTCTCCCTACTCGACGAGGACGACCCCCACCATGGGCCGGGCGAGGCCGAGGTAGTGAGCGGAGCAGTGGTAGTGGTACTCCCCCTTTTCGTTGAAGGTGTACTCGTAGGTCGCACCCTGGGCCAGCCCCCGGGAGTTCAGGGAGGGCAGGTCATTGTGGGAGGGGTGGGGGTCCGTGTTCACAAAATGCTCCACCGGGTCGTCGTTGACGAAGACCACCTTGGTTCCGGGGCTCACGCGGATTTTCTCGGGCGAGAAAGCGATACTCTTCATGGAGACCGTGACGCTGCTCCGGCTCCGAAGGTCCCGATAGCCTGCCAGGGAGGACCCGTTCACGGTGAAGGAGAACTGCCCCGGGTGGCACGACCCGTCGGGCCAGCAGGCCGAGTAGTTCACCACATAAGTTCCGCCGCTGAGGTCTTTCACCGGCGCGCTCATGCTCAGTTTGTTGGCGCCGACCACAGTGGGTCCCCCGGTGGCGTCGGCCCCGTCCCTGGTCACCGTGATGCTGGACTTGGGGTGCAGGTCGAAGTCGAAATTGAGGAGGACCCGTGCCGGCGGCTTTGCGTAAACGCCGCCGTGGCCGGGGACGCTGTCCACGAAGTGGGGGGACTTGATCTGGAGGCCAGGGCCCTTTTCCATCATCGCGCCCTCTTTCTTCTCCATCAGGGCGCCGCTCTCATTTTTCTTTTCCCTCATCGCGCCACTCTCGTTCTTCGTCTCCATCATGGCCCCCTCTTTCTTTTCCATCCTTGCCTCCCCGACATTGAATACAAACCTGCCCTCGTGGCAGGACCGGTCCGGCCAGCACGCCGTGTAGTTGACGATATAGGTGCCGTTCCCCGCCGATTTCACGGGCGCGCTCATGCTGAGGCGGTCGGAGGCCACTATCGTTGGCCCTCCGGTGGCATCGCTGCCATCCTTGACCACCTGAATCTTCGAAATTTCGTGGAGGTTGAAATCGGCGTAGACGACGATTTTCGCCGGGGCCTGGGCCTGAACGCTCCCATGGGCGGGCTCGCTTCGGACGAAATGGGGGGCCTTGATCTCGTCCACCTTCATCATCGCCGCGCCCTCCTTTTTCTCCATCGCAGGCGCTTCCTTCTTCATGACCTCTCCTTCCTTCTGCTCCATCACTCCCCCGGGAGTGGCTGCCGGGGCCGTGGTCGGGGCCTGGGTGCAGCCAGCCGCGAAAACGCCGGCGGCGACCAGGGCCACGAGCAGGAGCCGGGCGGGAATCATCCTCCGCCACTCTTCCGAGGGTGGATAAAGCCGTTTTTCCAGATTTCCCCGGATTGGGTCCAGAACCCGCTCATCGGTAGGTCACCCACAGCAGGACGCCGAACCCTACGGTCTGGAACGCGGTGAGGGCGAAGACCTCGGTCTCGGCCGCCGGGGAATAGAGGGGCATCATCGCGGCGTGGAAAGAGACCGCGAGCACGTTGTGGGCCAGGAGGAGGACGGTGAAAAGCGTGAGGCCCGCGGCCACAGCGGCCCGGGTCTTCAGCAGGTTGCGGACGGTCGGATTCAGGAGGCCCACGAGGAGGAGGATGTTGGCGGCCGAGAGGACGAAGACCAGGTCCATGAGGAAGCTCATGGTCCGTGGCTCTCCTCCGGCTCTTTTATCTCGGTTTTTCCATATTGCTTCCAAATCCCCCGCAGGTAGGGGAGGCCTGCCTCCATGTCGGGGGTCAGGAACCAGAGGGCCCCGTAGGCGTCGGGTTGGGGTGTCTGGATAAGGCCGCTCTTCTGGAGGACCTTGAGGTGGTGCTGGACCGCCTTGTAGTCCACCCCGAGGGCCTCGGCGAGCTGGTTGGTGTTCTGAGGCCTCTCGGCCAGCAAGAAGACGATGCGCGCCCGCATCTCTGCCCCCCGGGTCCCCGCGAAGAGATAGACCAGCAGTTGCTTCAGGCGGGGCGGAAGAGGAGCGGGCCCGGGCCGGGAATCGCCCATCGGCGAACCATCGCGGGACCGCCTATCAAACTTCTTTATTCCGCGGCGGAGCCTGCTTCATGGCCGAACCCGCCCCCCCGTCGTGGAACCGGGCCCGGCGGGCGGTGTGGACTCTCATCCTCCTGTTCATCCTCCTCTGGGGGGTCGGCAAGTCGTGGGACGAGCGCTACCACATCACCAACCTCTTCGACACATTCTGGAGCCCGCCCCACCTCTTCATCTACTCCGGCTACCTGCTGGTGGCCCTCCTCTTCCTGCGGCTCCTCTTCTGGATGCGGGAGACCCACCGCCACCTGGGCCCCGCCCTCCGCGTTCCGATTCTGGCCTTTCCCGTGCCCGCGCCCCTCCTCCTGATGGGGTTCGGCTTCCTCTTCACCGGGGTCGCGGGCCTCATCGACAGCAAGTACCACGAGGCCCTCGGCCTCCGGGAGACCCACTGGAGCCTCCCCCACGTGATGCTCGGCATGTCGGGCTTCCTCACCGTTCTGGGGTTCGCCGCCGCCTTCGTGGCCCTCGCACTCCCGGGGAGGGCGAGGGAAGGCACCGGAGGTGACTTGGCCCTGCGCCGCGAGCACCCCCTCTCCCGCGGAACCCTCCCCCTCGCGTTCTGGGGCCTCTTCGTGTTCGCGACCGGCGCCGTCCTCGGGCCCGCGTTCGGCGTCGCGGTCCCCCAGATGTACCAGGCGGTGCTCGACAACCGCATCCCGGGGGTCGAGGTAGCCATCGGCGACGACCTGCGGTGGTCCCTGGAGACCTCCGTGGCGCGGGGGTTCACGCGGGCCCATCCCGTGGTCTTCCCTGCGGTCGCCTTCATCGCCGCGGCGCTGCTCGCGTCCCTCCGGCATCTGACGCCAGGGCGCTGGTCGGGCGCGGCCTGGGCGACCCTCTACACCCTCCTTGCCGTCTGGGACACCGGGGTCGCGGCGGCCGCGTGGAGGCTCTACGACATGCCGGGCCACGCGCCCGCTCACGTCCTGCCCTTCCCCCTCCTGGGCATGGTGTTGGTGCTGGGGCTCTTGGAGAAGCGGATGGGCCGGTGGGCCTACGCGGTCGCGGGCGTCTTCGGCGGAGCCGTCTGGAACACGGGGCCGGCCGGCATGCTGTTCGGCGCCCTGGCCGCCCTTGGAGGCCGGGAGGCGGCCCGCGGCCTGCGGAGGGTGGCGACGGGGCCGACGCGCCGGGAGGTGGCGGCGACCGCATTCCTCTTCGGCGTCGTGGTGCCTGCGGTCCTGGGCGGCATCGACATCGCCCTGCGGACCGGTAAATACTGGTGGCTCGTGTAGCGAAAACCCGCTACCCCATGGTGAAGACTTTCTGGGGCTCGATTTTCAGGAGCACCCGCTTCTCGCCCGGCTGGCGCCACGGGTAGCGGTCCTGGCCGATGTACTTCTTCGCCATCCGGTCAATGTGGGCGTCGGCCCCGTCGTGGGTGACGTCGATGACCTTTCCCCGCACCCCGGCGTATTGGTAGGGATTCTTGCTGTCGGCGATGGCGATGTAGACCCTCGGGTCCTTCCGGACATTCCGCGGCTTGGCCCGCCCCTCGGCGGTGTTCACGACGATGTGCTCCCCGTCGTAGTCCACCCAGACCGGGCTCACCTGGGGGGAACCGTCGGGCATCAGGGTGCCGAGGAAGGCAAAGTTGGTCCCCTGGAAGAGTTTCGCCACCTTCTCGGGGAGTTTCATGGCCTCTTTTTCTGGGGCGGGCCCCTTTTAAACCTTGGCCCCGCGCGCAGGATTTAATCCGGACCGCCCCCTCTGTCTCCATGGCCCGAAGGCGGAGTCCAGTCGGCCGCCGCCTGGCTGGCCGCCGGGTCCTCGTCACCGGGGGCGCCGGGGGCATCGGCTCGGCCATCGTGCGCCTGTTCGCCATCGAGGGGGCCTCGGTCGCCGTCCACTACCACCGCTCCCGCAAGGGGGCCCGGGGCCTGGTCTCGGAGATCCGGGACTCCGGGGGCCGATTCCTCGCGGTGGGGGGCGACCTCTCCCGCCCGGCGGAGGCGCGCCGGGTGGTTCGCGAGTCGGCGCGGGGGCTCGACGGCCTCGACGTGGTGGTGGCCAACGCCGGAATCTCTGAGAAAAGGGAGTGGCGCAAAATCACCCCCGGCTCGTGGGACCGGGTCCTCGACCTGAACCTCCGGGGCTCCTTCCTCTGCGCCCAGGCCGCGGCGCCCCTCCTCGAGCGGGGCCGAGACCCCTCCCTCATTTTCATCTCCTCCACGTCGGGCCTCCGCCCCTCCACCGGCTGGATTCCCTACAGCGTCTCGAAGGCGGGACTCCTGATGCTCTCCCGGTGCCTCGCCCTCGCCCTGGCCCCCGAGGTCCGGGTGAACTGCGTCGCCCCCGGCCTCATCGCCGCAGGGATGAACGACCCCCTCGATCCGGCGGCGGAGCGCGCCTACGCCTCGGCGGCGCCCCTCGCCCGGGTGGGGCGGGCGGAGGAGGTGGCGGAGGCCGTGGCATTCCTCGCCTCGCGGGAGTCGCGGTTCGTGACCGGGCAGACGCTGGTGGTGGACGGCGGCCGGGTGATGTCGGGACCATGACCCTTTCCGTGGGGCGGCAGCCCCTGAGCCCGGCCGCCGGAGGCGGCCGGGTGATGTCGGGACCATGAGGGCCGTCCTCCAGACCGCGTTCGGCGGCCCCGATGTCCTCCAGTCCGGGGAGGCCCCCGATCCCCGGCCCGGGAAGGGCGAGGTCCTGGTGAGGGTCCGCGCCTGCGCGCTGAACCGACTCGACCTCTGGGTCCGCTCGGGCGCGGTGGCCCGCCCGCCCCTTCCCCACATCCTCGGTTCCGACGTGGCGGGCGAGGTCGCGGGGGGTCCGGACAAGGGCCGCAGGGTCGTGGCCTACCCGGGGTTGCCGTGCGGCTCCTGCGCCGCGTGCTGTTCCGGGTCGGAGAACCGGTGCGAGAGGTTCCGCATCCTCGGCTACCAGGTGAACGGGGGCTACGCCGAGCAGGTCGCCCTCCCGCGGCGCAACCTCTTCCCGGCCCCGCCCGGCCTCTCCTGGGAGGAGGCGGCCGCGCTCCCGCTCGTCTTCACCACCGTCCACCACGCGCTGGTGGCGCGGGCCCGCCTCCGGGCCGGCGAGACCCTCCTGGTCTGGGCGGCGGGCTCCGGCGTCGGCTCGGCGGCGGTCCAACTGGGGAAGCACCTCAAAGCCCGGGTCATCGCGACCGCGGGGAGCGAGGCGAAACTGAAAAAGGCGGAGCGCCTCGGGGCGGACGAGGCCATCAACCACCGCGAGGCCGACGTCGCCGCCGGGGTGCAGCGGCTGACCGGCGGCCGGGGGGCCGACGTCGTCCTCGAGCACGTCGGGGCCGAGACCTGGCCTTCGAGCCTCCGCGCCATGGCCCGCGGGGGGCGAATGGTGAGCTTCGGCGTCACCACCGGCGGGACCGGGAGCGTGGAGATTCGGACCCTCTACCAGCGCCACCTCTCCATCCTCGGGACCTACCTCGGGACCCGGCGGGACCTGGCGGCGGTCCTGCGGCTCGCGGGGCGGAGGGTGCTGAAGCCGGTCGTGGACTCGACCTTTCCGCTGGAGAGGGCGGCCGAGGCGCACCGGAAAATGGAGCGGGGCGAGCACTTCGGGAAGATTGTGCTGAAGGTATAGAGTACTTCTTGAAGGTGGCGATGTATGGAGGAGGCGGACCGGAAAATATGTGCAGTATGAGCGGGCTATTGGACCCGTGGAGATGGGATGAGACACCCGAAACCGAAAGCGGTGGACCGGCTGGCCCCGGAACTGGTGGCCTCTGCCTTTCCCCGCATGATTCGCCAGGAGTATGAGGGAAGGCTCTTCGAGGAGCCTGGAAGGTGCCCCAAGTGCGGCTTGGAGAAGTGCTGGAGGGTGGGCATCATCACCCGCGTCTTCTGCCGGACCATCGAGGCCGCCGGGTTCCGCGACGTAACGGAGATGGAGGCCTAGGCTGATTCAATGCGGTTCCCCAATCGGAAAGCAAGTGTCATCGCTTCGCCGGTGGCTGGAACGGAGGGAGTATAAAGTGAACTCAGCGATGCATCAGGTCCGTTGAAGGACACGACCTCTGAAACTCCTTCTGTGGCTCTGTGCGGCGTCAGGTTGGTGTAGGTCACAGTCGTCGGACGGTGTTGAAGGTCTCGTCGCCGACCGAACGCTCAATCACACCGGCCCGGTAGATGACGCCAAACGGCGATGATAGGTTGTTGACGGGCAAGTCCTGGGAGACGTTCCACAACGCTTTCAGGTCCGGGTCGAACCCGGCCACGAAAAAGCCTCCTCCCGCCTCAACATATTGCGTGATGTTGTCGATTTCTTCCTGGCTGTAGGGCGTCACGGGCGGGGGCACCATGAACACATCTGTGCTGTTCAGTTTATCAAAGGTGATGGTCTCGTTGAGAACCGTCACGTTGTAGCCCCGCCGCCGGGCCTCCTTCGTAAACCCGGTGCAATCTACGCACTCCGGTCGTTGGCAGGGGGCTCCCGGGACCCCGATCAGCCCCCCGTGGCCCAAGTCAATGGTCAGGGTGGAGATGATTGGCGGGAGGAGTTCTTCGGGTCCCTGGGGAGGGAGTTTCTCGACAAGGGACTCGATTTCATCGGCCAACGCTCTCAACTCCTCCAGGGCGGCCGGGTCCCCGTGGATGGCCTGGAGGGAGACCGCCTCGGCCCGGGCGGCGGCTTGGGACATGACCTTTATATCCCATGCCTCCCCACTTCAAAAAGATGGCCGTCAGCACAGCCGACCTCAAGCAGATGTTCTCCACGGTGCGGCGCATGAAGAACGAAGTGGACAGCCTCTACGAGGAACTGGAAATCCTCCTCGACCGGGGCCTCTCCGGAAGGGTGCGGGAGGGCCTGGAGCAGGCGAAGCGGCGCGAACTCCACTCCATGGACGAGTTCCGGCGCGCATTGAAAGAGTAGCCCCGCGTGGCTTTCACCCCCCTCTTCACGACGCGGTTTCTGCGGGACATCAAGCCCCTCAACCGCCGCTCCCGCGAGGAGCTGGACCGAGCGGTGGCCAGAATTTTGGAAAACCCGGAGTCTGGGAAGCCCCTCTCCTACCACTTCAAGGGGTGCCGGGCGGAGAGGTTCGGGAAGTTCCGCGTCGTCTACCGGGTCTCCGTCGACGAGGTCATTTTCCTGGCCTTTGGGCACCGGAAGTCGGTGTATCGACGCTGACTGTCTTGAACGCTCGTGCGCGGGCCTCAAGGGCTCGCTGCCCGCGGGGCGCGGAGGAGGCCCGCAGGTAACACCTCGCACTTCTGAAAACCACCATCAGTCGATGGGGTTACGGGGTCGCGGAGGGCTTTAAGAGGAGAAGGGCGAAGTAGTACGAGAGCATGAGGCGCACCATCGAGGTCCTCGGCCAGAAGGAGCTGATGCGACAGCTCCGTGAATCAAAGGCCGCCAAAAAGGCCGGACGGGTGCGGCCCTTCGAAGAGGTCGCCCGCGAGTTGGGGATTTAAAACTCATCCTTGTGGAGGCTGTGCCCCACAATAGCCAAAGACCCCCGACCGGCGTCCCGTCGAATCGGTGACGAAGGGAGCGGCCTCCGCCCACCCCTTGAGCCCCCAAGTTTTTCAGGAGGAATCCCCCGGTGGAAGATGGGGCGGGCTCTTCCGGGTGGTTCCTTCACCCGCTTCCAGTCGCGGGCTCGCCCCTCCCCCATCCCCGCAGGTAGCCGAGCCGGAGGGCGTTGCAGCACGCGACCCTCAGCAGCGCTTCGCGCCTCTGGTTCCAGCGCTTCTTCGTGTTCAACTCCGAAGGAGGTGAACTCTTGCGACGAAGTCGCAAGGAGCTCAGGTTCTCGCCTCGCCTTCAGCACTTCTCGACCCGCGACCCTCGTGTTTCGAAGCGTGAACGGGGTGGGTCGCGGGTCTCGCCGCATGGTCTCGATGAGGACCCGGGGGCTGTAGAACCGCGCCCACCGCTCGGGCTCCTCCCGGCAGATTCCCACCATCTCCTTCCAGGCGGGGCACCCCTTGGGCCGCGTCGTCACCGGGACGTTGTCCTTCGGCTTTCAGGAACTCCCGGCGGGTGATGCGCTTGCGCAGGCGGATGTTGAACCAGGCGGACCTCCGGTTGGTGCGGAGGCCGGTGGAGTCGATGGCCCGCCTCCGGCGTGGCCGGCCGGGCTTTTTTTAAACTCCACGAACCGGAGGCAGGTCCTCCGGATGAGTTCGTCGGGGTAGCCCGTGGGCAGCCGGTCCATGTGGGCCTGCATCGTGTTGCAGTGGGGGAGTTCGCGGATTCCGGCGAGTCGCCGGAGGCTCCAGTCCGAGGCCAGGAGGGCGTAGGTGGAGCGGTAGGACTTCACGAGCATGACCTTCAGGGCCAGGGCCATCACCACCGAGACGGGGTCCGCGGGCTTCCGCCCGCGCTTCCGGCCCGGGTATTTTCCCTTCCGTTTCACATGGAAGGGGCTCGGGAGCCCCTCCACCTCCCGGTGGACCTCGAAGGGGCGGCCGGAGGGGAGGAAGCCGCGGAACCTGACGCCCAGGACGTCGCCCAACTCCTTGGCGAATTGGAGGGAGCGGCCCGACAGAATCAACCCCCGTGCCGGGGTCTCGTCGGCGCGGATGAAGGCGCGGATTTCGTCCGGTTCGGAACCGTTCAACTCCTCCGTCTCCGTCTTCGGCCCCACGCTGGCGAGCCAGAGAACGTCGTGGTCGCCGCCCCTCAACTCCCGCATGAACTCCGACCGGTTGTGGACCCGGGTGACGGCGAGGTCAGGGCGCGCGGCCTCCAGGGCGGGGGAGGTGGAGCCGGTTCCCGGTCACGTTGGCGACCTCGGCGCCCGAAACCGCCTCCGGGGCCGTGAACTCCAAACTCGCGTTGAAGGTGAAGTCGAGCCGCGAGGCGAGGAGCAGGGAGGTATTGGTCGGCGTGAGGTTCGCCTCGAAACTGAGGTTGGTCGTCCCGGCGGTCAGGGGGCCGGTAAAGACCAGCGTGGCGTTCCCGGCGTGGTAGGCGAGGCCCGCCGTGAGGGGGTTCACGGTCAAGTTCCCGGCCATCGTCAGGTTTTCCGGCAGCGGAATCTCCGCCCGGTGGGAGTCTGGGAGAGGACCGAGGAGGCCACGGCGAGAAGGAGTAGCCCCACGAGCCCAAACCTCCCCGCCATCCACCACAAAAACGCGGGGGGGCATATATCTGTTGTGGTCGCGTGGATCCGTGAATTATTTATCTACGATGACTCATGGGGAAGCCGTGAGACCCCATGCGCTCATCCTCGCTGCGGTCCTCCTCGCCGCCTGCACCTCCTCCCCCTCGCCCTCTCCAACGGCGGCTCCGGCGGTGACCCCCGCGCCCGCTGCCGCCGGCTCCGGCGAGGTCGCGGTCATCGAGACCGACTTCGGCAAAATCGTCTTCCGGTTCCTGCCCGACAAGGCCCCCGGCCATGTGGAGAACTTCAAGAAACTCGCGAGGTCCGGGTTCTACGACGGCACCGCCTTTCACCGGGTCATTCCCGGGTTCATGATTCAGGGCGGCGACCCCAACAGCCGGAGCGACGACCGCTCGCGGCACGGGACGGGCGGGCCGGGCTACACCATCCCCGCCGAGTTCAACGACGTTTCCCACGTCCGCGGGGTCGTTTCGATGGCGCGCTCCTCCGACCCGAACAGCGCCGGCTCCCAGTTCTTCGTCGTGGTGGCCGACTCGACCTTCCTCGACCGGCAATACAGCGCCTTCGGCCGCGTGGTGGAGGGGATGGAGGTCGCCGACAAAATCGTCAATTTGCCCCGGGACTCCCGGGACAATCCGCTGCAGAAAGCGGTGATGAAGCGGGTCACCATCGAGACCCGATAGGCCCTCTTTTTCAGGAGGCCCGCCTCCAACAAATTGCTGCCCGAACTTCCAGGTTTTTCTTTATCGGCGACCGCGCCGCCCGCGCCTTCGGCCCCGCTTCCCGGGAGCCCTGGCAGGGGCCGGGTGGCTCGCCTTGTAGTGTGTGGAGGCTTCGCGCCCGTTCGGGAATGTCTTGTAGCACCCCGTGCAGACGTAGGCGATGACCTTTCGGATTTTCCTTCGCCGGGGACTCTTGCCAGCCATTGGCCGAATTTCGTATAATCTTATATATAAAGGTATCGCGGAGCGCGCCTTATTTTCTTTTTACCGGGTGTGAGCTCTTGAGACTCTCCCGGGATGAATCGTCGCGAATCGTTGCCGACGATGCGAGAAAGTTTCCGAGCGGCTCGGGACTTCGCGCCGACGGGACGGGGAGATTTCCGAGTGGGCCGGCAACTATCTGCGAATCTTGCGGACCAGTTCCTCGTACCTCTCCTTCGAGATGAGCCCCTTCTCCATCTGCTCCCGGAGGGAGTTCACCAGCCTCTCGGTGGACTCCCGGGCCCTGCTCATCCTCTCCGCCAGGGGGTCGGGGGGCGGGGGCCCGGGCGCCGGGGAGGCAGGCGGGAGTGGCCCCTTCGCCGCGGGGCCGGGAGGCGGCGGGGCGGCCCCGGGCTGCGGCCCGAGGGGGGCGGGGCGCGCTTCCGCGCCGAGGACGAGGCCCCGTGCGGTCCTGCTCAGGCTGCGGGCGATCTGCCCGGTCCAGACCGCGACGCCGAAGGCGGCGGCGGCGAGGACCCCCACGATGGCGAGGATGACCGTCTGGGGTGTCACGGGGACCGCCTCCTCCCGGGGGGCCGCGGCGAGGCCGGCGTTGGCCCGGTCGAGCAGGGTCCGGGCGCGCTCCAGGGCGATGGAGGCGGCCTCGAAGTCGCGGTTGAGATAGGCCTCGCGGGCCTCCGCGAGGAGCTCGCCCGCCTGCCCCAGCAGGGGGAGGACGCCCGACACGTTGGCTCCCGACGACTCCGATTCGGCGGCGCGCCGGCGGAGTTCGGAGAGGGTGTCGTTCACCCGCCGCAGGGTCTCGGGGATGATTTCGCTCCAGTCGCCGTAGACCGTGAGGAGCAGGGGGGCGGCGTCCCTCTCCCCCGCACCCTCTGCGACGAGCGAGAGGGAGAGGCGGCCGCGCTCCGCGTCGGGCGGGATGAGGAGGGTGAGGACGAAGCGCTTCACCTGCCCCCGGGGGAGGTCGAGCCCTCCGTTCTCGGCGGCCACGCTCCACCAGGCGCGGGGGACCCCCTGGAGGGTGAAGTTGAGGGCCGGGATGGAGGTCTCCCCCCTGTTGGCCACCGTGAAGGAGTAGTTCAGCCGGTAGCCCCGGACCGCTTCGATATCCGCGGGCGCCTCCACGTCGAGAACCGCGCGCTCCGGGGCCCCCGGGGAGAAGGCCCCGCCCGCGCCTCCCGCCCCTCCCGCACCGGCGGGGGCCGCCGGCTGCGCCGGGGGAGGCGCGGCTCCGATGGCGACCTGCCGGTTGACGGTGACCGTGTTGACTCCCGGACCCGACACCGTGACCCGGATGTTGTAGTTGCCCGCCTGGGGCGGGGCGACCGTGATGGTCGGGCAGACGGTGGTGGCGAAGGGCTTGATGAGGCAGGCCTGGGTCCCCGCCGCGACCGTCGGGTTGACCGTCACCTCATATTCGGCGGTGATGTCCGACGGCCCTGTCGCCCCGGGGTTGACGATGGTGGCGCGGAAGGAGAGGTTGGTGGGGGTCTGGGAGAGCACTTCGACGTTCACGTCGAGACTCGAGAGCGCGATTTCGAACGCCCGGAGGTCTCCCGCGCTGACTCCGCTCCGGTTCACCGAGAGGTTCGCCTTGTAGAAGCCCTGGGGCTGGGCCGCCTGCAACTGGCACTGGACGAGGAAGAATCCGGTCCCGAGTCTCTGGACGTTGGCGGGCAGGCCGGAGATGTTGGTCACCCAGACCGGGTTCTGGCAGTTCCCTCCGGTGAGCAGCGCGCCCGCGGCGGAGGTCACGTTCAGGGCGAAGGAGTCGGGGTCCACGAGAATGTTGCCCGAGCGGAAGACGAGGAAAGAGGCGTTCATCGTCGAGTTGTTGAACTGGGGGGTCCCCACCGAGAGGGTGGCGGTGAGGGTGTCGGTGACGTAGACCACCTTGGAGTCGTTGACGGTGGTGTTGCTCCCGGTCTTGTTGGCGATGGCCTTCGCGAAGTATGTGGAGTTGGGGGAGCCCACGGCGCCGAAGGGGATGGCGGTCCCGAGGGAGAGGTTGCCGCTCCAGAGTTCGGGGCCAGGGAGGAATGTCAGGTTGGGCTGGCTCAGGTAGAGGGTGCCGTTCGGGTAGTAGAGTTCGACCCGCACGGTGACCGCCCCCGTCCCGAGGGTCTGGAGGTTCTGGTCCTTGGTGCTGGCGGTGAAGGTCATCAGGTCCCCCGGCTTCCACGGTCCCCCGGCGTCGAGGGTCACGAAGAGGTCGGCGGCCTTGACCTGCAGGCTCCCGGCGGTGGAGTTCAGGGAGGTGGTGTTGTTGGCGACGTCGGTGTAGTTCAAAGAGACGTTCCAGGTGTAGGTCCCCGTGGGCGCGGCGGTCAGTTTGCACCGCAACTCCACCGTCCCCGCCGCGCTCGTGGTCCCGCTGCTGACGTTGGTCGAGCACTGCACCGGGTCGCCGAGCGGGTCCCGGAAGGTCACGGTGGCGTTCGCTCCTGCGACCGGGAAGCCGAGGAGGTCGGGGACGTAGACGTTCCAGAAGACGTTGTCGTTCGGCCCGTAGTCGGTGGCCGGGGCCCCGCCGCCGGTCTTCGAGATGTTGAGGACCTGGACCAGTTTCGGCTTCACCCGCAGGGTGACGGGCGCCGGGTCGCTCGGGTTGGAGAGGTTGTCCACGGCGGTGAGGTTCACCGTGTTGTTCCCCCGGGCGGTGAGGTTCGCTCCGGGGACGAGGATGCGCCAGGTCGAATTGTTGTTGGCGGTGACGGCGCAGAGCGCGACGCACTGGGTCGAGACCGTCACCGCGCTCGTCCCGTCGGGCCGGGTGACGTTGGCCTGGACCTCGCGGATGCCGGTGTTGCTGCTCCCGGAGTTGTCGGTCACGTTCACGAAGATGGCCGCCGAAGCCCCCTGCTCCACCACGAGGAGGTGCTTCCCCGCCTCGGTGGTGTTGACCGCGACCGGAGCGGTCTCGTTCGGCGTCGTCGCGTTGACGAGCGCGATGAGGGGCTTGGTGAAGACCGTGAGGTTCACCGTCAGGTTGCGCAAGAGGGGCTGGCCGGAGTCCGAGGTGTCGTTGTCGGTCGCATTGACGGCGAACGTGATGTTGTAGATGCCCGGGGTGACGTTGAGGGTGTCGAGGGTGATGTTGAAGAACTTCGGCCCCTCGCTCCGGTTGATGACGAACTGGGTCCGGTTCACGGTGAGGTTCCCCTTGCTCTGGGTCGTGTTGATGTAGCGCCACGCGGGGGTCGCGTTGAAGGTGAGATTCACGTTGCCGGTGTTGTTCACCTTGATTTCGCAGAGGGTCGAGTTGGCGAGGTCCACCTGGATGCGGTTGTCGGCCGAGCCGCAGGTGACGTTCACCGCGGTCGAGTCGTTCAGGGCCCAGGAGCGGTCGGGGACCACCTGGACCGAGAGGTTGAAGGTCTTCTTGCACCTTTCCGCGGCCGCGCAGGTGGCGTTGGTGACGGTGTTGGAGGTGTTGGCCTCGAACGCGAACTGCCACGTTCCGATGGGGTGGCCCGCGGGGACGGTGACGTTAAGGCCGACCGACCGGTTGGCGCCGGCGGAGAGGTTGAAGTTGGTGGCGTTGAAGGAGAAGATGAGGCTGGAGCCGCTCGCGTTCACCCAGACCTGGCTGAAGTTGACCTGCTCTGGCGGGTGGTTCCCCCGGGAGAATACGGTGAAGTTGTAGGTGCCGGTCACGTTGTGGGTCAGCGTCAGGTTGGCGACGAAGGGCGCCTCGTCGCTCAGGTTGAGGAGGGGGTTCTTCCAGACCTGGATGGTGGTGTTGTTGGCCACCGGCGGGTTGCCGGTCCCGTTGGCGTGGGTCCAGTTCAGGTAGGCGTCCACCCGGTAGGTCCCGTTGAACGCGTTGGCGAGGACGGTCACCGTGAAGTATCGGGTGCAGGTCGAGCCCCGGGCGAGGTTGCCGCACCCCTGGGTGGTGTTGCCGAGAGCGAGGGCGGTCGAGTTGTTGACGAATGCGCTGATGTTGGAGTTGAAGGCTGTCCCGGGCCCGGTGTTTTCGAAGGAGAAGGCGAGGTTGAATGTCGTGTTGGCCGCGCTCGTGACGTTCTCCGCCTGGAACACCGTCGGGTTCGTCCCGAGCGTCCCGTTGGTCCCGTTGCTGGCGTTGAACGTGAAGGTCCCGAGGGCCGCCGAGGTGTTGACGTTGGCGGTGGTGTTGTTGTCGAATGCGGTGATGACGACGGTGTAGGTCCCGTTGAGGGCGGGCGGGGTGAAGTTGGCCTCGTAGCCGTCGGTCACGCCGATGCGGGGGAGGGTGATGTTCTGGAAGGAGGCGTTCGGCAGCGTGATGTTGGCGTAGACCCGGTTGACGCCGAAGTTGTCGGTGACGTTCGCCCCGATGAGGATGGACCCCTGGAGGACGTCCACAATCTTGAGAGCCATGGCGGCCGGGGTGGTGTTGCCGTCGAAGGAGACGTTCGAGACGACCGGCAGCTGGATGTCGGCCACATCGAACAGGATGGACTGGTTGCTGGAGTTGTTCCCGGTGGCGATGTTGGTGGAGCCGGCCGTGTTGGAGAAGACGCGGACCCGGGCCTCGTAGGTCCCCGGGCTCTGGTTCCCTTTGATGGTGTAGCTCACCTGCACGACCTGCTGGCCCGCGGGCTGGATGGAGAAGTTGAGGACGCTCTCCGACACGTTGGAGACCCACGGGGCGCCCGGCTCCAGGTCGTCCACGGTGAAGTCGAGGGGGAGGTTCCCCTCGTGGACCACGGTGAGGTTCCCGGCCGCCGTGGTGGTGTTGTTGGAGGGGGCCGCGATGGTGGCCGGGATGGCCCGGGTGACGCTCCAGGTCCGGTTCTCGGGGATGGTGACGGAGAGGTTGACCTGCTTCCGGCACCGCTCGGGGAAGTTGGCGCACTGGGTCCCCGCCAGCGAGCCGTTGGCGGTCACGTTGTAGTGGGCCCAGTAGGTCCCCGCCGCGTGCCCCTTGGGGATGGTGAGGTTCACCCGGATGTGGACGCGGCCCCCGGCGGAAAGGTTCATGCCGCTGGCGTTGCCGGTCGAGTTGTTGAAGGAGAGGGTGATGCCCAGCGTCTCCAGGTTGCTTCCGGAGACGCTCGCGTTCTGAAACAGGATGAGCCTCAGGTCGTCGTTGCCCGAGGCGTTGATGGTGAAGTTGGCGAAGTTGTAGGAGAGGTTGTTGTGCTCCACGCTTGCCGGCCCGAGGACGACCGGCAGGACGGCGTCGCTCGCGTTGAGGGCGGGGTTGGTGGTGTCGTTCGCCCCGGTGATGTTGAGGACGGGGTTGCTCAGGACGGTGATGGTGGTGTTGTCGGTGTTGTAGCGGAAGGTGCGGTTGAGGTTCATCCAGGAGACCGAGGCGTTGATGGTGTAGTTCCCGGGCATGGTTCCCGCCGGGACGAAGACGCTCACGTTGGTGAGATTGAAGTAGGTCCGGTTGGCCAGGTGGTATCCCGTGACGTTCACGGGGAGCCCGGTGATGTTCGCCCCCGTCGTGTTGCGGACCACCCACCCTGGCGGAGCCGACACGGTGACGTTGGCGAGGATGGCGGTCCCGTTGCCCTCGTTGAAGGTGGTGACGTTCACGTAGGTGGTGTTCCCGGCGACCTCGTTGATTTCGGAGGTGGTGTTCACCTGTGGCGACATGTCAATCGTCACGTTCACCCCCGGGGGCTCGGTTTTGAAGACCTGCGAGGCGTTGCCGGTGTTGTTGTTCCGGACCGCGCCGCAGGAGATGTTCCAGTATTTCGCGAAGGTTTCGTTCCGGGTGAAGTTCACCCGGTAGACCCCGCCCCCGGTCTCGCTCCGGTTGGCGGTCGGGATGGCGGTGGCGTTGATGTCGCAGTAGAGCCCCGAGTCGGTGAGGGCGATTCCGGCGATGCCGGCGTCGTTCCGGAAGTTCCGCACAGTGACGTTGGTGGCGTTCAGGGAGTCATTGAGGATGACCGGGACGCTGCCGGTGTCGGTGGTGTTCTCGTAGTAGAAGACATCCACGAAGTCAAGGAAGACCTTGTAGACGCTGGTGATGTTGAAGACCCGGGAGGAGAGGTTCAGCACCTGCCCCGCCGAGTCGTTGACGCGCGCGGTGAAGTTCCAGTCGCCAGTCGCGTTGTCGTCCCCGACGGTGTAGTCGAGCTCCCAGCGGCCCGAGGTGGTGTTCCAGGCGAGGTTGAAGACGTTCCCGGTCCGGTTCAGGAGCGACGTCGCGCTGGCGTTCAGGGTGTAGTTCGAGACCCGCGCGTTGGCCGTGTGGTTCCAGACCGAGTCGTTGGTCACGTTCGCCGCTAGGCGGACCGTCTCGCCCCGGTTGAATGTGGTGTTGTTCGCCTCGGCGCTCTGGTTGAGGAGCCAGCGTTCGAAGGAGAGGGCGGGGTCCAGGAGGGTGAAGTTGACGAGGCTCTCGTTCAGGGGCAGGCCGTTCACCGTGGGGGGATTGGTGAAGTTGTTCTGGAGTTCGTCGGTGATGGTGTCGGCGGGGGACGCCAGGACCGTGGCCCGCTGCCCGAATGCGACGGCGGCGACGTCGAAGATGCTTTCGCCGGGCTGGAAAGTGGTGTTGTAGAATGCGACCCCGAACCTGTCGTTGGCCCCGACCGAGGAGGTCCGGTAACCCCGGGGCGCCTGGGTTATGCCCTGGTTCTCGAGCGCCGGGTCGCCGAGGTCCCGGAGGTTGACGAGTCCGACGATGCGGTGGGGTCCGGGTCCCCCCACGTCCATCCGGCCCCACTCCTTGGAGAGCGGCTCGCCCGGGTTTTCGGAGCCCCGGACCGCCCACGAGGCGGAGACCCACGAGTCGTCGGACTGGGGCCGGAAGGCGAGCGGCTCCGGGCAGGGGCGGGAGTTCCCGTAGCATTTGAACCCGGTGTTGTTGCGGGAGAGCGTCGTGTTGTTGACGTTGGTCAGGTTCTGCTCGATTTTGATGTGGCGGCTCTGGTTGTAGAAGTAGTACCTCTTGGTGAGGTTGAAGTCGTTGGTCCGGTTTTCCGGGAAGCCCGCGAACTCCGGCCCCCTCTGCTCCGCGACCTTCCGGACCGGGCCGTCGATGACCCAGCTCCAGTTGCCCCGGAGGTCGTAGGAGAGGCTCTGGCCGGTGGCGCCGTTGGTGTAGTTCGTGAACTCGATGGGGTTCTCCCCGTCGGCGGTGACGCAGTCCCCCTCCACCGCCTGCCGGACGCAGATGACAGTGGAGTTCCAATCCGCCCCGGCGAGCGATGTGTCCCCCACCCGCACGATGCCCGAGAGGTTGGAACGATTGGTGTCCACATCCACCATGATTTTGCTGGTATTGATGCGGAAAATCTCGGAACTCATGCCGGTCCTGTTGAAGGTCGAGGCGGAGCCGTAGTCGAACGCCGCCTTGGGGCTCGACCCGCCCGGATAGGGGCTCTCCACCGCGTCGAAGTAGAGCAGGTAGTGCCGGGCCGTGTTCGCCGCCGTGGTCCCGTTCAGGAGCCACACCACCGTCCCGTTCGCGTTGGTCGTGTTGTCGTATCCGCACCAGGGCTCCAGGATGTCGCACCGCTCGAACTGGACCGGGGCGAAGTAGCGGCGGGAGTCTGTCGCGGTGTAGGAGGAGTTGTAGGTCAGGAGCTCCTTCGTCGTGTTGTTGTATTCCACCAGCCGGACCGAGTTGATGTCGAAGGTCCTGTTCGCCCCGCCCACCTTGTCGAGGAGCGGGGTGAAGTTGACCCGGAACTCCACCGGCCAGTCCTCCCGGGGAGCCCCCGAGGTGTTCACCTCGAAGGGAACGCGGTAGTGCCAGGAGGCGTTGAGCCAGGGGGTGGAGGCATCCGCGGGGGCGGAGGCGGCGGCCAACGCGGCCACCGTCACGGCCGTCAAAACCAGAACACGGGCGAGCCCCGTCGCCTCTCTCCGGGTCCCCATTGCGTTTCTCCCTCCCATACGTTATAACGTAGTTTCTCTGTCGTTCCTTTCTACAACGCTGGGGGGTTACGGCGTCACCTCCCTCTCCGCCAGCAGGGTCCAGTGCGACGCTGGGGCCCGGTCGGTCGGACAGGGCCGGGGGGTAGCATATATGGGTGTCCGGCGGACCCCGCGCGCCCGCCCAAATCGGGAGATGGGAGAGGGGGAGACACCGTCTCCCCTCCCGTCTCCCCGAATCTCCCCCCGTCCGGCAGGGCGGCGCGGGAGAGGCTCCCGCGCTTGGGCCACCCCCGGACGCTTGCGTTCCGATGTCGGGCGGGGTTGCGTCCGGGCGCGGCCCGGGTCGGGGTGGGTGGCGCCGGGGACCCGGGGCGAGGAAGTGAGTGTGACAGAACTCGCGCGGGCGCAGCGAGCGGGCGAGCGATAGGCAGCATCATCGCTTCCCCTCGTACCGCTTCATGGACTGCAGCAGCGACTCGGTGTAGACCTCGGCCATGCGGAAGCGCCCCTCTTTCAACTTGTCCTTGGCCAGCTTCAGTTCCAGCTCCAGGTCGGTGGTGTCGATGCCCTTCTTCTTCCAGTCGGCGAAGGTCTGCTCGATCTGGTCCAGCTTCGTGGCGTAGGTCTTGTACATTTCGAGGTCCCTGTCGGGGATCTTGTGCGCCTCGTGGAGCGGCGGCCGGAAGTGGACGAAGATGGGCTTGCCCCGGTTGTACTTCGGGTGGGCCACCATGCCGACGCCGATTTCCAGCTTGGTGCAGCGGACGGCGTACTCCTCGCCGTACTTCGCCTTCAGACGGTCGGTGTCGGTGGTGGACTTGGTGTGGAGCTGGACCTCCATCAGGGCGTTGGAGCGGAGTTCCTCGCGGAAGTCTCCCGACACCTGGGAAACCATCAGCATCCCGATGCCCCACTTGCGGAACTCGCGGGCGCCCTTCTCCAGCGCGATGTAGCCGCCCTTGCCTCCGTACTTCTCGAGGAGCCGGTGGATTTCGTCGAAGACCACCAGCAACCGGAGGTCGATGGACTCCTCCCACTGCATCTGGAACACCGTGTCGATGATGTTCATGACCGCCTGGTCGTACTCGCCGGGCCGGAGTTTGTTCAGAGTGAAGACCGTGATTTCGCCCGGGTTCATGTATTTCTTGAAGTCGATGCGGACGTTCGGGTCCGTGACCTCGTAGATGATGCCCTTGAAGGGCCGGGCGTCCTCGGGCTTCATGCCGTGCTTCGGGTAGGCCTTGAAGATCTGGGGGTCCTTGTTCGGGCGCACGAACCCGGTCCATTGGGCCGTGGGGTCGAAGCAGACCACGGGAATCTTCAACTTGAGCACTTCCTCGACAATCACGCTCGCGGAGACCGACTTCCCGGAGCCGGTGGCGCCCGCGGTGATGCAGTGGGTCTTGAGGTCCATCGGCTCCCACTCGAGCTTGACGTCGGTCTCCGCCACCTTGCCGAGCCACATGGGGCCCTCGGGGAGGTCGGTGTAGTCGCTCGCCAGCAGGTAGCGGGCCTTCTTCTCGCGGCGGGCGCGGAGGATGCGCCGGATGCGCCAGTAGGCGTAGAGGCCGGGGATGCCGGCCCCCAGGGCCAGGACGAGCCAGAACATCCAGTCGGCGAAGATGAACTCGCCCAGGGGCACTCCGGCCTGGAGCGAGAAGGTGTCGATCGCCGAGGCGGTGAAGCCGTTGTAGGATGCGTCGGTCTGGATGACGTAGCCTCCGGGCCGGGTGTCGCGGGGGATGTCCACCTTCTCGACGAAGGAGAGGGTGGTCTCGATGGCCCGTGTGTCGGCCCTGCGGGCCACGATGTTGTCGTTTTCGTCGCGGACCGTGTAGGAGAGATTTACGTCGTAGCGCGCCTTGGAGCCCTGGTTGATGAGGCCGACGATGAACCGGACGGGCTGCCCCTCCTTGATGAAGCCCGACAGGACGTTCACCTTCACGTCGAGGAGCCCCGCCTCCCTCTCGGTCTTGACCACGATGGTCACCGGGATGCGCCGCAGGACCGGGGCCGTCCCGGCGCCGGAGTAGGAGACCAGGATGTCGCCGAGGTAGGTCCGCTCGGGGGTGGTCTCCCGGGTGGTGATGAACATCCGCTGGGCGAAGAGTTGGTTGGCGTCCACCCGCACGTCCACGTTCCCGTTGCTCCCGCCCTCGAACCGGATGAGGGGCGAGATGTCCCCGAGGGCGACCAGTTTCGCGGTCACGGTGGCGGCCGTGGGGTTCACGAGGATGATGGAGCGGTTCCGGGTCTCTCCGGGCTTCAGCCGCTCCTCGATGAGGTCGGTCTGGATGTTCAAGGCGGCTCCGGAGGGCTGGGCCGCGGAGACCGAGACGGAGGCCGCCCCTCCGCCTCCGCCGCCCCCGCCACCCGCTGCCGCCGTCGTGGTTGTGGTCCCAGTCCCGGTTCCGGTCGTCGTGGTCGTCGTCTGCCCCCCTCCCGCGGTCACGACGATGGCGGGCCGCGCCGCGAGGACGTAGGCCGACCCGAAGGTGTTGACGTTGACCGCGAAGGTCTGGTTCACGACGTCGAGGGTGACGGCGGAGTCGGTCCTCGGGTAGGTGGTCCACGTCCCGCCGCAGGTCCGGGTGAGGAAGTTCCAGTTGGCGCAGACCAGCATCATGAGGTCGTCGAACGTGCCGATTTGGCTCGTGAAGGACTGCAACTTGAAGGGGACGGTGGCCCCTCCGGACTCGCCGAAGCCGTTCCCATTCTTGCTGACTCCCCAGATGGAGAGAATCTTGGGCGTGTAGGTGACGTTGACGTTGTTCACCACCTCGGTGATGTTGGGGACGCCGGTCAGGCTCGGGGCGGGCGGGCTGTCGAACCGGAGGGGGTCGGTGAGGTTGGCGCTGAAGTTCACGTTCCGGAGGAGGACGGAGCGGTCGCCGTAGACGTCAATGAGGACGTCGTAGGCTCCGGGGACCACGACGGTGCCGGTGTAGCGGCCGGTCGTGTTGTTGGTGGAGATGACGCCGTTGGTGCCCGCGGAGCGGACGATGTCCCGGGGTGTGTGGACCACCGGGTCGAAGGCGGTCAGCGCCCGGCTCCGGTAGAAGGTGATGTTGATGGGGACCTGGGTGCCGACCGCGTCTGTCGCCGCGCCGTCAATCGCGAACCTCCCGTTGTCGCCCAGGGCCGGGTTGTAGACCAGAATCCAGGAAGAGTTGGTCGTGCTGCCCGCCGTCGAGGAGTCGCAGGAGGCGGCGGGGTAGGTGGTGTCGTTGTCGCATGCGGTGACGAGGAGAGTGTAGAATCCGGGGCCGTTGAAGTCGCCGGCGGCGATGGTGGCGGCGCCCGACGTGAAGTTGGTCTGCGGGGGCGTGAGGTTGATCCGGGCCACCGTCTTGGTGTAGTTGTTGGGGCCGTGGATGGCGACCGTGATGTTGCGGATGCCCGAGCCCGCGAAGCCGCCGACCGCGTCGTCGAGGGTGTAGTTGTAGGCGGCGGACGTGTTGTTGGCGACGGTCACCGGGTCAGAGACGTTGACCTTCGGCGCGCATGCGTCGCGGTAGAGGAGGGCCTTCGTGCTGTCCGTGGAGGTCTCCCCGGCCAGAGTGGCCGAGATTTCGAGGGCGTAGGTGATGCGGCAGGCGTCGGTCCGGGCCGGGGCGGAGAAGGTGAGGTTCCAGCCTCCCGAGGCGTTCATCGCTCCCGGGGTGACCGACACCGTCGCCCCGTTGACGCGGACGCTCCAGTTGATGGCGTTGGGGTTGGAGGGGGCCGCGCCTTTGTCGAGGGTGGTGGCCTGCACGGTGATTTGGTCCGCAGGGCTCACGAGGTAGGAGGGCCGGACGTCGTGGACCTGCGTCGTGAAGCCGATGATGGTCACGGGCAGGAAGGAGACGTTGAGGTTGCCGAGGTTGTCAATCGCGTAGATGTCGAGGCTCTTGACTCCGGCCTGGAGCGGACTCACGTTGACGTTGTTGAGGGTGAACGTGGTGTTGCCGGAATTGTTGGACATCGGCACGATGAGCAGGGTGTTGTTGTTGATGAGGGTCAGGTTCAGGAGGACCGCCCGGACTCCGGAGAAGGTGTCGTTGACGGCCACCGTGAAGTTGGCCGTCTCGCCCGGCTTGTAGGTCGAGGCGTTGGTGCCGTTGCCCCACGCCCACGGCCCCGCGTTGTCCACCGTCACCCCGAAGGAGAGGTTCGCCGTGGTGGCCCCTCCGGCCCGGTCCACCGCTGTCGCGTTCAGGGCGTAGGCGCCGCTCGGCAGCCGGTCCACGTGCCAGAGAAGGGAGCAGTTGTAGGCGGGACCCGCCACGCTCCCGTTGAAGGTCCAGTCCCGCGCCGCCGGGAAGGAGCCCACGGGCTGGGCGGCGACGCCGTTGCAGGCGAGCGACGTGAAGTGGGAGGGCGAGGGAGCGGCGAGGTTCCCGAGGCCCTGGATGGCGACGGTCGTGTTGGAGAAGTTGGAGCCGTTGCCCGAGGCGGGGGTGTCGTTGAACCAGAGGGTGACGCCGGCCTCGCTGCTCCCGTTGGAGGCGCGGAGGGTGAGGTTGCGGAGGGCGAAGTCGGTGACATTGAGGGTGATGTTGACCCACTGGGTCCCGTTGCAGGGGGCCCACCCGTCGGCGCAGGTCGCGGTCCAGGTGGTCCCGCTGGCGAAGGTCCGGTTGGCGGCGTTGGTCCCGTGGACGGGGGCGGCGGTGTCCCTGTAGAGGGTGAGGACCACCTGCGCCGTGTTGTTGACGCTGTCGTTCGCGAAGAGCGTGAGGATGTTGGTCCCCTCGGTGAAGTTCGCGATGAGCAGGCTCGTGTTCCGGAAGTTCCCGTTGACGACCTCGAACCCGTAGGTGGTGTTGCCGGAGCCCGTCTGGAGAGTGTACCACGTCTGGTTCAGGATGAAATTGTCCGTGACGGAAACGTTGAGCGCGAAGTTCCCGTTCCACGTGGAGCCGTTCGGCGGGGCGAGGACGGTCAGGACCGGCCGGTCGGCGTCCACCCGGACCGACGCGTTGGAGTGGTTGGTGAAGGCGTTGCTTGCGTTGTCGGTCGCCGTCGCGCTGATGTTGTAGACCCCGGTCGAGACGTTGGCCGGGATGGAGACGTTGAGGACGAAGGTGGTGTTGTTGAACGTGGAATTCACCGGGAAGGTGGTGTTGACCGCAGTGAAGGTCGAGTTGCCGACGACGATGCGGACGCTCGCCGGGTTCGCGTCCAGCAGGGCGAGGGTGGCCGGCAGGGTCGTGTTGGCGGCGAGGGTCGCGTTCGCGGAGGCGTTGGGGGCGAGGACCTGGACCTGGGGCGCGGTGTTGTCCACGATGACCGTCTTGTTGCTGGTGGAGGTGTTGCCTCCAGACTCCGTCGCGGAGAGCATCAGGATGTAGGTCCCGTCGGAGTCGAGGGTCGTGTCCCAGTCCGCCAGTTTCCCGGAACTCACGTTGGTCGAGGAGTTGACAAGGAGCCTCTTCTCCGTCAGGTTCGTGTAGAGGAGCCGGACCGAGTAGTTGACGAGGGTCTGGGTCGAGGTCGCGTTGCCGCTCACGTTCACCGTCCCCCGGACAGCGGAGCCGTCGGCCGGGCTGGCGATGTCCACCTGGAGGCCGCCCTGGACGGTGAAGACGACGGAGACGGAGTCGAGGACGCCGAGGGTGGCGTTGCGGACCGTGTAGTTCTCCGCGAAGGCCCCCGTCGCGTGGGCGGGCGGGATGGTGTGGGTCGCCGTGACGCTCTGGTTCTGGCCGGGGTTCAGCGTGAAATTGGCCGGGGAGAACCCGGAGGAGAGTGTGCAGTTGGAGGTCTCGCAGACCATCAGCGGGAAGATGTCCTCCACCGGGACGTTGCCGACGTTGAGGACGACGAAGGACCCGGCCTGGGAGCCGCTCACCCCCGTCTCGGGCAGCGCCTGGGAGGCGATGCGGACCGCGCGGATGACCGAGACGGTCAGGTTCAGGCTGGTGTTGTTGGCACCCGAGGTCGCGTCGGGGTTGGTCCAGTTGATGACGAGGTTGAGGGTGTAGTTCCCCGGGGGCGTCGAGTTGTTGGCCGTGAGGCTGGCGAAGAGGCTCTTGCCGGCGGAGGAGACGTTCCCGTAGTTGAGGAAGGTGGTGTTCCAGGAGAAGTTGGCCGTGTTCTGGAGGGTTGCGTTCGCATTGACGGCGAGCGCCCCGACCAGATTCAGGAGGGTGAGGTTCACCGGCAGGGTCTGGCTCTGGGTCGCGTTCACGGACGCGAAGACCGGCTTCGGGTCCTGGAGGCCGAGGGCCGTCTTCGCGACGACTGTGACGTTGACGCTGGCGGAGCAGTTGTTGATGCCCGAGGTGTCGGAGGCGCAGACCCGGAGGGCGTAGTCGCCGGCGGTCCCGTTGCTCCAGGAGATGTTCCAGATACCGTCCAGGGTCGTGCCGCTGTTCAGGGTCAGGTTCCCGTAGTCGCTTCCGTTGACCTGGAGCCAGACCCCGGAGATGGCGTCGCTGTCCGCCACCCGGGCGGTGACGTTGGTGGCCTCGACGATGGCGCCGATCTTGGAGGGGGCCGCGGAGGCGTTGGCGACGTTGGGCGGGAAGTTCACCACGTGGAGGATGACCGCCGTGTAGTTGAGCGGCTGGCTCGCGTGGGTGATCTCCCGGATGGGGAACTCCAGGAGGTAGTCGCCCGGGCTGCACGACTGGGCCGCAGTGCAGCGGTACTTGACGGCGACGGAGCGGTTGAACAGGGGCGTGACGTTGTAGATGGTGAAGGGCTCGATGAGGGCCGTGGTGACGTTGCCGTTGATGAAGATGCGCCAGGTGAGTTCCTCGTTGCCCGTGTTGTGGATGGTGATGTTGCCGAGGGTCCCGGTGGAGTTGGTCGGGATGGTGACCACCGGGACGTTGCTGATGTTGCCCCCGATGAACGCGGTGGTCTGGCAGAAGTTGGTGTGGTTCATCGTGAAGTTGACGTGGAGGCCGCACCTGTAGTTGTTGTCGGCGGGGACCGTCACGTTGATTTTGACGTCGTCGGTGCGCGGTCCGGCGGAGGACTGGGCTGTGAGCCGCACCGTCAGGAAGTAGTTGGCGGGGGCCTGGCCGGCGGGGACGAAGAGGGAGAGGTTGGGGGGTGAGGCGGTGGTGTTGTACCACTGACCCGCCTCCAGCGTCCCCAGGTTGGCCGGGAGCGTGAAGTTGCAGTCGGGGCAGTGGGGGAGCGTCTCGCCCGGCTCCGGCACATGGCCGATGGTCGAGAGGGTGTGGCTGGCGAAGAGGGCGGAGAAGTTCAGGTCGGTGAGGATGTCGTTGCCCTCGTTGGTGATGTTCAGGACATGGGCGATCTGGGTGCCGTGGGGCTGGGAACCTCCGTTGGGCGGCGGGACGACCGACTGGGTGATGTTCAGGATGGGGTTGGAGGCGACCTCGTAGACGGTGGAGTTGGTGTGGGATGCGAAGGTGTTGTCCGGGTTCCGCCATGTGGCGTTGCCGTTCAGGACAATGGGGCCCGGCGGGGTGGCGGCGAGCACCTCGACGGTCAGCCCCCACCGGTAGGTCCCGTTGCCGCGAATCTGGTTCTCGAGGGCGGGGAAGGAGGCGTTCAGGGTGCAGGTGATGTTGTTGGTCCGGGTCTGGGCCCCCTCGGCGCAGGCGCGGCTGACGCTGGTGTTGTTGAAGGTGTAGGTGACGGAACCGGTGCTGGTGTAGCGCAGCCGGGAGGGCGCGCTCTGGTCGCTGATGAGGAGCCGGACGTCGTAGGCCTGGGTGGGCCCGAGGTTGTTGAAGGTGAAGTTGACAACGTTGGAGACGCCGGAGTAGAACGTGACCCCGGGAACGAAAATCGTGTCGTTCTGCTCGAGGCGCCCTGTCGTGGTGCCCCGGACGGTGAAGGCGACGGGGGTGCTGGTGTTGGTGAGGGGCGCCGAGCCGGTGAGGCGGTCCTGCTTGTCGGTCACGCGGACGTGGATGGTGTGGGCTCCGTCGTACTTGGGGATGTAGTTGTAGGCGTAGCGGTAGCCCGTGGTGTAGAGGGAGGAGTTGGTGATGTTGTAGGTCTCCTGGAGGGCCATCGTGTAGAACTCCTGCGTCGCGTTGGGGAGGGTGACAACCGCCTGGACCGGACTCACGACGTTCAGGCCGTATTCGTCGGTCACGTTCGCCTCGAAGAAGATGGCCGTCGAGGCGTTGTTGGCCTCGATTTCCGGAGGTGCGACGACGGTGGTGTTGTTGATGACCGGGGCCCGCGTGTTGCGGATGCGCACGAAGCCGCTGGCGTTGGAGTCGCCGGGGTCCACGGTGGTCAGGAGGCTCGCGTTGGTCTGGATGTTGCACCGGAAGGTGAGCCGCCCGGTCTCGGGGGGGGTGACAGGGATGGCGATGTGGCCGGTCCCGTTGGTGTAGAACGTCGAGTTCTCCAGGGTCCCGTTGATGAAGAGTTCGGCCTCCGGGGGGTCGGTGAACTGCCTGTAGGCCACCACCGGGTAGGAGCCGATGCCCGCGCCACTCTGGAAATCCCCGCTCCCCTGGGTGATGACGCGGCAGGTGACCGTGAAGGGGTCGGGGTAGGAGGTGTCGGCGCCGATGGAGGGCGGGAAGCCCATGAGGGCCTGCCCTTTGTCGGTGATGGTGAAGTTGATGAAATCGGTGTCGGAGTCGAAGAAGGAGGCGACGGCGGTTCCGCTGAGGTTCTTCGGCCCGGTGGTCTCCGAGTTGTTGATCGGCTTCCAGAGGACCGAGTAGTTGGTGGCCGGGTTGCTGGCGGGGTTCGGCGTCAGTGGGCTGGCGACGAGCACGACTCCGGTGTTGTTCCGGTAGGTGACGAGGACCGGCGCGGTGACGGTCTGGTTCAGCTCGTCCTCGATTTTCACGGTGAAGTTGCCCTCGTCCACCCGCGCCAGGGAGGAGTTGTTGGCCGGGGTCAGGAAGGTCACGTTCAGGACGCCGAACACCTCGATGTGGGTCGTGGCGGTCCCGTTGAAGTCGTTCTGGGGAGTCCGGTTGGCCTCGACGAAGAGGGTGTAGTTCTGGGGGGTGGTGGAGTCGGGCGGGTTGAACTCGAATCCGCAGCGCCCGAGGCCGTCCGTGGTGCAGTTGGCGAGGAGAGTGGTGTTGTTGCGGAACGTCACGTTGGCCGAGGCCGCGACCCCGACGTAGGAGTCCTGGACCGTGACGTTGATGCGGGTGGAAACCGTCTTGCCGGGGGCCAGGGAGTCGAGCCGGTAAACCGTGGTCCCGTTGGAGAAGACCATCTCCGCGGGGTCGATGCGGAGGGGCCTCTGGATGGTGATGTTCATGCTGCGCTGGCCCCCGGTGATGTTGTAGAAGAAGGCGGGGGCGTCGGCCGCGGAGCAGGTGAGGTTGTAGCTCCCCGGGGAGTCGCCGCTGTTCGCGTAGAAGAAGGTCGCGTTCCCGCTGGCGTCGGTGAGGTTGGAGCCCTGGAACGCCCCGTTCTTCCAGAACGAGACGTTGTAGCCGTCAATGGGCTGGACGGTGTCGTTGTCAATCACGCGGCACCGGACGGTGATGTCGGTGTTGCTGGCGTTGTAGGTCGTGGCGTTGAGTGCTCCGGAGTCGCCGGGCCCGTTCCTCTGGGCGGTGATGTTCTCGATGCGGGAGAACCCGAAAACGGTCACGCTGACGTTGACCTCGCCGGGGCTGAAGAGGCGGGTCCCGTTGGGGTGAAAGAGCGTGGCGTTGGCGAAGAGGTTGGCAGGCCCGCGCGGGGAGGTCGCGTTGACCAGCCAGGTCGTCGTGTAGAGGGTCGAGTTGTTCGCGTTGGCCCCGACCTGCTGGGCGAGAACGGGTCCCGCGCCGTCCGAGGCGTTGCGCCAGCCAACGGTCGCGTCGGGGACGTTGACCAGATATTCGTCGCGCACCGTGGCATTCAGGACCACGGTCTGGCCGCGCTGGAGGACGGTCCCCGGCGGGGGCGCCTCGATGGCGGGCACCAACTTCCCGACGACGTCGAGGGTCGCGTTGCTGCTGTTCGCGGGAACGAAGCAGGTCGAGTTGTTCCAGCCGGGGTCGGCGAATCCCGCCCCCACCTTCCAGGTCTGGCGGGCCGCCTGGCTGGTGCTGTTGACCGTGTGGTTCACCGTGGCGTATCCGCTCACGTTGGTCACCGCGTCAACCACGGTCCCGAAGTCGGTCTGGTTCGTGCTGATGTAGAACCGGACGAGGTGGCCCGCGGTGACGTTCGTCCCGCGGACCGTGTCGTTCACCCGCACCGTGAGGTTGACGCTGTTGTTCCGCAGGACGGTCGCCCCGTCGCCCTCGACGAAGGTGAAGGCCACCGTGTCGGGGGTGAGGGTGAAGTTCAGCGGGAACCCGTCGGCGAAGAGGCCGGTCTCCGACGAGTAGCCCACGGGCCGCCCGTAGGTGGCGTTGTCGGTCGCGTTGAACCGGAAGAGGTTGAACCCGATGTGGCTGCAGTTGAAGGAGGGGATGAGGCTGACGAGGCGGTTGACGATCTTCCCCTCGCCGTTGCTGGGGTTCACGGAGTCCGTCGGCTCCTCGGTCCGGTTCGCCATGGTGTAATTCGTTCCGTTGACGGTGGTCAACAGCGTCACGTTCACCGCGGTCGAGTCGCCGTCGTTCAGGGTGACCCGGAAGGTGAGGGCCGAGCCCCACATTGCGGTGATGTTGTTGCTCCCCTGGACATCGGGGTTGCTCAGGGTGGGCCGCTCGGCCACGAAGAGCGCCTTCGATTTGGCGACGGTCCCCGTCGTGTAGCCCCCGACGACGGGGTGGAACGCCGAATCCACGATGTCGAACCGGAGGTCCCAGAAGCCCTTGCCATACTGGTTCAGGTCGGGAGTGCAGGAGAAGTTCCCCTGCCCGTCTCCGCCCGCGGGCGCGGAGCAGGAGGGGGGCGTCGTCTTCCCGGTGTATGAGGCCTGGAAGGTCGCGGAGGTCACCGAGGGCACCGCCCCGAGGACCGGGAAGCACTCGTCCTCGAGCCGGCCGGTGAAGGTCACCGGCTCGACACCCCGCTCGTAGGCGTTGTTCAGCGGGTGGGTCACCTGGGTGGACCAGTTGGCCGACCGGATGCGGGTGGCGAAGCCGTTGCCGAGAGAGGCGGTGATGTTGCTGGAGTTCACCAGTTTGAACCAGCCGTCCTTGGAGCCGGCCCCGAGGACGGTCCCGGCGGCGTAAATCTTGTTCCCCGTGGTGACTCCGGGGGTCACGTTGTTTCCGCACTCGGGGTTGAAGGAGGGGAGTCTGGCCCAGCCGGTGGTGTTGGTCGGGGCGGTCCCCACCTGCTTGAAGACGGTGTTGTTGAAGTCGCGGGTGACGTAGAAGGCGACCGTGACATCGTCGCCGGTGAAGTTGCCGTCGTCGGTGTCGTAGATGGCGGCGGTCAGGTTCTGGTCGATGGCGCGCACGCCGGGGCTGTAGGCTCCGTCGTCCCGGAAAATCTGCTTGTTGTCGATGGAGGGGCAGCCGCCGCTGGAGTTGGTCGCGGAGTTGCAGAAGTAAATCACGGTGACATCGTCCGCCTCGAGGGAGATGTTCTGCCGCGTGGAGTTGTTGGTGAAGATGGCGCCGCCGCTCTTCGGGTAGTTCTCGTCGTCCTGCGCGTTGAACTCGTAGGTCCAGTTGCCGATGTCGCCGCCGTTGCTGAAGTTGATGTTGAAGGTGAGGGTCTTGTTGGTCGGGTCGGGGTCGTTGAGGAAGGACTGGCTGACGTTGGTGACCGAGAGCCCCTTCCGCAGCGTGAGGGTCACGATGTAGGCGGGGTCCCGGTCCTCGTCGGTGTATTGAACCTGGAATGTGTAGTTCTCGCCCCACCCGGTCCGGTTGATGTTTTGCAGGAAGGCGGAGGACTGGTTCTTGACCAGGGGGTTCGCGAAAGTCGGCTTGGTCCCGACGAAGAAGGCGTAGCAGAGGCCCGAGGGGGCCGTGCAGGTCCCGGCCCCCTGGTCCACGCTCCCGTTGTGGTGGAACGTGGTGTTGGCGAAGTAGGTCCGGTTCACGGCGGCGGTGTAGTTGTAGGAGCGGGCCCCCTTGCCGGCGGAGACGAAGGCGCACTCGTAGATGCCGCCGGTGGCCGAGGTGATGGGGCAGTTCTCGGCGGAGTTCGTGATGTTGACGGTCGTGAACGAAACGTTCGCAGTGGTCATGAAGGTCAGGTTGTCCTCCCGGACCTCGACGCCCAGGGTCAGGTTCGAGCCCCGCAAAATCTCCGTTTCGTTGGCGGGGACCGCGGGCTCGGGGGTCACCAGGAAGGAGCCCACGATGGCCAGGGTCGCGTTGCTGCCGCCTCCGGTCGTGTTGGTGTAGTTGTAGCGGGAATCGGCCACCTCCGCCATCCAGTTCTGGACCCCTGCGAAGTAGTTGTATCCCGGCGGCCCCGAGGGGTCGGGCCCGTTGGGGTCGAACGCGAAGGAGGCGACGCCGGTGGCGTTGCTGGCGACCACGTTGCCGTCGTCCCAGGAGTTGCCGTTGAGCGTCACGTTGAACCGGACGGAGACGTTCCCGGTGTAGTTCCCGGTGTCGTTGTCGAAGACGCTCGCCTGGAGGGTGGTGTTGTTCACGCCCATGCGGCTCACCGAGGAGCCGTTGCCGGCCACGACGACCAGCGTCACGTTGTCGGCGGTCAGGTCGGGGAAGGGCCGGGTCGTGGTGTTGACCCGGTTCTCCGGGGTCCCGTCGTCGAGGGTGAACCAGAACCCGTTGTCGGTCCCGATGTCGCCGCCGTTGAACCCGTTGCCGAGGCGCGGGTCCACGATGATGGAGCAGGTCCCGAGGCCGCCGGTGATGGTCCGGTTCCCCTTGCTGACGTTGACCCCGGTTCCGTTGCTGAACCAGAGCGTGCAGGTCACGTTGTCCTGGGCGGTGTCGTTCACTTCGACGCTGAAGTTGTAGGCGCCGCCCCACGGCCCGGAGGTCCGGTTGACCGCCTGGGTGTTGTTGGCGGTGGTGTTGTTCGGGGGCGGGTTGACAAAGGTCATCCACTGGGCGTAGCGGGTGGTGTTGTTGTAGAAGAACCCGGAGAGGTTCGTGTTGTTCACCGTGACGATGATATCGTAGCGGCCGCCCGCGCAGGGGCCCGCGGGGAGGGTGCAGGCCACGGTGTTGAAGGTGCAGTTGAAGACGCCGGTGTTGCCGAAGGGCGTCTCGTTGTTCTGGGGGGCGCAGGTCTCGACGACCCCCTCGCGGTTGCCCGTCTCGTTCCGCTGCAACTGGATGTTCTTCACGCTCACGACCGGCTGGCCGTCCTCGGTCCAGCAGTCGGTGGTCTGGCTGAACCTGAGGAGGGGGTTCTGCGAGCCCACGTTGAACACCGTCCCGTTGCCCGGGCTGGTGAGGTTGACGAGGAGGGTGCCGTTGACGGTCAGGGTGTAGTTCTTCTCGACGGCCGAGACGCCGCCAACGGTGGAGCGGTTGGTGTCGAAGTAGGCGGAATCCCCGAAGGTCCCGGCGGTCCACCGCTGGAGGCCCACCCGGAAGGAGCAGCCGGGGTTGAAGGCGTGGGCGAGGTAGGAGGAGGCGTTGGCGACCAAACTCGCGTTGAACGTGTAGTTGGAGGCCGTCTCCAGGTCCGTGGTGTTCTGCGTGATCCAGATGCCGCCCCGGACCGTCGGGGTCACGGCGTCCACCGCGGGGTTGCCGAAGCGGTCGCGGTCCCGGACCCGGACCGAGAGGGTCGAGTTGTTGGCGGAGGACCAGTTGAACCGGTCAATCTGGACCCCGTCTCCCTGGGCGGGGTCCTGGTCCACCCGGACGTCGTCCTTCTGGATGGTCATCGTCTTGTTCGGGACGGTCTCGCCGGTGAAGTTCCCGGGGTCGGTGGCGTTGAACTTGAAGTAGCCGACTTCGCCCTGCCGGGTGGTGTTGTAGGGGTCGAAGGTGATGTTGAACGCCCTCCGGACGAAGTTGGAGCCGCCGGAGGCCCCCTGGCAGGACTGGTTGCCCAGGAGGACCCACGGCGCGGTGGAGTTGTTCTGGCGCCAGAGGTAGACGGTGAAGACATCGTTGTCCTGGTCGCGGCACTCCACCACGAACCGCCACCGCTCGCCCCAGCCCGCGGCGTTGCCCGACTTGTTGGTGGAGTCGCCGGCGAGGGCGGAGTCGTCGAGGTCGAGGGTCGCATACTGGACCTCGGGGCTTGTGACGAGGCGGAAGGTGCCGTTGACGGTCGTGGTGTTCAGCGTGTAGAAGGGCGCCGAGACAGTGAGCGAGATGTTCCAGTCGCCGAGGTTCTTCGTCCCCGTGCCCACGGTCGCGGTGTAGTTCCCGTCGCCGAGGTCGGTGATGCTGGAGTTGTCAATCGTGAAGGAGTCGGCGGCCGCGACGCAGGCCGTCCCGACGCGGCAGCCCTGGAGTTGCCGCGTGGTGTTGTTGAGGCCGCCGCAGTCGTCCCGGACGGTGAAGTTGACGGTGAGGACCGCCCCCTTCGAGATGTTCTGGCCGGCCGGGTAGGTCACGGTCGCGTTCTCGATGGTGCCGTTCACCTGGAGGGTGAATGTGGAGGAATTGTTCGGGTGCTTGAAGCCGTCGGGCTCCCCGGCGGCCGCGGGGATGACCCCCATCCGCCACTGCTGGATTCCGGGGCGGTAGGTGCAGTCGGGGTTCACCGACTGGTTCCAGTAGCCCGTGGCGGTGGTGGACATGTTGGCGAAGGGGCTGGTGTAGTTGAAGCCGTCCTTGGTGATGTAGAGGCGGCCCGGCACCCCGGAGCCCGCGTAGCCGCCGGAGGGCTGGATGTCGAGGTCGAAGACGCGGGTGCTGAGGGCGATGGAGTCGCTGCCGTTCCGGAAGACGAGGCCCGCGTCGCCCGCGACATGCTGCGGCCACATGTCGCTCTCCTCGACCACGTATTCGATGACCGCGGTGTCGTTCGCGGTGAAGGAGGTCCCGCCGCTGCGGGGGTCGTTGGCGTCGTCGGTCGCGTTCATCTTGGAGTTCCAGGTCCCGTTGTTGTCGTCGGGGTTGTTCCCGTTGGCGGAATACCACACCGTGGAGAACTCTGTGTAGTTGCCCTCGCACGGGGCGGCGCAGGTGACGGAGCCGAGGAGGGTCATGACCAGGGGCACGCCGTTCGTGGCGCAGGTCCCCGAGGCGCACATGTGCCAGACGCGCACGGTGTTCTGGTCCCCGTCCTCGTCGCTCACGTTGGCGCTCCAGTAGAACCGCTCCTCCCAGGAGCCGTTCCTGCCCGCGTCGCCGTTGTCCACGGAGCCGGTCCGCAGGCTGACGTTCCAGAAGACCAGTTTGGTCTGGAGGAACAGCCCGTCGAAGTTGCCCGCGGGGACCGGCCGGTCCGCCGGGTAGTCCTTTCGCAGGGTGGCGTTGGAGTGGAAGGTCTTGTTGCTGGCCATCGTGACGTTGTAGCCCTTGGCGGGCTTGCCGAGGGTGTCGAAGTCGCAGGAGTAGTTGCCGTCGCCGAGGTCGGTGGCGGGGCAGGTGTAGTTGGTCCCGGTCGCCTGGGACTCGAGGTAGAAGGTCACGCTGGCGCCGGGCACGAGGGCGCCGCAGTCGTCCGTGACGTTTCCGTAGAGAGTGACGTTGGTGCCCTCGCCCGACCAGTTCGCGTCGCGCCGGAGGAACTCCGCGCCCGAGGTCGCGTTGGGGGAGGTGATGTTGTTGCTCAGGCGGCCGAGGATGGTGAGGCTCAGGTTGGTGGAGTTGTTGTCGAAGTAGTGGGAGTCCTGCCAGAGGCCGCCGCGCCAGGTCCGGACTCCCGGGACGTAGGAGCAGTCCGGCGTGAACGATGCGTTGACGAATCCGCCGAGAGCCGTGGTGGTGTTGAGGGGCGGCCCGAACGTGGTGTTGTTCCGGGTGACCCAGAGGGTCCCGTTCCGGCCCGCCTCGACGTCGAGGCTGCGGTTGAGGTCTGTCGCCCGGAGGCTCAGGCTGACCGGCGAGCCCCGGGCCACAGAGGAGCCGTTCCCGGCGACGTGGCTGACGGAGGCGGTGTCCTTGGTGAAGGCGGGGGCCGTCACGTTGCCGCTGATATTGGCGTCGGGCCCCGCCGTCACGTTGAACCGGAAGAGGACCGGGTTGGACTGGTTGAAGAGGAAGTCGGAGCCGTTGAAACCGTTGCCGAGGGCCGCCGAGACGTTCACCGCGCAGGTCCGGAAGACGGCGGCTTGACCCGGGTCCGCCACGGCGCCCAGGGTGGTGTTGCCCCGGCCGACCCACCCGGTGGTGTTGTTGGTCCAGGTCTGGAGCCGGCAGGTGACGGCCTCGCCCTGGAGGTCGCGGACCTGGATGGAGAAGTTGTAGGCGTCGCCCCAGGCGCCGGCGGTGCGGTTGACGGCCGGGCTCTGCCACTCCGGCGCCGTGCCGGTCAGGTTGATGCGGGCGGCGAAGGTGGTGTTGTTGGTCCGGTAGCAGCCGCTGGCGTTGGCGCAGGAGGGGTCCTTCTCGACCCCGATCCGCAGGTCCCAGAGGCCCGAGTTGTGGGCCCAGGTCGCCCAGGTGCAGTTGTAGGAGCCGTTCGAGGAGTTGTTGACCGGGGTCGTGCAGGACTCGTAGTTGCTGGTCACCGGGTCCCGGAGCTCGATGCGGACGGCGGTGGTGTTGCTCAGGAGACCCTCCCCGGCGGCGTCGGTGGAGACGTTGAACTGAATCGTCACGTTTTCGCCGATGGGGACGACGGTGGCCGCGGGGGGCGTGAGGTTGATGACGCGCAGTTGGCCGAAGACGGTGAAAGAGCGGTTGGTGTCGATGAAGTCGGTGGTGAAGTTGCCGTCCCCGGCGACCCCCGCCCGCCAGACGTGGATGCCGGTGTTGTAGGTCTCGTTCGGGTCGAAGTCGAACTCCACCCAGCCGGTTGCGTTCGTCGCCGTCACGTAGGTGTCCCAGGACGAGAGGTTGCTCAGGTTCCGGGTCACCCACACCTCGACCCGCGCCCCGGAGTGGACCGCCTCCTCGGTGCCGGTCCGGGTGGTGTTGGTGACGTCAATGGCCTGGGCGATGAACTTGTCGGTCTCCGTGCCGCTCCGGTTCACCGAGGAGTTCCAGGCCACCGAGCTCTCCTTCATCTGGGTGGTGTGGGGCCGGATGGTGAGGGTCTGGATGGTCTCCCCGCAGGCGGGGAAGGGCGCCGGGTTCGCCTCGCAGGTCAGGCCGACCGCGTCGGTGCCGTTGATTTTGTACTCCCAGACCGCGACCTCGTCCTTGGTGAAGGTGCGCTCCCAGAAGAGGGCGGTCAGGTCGCACTGGCCTCCCGCCTGCTGGGCCGCGACGCAGGTGCGGTTGCCCATGCTGGTCCACTGGCTCGCTCCCTGGAGTCGGATGTAGAGGGTGAGGTTCACGTCGTTCGAGTCGGGGTCGGAGACCACGCCGCTGAAGTTCACCGGCCAGCCCCACACCAGTTCGTTGTTGTTGCCGACGGTCCCGCCCTGCTGGGTGCCCCGCGTCCCGACGCCGCCGTGGCCGTAGTCCACGTTGGGCCGGGCGGCGAGCATGAAACGGTTGTCGGGCTCGACCGTGGTGGTGTTGGTGGTGTTGTTCACGTACCAGGAGCGGTTGGCCGTCACCGTGATGTTGGTCAGGCCGTAGCCGGAGACCCCGTTCAGCAGGTTCAGCGTCGCCGCGGAGACCGTGCAGTTGTAGATGCCCAGGCCGTCGTAGATGAGGCTCCCGTCGCAGGCGCGGCTGTCGGCGCCGAGGGTGACATTCATCGAGGCGACCGCGCCGGTGACCCCCGCGCTCACGCCGTCGAGGTCGGGGGCGCCCGAGCAGTAGAGGTCGGAGACGTTGACCCGGAGGGTCACCGGGTCGACGTTCTTCACCGCGACAACGCTGGTGTTGGGGTTGCTGATGTTGAGGGCGAGGGCGCCCCAGACGTTGACCGTGAAGTTGCTCGAGTTCCCGGCCAGGGTCGTCCCGGTCGCGGCCATCTCCAGTTTCCACTTCTGGACCCCGGCGGCGCGGCTGCACTCGGGCTTCCAGGTCTTGTTCCACCACCCGGAGGCCGAGCCGCCGCCGCCCTCCTGCGTGTTCGACGCCGTGAACGAGTCGTTGTTCGCCGAGTAGTTCGTGGTGACGTGGAGGGTCGGGGTGGGGAAGAGGAGCCCCGAGGTCGCCGGGTCGAGGTAGGTGTACTTCAACTGGTCCACGATGCGGACCCGGAACGTCGAGGTGTTGGAATTCCGGAGCGCCGAGGAGTCGTCGCCGGCGTTGATGACGAAGCCGACGGGGTCCTTGTCCACGGTGAAGGTCGAGTTGGTCGTGTTGTTGAAGAAGGCCTTGGGGTCTGTCGCCCGCCACTCGATGCTCCACGTGGTGAGTTCATCGGCGGAACCGGTGTCGAAGAACGTTTCGTTGAAGGAGACGGTGAGGTTCACGGGGTCGGTCACCGACTGGGTGCGGACAATCTGCCGGTAGGTCGGGGCGCTGCGGGTGAGCCGCAATTCCACGGTGAAGTCGTCGAGGTCCTCGTCGGTGATGCGGACCGAGAAGTTCCAGTACTGGCCGAACCCGTTCGTACCCGACTGGGTGACGTTGGCCTGCCCGGAGAAGAAGGGCCGGGTGATGAGGGTGAAGGTCCCGTTCTGAGCCGGGTTGGTCCACGTCGTGTTGTTGGTGTTGAAATCGGCGAGGCTCGCCACCGCGGTGATGTTCCAGGTCCCGGCGGGCCAGGCCGACTTGTTGGTGACGAAGGTGGTGTTGTAGCGGCCCGGGGAGTTGGCGATGTAGGCGGCGGCCTGGGTGTAGGTCGTCCCCCCGTTCCGGACGGTCACGGTCACCGTGGAGGCGTTGACGGGGGCCCCGCAGTCGTCGCGGACCGTGATGTTCACCGTGACGTTCTCCTCACCCTGGACGAAGGTCCGGTTCAAGCCGCCGCTCTGGTTGTAGGTCGCCGACTCCAGTTCGAGGCCGCCGACGATGCGGAGCGTGAAATTGCTCGAGTTCTTCCGCTCGTAGAAGAACGCGGAGGCGTTGGTCCCGCCGGTCCAGTTCTGGAACCCGACCTCGTAGGCGCAGTCGGGGTTGAACGACACGTTCAGGTATCCGTTGGAGACAACGGAGAAGTTCTCGTATCCGAGCAGCGCGCTGCTGTTGTTCCTGTAGACCCAGACAGAGCCGTTCTCGTTGTTGACGCCGGAGTTCAGGTTGTCGGTGTCGTTGATGCGGAGTTTCAGGACGATGGAGTCGCTCCCGCTCCGGTTCACGGACTGCCCGGTGCCGTTCGCTTCCAGGGAGATGGAAACGTTGTCTTTCTCGAAGAGGGGGCCGAAGGAGGTCACGTTGAACGGTTCGGAGGAGTTGCCGTCGTTGACGTTCCACCGGAACTGGTTCGCGTTGCCGGAGGAGTTGTTGGCGTAGTCGAGGGGGGTGAAGGTCCCGTTGCCCAGGGAGATGAGGCAGTTCCCGACGCCGCCCGCGACCACCGTCGAGCCTCGGGCGACGAAGGTGCCGTTGGTCCGGGTGTAGAGCGTGCAGGTCACGTTGTCGCCCTCGGGGTCGTTCACCGTGATGTTGTAGGTGTAGTTGTAGCCCCAGCCCTCCTGCGCGGGGGCGACCGAGGCGTTGGTGGCGCTGGGCGCCCGGTTCTCCAGCCAGAAGAAGTCGGAGAAGTTGGTGGAGTTGATGTTGAAGAAGACGCCCTTGTCCACGCTGACGAGCACCGAGTAGTTGCCCTCGGGCCAGGTCTTGTTGGTGGTGAAGTTGCAGGAGTAGTTGCCGGCGGGGGAGACGCTGTCCGGGGCGCAGGTCGGGGAGGAGAAGGCGCCGTTCACCAGTCGCAGGGTGTTGAACGTGAGGCCGGTCTGGTTCCCCTCCTGCGCCCAGCAGTCGGTGGAGACGTTGAAGGCGATGCCGATGGAGTCCGAGGCGTTGAACAGCGGGCGGCCGGCGACGGCGTTGTAGGAGGTGTTGTTGAGGTAGTTCGTGGTGATGAGCAGCTCCCCGACGAGGTCGAAGGTGGGGTTCCCCGAGGCGTTGTTGACCGAGGAGTTGTTGGTGTCGTAGTAGAAGTCGCCGAACGTGCCGGCGAACCAGTTCCGCGTCCCGTTGGGGTAGTTGCAGCCCGGGTTGAAGAGGAAGGAGCGCGTCCCGTCCATGGAGGTGTTCGCGGTGGAACCGGGAACGGGCGACTCGATGTCAGTGTAGTAGCGACTCCGGGCGTCCCAGGCGGGAAAGGTCGGTGTGGTGTTCATGTCGGTGATGCTGATGTTGAGCCAGGCCGCGCTGTTCGGCTGGGCGTCGGAGCGGTTGATTGAGGTCGGCGCGGTCATCAGGTGGACCGTCACGTTGTCCTTGACGAGGTTGACCGCGACGGTGGAGGAGGTGTTGTTGAAGAGCCGCAGGTCCACAGCGGCGAAGTTGAAATACCAGGTCGAGTTGTTGGCGAACTGGGCCTTGGTGAAGTTGAAGTCGAACCCGAGGATGGCGGAGGCCGCGGGGCCCGCCCAGGTCTGGTTCTGCTCGGTGGAGAAGTTGGCGGTCGAGTTCGCGGAGCGCCGGAAGGAGACCGTGTCGGTGTCGCCCACCGCCGGAATCTCGTCGTCGTTGACGGTCACGGTGTAGGAGCGGTTGCGCCCCCACGCGGAGGTCACCAGGTTCACCGAGGCGCCCGTCAACTCGGGCCGCTGGCCGAGGTAGAAGGCGGGGTTCAGGGAGAAGTTCCCCGTGGAGTAGTAGGGGGCGTTCTTCGACGAGTTGAGCCAGATGAGGTAGAGGCCGAAGGGGGAGGCCCCGGCGGAGGTGTAGTTCGAAAGATAGACGCCGCCCGGCACGTTGGTGGCCGCGTCCACGCTCCCCGGGGGCGTGGTGTTGTCGTTGAACAGGACGTTGTAGGTGACGGTGGCGGCGTCCACGAAGCCGCAGTCGTCCTGGACGGTCCCGTTGATGGGGACGACCCCCGCGCTGACCCCCGCCTTGAGCCGGGTGTAGTTGTCGCTGCCGCCCAGAGGGAGGGCAATCTGGTTCGAGAGATACGACGTCACGTTCACGGAGAAGTTGGCGCCGAGGGAAACGTTGGAGGCGCTCGCGTTGTAGTAGTTGTTGCCGTCGAAGAGCGCCCGCCACCTCTGGGGCCCCACCTGGTAGGCGCAGCCGGGGTCGAAGGGCACCGGCAGGTTGGTTCCGGTCGTGTTGAGGAACTTGGAGCCGCCCCAGACCGCGGCCGTGAGTGCCGGTCCGAAAATCGTGGCGCCGGTGTCGTTCGTGACCTCGTAGGAGCCGGTGACAGTCCCGTCACCGGGCAGGACGATAAGGTGTTCTCCGGGGACCCCGCCAAGGAGGGAGTCCACGACCCGGACCTGCAGGCTGGTGTTCTGGGCCCCCGTCCGGTTCACGCTGGAGCCGTTGCCCTGGACGTGGACGAAGGAGGCACCGCGCTTCGTGACGGTGAAGTTCGCCCCGTAGAGGGTGGTCGCGTTGCCGTAGGCGTCGGTCGCGTTCACCCGCCACTCCCAGGTCCCGACGGCGCCGTACTGGAACTTGGGGTTGCACGAGACGTTCCGGTTTTCGGGGTCGGCGACCGGGTTCGCCGGGGACACGGCGCAGGCGGTGACGACTCCGGGGCTGTTCACGCTCAGGTCCTGCCAGCCCGCAGGGCAGGTCGAGCCCGACTGGCCGCTGGTGGCGCAATTCGCCTCGAACTTCACCGTCACGGTGTCGTCGTCGTCGTTCAGCGTGGCGTTGAAGACGAAGTTGGGCCCCCCGGTCCCGAGGGCCCAGACGGCGGTCCCGGGCACGATGCGCGACGCGCTCAGGACCGGCGGGACCTGAATGAAGAAGCCACGCCCCGTGGTGTCGTTCGACTCGGTGGTGGTGTTGAAGTTGTAGAAGGTCCGCGAGGCGTTCAGCGTGACGTTGTATTTGCCCCCGGGCATCTGGGCGATGTCCACGGTCCGGTTGCAGGAGTAGGTGCCGTTGGAGGCGTTGTCGGTGGGCGCGCATGTCCCGGCGGTGAAGTTCAGCCCGGCGTGCTCGAAGGAGAAGTTCGCCCAGGCGTCGGCGACGGCGGTCCCGTTGTCGGAGGTGAGGTTGCCGCGGAAGAGGATGGTGGAGCCGTTGCCGAAATTGAGGCCCTGGGGCGAGGTGATGTTGAGGCGGAGGTCGCCCACGACGGTGATGGCTGTGTCGCTGGAGTTGTTGACCACGTAGTAGGCGTCGCCCGGCGCGTCCATGCGCACCCCCATGCGCCATTCCTGGGCGCCGACGAAGACGTGGGAGGCAGGGTCGTAGGAGCGGTAGCAGGTCCCGCCGGAGGTCGTGTTGAACCCGATGGTCTCGAACGTCCCCGTTCCCGAACCGTTCGTCGTAACGTAGAGGGTGCAGTTGGCCTCGGGCCGGGGCCCGGTGCCGACCGGGGCGGAGCCGTTGGTCCGGTCGAGGACCTGGACGTTCAGGGAGGCGTTCTGGCTCCCGGAGCGGTTTACGGTCGCGGGCGGGCTGGCCATGACCGTGAACTCGACCTCGTCCTTCTGGACGGCGTAGGCGCCGCTCGTGGCGCTGACGCCGCCCACCTGGTCGTCCACCGAGACCTGCCAGTTCATCGTCCCGACGTCGGCGGAGGAGACCCAGGCCGAGAGGTTCACGACGCAGCCGCCGGAGGCGAGGCAGGCGCCGGTGACGCCGGTCTGGTTCTTCCAGTTGGTGCTGGTGTTCGCGGGCGGGGTCTCGCTCTTGTTCAGGAAGAGCCGGACGAGGACCGTCTGGGTGGTGTCGCTGTCGGTCACCGTGATGTTGAAGTAGGAGCGGTTGCCCCAGGCGGCGGGCGGGTTGGTTCCGTTGCCGGGGGAGTTGACCGTCGCCGTCGGCGCGATGTTGCCCGCCGTGGTGATGATGACGGCGCCGGGCCGGGTGTAGGTGATGTTGTTGTAGATGGCGACGCCGTCCACCGTGTCGTTCCGCTCCAGGCTCACGATGAGGTCGAGGTTGCCGAGGGGGGAGGTCGCCGAGGGCGTCCAGGTGCAGTTGTAGCGGCCCGTGGATTCCGGGCCGCACGCGGCCGGGGAGAGCGTTTCGGACGCGGAATAGTTGGTCAGGGTCAGGGTGGGACTGGTGGAGTTGTTGATGGGCGCCTCGCAGTCGTCGGTGACGTTGACGAGCAGGTAGAGGGTGCTCCCCTGGGGGTAGGTGTCCTCGAAGTTGGGCGGTCCCGCGCCCCCGGTCTGGTTGGGCCGGGTGTCCACGTCGCGGTCGCTGGCGTCGGCGCTCCCGTTGCTGCTCTGGTTCATTTTAAGGTCGCCGACGACGTAGAGCGTGTAGTTGGCCGAGGTTGAGTCGTTGTAGGTGTTGTTGTTCGGGAAAGAGGGCTCGTCCACGGTCAGGGCGCGCCACAACTGCTTCCCGACAGAGACCGAGCAGGAGGGGTTGACGTCGAAGAGCGCGGCTCCGGTCGCGTTGGTGAAGTTGTAGGTTTCGCCGGTGGCGTTGGAGGCGATGGAGAAGGCCGCGCCGTCGGTGGTGATGTTGAACCGGACCACCGGCGCCGGGTCGTAGGCCCCGGGAAGGGTGTGGCCCGCCACCCGCGTCCAGTTGCGGTCGGTGTCGTTCACCTGGACGGCGAGGGTCCGGCTCTGGCCGCCCGACCGGTTCACGGTCGAGGCGTTTCCCGAGACAGCGGTGAGGTTGAGGTCGTCCCGCAGGATTTTCAGGGCGTCCACGTCGCTGAGGTAGTCCCGGCCGATGACGTCGGTGGTCGGATTGGTCACGGAGGTCGTGGGGCAGGTCCCGGCTCCGAAGCAGGTCGAGAGGCTCTCCGTGTCGTTGTAGACGAACCGGAACTTCACGCTCTTGGGGGGCGTGGTTACGTTGTCCGGGGTGAAGTTCACCAGGAAGGAGACTCGGGCGCCGCCGGCGGAGGTGTTGTTGAGGGTGCCCGTGCAATCCGAGGCGGAGGTGTTGGAGCGGCAGACCTTGCTCCCGAAGTCTTTGAATCCGACGCCGTAGTCCACCTCGACCCGGACGGTCACGTTGTCGCCGGCGTTGTCGTAGACCTGCCCGGTGATGTTGAAGGAGCGGCCGAAGCCATCTTCCAGGGGGATGGCGGTGGCGTTCTTGACGCGGGGCGGAGTCTCGATGAAGAGCGCCGCGGGGGTGATGAGGGTCCCGTTGTTGAAGTTCGTGGCGTTGGTGACAACGGTCACGTTGTAATAACCCCGGCTCAGGCCGGCGCCGCCCCAGGGGGCGGTCAGAGGCCGCAGCCGGCAGATGTAGCCGCTGCTGCCGAACCGGCGCACCACGTTGTCGCCGGAGGTCCACGCGGAGTTGTTGGCGCAGTCGAAGGCGACGGCCGGGGTCGTGTTGTGCTCGAACTTGAAGGAGCCCCGGCCCCCGAGGGCGGTCAGGTTGATGGCGTTGCTGCAGTCGTCCTGCAGTTCAACCTGCGCCTCGACCGTGTCCCACCGGGTGATGCTGGAGGAGGTGAGGCCGAAGTTGGTCGCCTGGAGGGAGCCGACGACCTGGAAGGTGTAGGTCGCGTTCTCCTCGCTGCTGTTGGGCTGGAACGCCGGGTCGGAGGCGTTGATGCGGACCCGCCACCGGTGGGCGGACGACTCGACGCGATATTCGGGGGAGCAGCCTGGGTTGAACACGTAGGAGGCGTTCCCCGTCGAGTCGGTGGTGGCGTTTAGGACCTCCACGAACGTGGTCCCGGTGGTGGTCGCCTCGAGGATGCCCTGGATGGCGTTCGTGTAGAGGTTCGTACCGTTCCCCGTCTCGTTGTCGAAGAGGCGCGTGATGAACGTGAGGTCGACCCCGGTCTCGTTTTCCTGGGAGCCGTTGGCGAGGTAGCGCATCTGGCTCCGGTTCACCGGCTGGCCGGTCCCGTTGGCCTGGAGGGCGAAGCGGACGAGGTCCTCGGTGATGATGAAAGTCCGCTCGGGGCTGACGTTGATGCCGTTGATGTTGCTGACGTTGAAGCGGTAGCGCGCCGCGCCCGTGATGTTGGCCGGGTAGAACGGCACGGTGAAGTTGGTGTAGTTCCACTGGCCGCCGGAGACGTCCACCGAGGCGTTGACGGCCCGCTCCACGAACCCGGCCCCGGTGTCGATTTCGAGGCCGACCCGGACCGACGCGTCGTCCGAGTCGTTGACCGCCACGCTGAAGTTCCAGACCCGGCCCCAGCCGCCGGAGGGACCGGCGAGGTCGGTGTCGTTCTCCAACTGGGTCAGGATGGTGATGTTGCGGAACCGCGGCAGGCTGTTCGGGACGATGACCGTGACGTTCAGGTTCGAGGTCTTGTTGAACTTGTAGCAGGCGTCGGCGGAGGGGATGTAGGCGCGCCAGTTGCGCTCGCCGCTCGGCGCGAAGCCCGAGCCGTCGAAGGAGCGGGTGGCGTTGCCGCTCTGGTTGGTCTCCGAATCGGGGGCGAGATCTGCGTAGTCGGTCGCCGGGACGACCGAAGCCGTGACGTTGAACCGCACGGTCGCGTTGAAGTTCCGGCCGTCGGAGGTGTTGTTGTCGAGGGCTGAGGTGTTCCGGTCGAGGTCGAAGACCGAGGCGTGCAGGGTCGTCGGCGAGCCCGGCTGGGCGGCGGTCCCGTTCCCGGCCACGTGGGTGATGGCGGCGTCGGCCTTCTCCACCTGGAACCGGTCGTCGGAGTTGACGTAGAGCGACGTGATGCCCTGGGTCGAGCGGGTGTGGGTCTGGGCCTGGTAAATCTGGTTCGAGGTCACGTTGTCCGCCGCGACGAAGTAGAACTGCGCCTCGCGGTTGGCGTGGGAGGCGCAGTTGAACCAGGAGTAGTTGGCGAGGACGATGTTGGTGAAGTTGATTTGCGCCCCGAGGGAGGTGGCCACGTTGCCCACGCAGTCGGGCGGGCAGTGCTTCGACCCCAGGGGCTGGTCGGTCCCGCCCACCGAGACCCGGAGGGTGACGCTCGTGTTGTCGCCGGAGGTCTCGGTGAGGTTCACCGTGAAGTTGCGCGGGACGGACCACGCCTCGTCCTGGATGGTGGTGATGTTGGCCTGCTTCAGGACCGGGCTCGTGGTCAGGTAGAAGGCGTTGGTCTGGTTCTCGATGCCGCCGTAGTTGCTGGCGTTCGTGGTGCCGTTGTAGTGGAACGAGAGGTTGGAGGAGGTGACGTAGTGGTAGCGCCCCTCGGTCCGGTTGATGGTGTCGAACTCGCACTGGAAGAATCCGTCCACCACCTGGACCTTGTTCGGGCACGCATACTCGATTCCGGAGGAGGCGTTCTGGTGGCGGAAGGTCATGTTCACCGCCGAGGTCGCGAGGTTCATCGCCTCGCCGCAGTCGTTCCGGACCACGAGCTGGGCGGTGAGATTGGTCCCCTGGGTCCGGTCGTCCTCGGGGCCGCCGTTGGGGTCCTGGTTCGCGTTGGAGAGGTTGCCGAAGACCCGGATGGAGGTGGTGAAGTTCTGCCGGGAGTCCTGCGCCTTGTAGGCGGGGTCGCTGGAGTTCAGGGCGGCGTACCAGTCGTGGTAGCCGACCTCGAACCGCCCGTGGCCGTCGGCGGCGGAGCAGCCGGGGTTGAAGAGGAACCTCCAGGAGGGGTGGGAGAGCCCCGCGTCCGCGGGGAAGGTGTAGTTGTTGTATTTGTTGTAGGTGCCCGGGGAGACGTTGACGAAGAAATCCACGAAACTGGAGTTGCCGATGATGGAGCCGTTCTCGTCGCGGATGCGCACCGAGAGGTTCAGGACCGTGGTCAGGGGCAGGCTCCGGTTGACGATTTCTCCGGTGCAGTTGCCGCAGAGCTCGAACACCACGTCGTCCTTCTCGATGGTGAAGGAGGCGTTGGCGGACTGGTTCTTCACCGAGGCGGAGGCGTGGGAGGTGCCGTTGAAGAGGAGGAAACGGAAGGTGGAGACTCCCACGTCGGCGGGCCGGAGGGAAGTGTGGTTCACCGAGGCGTTGGAGACGGTGAAGTTGACTCGCGCCCAGTCGGAGTCGAGGAAGGTGACATTGCTCGTGTTGCCGAGGGAGTTCGGGAAGGACGCGGAGTCGTTCGCCCACCACCGGCCGCTGCTGTCCGGGGTGAGGTTCACGGAGCCCAGAATGCGGGAGCCGTTGGAGGCGGTGCCGAGTTCCAGCTGGACGGTGACGGTGCGGTTCACCGTCCCGTTGAGGTCGTTCACCTCGACGGAGAAGTTCCAGTTCGTCCCCCAGCCGTCGGCGAGGCCGGAGGAGGCCCCGGAGAAGTGGTTCCCGAGCCGGGCCTGGCGGAACTCGACCCCCGCCGCGGGGCTCACCACGGTGACGTTGAAGAGGCCGTCCGCGGACGGAGAGCCGTCGGCGGCGAAGGGGTTCCGGCTCTCGTTGGGCGAGTAGCAGGGGTCGGAGGAGGTGACGTTGGCCTTCCACTTCTTGAGGCCGCCGGTCCACGCAGGGGTCGGCTCGTCGGTGTCGGGGTCGAAGGCGTCGGTGTGGTTGGCGGAGAAGGGCGTGGAGTTGGTCCCCACCTGGAGGAAGGCGGCGTCTCCCGCGCCGGTCTTGTTGGCCACCCAGAAGACCACGGTGGGAGGCGCCACGGAGATGGAGGAGGAGTTGTTGAGTCCGACGGAGATGACCCCGAGGAGCGCGTCGGGGCTGCCGCCCAGGGTGGAGGTGGAGTCGTTGCCGCTGGAGAGGTCGAGCCGCAGGACGTCCTTCTGGAGGGTGAAGGTGTCGGAGCCAGAGGTGGGGGCGCTCGTGTTGTACTTCGCCAGGTCGTTCTGGGTGGTGTCGGTGTCGTTGACCGGCTGGCCGGAGACCGCGGGCTGGTTCAGGCTCTGATTGTCGGAGGCGGTGAACCAGAACCTGAGGGGCTGGTTGGCCGCCGCGGAGGCGCCGCACCGGTAGGTCCAGTTGAAGCCGTAGCGGAGGCCCGCAATGCCGGGGGAAACGTTGAAGGAGCCGACCTGATATGTGTTGACACCGACGCTCGCGAAGGCGGTGAGGTTGACGTAGTCGCCGGGGTTGTCCCGGAGGATGGCGCTGAAGTTCCGCGCGTGGCCCCACGGGTCGGTGGAGCGGTTGGTGGTGGCGTTCTCCAGCCGGGGCGGCGTGATGATGGTGAGGACCTGCGGCGCAATCAGCGTCGCGTTGTTGTAGTTGCTGGAGTTGGCCACCACCGTGATGTCATAGAGGCCCCGGAGGAGGCCGGCCCCGGTCCATGCGGCGGTGTAGGGCTCGAGGCGGCACCGGTAGGCGCTGCCGCCGAGGCGGGTCACGTTGTTGGTCGGGAACGCCGCGGACCACGTGGAGGTGTTCGCGCAGGTGAAGTTGACCGTCGGGGTCGCGTTGTGGGAGAAGAGGAACCGGATGTTGCCGCCGAGGGCGGTGAGGTTCATCTCGGTCGCGCAGTCGTCCTGCAGGGTCGCCGTGATGTCCACCGAGTCCCACTGCTTCACCAGGGTGTCGGACTGGTCGAGGGCGGAGGGGAAGCGGAGGCTGCCGATGACGGTCATGTTGTACTCCATCCCCCCGCCCGTGGCGGCGTGGTAGCCCTGGGTGGCGGAGTCGTTGGCGATGTAGGCCTCCTCCCCCGAGGCGGAGCGGCCCGCGCCGCCCGTGGTGCCGGAGATGACGACCTTCCAGCGCTGGGGGCCGGTCTGGTTGTTGCAGTCGGGGTTGAACGCAGTGGTGAACTGGGAGGAGGCGTTCAGGAGCAACGGAGCGACGCTGACGAAGGTGGAGTTGTCCCGGGTCGCCCAGAGGGTCCCGTTGACTCCGGGCATCGCGAGGGTGAGGTTCTCCTCCCGCAGGCGGGTGGTCAGGGTCAGGCTGGTGTTGATTTCGGCCGTGGTGGAGAGGTCGGCCAGGAACCGGGTGTCGGAGCGGTTCAGGGAGTAGTTGAACCCGCGGGAGAAGTTGGAGAGGGGCTCGAACCGGACGTCGTCCTTCTCGACGGTGAAGGAGCGGTTGGCTGTGGCGTTGGTGACGCTCAGGTTCTTCACGAAGAAGGAGTAGGTCGCGGCGCCGATGTCGGCCCGGGTGAACCGCCGGAGATTGGCCGAGTCGTTGACCACGTCGAAGTTGACATAGGTCCACGTCGCGGGCGTCACGTTCGTCGTGTTGTAGAGGAGCGTCCCGTTGGGGGTCTGAATCCAGAGTTCGACGGTCACGACCCGGGCGGTGGTGTTGGTGTCGAGGACCTCGACCGAGAAGTTCCAGAGGGGGACCCCCCAGCCCTCGGCCTCGCCGCTGGTGGAGTTCTTCACTTTCTCGTTGCGGACCTCGATGGGGGAGACGGGGCAGGAGATGGCCGGGGAGGAGGCGCTCCGGGTGACGTTCGCCGTCCGGTTGTATCCGGTGGTGGCGTTGACCCCCACGGTGATGGGGATGGTCTGCCCGCAGAGGCCTGCGTCGTCGGGGACGTTGACGAGATATGAGAGGGTCTTGGTGCCGCCGTCGCGGGATATCGTGCCCTCGGCGGTGGCGTTGGTTGTGGGGAAAGGGGCCACCCCGTAGGCGAACCCGTAGGGGGAGTTGAGGGAGGCGTTGGCGTAGAGGTAGCCGTCCCCCTTGCCGTCGTTGCGGATGGAGGCGGTGACGGTGATGTTGGTCCCCTTGTTGATGGTGGCGGGGAATGAGATGGTGTCAATCGTGAGGTTCACGCCGCAGGCGAAAGGGACGTGGAACCGAGGGTGGGTGAAGTTGCGGGTGTCGTTGCCGGTGAAGGAGCGGAAGAGGTAGGGCCAGTTGGTGAGGTCGTTCCGGTCCTTCGAGGCGTCGCTCTGGTTCCAGGGAACCTCAAGGGTGTGGTTGTAGTAGAAGGAGTGGTTCGCGCGGCCGCCGGGCCAGAAGATGAAGACCGACTGGGTGTTGTTGTACTTCACCGAGTTGTTGCCCGCGAAATAGACTGAATTGCCCGCGTTCTGCTTGCCGGCGTAGGTGAACTCGGTCTCGTCGTATCCGATGGCGGACCGGTTTGCCCAGAGGGCGGGGAGGGTCGGGAAGAACTCGGAGAAGTTCGCCCCGATGTTGAGTCCCATGGGCGCGTTCCCCTTGTTGAAGACCTCCCAGGAGGCGGAGAAGTTGGCGCAGGCGAGGGCCGTCGATGGGAAGTCCAGGGCGTTCGCCAAGCCCGTGGCGATTGACTTGGATTCGGTGGTCGGGAAGGTCTGGGCCGAAGAATTGCTCCGAGGGATGGCTTTCACCCAGGGGCCTTGCAGGTCAAGAACCGCCCTCTGCAGGTTCCCCGAGGCGATGCGCGCCCTCCCGCTCCAGATAGGGCTTGAAATCGTGAACACCTTGCCGCCCGGGGCGAACTGGGGATAGCCGCTCTGATTGGTGATGTTCACATCCGCAGTGAAGTTGATGCTCAGGGTTTGGTTCGCCAAGGGGCCGCCGGGGTCGCAGAGGAAAAAGACCGACGGGTTGTCCACCGACCAGCGGACGTTCCATCCTTCGTGCAGCGACCCCCTGGGAAAACCTTCGTCCGGCGGGAACGGGTTGTTGGTGATTGTGCAACTGTTGGTCGCCGTGGGGCCGTTGTAGTAGAACTTCTGCGGCCTGTCGAATCCCGGAGGGATGGAGAGTTCAATCGTGAATGCCCGTTTGTCGGCCCCGGGTGCATCCGCGTTGGCGTAGGTCATGTTCAGTATGATATTGGCGCTGCTGGTGTTGCTGATTGAAGTTGTCCGGAAGGCGGGAGCCGCGGGATTGAAATCGAATGCCGCAGTGAAAAAGTCCGCGTAGAGGTTCTGAGCACGCGGGTCTGTCTGGACTTGGACGAATTTCGAGACAATGACATTGGCCCCCGTGAAGTTATCGGTGTATTGGGCCTGTACATTGAACTCCTCCATTCCGGGGTCGATGTCTGTGCCGCCTCCATAGATGATAGTCCCTCTCCAGCAGGTCGAAGTCGCTACTTTCTGACCCTGCCACTCGATCAGAGAAGCAGTGGTCGCGGACGTGGCTGGGGGATCGTAAGCGATAATGCCAGACCCTGCAGCGGGAGTCATCAGCAGTGAAGTCGCACTCACGTTGATGCTCAAATTGTAGTCCCCATAGTTGCAGGCATATATGTGCCGGAGATTCCGCCTGCCCGGTGCTGTGTTTCCCTCGATGTTCAACCCCTGCTGGTCGGCCAGGAAAATGGTAAGGGGACTCGGCTGCCCACTGTCAGTGGTGTAGAATGTGAAACTCCGGTTGAATGTTTTCCCGTCCACGGTCACTTGTGCCGTGTAGGTCTGGCTTGCGTCCACGTTGTCTGGCGGGATGAAATCCCAGCGGACCAGGGTCACGTGTGACCAGTTCGGCGGGTTTATTGCCCCCTCGAACGTACCCAAATCCTGCGTCTGGTTCTGAATCAGGAGCCAATTTACCGAATTCCCACCCTGATCCAGAATCCTCAGTGTGGCCCGAACATTCGAAACCGGCGCTGTGTTGTAGTTGGTCAAAGGAGCGACGACGTAATTGCTGTGGCCCGCCATTGCTTTGCCCTCCTCCCCGGTGGGGGAGAAGACTTTCATCGAGCGGTTTGCCAACGAGACATCGGTGCAGTTGTTCAGTTCAACATTCATCAGGTTCGTCGCAGTCCCGTCCACGCTCCTCACAGAGGACGGAAGTTGCGCGGGATTAATTCTGAGGGTGTGCTTCGTCTTGTTCGTTGATGCGGCGGTTGAGGTGTTGATGTAGTACCTGTACCACTCGCAGTGGTCCGTTCCTCCTTGAGCGCAGGCATCGGTGGCGCCAAGGCCTCCAAACGTCATCGGATTGAGAATGGTCGACCATCCATCTTCAGTCAGTGTGGAAGGGTACTGAGGAACCAGGGAAAATCCGGCAGCTCCGTCGGGTTGGATTTCGAGCCTCCAATCCTGGGTCGGAGATGTCGCGTCGTCCGCAGTGTCGATCACCGTTACATTGAGGGTGTAGTTGAACCCGCGACAAATTGCTCTGGGTTCGATAGACACATTGCCATAGGTCAGATTGCTCGGGGTCCGGTAAGTGAAATTCCACAGCACGTAATAATACTGGACATCCACCGCGACCTCGTGCCCACGTTTTTCCTCCCACTGCATTCCGTCGTATTCTACCCGTGCGGGCCCGAGGGTGAAATAGGCAGGGCTCACGTCGGGTCCCTGGAACGTGTAGGCGACTTCGCGCACGTCTCCGGGGCTCAATGCTCCAAAGTCCCATACAATGCTCTTGGAACCGTTTTGTGCGCTTTCGACCCGGCCCCCCTCGGTCGTCCCCACGATGGCCACGTCGCTCGGCACTTGCTCCACGAGCCGCGTCTCGCTGCAGGTAGTTTCCGCGCGAAGTCGGAGCCTCATGTCGTATGGCTTCATGTAGGTGACCGTCGGCCCGTCGCGCTCGAGGGTGAACGCCTCTCCTCGGCGCACTTCGAAGAACGATTGGACGTCGTCCGTCGGCGCGTCTTCCTGGGTCGCGGTGGCCTTCAGAGTGTACCGTCCTGGGGCCCCCGCGGTGAGGTTCACCGTGTAGGTCCCATCACCCTTCGGGATTCCGAGGAAGTCGCCGCCCACCCCATCCGGCCCTTCGACCTCAACCGCCACCTTGGCATCCTTCACCCGGAACCCCTGCCAGTCCATGACACCGACGGCCACCTGCACCCGCTCTCCGGGCGCATAGGTCGCCTTGGGGGTGTTGAGGTTGACAAGCCCCACCAGGAACCCGGTCTCGTAGGCTCCCTTGTCGGTGGTGACGACCGCCCTGTGGTAGCCCCGCCCCAGGTGCTCGCGGGAGATGCGGAGGTGGGTGTTCTGTCGCTCCAAGGTGTAGGGGGTCTCACTCCCGTCCACCGTGAGGCCGGTGATGGCCTCTCCGCGCCGCAGGGTGAGGTTGAGGACGGCCAACTTCACGTCTTCCCCGGTGGCGAAGGCGGGGCGGATGGGGCGAATGGGGGAGTCGGCGACCCCCAGGCCCTTCACGGCCGGGGCCGCGCTTTCGCGCCCGCCCTCGCGCGCGTGTGTTGCAAGTCCAGTCGCGCGAGCGATTTCGTCGCGCGAGTCGTCGGCAACGTTGGTTTGAGCGCGCGAGCCGTCGGCAACGCTGGTTCGATAGGTCGTGTCAGGAGCGGTGGTCGAGGCCTGGCCCGCGTCCGGCCCGACCGAGCCGGTCAGGAGGGCGGCGGCGAGGATGGCGAAGATGGCCAGAAGAAGGCGCTGATTCACTTTCGCCTCCCGCCCGGAAAATCTTCATCTGGCCGGAAACCATGTTCTTGAACATGGTCCGCAGAAAGCGCGGCGGTGTGCGCCTCCCGCCGATCCGCGGGGAGCTCCAGAGCCCGGTCCTCATCGCTCCCGAGTCGGTCGATGCCCTGGTCAACGGCCTGGTGGCAAGCCTTCCGGCCGCCGTGGGGACTGCAGTGGACAACCGGCTCCAGGGCAGGAAGCTGCTCCGGGAGATCGCCAGCCAGCTCAACGTGATGAACAGCAAGCTCGACAGGGTTGTCGAGAAACTGGACCGGCTGGGCAGGAAGAGCAGCCTCGAGCACTCCAAAATCCTCAGGTCGGTTCGAGGAAGCTGAGCATCGCCTTCCCGAGGTCGTCGCCAGCGCCGCGAGCCGCCAGTTCCCCCTGCTGTTAGACCCGTCATACGCGCGCCCGACGGCTCCCGCCCGCCCGACGTCGGGCGTAGAATAAAAAAAAGTCTCTTTCATATACGGGGCGGAGTTCCCGCCGACCCGGCGGGGGCGGCTCCGGGCGGCCCAGGCGGAACCGGTCCAGGAGCTCCGGAGGGCCCAGGGGGAGGGGGTGCGCCAGGCCGACTCGTGCCAGCCGCCGAGGCGCGCGACCCGCCCCGTTTCCGCATCGGAACGCGGGGGTCGTGCGCCGGGCTCCACGCGGGGGCACGGGGGGGCGGGCGGCTTCGGCTCGGGAGGGGAGGGACTGAATGGGGACCCCGGGGTCTCCTGGGGGGTGCTTTGAGTGGTGAGAGGGGTGGGGGTGAGGACTCGGCTCTGGGTTTGGAGTGTGTAGTTAATCTGTTGGCTGCTTTCGTAGAGCAGAGTGGCAGAAACAGGAGTCTCTGGTCTGTTGCCTGGCGCCATACCTCACCCCAATTGGCAGTAGTCCGGGTGTTTGTCTTAAAGATTGTCATGTGTTAATTTTTAGGAGTGTTGTTATTGATAGCGGTTTTTAATAAGTAAAAAATTAAAAAACGTAATCTGTAATTATATTAAATCTAACTTGTTTACAAATACAAAATTTAACCATCATCTTGCCGAAGTTTTGGCAAAATCGGCCAAATTACTTCTACAATTAAACATAATCGCAACTGGGCAGATTTAAAGTACAATCCGGCCATGAGGTGGCTGTACACACATTCCGGACCACCTTGAATGGAGCTCGAAATGGGGCGACTACAGCCCCGGCTCAGCGCAGAAGTGGAGTCCCGGGCCCAAAGGGAGAGTTGGGAGGGGAGAGCGAGTCGAGCGAACCTTCGTTTGCAGGACACGCAGGGCCCGGGAAGGGAGGTCTCCAATACCCCCTGCGCAGTGCCCACAGAAAAAGATTGCGCTTTGTTAATTACAAGAAGTTAAGCCTCTTTAGAGTTGGTTATGGGCAGTTTTTAATTTAACAAAATTATAGCGCGGAACCCTGCCATCCGCTCGCGCTTCGCGCTCGCTTCGGGCGGGTTCCGCGGGGGCCGACCCCCGGGGACCCCGTCGCGCGGGGGGAGGCCCCGGGGGTGGGGCCGCCCTTTTGCGCGCGGGCTCCGCCCGCGCGGAAAGCGGCCTATGTTCCTGACAGAAGGCCCACGGACCGCCTATCGAGCAACTCTCCAGAGTCAATATCCCCCCGAGAAACTGGAGGGGGATGGCCGAGGCCCGCGGCATCACCACCCTGCTCTCCCGCCGCGGCTGGACTCCGACGCCGGCCCAGGAGCGCGCACACTCCCCCATCCTCTCCGGCCGCAACCTCCTCCTCGTCGCCCCGACCGGCTCGGGCAAGACCGAAGCGGCACTCATCCCGCTCATCGAGCGGTGCAAGGGTCCCGGGCCGCCCTCCATCCGCATCCTCTACATCACCCCTCTCCGCGCCCTCAACCGCGACCTCGTGACCCGCCTCCGCACACTGGCCGACGAGCACGGTCTCCGGACCGAGGTGCGCCATGGCGACACCCCGTCGGCCGAGAGGCGCAAGCAGTCACTCCGGCCTCCGGACATTCTCCTGACAACTCCCGAGTCCCTCCAGGCGATGCTCCTGGGCCGCAACCTCCGGGCCCACCTGCGCAGCGTGAAGGCCGTGGTGGTGGACGAGGTCCATGAATTGGCCGGGAACAAGCGGGGGGCGCAACTGGCCGTGGGGCTGGAGCGGCTGGCCCGGGTCGCGGGCGAATTTCAAAGGATCGGCCTGAGCGCCACCGCCGGAACCCCCGAGCGGCTCGCGGCGCTCCTCTGCGGGGGCCGCCCCTGCGACGTCGAGGTCGTGCCCATGGCGCGCGCCCTGACCCTCGCCGTCGTGCGCCCGGTCGCCTCCTCGGTCGCGGACCTCGACCTCGCGGGCCGCCTCGGGGTCGAGGCGGACCTCGCGGCGCGGTTGCGCTGGTTGGCCCGCGAAATCGAGTCGCATCCCGGCGCGCTCGTCTTCACCAACACCCGGCAGACCGCCGAGGTGCTCGGCTCGCGGCTCAAGCAGATGGGCGCGTCCGTGGAGGTCCACCACGGCTCCCTCTCGGCCCCCGTGCGCGTCGAGGCGGAGGAGCGCTTCCGGCGCGGGGAGGTGCGGGCGCTCGTCTGCACGTCGAGCCTCGAACTCGGAATCGACATCGGGAGTGTGGATTTCGTCGTCCAGTACGGCTCCCCGCGGCAGGTGTCGCGGCTGGTGCAGCGGGCGGGCCGCTCGGGCCACCGGCCCGGCGCCGAGGCGCGCTGCGCGGTGGTTGCGACCGACCTCGACGACCTCCTCGAGTGCGCCGTCATCGCCCGGAGGGCCGCCGCGGGCGAGCTGGAGCCCGTGGAGCCCATCCCGCAGCCGCTCGACGTCCTCGCCAACCAACTCTGCGCCATGCTGGTCGAGGGAGTCCCGAAGGACGAGGTCCCCGCCCTCCTTCGTCGCGCGGAGCCCTTCCGGGACCTCGGCGGCGAGACCCTCGGCCGGGTCGCCGAATCCCTCCAGCAGGCGGGCCTCCGTCCCCGCGGGAGCGCGCGGCGCTACGTGGTGGAGAACCTCTCAATGATTCCCGACGAGAAGAAACTGGAACTCTACGACCTGGCGCGGCGAAAAACCGTGGGGAGCCTCGATGAGGCGTTCGTGCTGAAGTTCTCCGAGCCCGGCTCGACCGTCATCGTGCGGGGCGAGGCGTGGCGGGTCGTTTCAATCGAGTCTGGAGACCCTCGGAAGGAGAAGCCCGGCCGCGTCCTCGTCGAGCCCCTCCCGTCCCTCGAAGGGGAAGTGCCCCACTGGGAGGGCGAGGAGATTCTCGTCCCCCGCGAGGTCGCGGAGGAGGTTGGCGCCGTCCGCCGCCGGGTGGCCGACGGGCTCGCCGCGGGAAACTCGGACCGGGAGGCGGCCGAGGCGGTCGCGCGCGACTATCCGGTCTCGCCCGCTGCCCTGGAGCCGCTCATCGCCACTCTGAGGGAGCACGCGGGGGCCGCCCCGGTGCCGGACGACCGGACGCTCCTCGCCGAAATCGGCCCCCGGGAGACGACACTCCACCTCTGCGGCGGCCACCGCCTCAACGAGGCCGTCGGGCGGGCGGTCGCGACGCTCCTCTCGGCCCGGACCGGCTCCTCGGTCGCCCTGCGCGCGGAGCCGACCCGCATCCACCTCACCCACCCCCCGAAGGCGCCGGTGCGCGCGGTCCTCAAGGAGTTGCGGCCGGAGCACGCCGGACTCGCGGAGCGCGCCCTCCGGGGGACCCCGCTGGCCCTCTGGAAGACGGCCCACGTGGCGCGCAAGTTCGGCCTCCTCGCGCGGGGGGCGCTCCTCGACTCCCGGGCCGCCCGGATGTGGAAGGGGAGTCCGGTCGAGGAGGAGGCGCTCCGGGAACTCGCGCGCGAGCGGCTCGACATCAAGGGGGCCCGGAGGGTGCTGGACGACCTGGCGTCGGGCCGACTGGCGCTGAAGTTCTCCGGCCCCACTCCCCTCGGCCGGGGGCCCGACCGGGCGAGGGAACTGCTCCTGCCCGAGCGGGCGGTCGGCTCCATCCTGAAGGCGCTGGAGGCGCGCATCCTGCGCGACCGGGTGGCGCTCGCCTGCGTCGCGTGCGGCAAATACCGGGTCGTCAAGACCGTCGCCTCGGTCGAGCCGAAGCCGGAGTGCCCCAAGTGCGGCTCGCGGCTCCTCGCGGCGCTGAAGCCGTGGGAGGCGCCCGACCCGCGCCACCTCGGCCCGCCCCCCCGGGGCGCCCCGCCCGGCCCGGAGCCAGCCGGAAGAAAGCGCCTGCGGAGGAACGCCAACGTCGTCCTCTCCTACGGCCGCGACGCGGTCTTCGCCCTCTCCGCCCGCGGGGTCGGGCCCGAGACTGCGGCCCGCATCCTGGGAAAGCATACAACCGGAAAGGTGGAACGGGAGGCGATGCTGCGGGACCTCTGGGAGGCGGAGCGGAACTACGCCCGGACGCGGTCGTTCTGGAGCGAACCCGAGAAGGTCGGGTCAGGGCGCAAATGAGAGAGTTCCTCGTCATTCCCGCCCTCGACCTCTCCCGGGGGCGCGCCGTGAAGCTCCACGCCGCGCAGCCCGGAACGGGGCGAGACTACGGCGAGCCCCTCCGCTGGCTCCGGGAGTGGGAGATGGCGGCGCCGGGGCTGGTCATGCTCTTCGACATCGACGCCCACTTCAAATCGGGGAGCAACGGCGACCTCCTGCGCCGCCTGGTGGCCGAAGCGGGGCCCCGGACCGGCGTCATCGTGGGCGGCGGCATCGCGACCCGGGAGGCGGCGGCCCGCTGGCTCGACTGCGACCCGCGGGTCCGGGTCCTCCTCCTTGACCCCGCGAGCCGCGACCCCGACCTGGTGCGGGGGGTGGTGGGGACCTACGGGCGTCACCGGCTCTACCTTGGCCTCAACCGCCGCACCAATTCCTCGCTGGTGGAGACCATCGAGCGGGCCAATGGACTCGGCACCTCGTCGGCGGGGGTCATCGTGACCGACCTCGACCGGGACGCCACCGGCGCGGGGCTCGACATGGACCTCTTCGGGGCCCTCTGCCGGGAGGTCCGGGTGCCGCTCATCGCCGCCGGGGGACTCGCCCGCAAGGAGGAGATCCGGGATTTGAAGGCCCTCGGGGCGGCGGGGGTCGTGGTGGGGAAGGCGATTTTCGACAGGCGGTATACGTTGAAGGAGTTGCTGTCCGAAGCGAGGAGGTAGCCAAGTTGGGGTTTCAGGACCCCCGCTTAGGTCTCCACCCTGCCTCTCCTTCGGGAGGCTCCCCAAAGCCGTGGCAGGTTTCTGGAATCCTGAAGGGGGGCTTAACTGTGTGCGCCCGGAACAAGATCACCGGCCCGCACTTTCTTAATTCCCGAGGATTCTCCGCCCAGAAAGGTGGTATAGGCTCCGGCCCCCAAGCGAGAACGGAGGACCAGCGGTCGTAGTTCTTAGAGAGCCAGTCCATCATTCTCACGGCCACTTCCTCGCTAAACGGCCTCAGGACTACATCCACCTCGTCGCCGTCGGCCTGTAGCCTCTCGTCGCAGACGTCGAAGACTCTGATGAATCCCCCGTCTAGTTCCCAGGCGTCCACGGTGACCGTCCCGAAGCGGCCCAGATGTGGCTCTTCGACGATTTCGCTCTCAATGAGCCTGATTTCCTTGTAGCGAGTCGGTTTTCGGCGGGCAACAACGGCTCGGACCATGAACAAACAGGGTGGTACAAGAGTTATACTTTGTGCTATGTTTCCGATGGCGCCCATCGACCTTAATCCGTAGTGGAAATGGCGCCGAATCCGCCGTGAAGGAGACAGAGATACCCTCCGTTACCTTTTTGCAGAGGACCCTATACCTTTGGCTCGACGCTCCAATGGCTCGGTTCAATGGAACTTTCGCGGAGTACCACCGGTTTATTGGACCGAGTATTCGAAACAAGATTCAATCGAAGACAAAACCCTTGAAAAGGAAATTGGGGAAATGGAACGGGTCCTATTATCGGTGTCCGAAGTGTGGCAGGAAGTGCACGGAATTAGAAGCGGCTCACAAAAGGAGCAGGAAGACAATCATCGAAAGTGTGCTCGCGCGGCATGGTAGTCCAAATCGAATCGCAATCAACCTTGAAAAAGTGGAAGATGAGATTATGGTTGCGCACCTGCCGTTAACCCGGATCTTCGATTTCGTTTGTTCGAACTGCCATCGAAAATACTACTCTTCCTGATTGGGGTGGAGTAGAAGGGAATACGATGTCCGGTCACCCCGACCTTTTGTGGGTCGCTCGTCGGGCCGCGCTCTCGGCGCGAAGTTCCGGGCCACTCGGAAACCCTCCCGTCCCGTCGGCGCGGGCCTCAATCCTGCGTGCCTGCGGCACGCGTGGCAATAACGGAGGCCCGCGCCGGTCCCCTCGGGAACTCTCTCGTTCTGCCGGGACAACGCCGCCGTATCGGAAGTTAGATATATCCTCTCCTCCCCCATCCCCCCGATGGCCGCCTTCGACCTCACCTCCGAGCAGCGCGCCCTTGTGGACCTCGCCCGCAAATTCGCCGCCAGGGAGATGCGGCCGGTGGCGGCCAAGTATGACAGGGAGGAGACCTTCCCCGAGCACATCTTCAGGGAGGCCCACAAGTTGGGGCTCCTGAACCTCCGGGTCCCCGAGAAGTACGGCGGGCCGGGCCTCGGCTGCTTCGAGGAGGCGCTGGTCTGCGAGGAGTTCGCGTGGGGATGCGTCGGCATCGGCCTCTCGCTCATCGTCAACAGCCTCGGCCTCAGGCCCATCCTCGAGGGGGCCTCGGAGGAGCAGAAGCAGCGGTGGCTCCCCCCCTTCGGCAAGTCGCCCAGGTTCGCCTCCTTCGCCCTCACCGAGCCCGGCTCGGGGAGCGACGCGGCCGGGATGCAGTTGCGCATCGAGCCCGACGGCGACTACTACGTCCTGAACGGGACCAAGCAGTTCATCACCAACGGCGACCGGGCCGACCTCGTATCGCTCTTCGGGACGATGGACCCCGCCAGGAAGCACAAGGGCATCACCGCCCTGGTCGTCGAGAAGGGGACCAAGGGGATGAAGGCATCCAAAAACGAGGACAAGATGGGGCAGCGCGCCTCGCCCACGACCCAGCTCGTCTTCGAGGACGCCGCCGTCCCGAAGAAGAACCTCCTCGGCAGGGAGGGCGGCGGGTGGCCCATCGCTCTCGCGACCCTGGAGCAGACCCGCCCCTGGATCGGCGCCCTCGCCGTGGGGGTCGCCCGGGCGGCGCTGGAGCATTCCATCGAATACACCAAGCAGCGGAGGCAGTTCGGCCAGCCCCTCATCAACTTCCAGATCACCCAGTGGAAAATCGCCCAGATGGCCCAGGAAATCGAGGCGTCGCGCCTGCTCACGTGGAAGGCGTCGTGGAAGGTGGACCGGGGGGAGCCCGCCCTCATCTTCTCCTCCATGGCGAAGGCGTTCGCCACCGACACCGCGATGCGGGCCACCACCGAGGCGGTCCAGATGTTCGGCGGCTACGGCTACGTCAAGGAGTTCCCCGTGGAGAAACTGATGCGGGACGCCAAGGTCCTCCAGATTTACGAGGGCTCCAACGAAATCCAGCGCCTCGTCATCGCCGAGACGCTCGCGAAGGCGGAGGGCTCCGGGGCCCCCTACCTGCGCCCCGGATGATGGGGACGGGCCGGGAAATTGGCCGAGCGGGAACATCGATTCCCTCCTCGCCGCCCGGCAGGGTCTCTCTGACTGCGAACTTGCGGCGATTCCCAACTTCGTCACCGGAAAGAAGCGCCATCTCTTCTGCGCGGGTGGTCTGAGCCACCTCGACCGGTGGGAGAGGGCTCGGAAAGCGAAACCGGGGCCCTGATGGCCTTTTGACGACCCCTCAGGGAGGATTTTTAAACCCTCCCCCTTTACCCAGAGCGATCCATGCCCGTCAATGCCCTCGTCTGCATCAAGCAGGTCCCCGACACCGAGACCAAGGTGAAGGTGGCCGGCGACGGCAAGCGGATTGACCCCGAGGGCATCAAGTGGATCATCAACCCCTACGACGAACTCGCCATCGAGGTCGCCCTCCGCCTCAAGGAGAAGTTGCAGGGGTCGGTCACCCTCATCACCGCCGGGCCCGCCCGGTGCGAAGAGGCTCTCCGGACCGGCTTGGCCATGGGGGCCGACAAGGCGATTCACGTCAAGGACGACCTGGCCGGGGCGGACGGCTTCGTCGTCGCCCGCGTCCTCGCCAAAGCGGTCCAGGCGGCCGGGGCGCAGTTCGACCTCATCCTCGCCGGGAAGGCGGCCATTGACGACGACCTCTCCATCGTCCCGGTGGCTCTGGCCGAGGCGCTCAACCTCCCCAACGTGAGCACGGTCGTCGCCATCGAGGTGGACACCGCCGGCAAGAAGGGGCGCGCCAGGCGGCAGATCGAGGGGGCCGAGGAGGTCGTGGACTTCCCGCTCCCGGTCGTCATCAGCGTCCAGAAGGGCATCGCGGTCCCCCAGGGCTCCAACCCCGCCCCCATCCACGAGCCCCGCTACCCGACCCTGCCCGGCATCATGCAGGCGAAGAAGAAGGAGGTCAAGCCGCTGACCGTCGCGCAACTGGGCCTCCCGGCCGACGCCCTGAAATCCCGGACCAAGGTCGCCGAGATGTCCCTCCCCCCGCCCCGCGCCGCCGGCAAGCTCATCGAGTTCGAGACCCCCCAGGAGGCCGCCCAGAAGCTCATCAAGGCCCTGCGGGAGGAGGCGAAACTGCTCCAACTATGAGCCTGTCGACAACGGGCGTGGAGGATTCAAAATGAAAAGCGTCTGGGTCGTGGCCGAGACCCGGGACGGCGCGGTCAAGCGGGTCACCTTCGAGTGCCTCACCAAGGCGAAGGAACTGGCCCAAACCCCTGGAGGGGGGGGCTCCGCCCCCCCCTCCGTTCCGGTCCACCCCTCCCCCCCCGGTGGAGGTGGAGTCGCAGCGGTCCTCGTCGGCCCCGCGTCTCTCGCGGCGGGGCTCGGGGAATATGGCGCCCAGCTGGTCTACAACGTCGAGGACGCCAAACTGGCCAACTACTCGGGCGAGGCCTACGCCAAGGTCGTGGCCGACCTCGCTAAGCATCACAGCCCCGACGTGATTCTCGCCGGGGCCACCCCTTTCGGCCGGGACCTCATGCCCCGGGTGGCGATGAAGTTGAACGCCGGCCTCGCGACCGACTGCGTGGAGGCGGGCTGGCAAGGGGACCTCTTCACCGCCCTCCGGCCGGTCTACGCCGGCAAGGCCCGCACCCGGATTGCGTTCGAATCCAAACCCGCGGTCGCCACCCTCCGGCCCAACGCCTTCCCCGCCCAGAGGTCGGGCGGCAGCGCCAAGGTCGAGAAGGTCGCGGCCTCCGTGGACGGGACCGCCCTCCGGGCCCAGGTGAAGGAGACGGTGAAGACCGCCACCGGCGGGACCGTCGAGTTGACCGAGGCGAGCATCATCGTCACCGGGGGCCGGGGAATCAAGGGGCCGGAGAACTACCCGCTCGTCGAGGCGCTCGCCAGGGAGCTCGGGGCGGCCTGCGGGGCCTCCCGGGCCGTGGTGGACGCGGGGTGGAAGCCCCACTCCTTCCAGGTCGGCCAGACGGGAAAGACCGTGGCCCCCAACATCTACATCGCAGCGGGCGTCTCCGGCGCCATCCAGCACCTCGCGGGCATGTCCTCCAGCAAGTGCATCGTAGCCATCAACAAAGACCCCAACGCCCCCATCTTCAAGGTGGCCGACTACGGCGTGGTGGGCGACCTCTTCCAGATTCTGCCCGCCCTGACCGAGGAAGTGAAGAAGCAGAAAGGCGGCAAGTGAGTCCATGGCGGATTTCTTCGGAATCCCCCTCCCGGCCGACACCACCCTCCCGGTCGCCGCCATCCTCGCCTTCTTCCTCTCCATCTTCGGGTGGCGCACGCTCAAGGTCTTCATGCTGGTCCTCCGGGGCAAGCCCCGCGGCATCTTCACCTGGAACCTCCTCTCCTGGTCGGAACTGACTGAGCGCGTCAAGTCCCTCCTCGTCTACGGCATCGCCCAGAGGCGGATGTTCCGCGAGTCCTACGGCGGCATCCTCCACGCCTTCATCTTCTTCGGGTTCCTCGTCCTCGGCGTCACGGTCGTGGAGTTCGTGGGGGAGGGATTGATGGGGCCCGGGTGGAAGCTCCCGGTCGTCGGCCACAACCGGTACCTCTTCCTTTTCGTGGACCTCTTCGTCGCCTTCGTCTTCATCGGCTGCGTCATGGCGGCGGCGCGGCGCCTCATCGTCCGGCCCGCGAAACTGAAGGGGAGCAACGTGGACGGGATGATCGTCCTCTCGTTTATCATCACCATCGTCGTCACCCTCGCGGTCGTGACCGCCTCCCGCATGGCCCTGGCGGGGTTCCCCGAAGAGGCCCGCTGGACCCCGGTCTCGTGGGAGCTGGGGGTCGCCATGGCGAGGACGGGGTGGACCCCGGAGATGTTCACGACCGCCGAGCACGCCGCCTGGTGGACCCATCTCTTCGCCCTCTTCGGCTTCCTCGCCTTCCTCCCCTTCAGCAAGCACTTCCACGTGGTCACCTCCCTGCCCAACGTCTTCTTCCGGAGCCTGGAGCCCACGGGCCGCATGCGCCCCCTCGACCTCCAGGCGGCGGGGGCCGACGACAGGTTCGGGGCGAGCCGGCCCGAGGAGTTCCCCTGGAAGGACCTCCTCGACTCCTTCTCCTGCACCGAGTGCGGCCGGTGCACCGAGCAGTGCCCCGCCTACGCCACCGGAAAGCCCCTGAACCCCCGCAAAATCGTCACCGACCTCCGGGAGAACTTGCTGGAGTCGGCGGGTTCCATCCTCGGCGGGAACGGCAACGGCCACCGGCCCGCCCTCATCGGCCCCGGCTTCACGACCGAGGACGAGTTGTGGTCCTGCACCACCTGCGCCGCCTGCGTCGAGGCGTGCCCCCTCTTCATCGACCAGATGGGCAAAATCCTGGAGGAGCGGCGCCACCTCGTGATGATGCAGGGCTCGATGCCCGCCGAGGCGCAGGGCGCGCTGCGGAACATCGAGGTCAACGGGAGCCCCTGGTCCTTCTCGCCCCAGGACCGGGCCAACTGGGCCGATGGGCTCGACGTGCCCCGGATGGCCGACGTCGGAGACGCCTCGAAAGTGGAGGTCCTCTACTGGGTGGGCTGCGCCGCCTCCTACGACGACCGGAACAAGGCGGTGGCGCGGTCGGTCGTGAAGGTCTTGAAGGCGGCGGGGGTCAAGTTCGCCATCCTTGGCCCCGAGGAGCGGTGCACCGGCGACCCGGCGCGCCGCATGGGGAACGAGTATCTCGCCCAGACCTACATCCGGCAGAACGCGGCGACTCTGAACAAGTACAGGGTCCACACGGTCATCACCGCCTGCCCCCACTGCTTCAACTCCTTCAAGAACGAGTACCCGGTCTTCGGCTTCAACGCCCGGGTCATCCACCACGGCGAGTTCATCGCGGAGCTGCTCAAAGAGGGGCGCCTGAAGTTGACCAAGAAACTCGACGGCCACGCCACCTACCACGACTCCTGCTACCTCGGGAGGTACAACAAAATCTACGACCCGCAGAGGGAGGTCATCAAGGCCACCGGGCTGACCCTCGTCGAGATGACGCGGGTGAAGGACAAGGGCTTCTGCTGCGGCGCGGGGGGTGCCCGGTTCCTCATGGAGGAGCGGCTCGGGAGCCGCATCAACAACAACCGGGTGAACGAGGCGGTGGACACCCGCGCGAACATCCTCGCCAGCGCGTGCCCCTACTGCATGACGATGATGGAAGATGGGACGAAGGCGGTCGGAGTGAGGGAGACCCTTGTTCCCAAGGACATCGCGGAGTTGGTGGCGGAAGCGCTCTGATTTTTATGCGCGCAGAACTCTGACCATCGCTACGCTCGGGTCGAGTTCTGCGGGGTCGCCACCGATGGCAACTTCGGGGAACCCCCCCGGTGCGAGCGAAGCGAGCGGAGGGCAGGATTCCGCGCCCCGCGCCCGCCGTCGCATCACGACCTGGCGCGGAGTCACTCTTCTCTTCGGAACTGCTTCCCGAACTCTTCCACCTGCTTCAGGAGGTCGGCCACCTGGGGCGCCAGCTGGACGGTGATGACCAGCTTGTTGCCCGTCAGTTTGGCCTTGACGACCTCCGAAGGCCGGGGAATCGCCCTGGACTTCTGGGTTTTGGCCATGGGGTTCCCGCCTGGGCCCCCCGGTATATTAACCTTTCGCCGCCGACGAAACGAAATACGTCCCGAGCCCCTCGGAAACCCTCTCGTTCCTCCGGGGCGATGAACTCGCAGGATTGAGGCCTTTTCCCCGCTGCTTGGCCGCCAGATCGGCAAAATTTTCCAGAATCTTCAATCCTGACGGTCCCGACTTCTCGGGGTGGAACTGGACCCCGAAGAGGCTCCCCTGCTGCACGGCCGCGCACACCCTGCCTCCGTAGTCGGTGCTTCCGGCCCACTCCTTCCGGGCCTTCGGGACGCAGGCGTAGGAGTGGGCGAAGTAGAAGTAGTCCCCGTCGTTGAGCCCCTCGAACAGCGGCGATGCGCCTTTGAATTTCACCGAGTTCCACCCCATCTGGGGCACCGGGAGCCCTCCCCGGGGCCGGAGCCTCTTCACCGAGCCTTTCAAGAGTCCGAGCCCGCTGGCGCCGGGGCTCTCCTCGCTCCGCTCGAAGAGCACCTGCATGCCGAGGCAGATGCCGAGGACCGGGGAGCCCCCATCCACCTTGTCGCGGATGGCGCGGGCGAAGGGGCGGAGCCCCCGCGCGCCGTCGCCGAACGCCCCGACGCCCGGGATGATGAGCGCATCGGCGCGGTCGAGGGCCGAGGGCGTGCGGACCAGCGTCCCGCGTCCCGTCGCCTTCCGGCAGCCGTTCCGCAGGCTGGTGAGGTTGCCCATGCCGTAGTCGAGGATGGCGAGTTTCATGGTGGCCTGTGTCATCTCCGGAACATAACCCCCACGACCTTTTAGCCACGGGCAAAGGAGGGGGATGGGCCTCCTCAAATTCTGCGCCGTCGCCGCCGGGATGGGTCTCGCGGTCGAGGGCGCCGCCAAGGCGCTGAAGCTCTGGGAGTTCGACCCCGAGGAGCGCGAGATCGAGACCCCCTGGGGCCCCGTCCGCTTCCGCTGGGACTGGAAGGCCCAGGCGCTCCTCGTCTGGGGCGGAATCTACGGGCCCCTCGCCTGGTCCACGCGCCACTTGCCCCGGGGCGTCCAGCGGAGCCTCTCCTCGATTCCGGGGGGGCTGGGGGAGCGGGTGAACGAGGATGTCCGGCTCTGGACCTTCCCGACCCCCAACGGCGAGTTCCTCGGGCTGCCGAAGCCCTGGGGGCGGTGGCTCCTCACCCGCCTCTGGGGCGGGGTGGTGCCCGCGGTGGTCCGCGTCGAGAGGCTTCTCCCGTGAAGTGCGCGGTCTGCGGGTGCGACACCGGCGAGGTCCGGGCCAGCGGGCGCGCCTACTGCGACCACGGCTGCTGCGGACCCTTCGCCGAACCGGCTCAGGCCGGGGCGGAAGGGGAGTGAGGCGCGGGCGGGTCCTTCGCCCTCCAGAGCACCAGCCCCGCCCCGAGAGCCAGGAGGAGTCCCCCGCCCGGGAGCATCAGGACGAGCCCCTGGGTGAGAAGGTCGACGGCGGCGATTCCCCCGAGGAGGAGCACCGGCCCCCCCACCGCCAGGAGGGCGGCCCACCTCCGGTGGCGGAGCGCAAGCGCCGGGACGAGGAGGACCAGGAGTAGGGCGAGGTAGGGGAGCCACGGCGGCAGGAGGTGGGCGAACTGCCGCAACTCCTGCCAGAGGGTGACCCGGGTGCGGCCGGAGAACTCCAGGACCGGCAGGAGGCTGGCGGCTGCGAAGAGGAGCCCCGCGGCGACCCGGAGAGCGGCGGCGGGGCTGGAGTTCGCCCACTCCCGGATGCGCCCCGCGTGGCGGAGCAGAAGCCCGATGAGGGCCCCGACCGTGACGGCCGCAAGCGCCTGGAGGAGCGGCGACGCCGGGACCCGGACCGGGACGGTCGAGGAGACCTGGAGCCCCTGCACCCTCGCCCCCGCGTAGGCCCACTGGTCGGTCAGCCCCCACGGAACCGCCCCCTCCCAGCGGTCGCCCGAGCGGGCCATGTCCCGGGTCTGCCACCGGGAGCCGGTCAGGTCGTCCCGCCACGAGAGCGTGACCGACTCCGCTCCCGGGGCGGTTGCGGCGACCCGCGCGCCGCCGAGGGGGAGGGGTTCGACGAGGGCCTCGACCGCCGGCAGCCGCGGCCCGCCATCGAGGTGGTGCTCCAGGAAGAGGTAGGCCGAGAGGTTCCAGTCCTCCTCGCCGGCGTGGCCGGCGTTCGGGAGGAGGTCGATCGCCTTCGGGCCCCCGAGGGCCTCGAAGGTCCGGACCGCCCCGGGCAGGGGGAAGAACTCGTCGTCGGTCCCGATGAGCATGAGTGTCGGCACCCGGATGGAGGGGGCGTATCCGAGGACGTCGAAACTGGAGATGAGGACCGCCGACTCGGGGCTCGCGGCGTTGACGCGGCCCGGAGCGATGAAGTTGGCCGCGCCCCCCGAGCGGATGGCGGCGACCCAGTCCCCCGAGGCGACCACCGGGACCGACGCCTTGACCCGCGGGTCGAGGGCGGAGACGAGGAAGGAGGTGACGCCCCCCTGGCTCCCTCCGAGGATGGCGAGGCGGGAGCCGTCCACCTCCGGGAGCGACTCCAGAAGGGAGAGGGCCCTCCGGGCCGCGTGAATGTTCCGCGCGAGCCACGCGTCCTGCGGCCCCCGCTCCACGCGGGCGAAGTTGGATTGGTTGTTCCTCGGCCCGGTCGAGTTCCCCTGGCCCGGCGCCGAGTAGGCGAGGGCGACGTATCCCCCCTGGGCGAGGTCGCGGGCGAAGGGCGCCATGTCCTCGCCCTTCCCGCCGAAGCCGTGGGCGACGACGACCCCCGGGAGGCCGCGGGCCCCCGCCGGACCGGGTCCGCTTCGCGGCCCCTCCGCTCCCCCCCCGGGAACGAGCGGATGGTAGAGGTAGCCGTGGATCCGGATCTCCTGCCCGTCCCATGTCTGGCTGTAGAAGCGCACCTGCCTCTCGACCACCTCGGCCGCAGGGAGCCCCCGCGGGTTCGCGGGCAGGAAGAGGGTCCGGTTGGAGAGGAACTCCGCCTCCAGGGGCGCGTCGAGGCCGGCGAAGTCCCACCACCCGGTGTTGGGCGGGGCGTCGGGGACGCCGACGGGGAGGGAGAGGGGGATGGCGGCGATGGCGAAGGGAAGGAGGAGCAGAAGCAACCGCCTGCGGCTCGCCATGGGGGGCTGTCGGGGCAGGGTCTAATAAAGGGGCGGACTCGCCCAGGCGGAGATTTGCAACTGCCGGGGGAAGAGGAGGGGGCTTTTCGTCGGGCCGAGCGAAGCGCGGGCGTTCGAATTTGAAAAGGCGAAAACTCTTTTCCACCCCACTCCTACCCGTCCCGTGGACCCCCACCACCGCGCCGAACGGCTCCGCGCCCACTCCGTCTTCACCGAAATCGCCGAGGGGATCTTCTTCGTCTACGCCCAGGGACCGATGCGGAGCAACAGCCTGCTCATCCTCGACGAGAAGACGGTCCTGATTGACACCGGCAACGGGCAGTTGAGCCACCTCCCCCCCGTAGACCTCGTCCTCAACAGCCACTTCCACCTCGACCACATCTACAACAACAGCCGTTTCGCCGAAATCTGGGCCCCGGAGGGGGACCGGGAGGGCATCGAGTCCCGGGAGGGGTACGTCCGCCAATGCGGGGTCACCAACGAGTTCCTGAAGAGGGAGGTCGGGAAGCCGATGAGCCTCGGCCGGTGGACGCCCGCCCCGGTGAGCCGGGCGTTCCGGCCCGGAGACCTTCTCGAGTTCGGCGAGACGCGCTGGCGGGTCGTCGGCGCCGAGGGGCACAGCCCCGGCCACGTCGCCTTCCACGAGGAGTCGCGCGGCATCCTCTACTGCGCCGACGTGGACCTGACCCGCTTCGGCCCCTGGTATGGCTGGCCGAACTGCAGCCTCGAGGACTCGGTCGCCGCCGTGGAGCGCCTCGCCCGCGTCTCCGAAACATGCGACGCCGTGGCCTCCAGTCACGGGAGACTCCCGGCCCGGGACAAAGTCCCGGAGCGGTTCGCCCTCTACCGGGGCGCCTTCGACCGGAGGGACGAGGCGCTCCTCGACCTCTGCCGGGAGCCCCGGAGCCTCGACCGGCTCGCCGACCTGGGGACCATCTACGGGCCGGAGCAGGTGAAGCGGAGCCGGTACGACCGCTACTTCGAGAAGGTGATGCTCTCCCTCCACCTGCGGCGGCTCCAGGAGCAGGGGCGGGTGGAGGAGAGCGGGGCGGGCTTCCAGACCGTCAAGGCATAATCCGTTAAATCATCCGGAGTAGAAGAATCCGAGAAGGACCAGGAGCAGGAGGGGAGTGGTGAGGCGAAACTCCCGGCGAGGCCCGGCCGCGGGTGGCCCCGGAAGAGTCCGGGAGAGAGGGGCGGCGGCCGCCAGGAAGAGGCTCCCGAGGCCCGCAGCCAGAGCGAAGAGGGACCGGGGGTCGCCGCCCGCCAGGAGGAGGCCGGCCGTGACGGGCCCCGCGAAGGCCCCCGCCGACCATCCGACGTGGAGAAGGGTCAGGGAGGAGCCCAGCCGCTCTGGGAAGAGGCCCGCCACCAGGGGGTTCGCCGCAGCCGAGATGGCGATGAAGGAGAGGCCCATGACCGTGAAGGCTGCCAGGAGGACCGGGAAGGAGCCCCCGGCCAGGGGGAGGGCGAGCCCCGCTGGCAGGAGGACGAGCCCCAGGAGGAGAACTCTCCCGTGGCCCGACCGGTCCCCGGCGCGACCCAAAGGGAGGCCCGCGGCCACCACCGCCAGGAAGGGCGCGACGGCCAGGAGACTCGCCTCCCACCACGCCAGCCGGGGGATGGCCCACGCCAGAGTCGGGCCCAGGGTGGTGAAGCCGAAGGCGAGGATCATGACCGCGCCAAAGGGGAGCAGGAACAGCGCTCTCCGGGAGGCCGCCATCTCAGATGGCGAACAACTCGGAGGGTTGGTAGAAACCACCGAAGCGCGCGAGCCAGACCAACTCCATCACAACAATCAGGACGCTTGTCGCGACCGTGTAGAAAACAACCGGCCTCCGTGCCCACGCCTCCTTCCGGCGGCGCATGAGCAGGATGAGGCCCAGGGCGGCGGCTCCAGACAGGACGATCCCCTCCAGGGGCGTCTGGCCCTCCAGGGCCGAGAAGGCGCCGCCCACCCCGCCCGCGACGCTCACCGCGGCCAGGAGCACCGTCTGACGGCGGCTCAGGACTCCCGTGTCGGCGAGGAGTTGGAGCCAGCACCCCGCGAGGAGGAGCCCGAAGAAGCCGAGGTAGGTCATCTTGTGGCCCAGGATTTCGTCGTAGAAGTAGACCAGCCCGAAACCGGGCGCGGGGCCCGAATGGTTGTGGATTTTCGGGAGTCCCTGGATGTGGTCCATGGTGTTGTGGGCTGAGTTGGCGGCCCAATGAAGGCCGAAGCCCGCGAAGAACAGAAAGAGGCTCGACACGAGCAGAAGGTCGAGCAGGAAAGGGCGCCCCTCCCCAGGTTTATCGCGGGGCGAAGCGTGTGGGGGCTGCGCGGCCGATCCGGCCTGGACGGGAAGGGCGCGGAAGACCCACCAGAGGGCAAAGGCGAGGAAAGGGCCCTGGACCGCGATGGCGAGGAGGTCCTCCAGCGTCATGCCGGAGTAGAGGTCGGCCTTCCGGCCCGGAACCACGATGGGGAGGAAGCTCACCGCGAGGACGCCGAAGGTCAGCACCGCGAGGCGGAGGAGGACCGGATGCATGGGGGGAGTGGCCGCCCCTCCCCTTCAACCTGACGACGGAACCGATATTGCCCCGCCGGGCCGCCAGCCCTGCGATGGCTGCCGGTGGCGACAGGTCCCGGAACCGGCCCCGCCGGGTCCACTGCGTCATCTGCGCGAATTTCCTCAATGGCATCGCCTACGCCGGGGTCCTCGTGTTCACGACAGGTGCGAACCGAAGGTCCGCACCTGGTCACCGCCAATGGCGGCGACCGCCCCGAAGGAGCCCGTGGAGAAATCCCGCACTACCTCGCTGGAAGGGGCTCCAGCTCCTTCTGCAAGAGGGCCAGTTCGGCCGGAGCCACGCCCCCGGGGCTCAGCGAGAGGAGCAGCCGGGCCCGGCCGTGGCCCGCCATCTCCTTCAACCGGTAGAGGAAGCGGAGGGCGGTGGCGAAGTCCCGGTTCTGGATGAAATATTCGAGGCAGTCGAGGAGGACCACGCCGTCGGAGCACTCTTTCAGGAACTTCGCGACGAGGTAGGTGGCCTCGTCGGTCCCGTCCACCGCCCGGAGGTCGGGGGCCGGGGACTGCTCTCCCACCCACACCATCGGGGTCTTTTCCAGCCTGTGCTCCGCCCGGATTCTCTGTGGGAGGGTCCGGGTCAGGCAGAGCCCCTGGGCGCCGTGGGTCACCAGGTCGGCGAAGACCCGGTAGGCGAGGTCGGGCCGGCTCTCGAGGATGAGGTAGGAAGAGCCGTGGGTCAAATCGTAGGAGGCCTCTCCAGGCAGGCGCGTCTCGGCGGCGGGCTCGATGAGGATTCGGTAGCGGAGGACCGCGTAGCCGATGAGGGCCGAGGAGACCACCGCCACCTCGTTCTCGTCGATGGGGAGGGTGAACTTGGCGTAGGCCCGGGCCAGGGCGGTGACGGTGGCGAATATGATGAGGAGGCCGATGCCGAGGATGAGGGTCCGCAGGACCCCCCGCTCCCGGAGGGAGTCCGACCGGAGATAGGTCCGCACCCACACCCCGAGGGCGAGGAGGGAGGGGACCGCCGCGACCCCGAGGAAGACCGGGACGAACCGGCCCGCGGTCCGGTAGACGAACCGCGACATGCCCTCCGCCGGGGAGACCTCCACGAGGACCACCTCGAGCGGCACGACGTAGAGCACGAGGCCGACCATGCCGAGGGCCGGCAGGTAGGGGAGGAGCATTCGCCAACGCTCGTCCAGGAACGGCGAGCGGCGCGGGAAGAGGAGGCTGAAGAGCAGGAAGGTCCCCGAACTCAGGGGAACGAGCACCGCGTCGCCTATCAGGTGGACCACGGTGGCCTCGGGAGAGTCCCACCCGAGCCGTCCGGGGAGGTGGATGGTGGCCCAGACCGCGAAGAGGCCCAGGAGCAGCGCGAAGGCGTGGCTGGCGGCGTCTCCCCGGTTGCGCCGGAGGATGGAGGCGCCGAGGATGACGCAAAAGACGAGGATGGCTGCGGGGAAAAGCGCGCCGAGGACCATGGCGAAGAAGGGGGGGCGGTGGTAATCAATCCTGCTCTGGGCGCGAAAAAGAGAAATTGCGGTTCCTGTCCGGGCGCAAACTCCAGCTCGCGCGGTAGGGCGAAGTGGTCGCGGGCTGCCGCGTGGTCCCCCGGGGGCTCGACGGTCACCGCCCACCGGATTGGAGATGCTTCTGTCATGGGCGACCCGCTGCCCTCGCCGGGGAGGTGGGACGTGAGGGTGGAGAGAGCGATTATGCGCCAATTTGTCCGGGAAAGTTCGGTTAAAATCAAAACCGAGGCTGCTGGGAGTCGTTTGAACCCGGCATATGGCTTGAGCATGCGGGAGAGGGGGCGCACAGCCCCCCTCTCCCCGGCGACAGTAAGCCACGGCCCGGAATTGAACCGGGATAGAGCTGATCTGCAGTCAGCCGCATGACCACTCTGCCACCGTGGCAGGGTCCTTCAATTTCGAGGTTGTGGGATAAACATTTTTTCTAACCCGGCCCCTCGATGAGGGTCGTTCATGGCTTTCGGGAGCCGAAGGACGCTTGCGGGATTGGCACTACCGCACCTTCTCCTTCCCGAACCTCTCCGCCGGGTCCTTCCCCCCATACAACTCCTCCGCAAGTTTCTTGAGGTCGGCGACCCCCGCCGGCCGCTTTTTCCACTCCCCGGCGAAGAACCGCGGCAGCTTCGCCAGTTCCGGAGGCACGTCGGCCTCCTCCCCTGCCGCCATGTTCAGCAGCAGCGCGTCGGCCTTGAATCCGGCCGCCTTCAACCTCTTCGCCCCTGCCGCGGCCGCCTCCAGGGAGCCGGGGTCGTGGCCCGCCACGAGCCGCAGGGTCGCGTCGGCCGAGCGGAGGATTTGGTCCGACCTCTTCGACCTCTCCGCGGCCCCCCTCAGGTCGTCGAAGAGCGCCTCCTCCGGGAGGGGAGTCTTCCACCGCCTTTCGATGAACCACCTGAAGGGCTGGTGGCGCAGGAACCTCACGATTCCGTGGAAGAGCCCGTCGAAGCCCTCCATGTTGGTCGCGAGGTTCCGGGGGTAGAGCAGCGCCTTCACCGCGTCCCTCGGGCCGGCGCCCAGGTCGAAGACCGCCACGTCGTAGCCATCCACCGCCCCCAGCTCCACCGCCCCCGAGAGGCTGTCGGCCCCGATGGGGTCAATCAGGTCGCTCAGGACGATGCCGCGCTTCTGGAGCCTCTGGATGTAGCCCCAGGCGTAGGGCCACTGCCGCTCGAGGACCTCCTCGTTGGAGACCTGCCACACGTCGAGGTTCTCGGCGAGTTTGCGGGGTCGCAGGCCGATTTCCTGCTTGTAGACGTGGTGGAGGGTGGGGATGGCATCGGTGGTGAAGTGGGCCGTCTTGTGGCCCCGGGCGGCGCACCCCACCGCGGTCGCTGCGGAGAGAGTCGATTTGCCGACCCCTCCCGCCCCCGTGAGGATGATGGTGCGCATCGCCATCGCGGGCTGTTTGCGCCGGTCTTAAGAGGACTTCGGTCCCTCCGGGACTCGATGCACTGTCCGGAGTGCGGCACCGAGGAGACCGCCGTCGCAGGGACGCGGGGCGACGCGGTCATCTACCGGTGCAAGTCGTGCGGGCACCGGTTCGGGTTGGACCCGGAGGGGGAAGAGGTCGCTCTGTGAGTCCTTCGCGCCATCATTGCGAAAAGGGTGCGCCAGAGAAGTGATACGGCGCGATAGCCCCTGTCTGATTTCCGACCCGCCCACCCCCCACCTTCTCCCCCGACCAATCTCGCCGATCAACCCGCCCCATCGCGAACCTCCAGATAGTCTGAATCAGGGGTTCGCCGGGGGAGGGATTGAACGTCCGTCGTTCTTTTGAGCAAACGCCCCTGGAGGGCCCACGCGAGCGCAAGGGTGCTGCGCTACCTCCCTGGTTGAATAAGCCCCAACTCCTTCGCCGCCGCCTTCAACACCCGTCTCGCGTTGTCGAACGTGACCTTCTCCAGGGCCTTCTCCAGGGGCAGCCACACGAACTTCGAATGCTCGTCGGAAATGACCACTCTCTCCGTCCCCGTTTCGCCGATGAAGTAGGTCACGGTCTTCCGCGCCGTGACCCCGTTCGGGCGCCGGTAGTAGTAGAGGATGGACTCGCGGAACCCCTTCCGGAGACGGAGGTCTGCGATTCCGGTCTCCTCCGCGGTCTCGCGGTGGACCGTCTGCTCCTCGGTCTCTCCGGGCTCCACCTTCCCCTTCACGAAGTCCCAATGGCCCCCGGGGCCGTATTCGAGGAGGAGAAAGACCGGGCCTTCGGGGGTCCGGCGGAGGATGACCGCTCCGGCCGAACGCTCTCTTGCCGTCGCTTTCACCATCTTCAAATGGGCCCCAGCCCCTTGAACAGGGAACGGAAGAGCATGAGGACCGGGATGATTTCGAGGCGGCCGATCCACATGGAGAAGATGAGGACGACCTTCCCCAGCGGATGGAGGTCCGGGGTCGAGATGCCGGTGGTCAGCCCCACGTTGCCCTGGGCGCTCGCCACCTCGAGGAAGACGTCGCTCAACTCGTACCGCGCAGGGACGACGTGGATGAGGACGATGGTGCTGACGAAAAGGAAGAGGATCCAGACCAGGGTGATGAGATTCGCCTCCGCAACGATGCGGTTCGCCTCCTCGTCCGGGATGCGCTTCTCCCCGAGCCGGAAGGAGACCACCGCGCCCTGCGGCAGGGAGGCCTTCTTGAACCACCAGCCGGTCCCCCGGTAGGCGGTCACCGCCCGCACCAGTTTGATGCCGCCCGCCGTGGAGCCCGCGGCCCCGCCGATGATCATCCCCATGGCGAGCAGAATCTGGGCGGTGGGGGACCATGCGGAGGAGTCGATGAGGGATGTCTGGAACCCCGTGCCCGAAATGGCCGAGACGAAATGGAAGGCGGAGTTGCGGAGGGAGTCGGTCGGCCCCGACCCCTGGATGTAGAGCTCAATCCCGATTCCCGCGACTCCCAGGGCGATGAGGATGAGGAACGCCTTGAACTGGACGTCCGAGAGCAGGGGGCCCGCCTTGCCCCGGAACAGGGGGTACAGGACCGCGAAGGAGGTCGCACCGATGGCCATGAAAACGATGAGGGCCAGTTCAACGGATGGGGATTTGAAGTGGGCGATGCTGTCCCCGTAGGTTCCGAAACCCCCGGTGGAAAGGGTGGCCATCGCGTGGTTCACCGCGTCGAAGGGGGTCATGCCCAGCACCCACAGGGTCGCAATGCACATCCCGGTCAGGGCGAGGTAGACCCACCAGATGGTCCGGACCGTCGAGACCACGCTCGGCATCACCCGCTCCTCCCGCCCCTCCGACCGGTAGAGCGCGTTGGCGCTGGTCCCCGACCGCGCGAGGATGGTGAGGAGGAGGACGATGACTCCCGCGCCGCCGACCCACTGGGTGAGGCTCCTCCAGAAGAGGATGATTTGCGGCGCCTCCTCTGGCTTCGGAATCATGCTGAGGCCGCTGGTGGTCCAGCCCGACATCGCCTCGAAGAAGGAGTCGATGAACCCCATGCCGGAGAGGACCATGAAGGGGGCCGTGCTGATGACCGGGATGACCAGCCACGCGAGGGCCGCCACCACGAGCCCGTGCTTGAGTTCGGTCTCCTGCCGCGTCTGCGCCGCCACCTGGAGGGTGAGGCCGAGGGCGATGGAGGTCAGGGCGGGCAGGAGGAACGCCTGGATCAGCGCGGGGGAGAGGCCGCCGGAGGGGAGGAAGAGCAGCGGCGGGGCGAACATGACCGCCCCGAGCACCACGAGGAGCCCGCCCAGGTCGCGACCCACGATTCGCAAATCGTTCAACATCCGCCCCTCGTCTCGCTCGGATCGGGCGCGGACGGATGGCTACCTGAACTCGTCATGCACCACCCGGACCGCCCGCTCCGCGTCCCTCCGGGCCACCACGAAGGAGATGTTGTACTCGCTGCTCCCCTGGGCGATCATCACCACGTTGACCCGGGCCCGGCCGAGAGCGGAGAAGAGCCGCCCGGCGACCCCGGGGGTCCCCGCCATCCCTTCCCCCACGGCCGCCACAGCGCACACATCCCGGCGGGCCTCCACGTCGCGGACCAGCCGGTCGGAGAACTCCCGCCGGAGTCCGTCGAGGGCCGCGGGGAGCCGCCCCTCGTCGATGAGCATCGAGATGGTCCTCTCCGAGGAGCCCTGGGAGATCATGATGACGTTGACCCCGGCGCGGCCGAGGCAGGTGAAGATCCGCCCCGCCGCCCCCGGGGTCCCCACCATCTCCGGGCCGGAGATGTTGAGCATCGCGACGTTGCGGATGGGGGTCACGGCCTTGACCACGTCCCCGTCCGAAGGAGGGGGACGCTGGCGACGGAGTCGCCGCTCATCCCTGCGTTTCTTTCCATTTCGGCCGATGAGGGTCCCCGGGGAGTCGGGGCGGAGCATGCTCCGCACCCGCACCGGGATGCGGGCGGCCATCACGGGCTCCATCGCTCGCGGGTGGAGGACCTTCGCCCCGAAGTAGGAGAGCTCCATCGCCTCCTCGTAGGAGAGGTTCTCCAGGAGGCGGGCCTTCGGGACGGTGCGCGGGTCGGCCGACATGACGCCGTCGGTCTCCTTCCAGAGCCACACCTCCCGCGCCCCGAGGGCGGCGCCGAGGATGGTGGCGGTGTAGTCGGAGCCCCCCCGCCCGAGGGTCGTGACGCGCCCCCGCGGGGAGCGGCCGATGAACCCGGTGACGACCGGAACGCGGCCCGCCCGCAGGTGGGGGCCGAGGCTCCGCCGGATGCGCGCCGCAGCGCCGGGGAGGGGCGAGGCCCCTCCGTGGCTCTCGTCGGTGAGGATGCCCGCCTCCCCGCCGTCCAGGACGACCACGGGAAGGCCGCGGCGCCGGAGCCACGCCCCCACGAGGGGCGCTGCCATCCGCTCGCCGTAGGAGGCGATGGAGTCGAGGGCGCGGGGGCTCGGGGGGCGCCGCCGGGCCGCCGAAAGCAGCTCCTTTCGAAGGGCGGCCGCGAGCCGCTCCAGTTCCGCTTCGTGGGGTCCGGGCCCGGGGCTGAGCTCCATGTGGCGGCGGAGGATGCGCTCCGTGAACCTCCCCGGATTTCCCTTCCGCGCCGCGTCGAGCAGCCGGTTGGTCACATCCGCCAACGCGGAGACCACGACCACCTGGGCCCCCTTCTGCCGGGAGACGAGGGAGGCGACCCGGGCCATGCGCCCCCGGCCGGTGATGGGCGCTCCGCCGAACTTGTGGACGACGGTGAACCGCCCTGAACCCGCGTGCTTGCGGTTCGGGAACGGGGCGGGTTCAGGGCTGGCGGGCATGGTCGGCTCCTGTTTCCGGGCTCAAGGAAAGGATGGAAAGATATATATTCGCGCGTTGGTTGTGCCGTTCATGGACCGAAAAATCGGCTCCATCATCGGGCTGGTGGGCGGCATCATCGCCGTCGCCGGTTTCTTCCTGCCCTGGATTTCATTCAGTTTCAACACGGCGGCCCTCCAGGAGGCGCTGGGCCCCCTCGCGGGCGCAGCCGAGGCCCTCCTCGCGGGGGCAGTTCCCGCCTCCCTCTCCATCACCGGGTTCCAGCTCCTCACCGAGGGGTTCCAGGGGGTGCTGGCTCTCGGCCAGGGAGTTCCCGGCTCCTCGGGCCAGCCCGACCTCGGAGCGGCGACGGGAATCCTCACCCTCGTGATTGCGGTCGTCGGAATCACCCTCGTGCTGGCGATTCTCACCGTCGTCTCCTCCGCCGTCAACCTGGCGAAGGGCCGGATGCGGGCCGGGATGATCGGCTTCGGAGCCGCGACCCTCGCCCTCTCCGTCCTCATCTTCGGCGGCGTCCAGATGCTGGTGAACGCCTTCTACGCCTTCATCCAGCAGCAGGCCTCCCAGACCGCGGCGGGCGTCGGCGGGGGCCTCCTGGGGGGCGACCTCGCCGCGACTGTGGGCAAGATCTTCTCGCTCGGGGTCGGCCCGGGCATCCTCCTCTGCATCGTCGGCGGCCTCCTCGGCGTCGTCGGCGGCATCATGGGCCGGAAGAAGGGGGACGCAGCGCCCGCCGCCCCGACCCCGGCCGCCGAAGCGCCGAAGTAAACCCTATTTGACCTGTTTCCCGCCGGCCCAGAGTTGCAGCTCCTGCGTCTGGCCCGCCGCGGCGCTCACGACCCACATCTCCTCGAAGGCCGGCTCGCTGGCGGGGGTCGCCTGCTGGAATCCGCGGTAGTAGAGGTCCACGTTCCCTGTGAAGGACTGCCCGCCCGCATCGACGGTGTAGATCCCCGCGACCTTGCAGAACTCCTTGCCCTTGAACTGCTTCTTGCCCTCGACCGTATAGGTGACCCGGTAGGCCGAGGCCGCGCTCCCCGCGGCTCCCGCGAAGCTCCACGGAGTCCCCGCGACGCAGTCCACGAACGCGGCGGCAAAAGCCGCCGGGGAGCCCGCCTGGGTCACGGGGGTGCCTGCAGGGGCGCCTCCGGCCGGCGCGCCTCCCGCGGGCGCGCCGCCTGTAGCGGCCCCTCCTGCGGGAGCCCCGCCCGCCGGGGCCGGGCTCTGGGTGCAGCCGCTGACGAGGAGGGCGCCCGAAACAAGAAGCAGGAGGGCGAGTTTCGCGGACATCGGCGCATATTGGGGGGGGAATATAAAGGTTTGCGGTTGCGGAACCAAAGCCCGATTGCGGGCTTGTTTCGGAAGCGGCTGGGGGCGGATGGCGAATCAGCATCGGATATCTCGTGAACTCTCGCGCGCAACCTATTTTTGCATCAAAAAAAAATCCAGATACTTCTCTTGGGCGGGGTTTGACTCCTTCCCATCCAGATACCACCCCTGCAGCGTGTCCTTGGCCGGCCAAATCTGCTGGACCTCCTGGAAGGTGATTTTCTGGAGGCACGGGCTGCTGGCGGCCCCCCTGCCCTGGACCGTCGAGGTCCCCGTTCCCGCCACCGTCCCGCTCACCGCCCCGCCCCTCCCGCCCCCGCCACCACATGGACCTCGCTGGTCTGCCCCGCGACGGTGTAGACATACCAGATGTCGGCGTAGGCGGCCCCCGTCGGGTCGGTCCGGAAGTAGTAGTCGAAGGAGGGCAGGTATGCGGCGGAGATGCCCGCCGAGGTGACCTCCACCTTGCCGCTCACCTTGCAGAACTCGGCCCCCTTGAAGGAGGTCTTCCCGCCGATGGTGTATGTGACCTTGTAGCCCGCGGGGCTCGTCACGGAGCCCGAGGAGTATTCCCACGGGGTCCCGGCAGTGCAGCCCACGATGGCGCTCCCGAGGCCCGCGGTGGAGCCGGAGACCGATGCGCTCCCGGAGTCCGCCACCGGGCCTCCCGCCGGAGGAGCCGTGGACCCGGTTCCCGCGGCCGCGCCCCCGCTCGCAGCGGCCCCCCCCGGCCACCCCTCCCGGGACGAGGCCGCCCCCGCCGCCCGCGGCCCCGGGCGGCGGCGAGGGCGGGATGTTCCTGACCGTGAAGTCGGGGGCAGGGGCCCCCTGGGTCCCCTGCTGGGTGCAGCCGCTCGCCAGCAGCGCCGCCGCGACCAGCGCAGGAACCAGCCACCGTCCGCCCATGCAATCCTGCGGGTGGTGCGGGGTAAAAAAGTTAGGGGTCAGGTGTAGGCGGTCAGTTCCTCGGCCTTCTGCCTCGACTCCTGCAGTGCCTTCGGGCTCGAGGTGGGCTTGACCTTCTTCAGCGCCTCGTCGAAGTGCTCCCCGCGGACGACGACGAACTCCTGGCCCAGGGCCGTCGCCGTCTCCTCGGCGATGCGGTCAATGGCCATCCGGTCGGACTTGGCGTCCATGAGTTTGCGCCCCAGTTCCGCGGAGACCTGGGCGGCGCTCTCCCTGTTCATCCTGGCCTCGACGAGGAGCTTTCGGATGCGCTCGGTCGCGGGCTCGACCTGCTCCCGGGAGACCTCCCTCGGGCTACCGCCCCTCTCCAGGCCCGCCCGGTATTCGCCGAGGATGCGCCGCAGGGAGTCGTACACCTCGATCGCCTTGGGGATGGCGGCCATCCGCGCCTCGCGGCAGACCGCCTCGATGTCCGCACCCACGTAGTTCTCGGTCTTGCCTACCAACTCCTTCATGTTCACGTCTCCGGCCATGGGCATCCCGCTGAGGTGGATGCGGAAAATCTGCTCGCGCTCCTCGGAGGTCGGGGGTGGGATGTAGACGAGCCTGTCGAATCGGCCCGGCCGCAGGAGCGCGGGGTCGATCATCTCGATGCGGTTGGTGGCCGCGAGGACCACTACGTCCTTCAGGTCCTCCAGGCCGTCCAGTTCGGTGAGCAACTGGGAGACCACCCGCTCGGTGACGTGGCTGTCGGAGGACATGCCCCGGACCGGCGCCACGGCGTCAATCTCGTCGAGGAAAATCACCGTGGGCGCCGACTGGCGCGCCTTGCGGAACAGCTCCCGGACCGCCCGCTCCGACTCGCCCACCCACTTCGAGAGGACCTCGGGCCCCTTGATGGAGATGAAGTTGGCCTCCGACTCGTGGGCCACCGCCTTGGCGAGCAGCGTCTTGCCGGTCCCCGGGGGCCCGAAGAGGAGGATGCCCTTGGGCGGCTCTGTCCCAGTCTTGGAGAAGAGGGCGGGGTATTTCAGGGGCCACTCCACCGCCTCCTTCAACTCCTGCTTCGCCTTGGCGAGGCCGCCCACATCCTTCCACTCGACCCGGGGAATCTCGACGAACACCTCGCGCATGGCGGAGGGCTCGATGTTCTTGAGGGCCTCGTCGAAGTCCTCCCTGGTCACCCGGAGGGAGTCCAGCACCTCCACCGGAATCTCCTTCTCGACGTCGATGCGAGGCAGGATGCGCCGGATGGCGTGCATCGCCGCCTCCTTGCAGAGGCCCGAGAGGTCCGCGCCCACGAAGCCGTGGGTCTTGTCGGCGATCTCCTTGAGCGCCACGTCCTCGTGGAGCGGCATGCCCCGGGTGTGGACCTGGAGCACCTCCAGCCTCCCGGAACGGTCGGGGATGCCGATTTCGATTTCGCGGTCGAACCGCCCGCCCCGCCGGAGCGCCTCGTCGAGGGCGTTGGGGCGGTTCGTGGCCCCGATGACGATGACCTGCCCCCGCCCCTTCAGGCCGTCCATGAGGGAGAGGAGTTGCGCGACGACCCGCCGCTCCACCTCGCCGGTGACCTCCGAGCGCTTCGGGGCGATGGCGTCCAGTTCGTCGAGGAAGATGATCGAGGGCGCGTTCTTCTCCGCCTCGTCGAAGATGTCCCGCAGGTGCTTCTCCGACTCGCCGTAGTATTTCGACATGATTTCGGGCCCCGAGACCGCGGTGAAGTTGGCGTCGGTCTCGCTCGCCACCGCCTTCGCGATGAGGGTCTTCCCGGTCCCCGGGGGCCCGAAGAGGAGCACCCCCTTGGGCGGGTCGATGCCGAGTTTCTGGAAGAGTTCGGGGTGGCGCAGCGGCAACTCGATCATCTCGCGCACGAGCCCGAGCTCGCGCTTCAGGCCGCCGATATCCTCGTAGGTGACCTGGGGGACCTTGAGTTGCTCCGCGGGTTCCTCGCGCAACTGGATCTGGGTGTCGCGCTTGCAGAGGACGACGCCGGGCGGCGTGGTGCTGACGACGACGAAGGTGAGGGGGTTGCCGAGCATCTCGATGCGGAGCCGCTGCCCCTTGACCACCGGCCGCCCCTCGAGGATGCGCTGGATGTACTTGTCGCCGCCCATGATGCGGATGGTCTGGGTGGGGGCGATGATGATTCGGCGCGCGTCCTTCGCCTCGACCTTCCGGATTTTCACCCGCTCGTCGATGGCGACCCCCGCGTTGGCACGGATGTTGCCGTCGATGCGGAGGATGCCCTTGCCGGTGTCGCCGGGGTGGCCGGGCCAGACGATGGCCGAGGCCACGTGCTTGCCCTCGATTTCAATCACGTCGCCGCTCACGAGGCCCATTTTTTTCATGGTCTCCATGTCCACCCGGGCGATGCCCCGGCCCGCGTCCTGGTGGTAGGCCTCGGCGACCCGGAGGACCGTCTCGCGGAACTCCTCAGCCATGGTTCCCCTCCTCTCTCGCGGAAGGTATCATACTCTTTCCTCCACCACCCACCCGTCGCCGCGCCGCCGGACGAGCCGCATCTCCTGGAGCCTCCGCAGGGCCGCCTCCGCCTCCGCGGGCGGCGCCCCCGTCTCACGCTGGATGTCGGCGGGCGCGCGGGCCCCCCGGGCAACGGCGGCCAGGACAGCCCCGTCCCGGGGGTCTCCGGCGAGACGCTCCGCTTCCCGGGCCACCGCCTCGCGCAGCTCCCCGGTCCGGGAGTGGAGGAACCGCTGGAGGGCCCGGACCTCCTCGCGAAGCCCCTCGACCTCCACCAGGGCCCGGCCCGCCTCGGACAGGGTGAGGGTCTCCCGGGGGATGCGGGGCCTGCGGTCGGGGGGCAGGAGATCCCAGAGGCTCGGCGCCTCCTCCGCCTCGTCGAGCGCCTCCAGCACCGAGCCGAATCCGGTGGGGGCGAGGTGGACCTCGACCAGGAGATCCTCCGAGATCTGGTAGTATTTCCGCCGACGGTGCCGCATCTGGCGCTGCTCCCGGCCTCCCCCTTCGGGCGAGGCCGGGTAGAAGTAGGACTCGATGAGCCCCCCCTCCTCGAGCAGCTCGAGGTGCTCGATGACCGCCTTGGGGGCGACCCGGATGGTGTTGGAGATCTCCGTCACGTAGCATGGGCGGTGGGAGAGGAGCCGGAGGATGCGCCTCCGGTTCTCGTTCCCCAGGAGGTCGAGGACCAAGTCGGTGTCGGCGGGCATAATCACTAACTTTTAGTTAGCGATACTATATAAATCCTGCGGCCCCGCGAGGCCCCATAACCCTATAAAGAGCACGGCCGATAGCGGATTGTGCTTTCGGAAGTGTTCGGGGCGGTCTTCTCGAAGCCGGGCGTCCGGGCCTCCCTCCGGCTCGCCCTCCTCGCCCTCCTCTTCATCCTCGCCGGGGCCGCCGTCGCGGTCCCGTGGCTCCTCGCGATGGGGTTCCCGGTGGACCGGGTGCGCCCCGTGGCGGCCACGAACCCGGCCCTATTCTTCGGGACCTTGGTCCCGGTCGTCGCCCTCCTCTTCTTCATCGCCGCCTACGCCCACACCGCGCTGATTGACCTCGCCCGGAGGCTCCGCGCCGGGGAGCCGCCCCGCATCGAGGAGGCCCTGCGGGGGAAGGGGCGACGGACCCTCTCCTACGCCGGGGGACTCCTCCTCTTCACGCTCATCCAGGGGGTCGCGGTCGCCATCCTCGCCGCGGTCGTCGCTGCTTTCGTCCTGGGCGCCGGAGTTCCCGCCCTGGGGGGGCCCGGAGCGACCTCCCGGCTCCCTCCCTCTCCCGGAGGCCCGGTCATCCAGACCCCTTTCGACCTCGGCACCGCGCCCAAGAATGTCGCCATCCCCGCAGGGCTCCTCGGCTCCATTTTCCTCGGCATCCTGCTCCTGCTCGTATGGGTGGTCTACTTCACCGTCCGCCTCACCTTCTTCCGCTACGCGGTGGCGGTGGACGGCGAGCGGGCGGTGGCATCGCTGAAGGCCTCGTGGCGGCTGACCCGGGGGCGGTGGTGGTCGCTCTTCGGGACCTTCTTCCTCCTCGGGCTGGTCCTGATGATCCTCGCCATGGTCGCGGCGCTGCTCGTGGCCCTGCCCTTCGGCGCCTTCACGCCGGGCGTGGTCGGCATCCTCGTCTTCAGCCTCGCGTTCGGCGTCGCGTTCGAGGTCATCTGGCATCTCTTCGGCGTCCCGGCGATGTTCTACGCCGGGCTGGTGGCCTACGAAGAGTTGAAGAAGCGGGCCGCGCCCCCCGGCCCCGCTGTCGCCCCCCCGCCGCCGACGGCTCCCGCCTGACTCTTCAGGCCGCAGGCGCCGCCGGCGCCTTCCCCGCCAGGCGGAAGAAGAGGAGCCCGAGCAGGACGATTCCGACGAACGGGATGAGAACCAGAATCAGGAAAACGCCCGCCAGGAGCACGAACGTCTCCCGCCCCGGGCCGAGGGCCTCCGCGACCGCCCTCCTCCGGGCCACGAGGGAGCCGCCGATGAGGACCCATCCCGCGATCGTGACGAGGCCGGCGGCGAAGATTCCGAAGAGGGCGTCCGAGAGGGCCGCGGTGTCCCGGGCCGCCATCGCCGCCTGAATCGCCCCGAGGGCGGCGACCGTGGCCGCGAGGGTGGCGAGCGTCCCCGCCACCAGGAGGATTCCTCCCGCCGGGAAGAGGCGGAAGGCGAACCGCTCATTGAGCCCGAAGGTCCCGAGCATGACCAGGAGCGCCGAGAGGAGGCCGAGTCCATAGGCCATGGCGCCCGCGGCGAGGCCCGCCCCGAAGGAGCCTGCGACGCCCAGGGCGCCAGCCGCCACGCCGAGGATGCAACCGAAGCCGCCGAGGCGGAGTTTGTCCAAGGCTCAGGCCGCGGGCGGCGCGGAGGCGGCGGGGGCCACGCCTTTGGCCAGTTTGAAGAAGACGATGGCCAGCAGGATGAGCCCGACCAGTTGGATGAGGGGGATGATGACGAGGATGCCGGTGGCCATGACGAACCCGTCCTGGCCGGGGCCCAGCGCCTGGCCGATCTGCTGGCGGGTGGTCACGAGGCCGACGCCGATGAGAATCCAGCCCACCAGGGCGAGGAGGGCGAGGAACCCGAGCGCCACCAGGGCCCCGGCGGAGGCGCCTAAGGCGCGCTGCATGTCGGCGGGCGAGCCCGTCATCATGCCGGGCCCCATCGAGTCGAGCGCGGAGAGGAGCAGGGCCGCAGCGGCCAGCGAAGCCACGGCGCCCACGATGATGAAGGTGGCCCCGATGGAGAAGAGGGGGGACTGGAATCTCTCCTTGAGGGCGAAGACCCCCAGGAGAATCAGGACCGCTCCCACCAGCCCCAGAGCGCTCGCCACGATGGAGCCGCCGGTGAACGCGGCGGGGATGGCGGCGATGGCGGCGACCAGGGCGAGGACGCAGCCGACGCCGCCGAGTTGGAACCGCTTGAGGAGGTGGTCGGCCATGGTGCGTGTCCTCCCAACGGAACCTCGGATTTAAAGGTTTCTGACCTGTTTCGCTCGGCCGGGGAAATGTTCAAAGGCCCATCTCCGCTCTCCCTCCGATGCCCGCCCGGCCCGCTCCGAAAGGCTCCCGCAAAGGCCCCCCCGCGAAACTCGCCCACACCGGCTCCGTCAAGTCCCTCTACGTCGAGAAACCCCCGACGGCCGACTCCTTCGGCACCGGCTACTTCGAGTTCTCCGACCACTACTCGGTCTTCGACTACGGCCGGATGCCCGACGACATCCCGAGCAAGGGGGAGGCGCTGAAGCGGATGAGCCTCCACTGGTTCAAGGCCCTCGAGGCCGCCGGGGTCCAGACCCACTTCCTCGGCGACGGCGGCGCCCGGAGGCTCCGCATCCGCGTCTCGCGCAAACTCCCCCTGTCGCGCATCCGCCCGGGCGCGAAGAACTACATGGTGCCCCTCGAAGTGATTTTCCGCAACAAGATTCCCCCCGCCTCGTCTCTCGCGAAGCGGCTCCGGGCGGGAGAGGCGAGGCCCGCCGACTACGGCCTCTCCCGGGCCCCGGGCGAGACAGAGACGGTGGTCCTCGCCGAGCCGGTGGTGGAGTTCTCGACCAAACTGGAGGAGATCGACCGCTACATCTCCCGGGAGGAGGCGCGGGAGATCGGACGGCTCACCTCGCGGCAGGTCGCGGAGGTGGAAGAGACGGCCCGCGCCGTGAACCGGCTCCTGACGAGGGAGATGGCCTCGCGCGGCCTCGACCACGTGGACGGCAAAATCGAGCTCCTCATCGGCCCGGAGGGGGAGTTGAGGGTCGGCGACACCGTCGGGACGAGCGACGAGAACCGCATCCTCTACCAGGGGATGGACCTGAGCAAGCAGATGGCCCGCGACTACTACCGTCGGGAGGGGTGGCACGACAACCTGCAGGCGGCGCGGAAGATGGGGCTGAAGGACCCGCGGCCCCCGCGGATGGAGAGGGAGTTCCTCGCCATCCTCGACGGAGCCTACCGGGCGCTGGCGGTCGCCATCACCGGGGAGCGGTGGCCCGGGGCTCCGGGGCTCGACTCCGTGATGGAGGCCTACCGGGACTACCTCGCGCAGAACAAGTGGATCAAGAAGGTGGCGAAAATCGCGTAGCTCCTCTTTCAGGGCGAAGGCTGCGGCGCGTCGGCGTTCATCGCGGGCAGACCCTGCTGCTTCCGCCTCCAGGCGCCGAGGTCGAAGTAGGTCGCGGAGCCCAGTTTGGCCTTCTCCCGGAGCGGGGCGAGCTTTCCGCCCGGCGCGTGGAGGGGAGCCGTCACCGGCCCCCCTCCACGCTTGCCGGGATTCCATCATGGCCCGCCTTTCTGACCCGCCAAACCCCATTGCCTCGGCAGGTCTGCCCGGCTCCGAAGGGTGGTCGCTGGCCGTGGTCCGGCTCGCTGGGGATGCGGACGGCGCCGGGAGCGGCCCTCTCGGGCCGGCCTCTGGTTCGGCTCCCGACCCTCGCGTTCCGATATGGAACGGGGGCGGGTCGGGAGCCTCGGCGCCTCGCGCACGCGGGCACGCCTCGGGTGGAGGCGCCGCACCGGACTTGCTTCGCGCTGGTGGTGGGCCGTCTCATGGTGACCGGGAACCGGACCGGGGGCACGGGCGCACCGGCGACCGACGAGGCCGCCACCTGCACTTCCCCGGACCAGCCTTCCGCAGACCCCATGACTCTGCTTGAATATTCGAGGAAGAGGGGATATTCCACGGTAGACCGTTACGCCGTTTCCAAAACCTGCAAAACTTGGGTAAAAACGGCTTTTTCTTAAGAACGGCCGTTTATAACGCCCTGTTTTATGGTTACACTGTCACTCTACCCGCTCACAGTCAGACTCTTCGCCGTGGGAGTCGTCATCCCGCGCCCTCCTGGTCGGCCCTCCCGGCCTCCTTATCCCGGCCGGGAGAAGCGTGGGGGATGGCCGCCTCCCGCCTCTTCTGCGCCCGCTGCGGCGCCTCCAAGAGCGCCGCCGAGTTGTACAAGGGCCTCTGCGCGGCGTGCGTGCCTGAACGCTTCCCCCCGATGAGCCACCCGCCGCTCCTCCGGGGCCGGAGGTGCCCGAGGTGCGACTCCATCTCGGGCGGGAGCCGCTCCTCCGGGCGAGGGGTCGAGGAGGCTCTCCGGGGGGGGTTCAAGTTCGCCCCCGACCTCCGCAAAGCCGAACTCAAACTCTCCGCAAACTCCGGCGCCGACCCCTGGGGCGGAGTCCTGCGTTACACCCTCGCCGGACTCCTCGGCTCGGTCCCGGTGCGGCGGGAGGGCGAGGTCCCCTACCGGCTCAAGCCGGAGGTGTGCGAGAACTGCTCCCGGCGCTCGGGGAGCTACTACGAGGGGGTGGTCCAGGTCCGGGCCACCGGCCGCCCCTTGACTGCCGAGGAGAGGCGGCGCGCTCTCGAAGCGGCCGAACAGTTCGCCGTCGCCAAGGTCGAGGAGGAGGCGGGGGGGCTCGACCTCTACCTCGACGCCGAGCGGGAGACCGGGCGGCTGGCGCGCCGGCTGGCGGAGCTCCTGGGGGGGACCACCTCGGCGAGCCCCAAGGTGGCGGGGCGGAGGGACGGCCGCGAAATCTACCGGGTCTCCCGGGTGGTCCGCATCCGGCCCTTCGACGTCGGAGAGGTCGTGAGGCTCCCGGGGGACGACGGGTCGCTGCTCCGCGTCGAGGGGTGGAAGGGGAAGGGCTTCGTCGGCCTCGACCTGGCCACCGGCCGCCGCCGGACCGTGGAGGCGGCGGGGGCCGTCCGGGCGGGCGGAGAGGTCCGGAGAGCCACCGTCGTCTCCTCCACTCCGGCCGAGGTGCAGATTCTCGACCCGGTCTCGATGGCGACGGTCACCCTGCCCCGGCCCCCGTTCCTCGGGAAAATCGGCGGGGAGGTCCGCGTCGTCAGGACAGACCGCGGCCTCGTCCTCGTCCCCTGACCCCATGGCCGTGCCGGAGGGCCCCTACCAGATTCTCGGCGACGCTCTCCTCCTCAAGGACCCCCGGGACCGGGTGCGGGCGCGGGAGTTCCTGCGGGAGTTCCCCCGCTGCCGGCGGGTCCTCTTCTACCGGGGCATCTCCCGGGGCCCCCTCCGGACCCCGCAGGCGGAGGTCCTGGCGGGCGACGGGGGGGAGACGGTAGTGCGGGAGAACGGCTGCCTCTACTCCCTCGACCTCACCCGGGTGATGTTCAGCCCGGGCAACCTGTCGGAGCGGGCGCGGATGGCGGAGGCGGTCGGGCCCGGAGAGGTGGTGGTGGACATGTTCGCGGGCATCGGCTACTTCGCCCTCCCCATGGCCCGGTCGGGGAAGCCCCGGAAAATCCACGCTCTGGAGGTGAACCCCGACTCCTACCGCTTCCTGGTCCGCAACCTGCCCCTCAACCGGGTCGGAAACGTCGACGCTCGACTGGGCGACTGCCGCGCCACATGCCCCGCCGGGGTCGCCGACCGGGTCGTGATGGGGCACCTCGACTCCGCATTCGCGCTGGAAACTGCGCTGCGGGCCCTCAGGGGAGGCGGATGGCTCCACTACCACGAAGGCGTCCCCGAGAGAGTGCTCCGGCGGCCCCTGGAGAGGCTCCGCCGCATCGCTCCCCGGGCGCGGACCTCTCTCCGGAGGCTCAAGAAGTATGCGCCGGGGGTGTGGCACGTCGTCGTGGACGCCGAAGTTCCGGGCCGCTGACGTGGCGCGAAGTCAAAAAGGTCTCGGGCCCGGTCGAGCCACGGTCGTTCACCGAATTTTTCGCAGAAAATCTCTCAACTCGGAACCTTTATAACTCCGGCCCCGGCTCAAGAGGGTGTGCCGCGCGCCTCTTTTCCGAAAAAATCTCGACCGTTCCGTGAAGCGCGGCGTTTCGGCGCGCGCCCCCCCCTGAGCACCGCGGCAAGAATCGTTTCCCGACCCCGAACTCCGCCGGCCCGGGCCCCGTCCATCGAGCCCGCGGCCACCGAGCGCCGCTCCGCCGGCGGCTCACGGCCGCGAATTCCGTTCGCGGTCGCCTTGCACCGGGTCCAGGGGCGCCTTGTCGTCCGCATGGAGCCGGGCGCCCGGGCGCGGCCCGGTGTGGGGCTCGCCGACGCATCGGGGCGCGAAATCGGGCGCATCTCGGACCTCTTCGGCCCGGTCCGGAGGCCCTACGGAATCCTCCACCCGCGGTCGGAGGTCAAGCCCGGCCCCCTCTTCGAAGGTCGCCTTGCCGGAACGGCGAGACGATTTGCGATGCAATCGCAAGGACGGGTCCCGCATCTCGGTTTATCAGGGAGAGAGAATGCAGAAACTGCAACCCGGACCCGCCGAAGGACCCGCGCCTGAGGGGCCCCCGAAGGGCAAGCGCCCGGAGGGGGTCCCGAAGGTGTGCTCGGAGTGCGGCTCCCGCGACCTCGTCCACGACTACGAGCGGGCGGAACTGGTCTGCAACCAGTGCGGCCTCGTGGCGGACGAGGCGTTCATCGACCAGGGGCCCGAGTGGCGCGCCTTCGACCACGACCAGCGGATGAAGCGCTCCCGCGTCGGGGCGCCCTCGACACTCACGATCCACGACAAGGGGCTCTCGACGGTGATCGACTGGCGAAACCGGGACGCCTACGGCAAACTCATCTCGTCGCGGAACCGGGCCCAACTCTACCGCCTCCGGCGCTGGCAGCGGAGGGTGCGGGTCAGCAGCGCCACCGAGCGCAACCTCACCTTCGCGCTCAGCGAGCTCGACCGCATGGCCTCCGCGATGTCCATGAGCCGGAACATCCGGGAGACCGCCGCCATGGTCTATCGGAAGGCGGTCGAGTCCAACCTCGTCCGCGGACGCTCCATCGAGGGGGTCGCGGCCGCCGCCCTCTACGCCGCGTGCCGCCAGTGCGACGTCCCCCGGACCCTCGACGAGATCGCAGCGGTGGCGAAGGTGAGCCGGAAGGAGATCGGCCGGACCTACCGATTCCTCGCCCGGGAACTCGCGCTGAAACTGGTCCCCACGAGCCCCCTCGACTACGTCCCGCGCTTCTGCTCCGCCCTCAAACTGAAGGGCGAGGTCCAGGCGAAGGCGATGGACGTCGTCCGCGAGGCGACCGAGCGCGAGTTGACGAGCGGCCGGGGCCCCACGGGGGTCGCGGCGGCGGCCATCTACATCGCCTCCATCCTCTACGGCGAGCACAGGACCCAGAGGGAGGTCGCGGAGGCCGCCGGGGTCACGGAGGTCACGATTCGGAACCGCTACAAGGAGCTGGCCGAGGAACTCGGGATTGAACTGATGCTGTAGCGCCTCTACATATTGCCATTTGAGAACCCGACGCACGCGCACGCTCGGCGGCCTCGCCCTCGCGCGTCGCTTCGCTCCGCGGTCGGGCCAGTGCCGCTCCTCGCGCCTCGCCTTCGGCTCGGCGCTCGTCGCATCTTGGCACTTTCGGCCGCCCCGCTTGTGCGCGTGCTCGCGCAAGCACGGATAGGGATCCAAAAGCGCCAGTTGCAAGAGCAAGGGCCGCTGCGCGAAGATGCGCGTAGGCGGCAGTTGTGTGATGAGCGCGAGCCCCGCGAGCGCTCATCACAGCCGCCGACGAGCCCGAGCGAAGCGAGGGCGAGTAGCGCATCGAGCGCGCGGCCCGTCGAGAAACCCCGAACAACCCTTTACGCAGTTTCTGAGGCGACCAATCCCAATCGCCCCCTCAACTCCGCCACCATCCAATAGGGCGAATAGCGGACGACGCCGGGCCACCGCGGGATGGAGCGCCCCAGCGTCCCGTCCACGAAGTCGAACGCGGTCTGCGGGACCTGCCCCCACGGGAGGCCGTACATCTCCCGGACCTCGTCGGGCAGGAGGCCCGTCGTCACCAGCTTGTTGAACTCCGCGAGCGGGCGCGGCATCAGGGGCGGGTTGAGGATGGTCCGGGACAACTCGCGCGCCACCTCGCCGACCCCCAATCCGCTTTTGAGCATCCGCCGGTAGTAGGTCTCGAAGGCGCGGGCGTTGGGGGGCAACGCCCTCTTCGTGGCCCCGAGGAGCTCCGCGAGGGTGCGCCAGTCGCGATGATGGATGTGGCTCCCCGTCTGCCTCACAACCCGGAACCCGGCATGGTGGAGGGCATTGACGACGCCCCTACCCGACAGGACCGGGAGTTTCGGCATGACCGACGTCGAGCTCCAGCACTGAGACTCCCCGGGCCTTCCGGGCCATCTCCGTCAGAATCTGGTAGTGCTCCTCCAGCCCCTTCTTGAGCCGCGACACGGCCTCCTGGCGGGTTTTCCCCTGGTCTGCGACGTGGGTGAGCAGGTCGGTTGCTACGTAGAATTTTCCCTCCTTCGACACGCGAATTGCAGTTTTCATACCACCTCCACCCCCTCCATTCCCCGGAAGCCGGAGTCGGCGGTCAGAAGCGCCTCCCCGGCGTCCCGGGCGCCGGCGAGGATGAGGCCGTCCATGAGGCCGAAGGATTTCTCCTGCCTCTTCCGGGCGTGGGTGATGCGCGCCCCCTCCCGGAACACGGTTTCGCCGGGAATCACGACGTCCACGACCCGCCGGGCCTCTTGCAGGGCCAGGGCCGGGTCGTGCCCCTCCCGCAGGCACCAGAGCACCAACTCGGCCGCGGTGAAGGCCGAAACGGAGCACGGTTCGCGCGCGAGGACCTCCTTCACCCGCGCGCCCCTGGGGGAGCCAATCAGGTACTCGATGAGAAGGTTCGTGTCCAGGAACACCGGACCTCAGGACCCCCGGAGAGGCCGCCCTTTTCCGGCGGGCAGCCGCCTCTCCAGCCGGTCCAGTCGGGCGAAGCCCCGGGAACCCCGGAAGATGCCGAAGACCTCCTCCACGGCCCTGGCTCGCTCCTTGGATACGATGCGGAGTTGGACCGGTTCCCCCGGGCGCAGATTTTCTTGCCGGACGATCTCCCTGGGAATCAGGACGCCCAGGGAGTTTCCGATGCGCAGGGTTTTGGTGCGGAAGTGGCTCACGATTCTCGGTTTAACGTTAAACTATTTAAGGATTCCGACTCGAGAAACCCTCTTCCTGCGAAATTTTACGTCTTCCGCCTCACCCAGAACGTGAAGAGCGGCCCGACCGGGTCCTCCGCCGTTTTCAGAAGTTCCTGCCCGTCCCGTGCAGTCCACGCGGGGATGTCCGCCTTAGCCGCGGGGTCGGTGGAGATGACCTCCAGGATTTGACCCACGGGGACGTCCCGGATGGCTTTCTTGGCCTTCACGACGGGAATCGGACAGAGAAAACCCTTCGTGTCCAGTGTTTTGTACGCCCGGATTTCGGACATGGCGACTAGCCAAAAATCGGCAACCGGCCGATTTTTGGGACATCGTTTTTCAACATACGCTCAACGAACGATCTCAAACTCCTTGAACTTTCCCTCCGGGGCCTCCCAGGCCACCTCGACCCCCTCCACCTGCGCGAAGGGCGGCCCCTTCCGGCACCCCTCCACCCACTGCTTCACGGCGGCCTCGGGCCCCTCGGCCACCGCCTCGACCCGCCCGTCCTCGAGGTTGCGGACCCAGCCCGCGACACCGGCCCGCCCCGCGACCCGCAGGATGAAGTGGCGGAAGCCGACCCCCTGGACGTCGCCCCGGATGTAGAGGTGGGCGCGGGTTTGAGCGGGGCCGGTCATGATGCCACGCCCCGTTTGGGGTCGCTCGACGGGCCGCGCGCTCGGGGGCCGCGTCCTCGTTCGCTGCGCTCGCTCGGACCAGCGCCGCTCCTCGTGCCTCCCACGGGTCGGCGCTCGTCGCAAAAGTGGCGCTGGCGGCCCCCCTCGCGCGGCGGCCCTTGCGATTGCAACACTGCACCTCGCGAAAAACCGCCCTCAGTTGCTCTCAGGTTCGTCATACTGTCCAAGAGGTCTCCGACCTGAATCCTCCTCTACTTCTTCCGAATCAGAATCTTGTAGACCCCGGGCCCCGCCTCGGAGGTCCCGACGACCTCGTGCCCCTCCTTGAGGACCGCTTCGGGGATGTTGCTCACGCTCGGAAGGTTGTCGGTCAGGACCTCGACGGTCTCGCCCGCAGCCATCTTCTTCATCTCCCGCTGGGTGAAAATCACCGGCCAGGGGCAGACTTCGCCCGAGAGGTCGAGTTTCCGCTGCGCCTCGGTTTGCTGGGCCATCCGGGAGGGTTGTCGAGGAGCAACAAAAGGCTTTCCTCACTTCAGAGGATTTGTCGTCGCAATCCTCCAAATCTTCCGGGCCCGCCGGCGCCCGACGCCCGGGACTCTCGCCAGTTCCATTCTCCCGGCCGAGAGGACTCCGGCGGGACTGCCGAACTCCTCCAGGAGCCGGCGGGCGAGGACCGGTCCGACCCCGGGGAGCTGGAGGACGAGGCGCAGCCCCCCTCCGCGGGGATCCCGATGCTTCCGGACCCAGGGCGGCGCGGGAACCCCGGGTGGGGGACCGCCGGGCTCGCAGAGGGATGCCAGCAGCGAAGCGGTCCCCGATTTGCGCCGCGTGCACAGGACCGGCACCTGCCACCGGACCGCCCAGCGGGCCATGGCCGCCTGGAGCCTGCCGTGGACCAGGGAGTGCGCTCCCGGCCCCTCGACCACGAGGAGGGCGCGAAAGTAGCAGAGCTTCAGGGCGGCCCCCTGCCGGTTGAGGCGGCCGTCGTGGAAGGAGGCCAGGAGGTCCCACGTCCTCTTCCGCTCGACGGCGAGCCCGCCCGGAAGGAGGTAGTCGCCGGCGGGAAGGGGGCGCATGAGGACGGGGAGGTTGTGGCACCTCCGCAGCAGGTCGGGGACGCCCGAGCGGCTCTCGCGGTGGTCGGCGACGACAGCGGCGGGGGGATTTGGAGATTGAGGATTTGAGATTTTGAGATCGGACGCCATTTCAATCCCGCAATCCCAAATCTCCCACCCCTGGAATCACCGCTTGGCGGGCGGGGGGTGAAAGCGGGAGAGGGCGGCCTGGAGTTCGCGGAGCCGCCTCTCCAGGGTGGCGACGCGGAGCTTGAGGCGGGAGTTCTCGCGCGGCTGCGGGAAGGCGCGGTCGCAAATCACTTTCACCACGCGGTCACCTGCCTTTTAAAACAGGTTCCGCGTGTGGGTGGGGATGGTTACCAAGCGCCCGGTGCCTCCTTCGGACGCACCGGCTCCCCAAAGCCCGAAAAAATCGGCCCCGCCCGCGGAGAAAAAATCTGCGGGGTCCGAGGTCCCCGCCTCCGGCATTCCGGCTGCGCCCGGGACCGCGGTGGACATCGCGGCTCTGGTCCAGCGGGTCCAGGCGCGCGCCCCCCAGGTTCCCCGGGAGGAGATCGAGCCCCGGCTTTCCAAACTCATCCTCGAATTCCAGGTCCCGCCTGAGGAGGCGTTTCGCTCGGTCCTCAACCTCTACGGGGGCTCCAAGGGCTCAGCGCCCCTGACTCCCGCGGTCGACGTCCGCGCCGCAGATTTGACCGAGGCGGGCCGGTGGGTGAACCTCAAGGCCAAAGTCCTCCAGCTCTGGGAGCCCCGGACCCCTTCCATCGCCCAGACGGGACTCCTTGGCGACGAAAGCGGGACCGTCAAGTTCGTCTCTTGGGCGAAGGCGGGCCTCCCGAAGGTGGAGGAGGGGAGGTCCTACCAGTTCCGCAACGCGGTCACCGACAGTTACCAGGGCCGAGTTTCCATCAAATTGAACCGGACCAGCGCCATCGTGCCCCTCGCGGAGGAGGTCAGAGTGGCGGAGCGGGAGCGGAGGGACGCCGTGGTCAAGTTCGAAGAGATCAAGCAGGCGAACCAGTGGGTCACCGTCCGCGGGCGCATCCTCCAATTGTGGGAATCGCGCTCCCCCGCCATCGCCCAGGTGGGGCTGATGGGCGACGAGACAGGCCAGATGAAGTTCACCATCTTCGCGGGCAACAACCACCCCGAGGTGGAGGAGGGGAAGTCCTACGAGTTCCGTTCGGTGGTCTCCGACAGGTTCAACGACCGGCTGAGCGTGAAGGTCGGCAAGGCGAGCGCCGTCGTCCCTCTCGAGCAGGAGGTGGTCGCCCGCGGGACCCCCGTGGAGATGGCGGGCGCGCTCCTCGACATCCTTCCCGGCTCAGGATACATCAAGCGCTGCCCCCGGTGCGGCCGGATGGTCCAGAAGGGGGCGTGCTCCGAGCACGGCTCGGTCTCCCCGGTGGAGGACATCCGGGTCAAGGCCATCCTCGACGACGGCGCGGCGGCGAAGGACATCCTGCTGAACCGCGACCTCGCGGAGAGGTGCACCGGAATCACCCTCGACGCGGCCCGGAAGCGGGTCGAGGAGACCCTCGACACCGCGGCCATCCTCGACGACATGAAGCGGGCCCTCTTCGGCCGCTACTTCCACGTGCGGGGCCCCCAGGTGGGGCGCTACATCCTCGTCGAGACCATGGAGGAACTCGGGGCCCCCGACCTGGAGGGGGGCCTCTGAGCCATGGCGGCCGCCGAAAGCGACGGGCTCCGCTTCCGGGAGCCGGCCAGGCGCCTCTTCGCCTACGAAATCGAGCGGAGCAACCTCCTCACCCGCGAGGGCGAGGGGACCTACGCCCGGCGCTACCTCTGGACGCCGACGGGCGCGAAGTGCAACCGCATCTTCTTCGTCGGGACCCTCACCGACGTCTCCCGAGTCCGGGATGACATGGTCCGGGCCCGGGTCTCCGATCCCACCGGCTCCTGGTCCTTCTTCTCGGGCAGGTTCGACCGGGAGACCACGGACGCCCTCTCCAGGATGGAGACCCCCTCCCTGGTGGCCCTCACCGCGAAGGTGCGCTCCTACGAGTCCCGGGGCTCGGAGCTGGTCGCCTTCCGGCCCGAGACGGTGCTCTCCTCCACGAGGGCCGTCCGGAATCGGTGGATTCTCGATACGGCGAAGCAGACCGAGGAGCGCCTCTCCCTCCTGGGGGGCGACCCGGCCCTCCAACGGGTCCGGGAGCACTACCCCGGGGACCTCGAGCCCTATCGCCATGCCGCCAAGCAGGCGCTGGGCGCAATGGCGGAGGGCGCGGAAGTGGAAATCGTGGACCTGCTCTGAGCGGGCGCGGTTACGGCATCAATTCCCGGAGGGCCTTTTCCGGATTCGGCGCCTTGACGACCCCGGAGGCCAGCAGGACTCCGGCCGTCCCGAGGGCCATGGCTGCCTTCACGTCCTCCGCCTTGGAGATGCCGGCCCCGCAGAGCACACCGACCTTCGGGCTCCCGGCCCGGACCGCCTCCACGGCCGACTTCACCACTTCGGGCTTCGACTTGGAGACCGGGATGCCCGAGCCGATGAGTTCCGGGGGCTCGATGGCGACGAAGTCGGGCTCCAGACCCGCCACTGCCCGGGAGGCCGCCGGCGTGTTGGCGCAGATAATAACCTTGAGGCCCGCCGCCCGCGCCTCCTTGACCGCGGCGTCGAGCTCGTCTGTCCTCAACCTCCGCTCGGAGTGGTTCAGGAGGGTGCCCCGGGCTCCCGCTTCCTTGACCGCCTTCGCTGTCACGTGGCCGGTGAAGGCCCCGAGAGCCACTCCGTCGGTGTGCTGGGCGTAGACCGGGATGGCAACCTTCGATGCGACCCGGTGCAGGTCGAGAGGCTGGGGGCAGACCACGATTTCCACCCCCATTTCCTTGCCAACTCTCTCTGCCGATTGGGCCATGCGCACCGCTTTTTCGCCCAGGGACTCCTCGTATGCCTTGAAGTTGAGGACGATGAGGGGCTTGGCCATAGAAGCCAGCGGGGGAAGGACGCGAAAAAGGTTTCCGTCCGGTCCCGCACATCGGCCCATGGCTGAGCCGGCCCGGGCCTCCCGGGGCCTCTGGTTCGAGGACTTCGCTCCGGGTCAGAAGTACGAGACTGCCCCCCGCCCCTTTCCCGGGAGAGAACTGGACAGTTTCTGCGAACTCACCGGACGGAAGCATCCCCTCCACCTCGACGACGGGTTCGCCCGGAAGGCGGGCTTCCGGGCGCGCATCGCCCCCGGGGTCTACGCCCTTTCCCTCCTCAGCCAGTCCCTCGAGGAGAGCGGGCTCATCCGGAACCTCGTCGCCATCCTCGGGTTCGACCGGGTCCGGTTCCTCTCTCCTCTCTACCCGGGCGAGACGGTCCGGTTCACCTGCGAAGTGCTCCAGACCCGCGCAACCTCGAAGCCCGATCGCGGGGTCGTCGCGCTCCGCTGTCGGGGTTTCGACGGCCGCGGAGAAGGTCTTCTGGAAGCCGACATCTCGGTCCTGATCCGCCGCCGGGCCTCAGGCCCGCCTACCGCTTGAGCCAGAGGAGCGAGCGTTTCTGGGCCGGGCCCTCCCTGGAGGCCTCCTCCCTGGGACGGGACGGGGCCCCGACTGCGTCAGGGCCCCCCTCCCCCCTCGGACGAGGGGGCTGCGAAGTCGCGGCGTCGGGGGACAGGCCGGCAGATGGCGGGGGGACGGATCCGGGGACCGGTCTTGCAGGGCCGGGCACCGGCGCGTCGCTCCTCCTCCCCAGGCGCTCAAAGAGCCGGCTCCGCGCTTTGGAAGCGTCCACCGGCGCGCCCAACTCTTCCACGCTCCGACCCGAATACTCCGCGTTTTTCCTGACCAGGGCAAGGAGGCCGTAGGCCATCTGCTGGCTTTCGAACTTGATTTCGAAGCCATCCACGCGGCTGGCACGCTCGTCGTCCACCAGTTCGACCCGGAGGAGGAAGGGCATCCTTCTCGATGCGCGGTCTCAATAGATGAAGTTCGTTCAGGGGATGGGGGGCGGAGCCCCTCTTCCCCCGGCGACAGTTAGCCCCGGCCGGATTCGAACCGACGTCGCGAGGGTCAGAACCTCGCAGGATTGACCACTACCCCACGGGGCTGCTCGGGGCGGGCCGCAGCGCCTCCCGCCAGGGAGGCATCTTTCACTGCCGTCAAGAAGTTTGCCCGCCCGAGGGACCCGCCGGGCCCCCGGGGTACGCTTTTCCTTCCCGCTTCGGAGGAATGGTGATGACGGTGGTGCCGGTTATTTACCGGGGCCTCGAGGGGGTCTACGTCAAAGAGAGCCAAATCTGTTTCATTGACGGCGAGAAGAGCCGGCTTCTCTACCGGGGCTACAGCATCGAGGACCTGGCCGGCCGCGCGACCTACGAGGAGGTTGCCGCACTCCTCCTTGACGGGCGCCTGCCGACCCCGGCGCGCCTCCGGGAATTCTCCACCCACCTCGCCGGGTTCCGAAAAGTCCCGGACCCCATCGCCCGCATCCTTGACGAGCTCGGCCCCTCGGCCCACCCCGTGGATGGCCTCCGGACCGCCCTCTCGGCCCTCGGAGCCCTGGACCCCGCGGAGGGCGTGGACCGGGCCGTCGAACTCGAGAGGGCCTTTCGGACCATCGCCGTCATGCCCTCCCTGGTGGCCCATCTTCGCCGGGTCCGGGACGGCCAGCGACCCGTCCCTCCCCGGCGGGACCTGGGGCACGCCGCCAACTTCCTCTGCATGCTCTCCGGCGACCCCCCGGATCCGGAGGACGCCCGCATCCTGGACGCCCTCCTGGTGCTGCATGCCGAGCACGAGCTCAACGCCTCCACCTTCGCCTGCATGGTCACCGCCTCGACTCGCGCGGACCTCTATGCGGCGGTCACCTCCGGAATCGCAGCCCTCAAGGGCCCCCTCCACGGGGGCGCCAACGAGGACGCCCTGCGCTTCATCCTGGAGACCGGGTCCCCGGAGAGGGCTGCGGACAAAGTCCGGAGCGCTCTGGAGGGCGGGGGGCGAATCCCTGGCTTCGGCCATCGGGTCTACAAGAACTTCGATCCCCGTTACAGAGTCCTCCGGGAGATGGCCGAGTCATTGGCCCGGAGGAAGAGCAATGGGGGCCTCTTCGCCACCGCCGCCGAAATCGAGAACCACGCCCTCCGGCGTTTGTCGGGGTCGAACATTTATCCCAACGTGGATTTCTACTCCGGCCTGGTCATGCACCTCCTCGGAATCCCGGCGGCGGTGTTCACCCCGATATTCGCCGTCGGCCGCGCGGCCGGATGGTGCGCACACATCCTCGAACAGAGAGAGAGGAACCGCCTCCTCCGGCCCAAGGCCTACTACACGGGCCCCTCGGAGCTGGTCTATCGGCCCCCGGAGGAGCGGGAGTGACATGGTGATCCCGGTCGGGCCCCTGCTGGCGCGCGCCCCTGTGACCCTGCCCCTGGGCTCCAGCCTCCACGAAGCCGCGGTCCTCATGGCAAAGCACGCCATCGGCCTGGTGGTCATCACCGAGCCCGGAGACCCCCGGTCCGTGGCGGGCGTCCTCTCAGAGAGGGACATCATCCGGGCGGTGGCCTCCGGCATGGACCTGGGCGGGCCCGTGGAGTCGGTCGCCGCGCGAAAAGTGATTCAGGTGCGGGAGGACTCCGGGGTTGGGGAGGCCGCGCGACTCATGCGGGAGCACCGCATCCGGCATCTGGTGGTCACCGACCTCTCCGGCGCCCTCAAAGGCGTCCTCTCTCTCCGGAACCTCCTCGGGGAGGTCCAGACGCTCCGCGCCATCATCGGCGAGCATGAGGACCACCCGCCGGCCACCGATTAGGGCGTCCCCGGCCCTCCAGGCGCGCCAACCCTTTCCCGGTCACCGCCCAGAGGAGTCCATGGCCAACCGTGCCTCGCGCCCGCTCTACCCCCGGCACTACCCGCTTTTGGTGCGCCTGTCGCGCGTCGTTGTCTTCGGAGGCGGTCAGGCCGGGACCCGGAAGACGGATGCCCTCTCCCGCGTGGCGCCCGTGACCGTGGTGAGCCGGGAGTTCTCTCCTCGCTTGAAGCGGATGTCTCGCTCGCGCTCCGGCCGGATCCGCCTGGTCCGGGCGGTCCTCGAACCCCGGCGACCGGCGGTCGCCGCCCATTTGAGGGGAGCCACCCTCGCCGTCGCTGCCACGGATGACCCCCTCCTGAACCGGTTCATCGAGGAACGCTGCCGGGCCCGCGGGGTTTTGGTCAACCGCGCCGACCGCGCCGGAGGGGTCATCCTCCCCTCCGTGGTCCGCACCCGGGGGTTCATCGTCGCGGTGGCCAGCGGCTCTCCGGCCACCACCCGGCGGGTCCGGAAAGTCCTGGAGGCACGGATCGGGCGGGGGCTCAGGACCGGGTGAGGCTCTGGAGTTCGGCCCGGAGCCGGGTCTCGGCCTCGTCCGGCTCCGAGAGCCCGGCCTCTTTCCGCAACTCCTGCAGGTGGGCCAGGGTGCTCCGCAGCACCTCGACGTAGGAGGCGCGAGTGATGGCTCCCTCGGCGTATTCCCTCTGAAGGAGGGCCGCCGCCTGGAGCGCCTGTTCCTTTTCCCGGCGCTTCGACTCGGGGTCGTGCCGCGGGGGCTCCGGAGGGGAGGCGGGAGGCGATGGGAGCGCGACCTCCGGGGCCCGGCGGGGCTCTTCCGGCGTTTTCTCCTCCGGCGGCAGGGGACGGCCCGTCTTCCGGGCCACCTCCCTCTCCAAATCGGCCACCTTCCCGTAGGCCTTCGCGAGGCGACCCATCTCCCGGATAATCTCCCCGTCCACCCGTGAGAGCCTCTCGATGTCGGTCCGCAGCGCTTGCAACTGGGCGTCTCTTCGCTCCAGGACCGCAGGGACGTTCACCATCTGGAGTTCCTTGACGCTCTGGCGGAGGGGCTCCAGGTCCTCCCGCCTCAGCGCCGCCGCGCCTTCGTTCTGGAGGCGCCGGAGGGTGGCTTCCAAAGCTCCCACCCGCTCCCCGAGGCGCTCCGAGATTTCCATCTTCTCCAGCAGGTCGCTCCGGACCTCGTCCAGTTTCGCCGGCGTCACCTTCTCGGCGGCCGCCTCCATGGCCCGCCGGGCGAGCCGGTCCACCTCTCCCAGGCGCTCCAGACTGCGCTGGACCTTGGAGATGTCGTCGATGATCTTGGCGTCCACTTCGCTCAGCCTCTCGACGGAGCCCTGCGTCGCCTCCGCCTGGGCCCGCACACCCCGCTCCACGGAGTCTATCCGCGCCTGGAGGGCCCGGGCCTCCGCGGCCAGATCTGATGTCTCCTCACGAGTCGTCCGGCGGTCGATCTCGTCCCGCAGTTTCTGGAGGGCCGCCTCCTGGGCTCCGAGGCGCGCGTCGGTCCGCCGCCGGATCTCCTCCGCCTGCTGGTCGAGGGCGTCCCGGAGCTCCTCGAACCGCTTCTCGTTGACGAAGCCCGAGGCGCCCAGTTTGTCCACCGCTGTTTCCAGGGCCTGGAGCCGCTCGTAGTATTTCCGGAACCCCTCGAGGTCCCTCACGGCCGCGGCATCGGCGGCCGCCAGGCGGCCCACCTGGTCCAGCATCCTCTGCTCGAGGAGTTGGAGCCCGCGCTCCAGGGAGGCCCGGCCCTCGGAGAGGAGTTTCACGTCCCGCCGGACCTCCTGGACATCGGCGGTCCGGGCTAGGCCCCGGAGCCCTTCCTCGAGGCGGTGGATGGCCGCTTCGGCGGAGGCCAATCGGTCGAAGAGCTTCTCCATCCGGGTGAGCTCCTCGATGTCGGTCTCGATTTCGGAGAGCTTCCGGAGATTGTCCTTCAGCGCGTCCTCGGCCATTCGGTGACTATGGGAGAGGGGCCCCTCTCTTTACTTTTACCTCAGGAACGCCTCTTTCACGCCCCCGTCCACCGAGATGGCGCATCCGGTGGTCCGGGAGCTCCGGTCGGATGCAAGCCACAGGACGGCCTCGGCCACGTCCTCCGGAGTCACCTCGACCCCCAGGAGGCTCCTCTGGCGGTAGAACTCCCCGAGCCGCGCCGGGGGGACCCCGTGGGCCCGGGCCCGCTCCCGCTTCACCGCCCCGCTCCAGAGGCGGGAGTTCTGGAAGACTGCGTCGGGGTGCACCAGGTTGACCCGGACCCCGGCGGGCGCGCCCTCCAGGGCGAGGACCCGGGCCAGCTGGGCCCCGGCCGCCTTGGAGGCGCTGTAGGCGCCGAACTCCTTTCCGGGAGCCGGCACGTTCTTGGAGGCCACGAAGACGATGGCGCCCCCGAGGCCCTGGCGCTTCAGGATGGAGAAGCCCTCCCGGGCGGTGAGGAACGCGCCGGTGGCGTTGACCGCGAAGGAGCGCTCCCACGATTCGAGGGTCGTGGATTCGACGGGCGACGGGAGGGCGACGCCCGCGTTGGGCACCACGATGTCGAGGCCCCCGAAGGCGCCGACGCAGGCGCGGAAGCCCGCCCTCACCGACTCCTCGGAGGTCACGTCCATGGGCACTGCCAGGCCCCGGTCGGGCCACCGGGAGTTGATATCGGACGCCACGGCCCCGGCGCCCTTCCGGTCCAGGTCGGCCACCGCCACGTGGGCTCCCGCACCGGCGAGTTTCCGGGCCACAGCCCGGCCGATGCCGCTGGCGGCGCCGGTCACCAGGGCGATGCGCCCCTCCAGTTCGCCAGCGGGCTTCGCGAGGGTCTGTTTGTAGAGTTCCATGGGCCAGTAGTCCACATCGAACAGGTCCGCCTCGCTCACGGTCACATACCCCCCGAGGGCGGATGCGCCCTCCATCACCGAGAGGGTGTGGCGGAAAATCTCGGCCGCCAGCATCGCGGCGTGCCGGTCTTTCCCCCGGGCCGCCACACCGGCTCCGGGAACGAGGACCAGCCGCGGGGCCGGATTGTGCATCCCGGCTGCCCGCGCCTCAGTGCTCCGGCGGAAGTGGCGCCGGTAGTAGGCCTCGTATGCCTTCTCGTAGGTCCTCACCGCGGCGCGGAGCGCATCGGGACTGGACCCGTCCGTCCAGAGGGGACGGATTCCGGTTTTCATCAGGTGGTCCGGGGTGGCGGGGCCCCGGAGAGCAGTCTCTCTCGCCCCCGGGCGCGCAAGGAAGGCGAGGAGTTCGGGAGAGGTCTCGAAGTGGAGAATTCCTCGCTCCCGCGCGCACAGGGCGCCACGCAGTTCCGGCGCGAAAGGCCACTCCCCGTCGGACCGGGGGGCCGCGGGAGGCGCCGAAACGGCCCGCCGCCTCTTTCGCACGTATTCCGAGGCCCTCTTCACCGCTCGGCGGGTCTCTCGGAGAGCCTCCCAACCCGTCTCCCCCCAGGTCACGAGACCGTGCTTCTCGAGAACGACCCACCGGGCCCGCCGGGCCGCGGCCGCAGCGTCCTTGGCGAGGCGGAACCCGGGCCTCCGGTAGGGGACCAGGGCGGCGCCGCTCCCGAGGGCTCCGGCGACGTGGCGCCGTGGCTCCGGGGTGTTGGTCAGCATGAGCGCCGCGTCGGCGTGGGTGTGGAGGACGAATTTTCCGGGGAGGAAGGCGTGCAGGAGGGTCTCGATGGAGGGGCGGGGCCCGGGTTCCACGCGAAGTCGCTCCAAGATTTCGACAATCTCCGCGTCGGCCATCCCGGGGCGGGACCGCAGGGATTGGACCTCTCCAAGGCGGACTCCCACGAAATCCCCGGCCCGAATGGCGCGCAGGTCGGAGCCGCTGCTCTTCACCCTCAGGACCTTCACTTTTCTGCCCAGCGGATCTGTTTCGGTGAGCTTCACGGAGGTGTTCCCTCCCCCCGCGAGCACGAGAGAGGGGTCCTGGCCGATTTGGCGGCTGATCGTGACCAGCTCGCCGAGCCCGTCCCCGGCCATTCTATGTCGTTTCACCCTGCAATTTCCGATAGAGCTTCTCCAGGCACTCCGGGCAGAGGTAGCCCCCGGTGACCTCCCGGGTGGGGCCGAACTGGAACTGCCGCTTGCAGTCGGTGCAGACCACGAGGGTCATCGCTCGACTTCGTCTCTTCGTTAAAAAGGATGTGCCCGGAGCCCCCCGAAACACCACAATTTTATAGTCCCGCGCCGCCTCTCCGTTGATGCCGATCGCCGGGCATGCGGACTACAAGCCGAGGGAGTACTGCAACGACGTGAAGTGCCCGGTCCAGATGGACTTGAACAAGCACGAGAAGGGCTCGGAGGAGTACGAGAAAATACGGCAGATTTGCAGAACGGATTGCCGGCACACCGCGTGGGAGTTCCACCACTGGCTCATCGAGAAGGGGTATCTGGTCGTCCGGCCCGAAGTCCCGGTCCCCCCGGAAACCCTGCCGCTCAGCCGGCGCGGACCTTAGTCTCGCGCCCCTCCCGGACGCGTGGCAATATCGGAAGCCCGCGCCGGTCCCCTCAGGAATTCTCTCGATTCGCCGGGACGCAACAAAGGTTTAAATCCGGCCCGGGAGGTCTCGCGGAGATGGACTGGGGAATGGAGAATCGGCTGGCGCAGGTCATCCGGCAGGACGGGCGCTGCCTCTTTCTCGCCATTGACCACGGATACTTCCAGGGGCCGACCACTGGCCTGGAGAAGCCGGGCGAGACCGTGGCGCCTCTGCTCCCACACTGCGACGCCCTCTTCGTGACGCGCGGAGTGCTCCGCTCGTCCATCCCTCCCGGGAAGAGCAAGCCCGTCATCCTCCGGGTCTCCGGCGGCACCAGCATGGTGGGGGAGGACCTGGCCGATGAGGGTGTCGCCACCTCCATGCGGGAGGCCGTGCGCCTGAACGCGGCCGCCGTCGGCGTCTCGGTCTTCGTCGGCAGCAAATACGAGAAGCAGACGCTCCTGAACCTCTCGGCGCTGGTGAATGAGGGCGAGGAGTGCGGCGTTCCCGTGATGGCGGTGACGGCCGTGGGCAAGGAGCTCGAGAAGAGAGACGCCCGATACCTCGCTCTGGCCTGCCGCATCGCGGCGGAACTCGGCGCGCGCGTGGTCAAGACCTACTGGTGCGAGGGATTCGAGAAGGTCGTCGACGGCTGTCCGGTCCCCGTCGTCATGGCCGGAGGGCCCAAAGCGGATTCCGAACGAGAGGTGTTCGAGTTCGTCCACGACGGCCTCCAGAAGGGCGCCATCGGCGTCAATCTCGGGAGGAACATCTGGCGCCATCCGCATCCGGTGGCGATGATCCGGGCCTTGCGCTCCCTCATCCACGAAAACGCGACCGTGAACGAGGCGTCCGAGTTGTTCAAGAGCGTGAAGGGCGGCAAAAAACGGTGATTACGTGAAGACCTCGCACCCGTCGTCGGTGACGATGACCGAGTGCTCGAACTGGGCCACGGGACCCCCCGCCACCTCCACCAGGACGGGATATTCGTAGAGGACCCCGGCCCCCTTCAACTGCCGCAGGCCCAGTTCCAATTGGGGCGACTTGAGCCACCGCTTGGCCACGGGGAGTCCCCGGAACTTCCGCAGCTCCGCCTGGACCGCCCGCCCCTGGGCGAGGCGGACGGGCCTCTCGCCGGTGAGCATCACGATCTCCACGGCGGACCCGTCCTTCACGCGGCCCGCTCCGGTGGTGGCGAAGGGCTCGATGGCGACCGTCTGGCCGGACCGCAGGCGGGGCCCCCCCGGCGTCGCCCGGTTGGGGATGGAGGGCGGGGCGTGCTGCGTGTAGCGCTCCAGGCCGTGTCCCGACAGGTTGCCCACCGGCTTGACGCCGCCGAACTCCCCGATGGCCCTCTCGATGGCGGCCCCGATATCCGCGGTGGAGACCCCCGCCCGGACGGTGGCGATGGCGGCTTCGAGCCCCTTCCGGGCCGCCTCGACGACGGGCCCGTGCCTCCCCGAGAGGTCCACCGTCACCGCCGTGTCGGCGATGAAGCCGTCCACCTGGGCCCCGACGTCGAGTTTCACGATGTCCTCGCCGAAGACGAGGGGGTCATCCGCCTTCGGAGTGTAGTGGGCCGCCTCGTGGTTCCGGGAGATGTTGCACGGGAAGGCGGGCTCGGCTCCAGCTTCGCGGATTCTGCTCTCGACGAATTCAGCGATTTCAATCAGGCGGGCCCCGGGCTTGATGCGGGCCGCCGCCTCGTCCCGGATTTCGCGGAGGATTTTGCCCGCCCTGCGGTGTTTCTGCAACCGTTCCTCGGGCGAGACCTCCTCGCCGGCGTGCCGGAGCACTTCGAATTTGGCTACCATACGGTCCACCGCTTGTCGAAACGGGTCAGGTTCACGCAGCCGCCCCGCTTTACGAGGACCATGTCCTCGAGCCGGACCCCCCCGACCCGGGGGTCGTAGAGTCCCGGCTCGACCGTCACCACTTGACCGGTCCGGAGAGTCAGGCCGTTCGCCGCGAGCCTGGGGGGCTCGTGGATTTCGAGGCCGACACCGTGGCCAGTGGAGTGGATGTAGAGTTTCTCGACCCCGGCCTCTTTGAACACCTCCACCGCCGCCTGGTGGGGGGCGCTGCAGGAGGCGCCGTGCCGGACCTCGGCCAGGCCGGCCTTCTGGGCCCGGAGAACGAGGTCGTAGAGTTCCCGGATTCGGGGCGACGGCCTTCCGGGTATGAAAGTGCGGGTCATGTCCGCGAAATAGCGAGTGGCGAGCGAGCGGGGGAAGAAGTCGCACACCACGGGGTCCCCGGGCCGGACCGGCCCGCTCCCCGCCCAGTGGGGGTCGGCGCTGCCGGGGCCGGGCGCGACGATGAGGTGGCCGGGCTCGCACCCGCGCTGGAGAAGGAGGGTGTCCACGGCGCTCCGTATCCTGTCCGCGGTGGTCCGTTTCCGGAGCATCCTCCGAGCGAGGGCCATGCCCTCCTCGGTGGCCCGCTGGACCCGCCTCATGGCCGCCACCTCCGCGGAGGTCTTCAAGGTCCGGTCCTGCCGGAGGGCGTCCAGCGGTTCCAGCGCGAACCCGCGCCGGCGGAGGCGGAGGGCGAGGTCGAAGGGGAAGTTGGGCGGGACCCCGATCCGGCGGAGCCCCTTCCTCCGGAGGACCTCGGCGATGAACGCGGCTGTCGCGTCCTTGGGATTTCGTCGCGCGATGGCGGCCCAGCCGTAGTCGTCCATGCACCGGACCTCGGAGGCTTTCGCCTCCTTCCGCGCCCGGCCGAACTCCAGGCGGGAGACCACCACGGTGGTGCGGCCCCCCTTCCAGAGGTAGAGGAACGGGTCGGGGGCGAGGAACCGGGTGGCGTAGTGCATGTCGGCGTCGCCCTCGCTGGCCGCATAGATGAGGTAGCCGTCGAGGCGGCGGGCGCGGAGCTCGCGGGCGAGAGCCCGATTTTCGGATTTCGCCATCTCCCCCACGTCCCGCGTCGGGCTCAAATCTTTTTGGGGGCCGTCCTCGGCGGGACCTCTCTTCAGGCGGGGAGGCGGCCCAGCGTGGCGACCCAGAGGAGGACATTTCCGAACACCAGCGCGACGACGAATCCGAAAGCCAGCGAAACCATGAAGGGCAGCAGCGGGGTGACCCACACCTCCCCGCCAGCCCCGAGTCTCGCTTCCAGGTCGCGCACCATCGGCTCGGTGACCTTTCTTCCCCGGAAAGCCCCGAGTGCTCCCGCCCGTTCCGGATCTCCGGGAATGGGGTGGAGGAGTTTCATGCGAGTCGGGTCGAGCCGCGACACCGGGACAGGATAGCCCACCCACATGAACCTGGACCGCGCACCCCGCTTCAGGTTCCACAGGAGGAACCCGAGAGGTATGAGCAAACTCAGGAACAGCGCGTTGTAGAGGAGGCCCAGGGTGAAGACTCCCGAAGGTGCCGTGAAAGCTCCGAGCGCGAACGCGGAAGATTGGCTGACGGGGAGGGCTCCCAGGGCCGGCCAGGCCGGGAAGAGGACCGAGAGGGCGATGAGCGCCTTGGCGTCGGCCCCCCCGAAGCCCGACCCGGGGAAGTAGTAGATGGCCAGCGCGAGCGGGACCATGACCCCTGCCGAGAGCGCCGCCCCCCGCAGGAACAGCGCCCCCCCCTCCAGGGCGTCCGGGACGTCCATGGCCAGCCCCGCGCCGATGGGGAGGAGCCAGGTGCGGTTCGGAACCCTGCGGGTCCGGAGGTCGGTGTGGACCGCATAGAGGAGGACCGCGGCCCCTACGAGCACTCTCAAGAGGTCGAGCATCACTGTCGCATCCCGTTTTTGAATCATAAACTATAGCGAAATTTCGGACGAGTTTAATAGGCGAGGGGCGGAAAGGCCCCCCATGGCCTACCCCTTCACGGACCAGCAGATTGTGCGCTACTCCCGCCAGATGGTGATGCCGGAGGTCGGGGGGAAGGGGCAGGAGCGGCTGCTCAAGGGAAGGGTACTCTGCGTCGGGGCCGGGGGCCTCGGGAGCCCCGCGGTGCAGTATCTCGCCGCGGCGGGCGTCGGGACCCTGGGCATCATGGACTACGACACCGTGGACCTCTCGAACCTCCAGCGGCAGACCATCCACGCCGGGAACGTCGGGAAGGGCAAGGCGAGGTCGGCGGCGGAGTTCGTGGCCCGCCTCAACCCTGACGTCAGGACCCGGGTCTACGAGGAGCCCCTGTCGGCCGACAACGCCCGCAGCGTCTTCCGCGACTACGATTTCATCGTGGACGGTTCCGACAACTTCTCCACCCGCTACCTGGTGAACGACGCCGCCCTCCTCGAGGGCAAGCCCTTCTCCCACGGGGCCATCCTCCGCTTCGAGGGGCAGGTCCTCACGGTCGTCCCGGGGAAGGGGCCCTGCTACCGGTGCGTCTTCGCCGAGGCCCCGCCCGCGGGAACGGTGCCCACCTGCCAGGAGGCGGGGGTCCTCGGGGCGATCCCCGGCATCGTCGCCTCCATCCAGGCGGCGGAGGCGATGCGCCACCTCCTCGGGAAGGGCGACCTCCTGGTGGGGCGCCTCCTCCTGGTGGACGCCCTCCGGATGTCCTTCACCGAACTCCGGGTCCGCCGGAACTCCGCCTGCCCCGCCTGCGGCGACGCCCCCGCCCTCACCAACCTCAAGGCGGAAAACTACCGGGACACCTGCAGCCTGGGCCCTTCCCGCAGATGAGGCTCGGCATCCTCCTCACCCGGTCCCCCCTCCACGAGGAGGCGCGCACGGTCCGGGTCCTGGCGTCGGAGGCCGCGGCCAGGGGCCACACGGTCCAGATTTTTCTCATGGGGGAGGGGCTCTACAACATCCTCGACCCGGAGTTCCTGAAACTGCGCGGGAAGGCGGACATCCAGGCATGCGGAGTCAACCGCGAGGCCCTGGGCGTCCCGAAGACGGAGGGGATCCGGTTCACCGGCCAGTACGACCACGCCCTGCTCGTGAACGGGTGCGACCGTTTCCTCCACTTCTGACCATGGCGAAGCCCTCCGGTCCCGGCCAAAATCCCCGAAACGTCGCCTTCCTGGTCCGCCACCCCCCCGTCGCCTCGGGATGGGCCTCCGAAGCCCTGAGGGTCGCCGTGGGAATGACCCTCGCCGGCGGGAATCGCATCACGGTCGTCTTTCTCGGCCCGGGGGTCCTTTCCCTCGCCCGATCCAGGCCGGGGGCGGCGGGGGCCCTCGAAGTCCGGGAGCACATCGAGACTCTCCGCGAGATGGAGGTCCGGCTCGTGGCGGAGGAGGAGGCGTGCGCCCGCCACGGCATCGTGCCCGAGGGCGCGGAGGTGGCCGACCGGGAGGCTATCGCGGCCATCCTCGCCGAGGCGGAGGTGCTCCAGTCGTGGTGAACATCCTCCACATCGTCGCGTCCGGCGACACCGGCCTCGCCTTTGCCACCGCTCTCCGGCAGAAAACGGAGCACAACGTCTCTTTCCTGCTGCTCCACGAGGGGGTCCGGGCCACCCCGCCCGCCGGGTTCCCGGTCTTCGCCGCCCGGGACGACTGCGAGGCCCGGAACGTCCGGCCCGGGGGTGCGAAACTGTTGGCGTGGGGCGAGATTGTGGACCTCCTGGTCGCATCCGAGCGAGTTTTGAAGTGGTAATCGGGCCGCCTAAAACCGTTTAAAGGGGGCCATCTCTACCCACCCCGATGGTCCGAAAAGCGAAGGTCCATGTCCTCGGGGCCACCGGCCTCGTGGGGCAGCGGTTCCTCCAGTCCCTCTGGCGCCACCCCTGGTTCGAGGTGACGGGGGTCGCCGCCAGCGAGCGCTCCGCCGGCAAGACCTATCTGAGCGCCGCCAAATGGGTCCTCGACTGGTCCATGCCCCCGGAGTTCGCGGGCCTCGAGGTCCAGCCCGTGGACCGGACCGACGTGGACGCCGACTTCATCTTCTCCGCCCTCCCCGCAGATGCGGCCCGGGAAGTGGAGCCGAAGTTCGCCGCCGCGGGCCATGTGGTCTGCAGCAACGCGTCGGCCTACCGGATGGAGCCGGACGTCCCCCTCCTCATCCCGGAAATCAACCCCGACCACCTCGGCCTCCTGCCGGCCCAGCGCAAGAGGAGGAAGTGGAAGGGCGCCCTGGTGACCAACCCCAACTGCACGACGGTCTTCCTGGCCATGGCCCTCGCGCCCCTCCGCCCCTTCTCCATTGAGGAGGTCCACGTCGCCACCCTGCAGGCGGTGAGCGGCGCGGGCTACGACGGGGTGCCGAGCATGGCCGTCACCGACAACGTCATCCCACACATCGGCGGCGAGGAGCCGAAGGTCGAGGCCGAGCCCCGCAAAATCCTCGGGAAACTGAAAGGCGGGCGCATCGAGGAGGCCCCCTTCGAGGTGGCCGCGTCGTGCCACCGGGTCCCGGTCCTCGACGGCCACACGGAGGCGGTCCTCGTCCGGTTCTCGAAGGTTCCCCGGCTCGACGAGGTCGTGGAGGCCTGGAAGGAGATGAAGTCCACGGGGACCCCCACCGCCCCCGAGCGCCCGCTGATTGTCCGGGAGGAGGAGAACCGCCCCCAGCCCCGCCTCGACCGGGACGCCGGGAAGGGGATGGCGACCACCATCGGCCGGGCGGCCTTCAAGGGGAGGTGGCTCCGGTTCGTCTGCCTCGGCCACAACACCATCCGCGGGGCCGCGGGGGCGAGCGTCCTGAACGCGGAACTGTTGCTGAAGGACGGGTGGCTGAAGTAGCCGCCTCTCCATGGGCGCTTCCAGCATATCCCTGGCCTTCGCCAGCCTCCTCCTTCTGGCCTGGGGGATTCTGCACATCGCGGGCGGGCTCTACAACCTCGTCCTCCTTGCGCCGGGCCCGTCGCTACTCGAAAGCCTCGGCGTCCCGTCCTCCGAGGCGGCCGGCGCCCCCCGCCTCGCCCGGGTCGCATCAGGGGTCTCCGCGGTCTGGTCCGGTTGCATCATCGGTCTGGGGGTGGAAGCAGCCTTTCTGGCGTGCGGTTCGTTCCGGCGCGGGGAGCGGTGGGCCTGGATGTTGACCGCTGCGACCCTCGGCCCGGCCGACGCGGGCGCTTCCGCGCTCGGCCTCATCGCCGCGCCCCCGTGGCCCTACCCGGCGGTCCTCCCCCTCGGCGTGGCCCTCTTCCTCGGCTCCCTCTTTTTCTCGGCACCGGCGGTGTGGAGGCGGAGGGGGTGAAGGTCCTCGTCCTTTCCGGCGGAACCGGGACCCCGAAACTGCTCCTGGGGCTGCGGCGGCTCATCCCCGAGAAGAACGTCACGGTGATTGCCAACGTCGGGGAGGACCTCTGGATATCGGGCAACCTCGTTTCTCCGGATATCGATTCCATCCTCTACCTGCTCTCGGGCCAGATTGACGCCCGCCGTATGTGGGGGGTGAAGCGCGACACCTTTGCCACCCACCGCCGGCTCGCCGCGCTCGGGTGGAGGGAACCCCTCGCTCTCGGGGACCTCGACCGCGCCACCCACATCGCGAGGAGCGAGGGGCTCCGGTCGGGCCTGACCCTGACGCAGGCCACGGCTGCCCTGGCCCGCAAGATGGGCGTGAAGGCCCGCGTTCTCCCGGCCACCAACGGCCCGGTGGCCACGCTCATCCGGACCCCCGCCGGCGAGGTCCACTTCCAGGAGTTCTGGGTGGCCCGAGGGGGCCGTCCCCGGGTCCTGGGAGTCCGGTACGCGACGGGGCACGGCTCGAGGCCGACCCCGGAGGTCGTGCGGGCCCTCCGCGCCCACGACACCCTCCTGATCGGCCCCAGCAACCCCGCCACCTCCATCGGCCCCATCCTCGCCGTCCTGGGGCGCCACGCCCGCCGGAAGCGGGTGGTGGCGGTCTCCCCCATCGTCGGAAACCGGCCGGTGTCGGGGCCCGCCGGAAAGTTGCTCCGCGGAATGGGCTACCCCGTCTCTCCCCGGGGCCTCCTCCGGTTCTACGGGGACCGCTTGGGAGTTCCTCCGGAAGCGCTGCTGGTGGACCCGGGGGACGCGGACCCGGGCGCCGGCCTCCATCCCGCCCCTCTGCTCATGAAATCCCCGTCGCAGGCCGCCCGCCTGGCGAGACGGGTCCTGGAGTTCCTCTGAGCGGGGCCGCCCGACCTACCGGATCCACTGCCCGCCCGCGACCATCCAGATTTCCCCCGTCACGTAGTCCGCCTCGTCGCTCGCCAGGAAGGCCGCGGTGTTCGCAATGTCCTCGGGCTTCCCGGTCCGGCCCGTGGGTGACATCCTCTCCATCTCCTGCAGCATCTCTTTCGAATATTGCCGGGCCAGGAACGGGTTCATGGTGACTCCGGGGGCGACGGCGTTGACCGTGACGCCGTGGGGGGCCATCTCGAGCGCCAGGGAGCGGGTGAAGGCCATGATGCCCGCCTTGGTGGAGAGGTAGGGCACCTCGCCGAACGGGGAGCCGATCCACCCGCCGAAACTGCTGATGTTGATGATGCGGCCGTTCCTCCGCTCCACCATGCCGGGGAGGAAGGCGCGGGCGCAGAAGTAGAGCCCCTTGAGGTTCACGCCGAGCACCGTGTTCCAGATCTCGTCGGTCGCCTTCTGGATGGGGGCGACGACGTTCCTCGCCGCGTTGTTCACCAGGATGTCCACCCGGCCGAACTCCTCGAGGGCGGCGTCGGCGAGGGCCCTGACGCTCTCGCGGCTCGATACGTCGCAGACGACTCCGATGGACCTCTTGCCCGTCGCCTTCGTGATGTCGGCCGCCACCTCGGTCGTCCGGCTGGTCCCGTCCTCGCGCTTGTGCGCGTCGGCGACGACGACGCTGGCGCCCTCGGCGGCGAACTTGCGGGCGATGGCCTGGCCGATTCCCGCCCCCGCGGAGGCGGTGACGACGGCGACCTTGCCTTCGAGTCGGCCGGGCATGCTACGAGGCCCCCGAAGAGGAGCCTCTCGCGAAAGCGAGGGCGTTCGAATTCAGTTTGAAAGAGAGCAAGGTCGGCATGCGCTCTAATCCGTCATGTAATATCCGCCGTTCACATGCACGCCGGTCCCCCGGATGTACCCTCCTTCATCCGACGCGAGCAGCAGGAGTGCGGGGGCGAGGTCGTCCGCCTGGCAGAACCTCTGCAGGTGGATTCCCGGCAGTGCCCGCTTGTACTCCTCGTGGGTCAGCCCCTGGAACCGCTCCGGCATGATGCCGGGGATGAGCGCGTTCACCGAGATGTCGAACCCGGTCAACTCGCGGGCCAGGGCGTGAACCAGACCCAGGAGCCCCCCCTTCGCGGTCGCGTAGGCGACCTCGCCCCGCGCCGAACCCGCCCGGGCCTCGAGCGCCGAGAAGACGATGATGCGCCCCTTCTTGCGGGCGCGCATGCGGGGGACCGCGGCCCGGCACCAGTAGAAGGCGGAGCGGAGGTTGGTGTTCACCATCTCGTCCCACGTCAACTCGTCGGTCTCCAGGAAGGGCGAACGCGTGTGGCTCTCGCTTCCGACCACCAGGATGTCGATGGAGCCGAGACCGTCCATCGCTCGCGTCACGGCCGCCTCGACGCTCTCCGGGTCGTTCTCGTCGGCGGGGATGTTCAGGGCCCTTCGGCCGGTGTCGCGCTCGAGACGGTCCACCACCGTGGAGAGGTCGATGCTGTCGGAAAGGGCCAGGTCGGCGCCTTCCCTCGCCAGGGCCTCGGCGGCGGTCTGCCCGAGAGTGGTCGTGGCCCCGGTGACGAGGGCGTGCTTGCCCTGGAGGCGCCCGGCCATGGCCCGGAGATGGGGAGGGGTCTTAAAAAACCATCCGGCGCCCGGGAGCCACCGACTTCCTCGGCCGAAATCGCGCCCCACCGCCCCAAATCTAATCCCGGGAACCGTGTTCTCCCCCCATGGCCCCGCAGAGCCGGTCGCAAATCTTCGGGAGCGCCTCTGCCTCGCGGGTGGTCGCCGGGGGGGCGTGGCAGGTCGTCGTCGGCACGATGGCCGGGGTCCTCATCTTCGGATGGATCGTGCTCGGCGGGCGCCCGGAGCCCCGGGGCTTCGGGAAGGAGGGGTTCGAGTTCTTCATCACGGCGAACGCCGCCATGACCCTCCTCAACGCGGCCACCATCGGCCTCGGACAGGCGTTCGTCAAGTTCGTCTCGGAGGCGATGGCCCGGAGCCGGGAGGAGGCGCAATCGGTCGCCGCCCGGGGCACGCGGGTCATCCTCCTGTGGGGCGCCGGAATTTTCGCGGCCTGGCTCCTCTTCACGTTCCTCGGGGGGAACCGGCCCCAGGACCTCCTCGCCTTCTCCTTCATCGCGGCCCTCGTGCCGGTCATGGTGTTCCGGGACATCCTGAACTCAGTCATCGGCTCTGTCCACCGGTTCGACTACCTCGCCGTCGCCGGCGGCGCCCTCGGCGCGGGCATGTTCGCCACCGGCCTCCTCTTCCTGACCTTCTTCCGCGCGCCCGAGCACACCCCCCTCCTCGCCTCCATCCCTCTCTGGGGGAACCTGGCCATGGTGGCCGTGGGCCTGGCGTTCTTCCGGAAATGCTCCCCCTTCCGCCTGATCTCGCTCTTCCGCGAGAGGGCGGACCCGGCCTTCGCCGTGCGCTTCTCGGCCTACGGGATCCACGCCCTCCTCGCCAACTTCTCAACCTTCGGGCTCAACATCGCCCTGAGCGTCTTCACGGTCAAGGTCATGTCCATCTACGGCCTCGGGTTCTCCCACTCCGACGTCACCGTCTACGGCCTCACGGTCATCTACGCGTTCCTCATCCTCTACATCACCCTCATGGCCCTCCCCATGGTCCCCGAGGTCTCGCGGGCCCACGCCCTCGGCGACCGCCGACTCCTCCACTCCGTCCTCCGGACCCTGACCAAATTCGGATTCTCCCTCGCCCCCTTCGTCGTGGTCCTCCTCACGGTCTCGGGAAACTCCATCATGCCCCTCTTCACCCCCGAGGCCCGCGGCCAGTGGTGGCCGATGGCCCTGGCCGCCGTCGGGATGGCCTTCTCGGCCCTCGCCACCATCTTCGCCGCCGTCCTGGTCGGCACCGGCCGGGCGCGGGAGGCGGGGCGGGCCTTCGGCATCGCGGCGGTGCTCCTCGTGGCCCTGACCCCGCCCCTCTCCCTGGCGTTCGGCCTGGCGGGGGCGGCGCTGGCCCTCCTTCTTTCGGGGACCTTCGTTCTGCCCGTCCTGATGCGCAGGGTGGGGCGCCTCCTCGAGTTCCGCTACTCGCCGGGGCTGCTGCTCCGCCCCCTTGCGGCGAGCCTCCTCCTCATCCCCCTCCTCCTTCCCGGCCTGGGCCCCCTCTCGGCAGGGGCCTCCCCCACCTGGGTCAAGATGGCCATGGCCCTCTCCGGGGCTTTCGTTTTCTTCATCATCTACACTTTTCTCCTGACCCTCCTGGGCTTCTACGACGAGGAGGACTACCGCCTCATCGAAGACACCGCCACCGGGTTCGGCCTCCGGCCGGTCGGACTCCTCGCGGCGAGGGGGTTGCGGCGCCTCCACCGGATGAGTCCCCTGGCGAAGCCTCCCGGCTGAGGGGCACGAACGGTTCAGCCCGGAGAGCTGCCGCGGATTCGAGGATAGACCGGCAGGTCCGCCACCCGGCCCAGGTAGGTGCCGTCGAGCAGGTGGACCTCGCCGTTGGGCACGTCCACCGCCCCGCACCGCAGCAGCGGCCCCATGAACCCCCCGCCGCCGTTCACGGGGACGCCCCCGAGGACGGGGTTGCAGGCGGGGGCGATGATGACCTCCATCCCCGCCCGGGCCGCGGGGCGGAGGCGCGGGGGCAATTTGGACGGGTCGAGCCGCGTCCGGACCCAGACCCGTTCCCGCTGGCGCCCCCCGACCTCGTCCCGCAACTCGACCACGAGGTGGTCGTGGCCCAGGACCAGCGCCCGCCGGCGGAGGAGGTCGGGGAGCGGCCAGGTGTGGCCGTGCATGTAGGCGACGCCGTCCAGAACTTTCCCGGCCATGGGACTTACCGGGACCCCGTTCCCCAGGAGGTCCGCCAGCCGGCCGTCGTGGTTCCCGGGGACCACCTCGACGGGGACCCGCTCCCTCAACTCCCGGAAAAACCGGGGCAGCTCGTCGCGCTCCTGCCAGGACGCCCCGGGGACGGTATGCTTGACGTCGCCGAGGACCACCAAGCGGTCGGGGCGCTCCCGCTCCACGGCGGCGAGAAGGCGGTCCAGGAGAGAGCGCGTCTGGCTGGGGACCACCACGCCGCGCCGTCGCAGCCCCGCCTCGTAGCCCAGGTGGATGTCGGCGAAGACGAGGGCACGTTCCCGGTTCTCGACGCGCAGGAGGGGCTCGGGCATGACCGGCTCGAGGCGGAGCCCCGGAGCCCTTTTTCTCGCAACCATTATGGTGGATTGGGGGCTTAAGCGAAAAACCATGGCTGCGGTGGGCATCTCCGTCCTCGCCTCGCGGAAGCGGGGCGTCCTCGGGAGCGTCCTCGATGTCGCCTCGTCGGCCCAGGCCAACCTGGCCTACCTCCACTGCTACCAGAAGCAGCCCGCCGACCGGGGGCGCAAGCGTCCCGCAGGGAGCCGGGCGGGGACTCTCCAGGTCTACATCGAGCTGGCGACCGGCGAGGGGGTCCAGGAGATCATGCGGCGGCTCCGCCGGGTCGCCGGCGTCCGGCAGGTCCGGAAGTTCGAGCCGTTCCAGAACATCTACGGAAAGCGGGTCATCGTCATGGGCGGCGGCGCCCAGGTGGCCCAGGTGGTCGCGGGAGCGGTCTCGGAGGCCGACCGGCACAACCTCCGGGGCGAGGCGATATCGGTGGACACCATCCCGCTCGTGGGGGAAGAGCCCCTCGCCGACGCCGTCGAGGCGGTGGGGCGGCTCCACCGCGCGGCCATCCTGGTCCTGGCCGGGAGCATCATGGGCGGGAAGGTGACCGAGGCCGTGAAGGAGCTCCGGAAGCGCCACCGCATCCCGGTCATCTCCCTCAACATGGCGGGCTCGGTGCCGGAGGTTGCGGACCTGGTGGTCACCGACCCGGTGCAGGCGGGGGTTATGGCGGTCATGTCGGTGGCCCGGACGGCGAAGTTCGACCCGCGGAAGGCGGGGCGCCGAGTGTTCTGAGGCGGGCGTTCAACCGGTCGCCAGCCGCACCAGCACCGGCTCCTTCCTCTCCAGAGCGTCCCGGATGCGGCGGATATCGGGGGAGTCCTTCGTGATGCGGATGTCCCCCTTCCGGCCGACGGTGGCGTTGAAAAGCAGTTCCCCGTTGATGTAGACTCCGACCTGCTTCCCGATGTGGTCGTCGAGGCGGAGGACCAGATGGCGGTCGGTCTCCTCGATGTCGGGAGCGAACTCGGGCCGCGGCCTGGTCCGCTTCATCACGCGGACGTCGAGGGGGACGCCCAGCTTGTCCTCCAGGCGCGCGAGGACCTTCCCGTCCTTTCCGAGAAGGAATGGGGCGTCGGCCTCGGCGACGTGGACCACGGCGGCGTCCCCGCTCACGTCGAGGCGGAACTCCTTCACCAGTTTGCCCACCTCCTTCGCGATTTTCTCCCGGGAGACCCGCACTTTCTTCCGCTTCGGCGTCTCGACCGCCATGACGACGACCTGCTCGCCGTAGGTGTAGACCTCGTAGTCCACGTCCTGGGTCTCGAAGTCCACCACCTCGATGACCGGCCGGGCCAGGTCGGCCTCCACCATGCCGTGGGGGACCTTGACCACGAACCGCAGGGTGGCGACCCTCTCCACCCGCCCGCGGTCGATGAAAACGATGGTGTCCACCACCTGGGGGATGAGGCCCAGGTCAATCCGCCCAATGAGCCGCTGGAGGGCGTCGATGGGCCGCGTCGCGTGGACCACCCCGAGCATCCCGACGCCCGCCAGGCGCATGTCGGCGTAGACCTCGAAGTCCCGGGTCTTCCGCATCTCGTCGAAGATGGTGTAGTCGGGGCGCACCAGGAGGAGGATGTCGGCGGTCTGGGCCATGGAGCCCTCCAGGGCGGTGTACTGGGTCACGCGCTCCGAGACCTTCAGGTCCCGGGGAGTCTCCATCGTCTTGACGACGTAGCCCACCTCCGTGAGGAACTCCGCCACGGCGGCGGCGAAGGTGGATTTCCCCGCCCCCGGGGGGCCGGCGATGAGGATGCCCCGCTGCCGCTCCGCCAGGCGCTCCTTCAACTCCTCGCTCAGTCGGTAGGCGTCGAGGTCCACCTCGGCGGTGGGCCGGACCGCCGTGATTTCGAGGCCGTCGGAGAACGGGGGGCGGGCGATGGCGACCCGGAGGTCGCCCAACTGCACCACCGTGGCCCCCTTCTTTTCGATCTCGATGAATCCGTTGGGATCCTGTTTCGCCGCCTCCACGATTTCGTGGGCGATTTCCCGGAGCTCCTGGACCGTGGAGGGCTCCTTCCGGATCTGGATGAACTTCATCCGGCCCACCGAGCCCCGCTTGGCCATCGGGGGCACCCGCTCCTTGAGGTGGACCGACATGGTGTCGGGCGTGAAGAACTGCAGAATCTTGAGGTTCTCCGGCGCCCGGGCCTCCGGAGGGAGGTAGATGACCTCGATCCCCTTGGCGCGGGCGACCTCGGCCTGGACCCCGTCGCTGGTCATGAAGGCGGCTCCGTTCTCGATGGCGACCCGCCGTATCATGGCGTCAATCTCGCCGCCGGAGGCGAGTTTGATCTGCTCCAGGGAGGGGCGCTCCCCCGCGAAGATGAGTTTGATTCGCTTCTGCCGGGCGAACTCGGCCAGCCGCTTCAACTCAGCGAGGCCGAGGAAGCCCACCTCCTTGCCGGTGTTGGCCTGCGACTCCAGCTCCGCCACCACCGCCTCGGGGACGATCACCGCCGCGTTGTCGAGTTCGCCGCGCTCGATTCTCCCTGTGACGCGGCCGTCGATGATGACGCTGGTGTCGGGGACGAGTTTCATCCAGCGGCGACCGGCCGCGGGAGGGCGGAGGAAGAGAGAACGGTCATGGAACCGCTTTTTATCCGCGCCGATTTAAAGCCTGTCCCATGGGCGAGCCGTTCGACTACCGCCCCCTCCGCTTCTCCCCGATGGCGACCGCCCTGCTCCTCGCCTTCGGCGCCGGCGGGGCCCTCGCGGCGGTCGCGTCCAGGCAGCACTACCCCGCCTGGGCGGCCCTCGCCCCGTTCCTCCTCACCCTCGGGGCCGCCCTCCTGGCGATGCCCTCGCCTCTGAGAATCGCGGAGGACGGGGTATCCATTCCGCGCTCACTCCTGGCCCGGGCCGCCGGTCGCCGCCGGTTCTACCCGTGGTCCGAAATCCGCGCCGCCGTGCCCCGGTTCTACGACATCGGCTTCGGCTTCATGTCTCCCTTCGCCTCCTCCAGGGGCACCCTGACGGAGCGGGGCATCGGCCTCGAGACCGCGGACGGCAGGTCGTGGCTGCTCAAGTTCACGCCCCTGAGGTTCCGGTGGGTCCCTCCCGAGGAGGCCCCCGTGGAGCGGGCGATGGCGCTGCTGCGGGAGCGGCTTCCGCCGCCGAAGGTCCGGGACTACACTGCCGAGGAGATCGAGCGGATGGAGAGGGATGCCAGCGCCCTCCTCATCTCCTTCGGGTGGGTCGTGGCGGCGGCCTTCAGCGCTCCGTCCCTCCTCGCCCTCCTTGTCGCCGTGCTGCCGGCGGGGGCGCTGCCCCTGGCGGCGCTGGGGAGTTTGGCGCCGTTCGGGTATGTGCTGTGGTTGAGCTGGATCCGAGGTCAAAAGCGGCACAAGGTGCTCAACGAGTTGGCGGCGGCGAGGGGGTCGCGTGTCGGTCGCTCAGGTCCGCATCGGCGTTAGCCACAACCCCGCATACACCCCGGCGGCCGACATCAATAAGTGTCAGTCGCTCAGGCCCGCGTCGGCGTTGGCCACAACCTGTCTCCGAGCAGCCCCGGTAGTGGGCAAGGCGTGTCAGTCGCTCAGGCCCGCGTCGGCGTTGGCCACCCGTCCATCGGGCCTACAAATCGTTCCAAAATGGTAATGGTGTCAGTCGCTCAGGCCCGCGTCGGCGTTGGCCACTCGTCGTAATCTGTGTAGCGGTGCCGTATCCATGCGAGTGTCAGTCGCTCAGGCCCGCGTCGGCGTTGGCCACCGGACGACGTCGCTGTGTCGGTAGTAGGCCGCCGTCGTGTCAGTCGCTCAGGCCCGCGTCGGCGTTGGCCACACCGGGGTCGCGCCCAGGCAGGGCTGGCAGGTCCGGTGTCAGTCGCTCAGGCCCGCGTCGGCGTTGGCCACGCGACAATCGGGGTCTCCCTCGTTGAAGCGGCCCTCGTGTCAGTCGCTCAGGCCCGCGTCGGCGTTGGCCACGAGGATTCTTCAATCGTCTACGTGAACATCTCAACCCTGTGTCAGTCGCTCAGGCCCGCGTCGGCGTTGGCCACGGAGCCGCAGGATATACGGCACCGGAGCCGTAACTCTGGTGTCAGTCGCTCAGGCCCGCGTCGGCGTTGGCCACCAACAGGAGGAAACCCAGGCCCTCCAGGCGGCGCAGGTGTCAGTCGCTCAGGCCCGCGTCGGCGTTGGCCACCGTGCCGAAGAGCGCGACGCGCGCGGGTCGTGGCGATAGTGTCAGTCGCTCAGGCCCGCGTCGGCGTTGGCCACGGAAGGCTCACCCCAGAGCAACAGATTCGTTGGAGCGTGTCAGTCGCTCAGGCCCGCGTCGGCGTTGGCCACGGGAAAGCGACTGCTTCAAATCGTGCTCGATATCGGTGTCAGTCGCTCAGGCCCGCGTCGGCGTTGGCCACCGGAACGAGGTCCGTCTGCATCTCATCCAGGCCCACGTGTCAGTCGCTCAGGCCCGCGTCGGCGTTGGCCACCACATGACCGCGCACTTCGGCGTTGCCGCCAGGAATGTGTCAGTCGCTCAGGCCCGCGTCGGCGTTGGCCACAGGTGGCCGATGCTGCGGGCGCGGCCATGCTTGGGCTGTGTCAGTCGCTCAGGCCCGCGTCGGCGTTGGCCACCCAGGGGTCTATCGCTCCCTGCAAGGAAGGGGGCTTGTGTCAGTCGCTCAGGCCCGCGTCGGCGTTGGCCACTCGGCGAGACGTGAGCCGCCCAGCCGTAGGTGTGGGGTGTCAGTCGCTCAGGCCCGCGTCGGCGTTGGCCACGAGCAGGGCGTCGGCCTCGTCCATCCGGTCCACTTCGTGTGTCAGTCGCTCAGGCCCGCGTCGGCGTTGGCCACTCCATCCGGTGCTGACCTTTGGAGCAGCAGAATAAGTGTGTCAGTCGCTCAGGCCCGCGTCGGCGTTGGCCACGAGGCCCCGCAGGCCCTTCCCGGCCTTCCGGAGGGTGTGTCAGTCGCTCAGGCCCGCGTCGGCGTTGGCCACAGCGGCGTAGGCCACGGGGGCGGCCGTTCATGGTTTTGGGTATAATTTTCGAGAGGGTCGCCCGATGGGCCCCTTCAGGACCCGAGAGATGCGGGTCCAAAGCCACAAAACGACATCGGTAGCCGCTTCGAGCGGTCCCGCGTGGACCCGTCGCCACACAACCTCTCGAAGGGGGGCGGGGAGTCGGACTGCCACCTCGCAGTGCGGCTATCTATTGTGTTCATTCACTCGATGATTGGCATAATTCATCGTCGGCCATGAACGGGTCCCGCCCGTTGCGGGACGGGAAGCCATCGCAGACGCGGACTCCTCACGAGCGAGGTCGATGAACTCCTCGCCCGGCTTGCCTCATCGGCAAGACTGAACGACTCCACGGTGCCAAGCCCATGGAAGGGGAAGACACATACCGTGGCATTCCGCGCCGCCTGTAGCGGGCAATAGAAGGGTGGCGCATCGCGCGGATATATCTTTCGGTCCAGCCTGGGGCTTCAGTGACTCCTGCCCGCGTAATTCCCGAGAGCATCCACGACCCGCTCGCGGACACCGTTCCAGTAATGCTTGTGCTCGCGCCACTCGCTCTCTGCGGAGATTGGCTGGGCGGAGGGGTCACGCCAGAGATTCACAAGCTCTTTGGGCGACCTCTTGCGGCTCTTGGTGCCCTGCCTTGTCATTCTTTTCGCGTTCTCGTCCGATTCGGCCTCCTTGAGAGGGCTCTCAAGGTGAATCGCCGCGCAGCCTTTGACCCTGTCTTTGGCGGGCCTGTAGGTCTTCGGGTCGCACGGGACGTACCACCACCTGCCCGGCCAGTCCGGGTCCATGAGCGCGCGGAGGCCGATGTTGGCGGCGGCGTTGAGGTCGGCCTGGAGGGCGCGCTTTCCGTTGCACAGCGAACACGGGGCGTGGCCCCTGGAGCGGCAGGAATGGGGCGGAGCGGCGACAAAGAGATCGCCGCCCCTCAGCGGAACGCGCACTGTGGGTGGAAAGGGCTTGCCCTCCGACTTGAGTTTGCTGAGCCGGTCGGAGATGTCCTTCAAGAGGCGGTCCTCGGCGTCGGTGCCCCCCTTCTTGACCCTATCTTGCGCTGCTTTCACGACCCTGTTCCACCACGGGGCAACAAGGAACTCCTTCACGGGCACATCCTCGCACCTCACGCCGGGGAGGCCGGTGCGGCTGTCCTGGCGACTCGTGTAGTTGGGAGACACCTCGCGCAGATGCAAGCCGTATAGCTGGCATCCCTCTCTGAGATACTTCTGCACTTTGGCGCTGGACCACTGCATTAACTGGCGGTTCTCACGGCGAGTTCGCAAATCATCCGGCCGGTAATGCTCCAACGACTCGATGACGACGGCGTGGCAGGGCGGGTGGACGAGGCCGCGAGGACGCTTGGGGTCCTTCCGGCCGTGGGTCTTTCCGCACCAGCACCTCTTCTCGGGGTCCTTTTTCGTGGGCCGGAGATGCTCTCTCCCGACTCCCAGGGCCGCCTCGACGATGCGGCTGGCGAGTTGCTTCACGCGCTGCTCGCGGAGGCGGTCACGCATGTCCAGCAGGCGGCGGTTGAAGTCGGCGAGTTCGTCGTCGCCCTTCTTGGGAACGTTTTTGCGCGGGTCATCCGGTTCCGGACGCATCTTGAATGCCTTTTGCAACTGGTAGAGCCCGGTGATGGTGTCGATGCGGGTGGTGGAGAGGCCGCCTACCCATCTGGAGGCTGCGAGTTCTGCCTCCTTTCGTTGCCGTGCGGCATCGTCATCGGTTGGCAGTATTCGCAAGCCCCGGGGAGCGATCCACCGCCTCAGCCAGAGCAGGTGGCCTTCTTTGCCGGACCATGCAGTGTCATCCTGCTTCCATCTCGCAGCCCATGCGCGGGACCACTCAGACAGGTCCCGGTCAACCAAGATCTCCGCTTGGGGTCTCAGGGACTCTCCCAGCGCCTTGCGTCCCGCCCTCCGCGCGGCGGTGGAGGCGTCCCTGGCATCATGGGCTTTGGCAATCTCCGGCAAACCGCACTTCGTCCACTCTTTGGCCGCCCATGGGTCTGCCCATTGTGTGGAGTTGAACAAACCATGCCAGAGCGCGAGTGTCTCCGTGAGCAACTCAATGCGCTGCGTGCGGTCAAGCGGCAGGCGCCCGCCGCCAGGTGCGGGTTTCCACTCGGTCGTCAGGTTGAACGCTATGCGGGCGCGGTCGCCGTGCCGACGCAGCGCCAGCCGAGCCGTGCGGACGGTGTCAGACATCAGCTTGTCCACGCGCGTGTGCGGAGATTCTCCTTCGGGTCGCTTGCGGCCCACACTCTGCTCGAAGGCCTTGACCCTCTCCAGCTCGCCCGGCGAAGCCTTGCGGGCCTCCTCCTGCTCACCTTGCAACTTGATGAGGAACTGCCGGTCAAGGCGGGCCCACGGGGCGGGGTGGGCGTCTCTGGAGAGCCTGTCGGAGCCGATGCGGCGGTAGATGATGGTTCTGAGTTTGTCCCCCTCCCCAGGTTTCTCAACGTGAAGGTAGAGGTCCTCTTCTCCAGTCCCTCCGGCACGCACCTTGGTTCCCGCCGTCTCCTTCTTGAACACCGTAGGCGGGAGCGCCTCCCACACTGCGCACGCGGCACCGAAGCGGAGGCCGAGGTCGACCGACAGCACGCGCAGGCCGGGAAGACGGGAAAGGACCAGCTTGGCAAGCCCCTCGCGCCCCTCGTTTGTCTTCGCATGAAGTACCGGGTACCACTCCTTCTGCTTGTTCGACTTGATTGCGATACCCTGCGCTTCGGCGTATTTGATGAACGGACCGCTCGGCCTCAGACGTGGCGAGAACGACACGAGCCAGCGCAGGCGCCGCCGCAGGGCTTCGGCCTGTTTCGGTTTGCTCCAGGCGATGCGGTCCAACTGGGCCCGCGGTGCTTGAAGTCGGCCATTCCACGCGTCCTCCTCGAATGCGCTCATGATTTCCACATGACCGAAGGCGACGGAGGCGGCCCTGCCGAGGCGGTCCGCCCGCGTCACTTCGGTGCCTTTTCCATTCGAACCATCTCCGAGCGCCAGGTCGCCCGTCAGGCGCTTCGATGCCCAGCGCAAGTCGACGTCACGCACACCACGACCGTCCCACAGCCCCATCCGCAGGCCGTGGCTATTCTTCATCCACTCGCCATTTTTCTTGGCGGAGCGCCCGCCATTGCGCGCCTTGACCGCCTCGTGGCAGGCGAACTCGATGGCCCACCTTGAGTTTCCAAAGTCGCAGAAGACCGGGTGCAGGAGCGGGTCGGGGTGGCGGTAAGCCGGAACCTTGAAGCGCTGCTGATTGTGTTCTGCGGTTTTGCTGGCGGCGTAGTCGTCGAGGATGCTCGCATCTTTCCATACGTAGTCGGGGGCACCGGCGATGGCCTTGAACAACTGCTCATCACCGAACTTCTCGTCCTCGTCCCAGTCGGACTGGACCCGATGGATGACTTCGACCCGTTCCCTCTCTGTAAGGTTCGGGTTCCGGGCCCATTCTCTAGTGATTGCATTCCATGCCTTAGCAGACTTGCCGCCGAGCGCCCGTTTGCGGATGAGATACCCGCCGTTCGCGCTCGCTTCGGTCAAGCCGGAACGCTCTTCGCAAAAGCGTTCAAGCCATTCGACGGCCTCTGGCGCACGCTTCTGTAACTCTATGAGCTTCTCCGCATCTTCCTTAAACTCGTGCCGACGCAACTCCTGCCGCTTAATCCACGAGTGCACAATCGACACGCGCCGCGCTGCGTGGTCGAGCATAACCGCGAACTCTTGGTGCTGAGCGGGGCCGTCCTCTTGTAGATACGTGAACCCGCACGCCCTCTGTACGTCCTCCAATATCCTATCCGCCCAAGGTCGCCGTCCCTTCCGACCGGCGTTTTCTTTGCACCTCACAGCGTCTTGTTCAGCAAGCTCCTTCAGCTTGAGGAGATCTTTCTGTGCGACCGTGGGCTCGTCAGCCAAGTTCTTAAGGTGATTACGGGTTCCACTCTTGTAGCCCGGCCCGCTGATGGTGCCGAGCACGCCTGTGAGATTGCGTGAGCTGGTTGGTAAGTCGAGGCTGGCGCCGAGACGTTCTATTGTTTCCGCGCCTGACTGGCCGCTGGCCGCTCTAGAGGCCCACTTCGAGATCTTCGCATACGCGTCAGCCATCGAATTGAAATCGGCCCCCTCCCCGGTGCCGAACCTGGCACTCAACCACTGTCCGGCCTTTTGAATGAGGTCTTTCGATTTCTCAGCACCCTCGTCGTCTGCCGCTTCGAAATATTTTTCGCGCGTACCGAAGAAAGGCTCCAAGAGGTCCCAAATTCCTTCGCGTGTCAGGGTAGGTCCGATGTGGCCGACGGCCTTGTCGAAGCACCTGCTCCGATTCACCCACACCGTCTTTTCCTTAATGCGCGCCTTCAGCGAGGGCTCACAATCGCGCAACCAGTCATTGATTTCGCTCTCCTTTTTGATTCCCCGGGTTTTCAGAATATCGCGCAACGCGGTCATGACCTTTTCTCCGCGCTTCAGGTCTTCCGCAGTGGCGACACGCAACCCCTCCTCATCAGGCGCGCCACGCTCGTCCTCCACGCTGAGCCAAGACAACGCCAGCACGACCCGCCGATCCCGCCGCTGCTCCGAAGCACCCGCATCCGCCAGCCGGTGGTCCAACCCGCCGCGCAGCGTGAGGAGCCAGTCTCCAAAGGCCTTCGCCCCCCGGTTGACGGCCTCGTGAGTCGCCCAGAGCGCCTCCCGCCAACAGGCACAATCGCTCTCCTGTCCGCACATCGTGCACTTCCCGGGTGCCCTTCGGAGGCGCAACGTGTAGGCCCGTTGCGTGACGAGGAGTGGGGTGCTAGGAGTCATCGGTTCATTCCCATCCGCCAGGACATGGCGACGGTCAGAAATAGGTCATCGAGAAAATAAAGCCTGGGGGTTGAGGCATTTCAACCCCCGGGGCTGGCCTTGGAAACGACTTCAACGGGCGGGCCCCCGCTCCTCCATCGTCCCCCGAACGGCCCGGGCCAGCTCCAGGGCCCGAGCCGCTTCCCGGAGACCCAAGGCGGCCTGGAGGTCGTAGTCCGCCGTGTTGCGGAGGTGCCGGAGGCTGCGCAGATTTGCCGCCGCCTCGGGCCCCCGGCGCCGGTAGAGGGCCAGATGGACCTCCCGGTGCGCGTCCGGGGCGGGTCGCGGCCGTGGTGGTTGAGCCGGAAGCAGCGGGCGCACCCCTCTACGGCGGAGAGGTTCCCGGAGCTGAGGGGGATGGAGCCATGACTTCCCGTTTTCGGCATCTCTTACCCCATTCTCCGATTATTCGAGTGGACGCAACCTCGTTTTCACTTCTTCTCCCACTTGTAGAGGTCCATCACCTGCGCCAGCGTGCTCCCTCTCCGGATCTCCTCCCTCACCCGCTCCTCGTTCTTCTTGACCTCCATCGCCCGCTTCGCGATTTCGAGGGCCCGCTCTTTGGGCACCACGAGGACCCCGTGGTCGTCCGCCACGATCCAGTCCCCGGGCCGCACCTTGACCCCGCCGCAGGTGATTTCCGCGTTGATTTCCCCGAACCCCTTGGGCTCCCCGGCATTGGGCACGACCCCCTTGCAGAAGACCGGGAAGTTCATCCGCATGATGTCGTCCACGTCCCGGACGGGGCCGTCCATGACGAGGCCCGCGATGCCCTTGTTCATGGCGGAGCGGCTCGCCAGCTCTCCCCAGCAGGTGATGTAGCGGGAGCCGTTGTAAATCACGAGGACGTCCCCGGGCTTCGCCACGTCAATCGCCTCCACGCTCTTCGCCCAGTCCCCCTCGAAGGTCTGGACCGTGACGGCCGGACCCGCCACTTTGTGGCCGGTTTTCAGGGGGAGGATGTTCCTCATGGCCCGCGCGCGGTGCATCGCGTCGGAGATGTTGGGGGTCGAGACCGCGCCGAGAATCTCCCGGATCTGCGAGGCCCGGTCCTGCCTCGCAGCGTGGGCCACCGGGGCCGCGCCGTCGAGGGCCCTGCGGATGGCCCGGGCCGCCTGCTCGGGCCGGGCCGACTTGCAGATGGCGCTCCCGACGATGACGATGGAGGCCCCCAGGGAGGCCGCCCGGGCCGCCGAAGCGCCATCGAGGCCTCCGGCGGCGGCCACCGGGATGTCCACCGCCCGTGCCACCTCGCAGAGGGTGTCGAGGGGCTCCTGGCCCTTCATCTGCTGGTCAATCCCGACATGGACGCAGACCGCGTCGGCGCCCAGCGCCTCGACCTGCTTGGCCCGGACCGCCGGGTCCGGGGAGTTGAGGAGGTCCACCATGACCTTCACGCCATATTTCCGCGCCGCCCGGAGGCCGTCCTCGATGGTCCCGTCGTCGGCCGCGCCGAGCAGCGTGACCATGGTGGCCCCCGATTTGGCGGCCATCTCCACCTCGTATGCGCCGGTGTCGGCAATCTTCATGTCGGCGACCAGGGTGCGGTCCGGGAACATCTCCTTCAGTTTCCGCACCGCGTCCATCCCCTCGCTCTTGATGAGGGGGGTCCCCGCCTCCACCCAGTCGGCGCCGCCGGCGACCGCCTCCCTGGCGATTTGGAGGGCGCGCGGCAACTCCTGGAGGTCGAGGGCGACCTGGAGGACCGTCTTCGAGTTCGACGGGTCCGGCGGGGGCCGGGCTTCAGTCCTCGGTTTCCTTGCCATGGGTTCCTCTCTCCCATCGGGGCCCTATAATAGTGAACGCCGGGCGAGCCTCTCCGCCCACGGGCCGCCCGCTCCGCGACGGTTCCCGGGTAAGGGATATGGCCCCTGCGGCCCAGCCATTTCCCATGCGACCCCGCCGCATCGCCATCATCTGCAAGGCCGCCTCCCCGCGCGCCACCCAGGCCGCAGCCCGCGCCGTCGATGTCCTCCGGGGCCGCGTAAAACTGGTCGCCGACCCGGCCACCGCCCGCGTCTTCGGCCTCCCCGGCCTCCCCGTGGAGCGAATGGCCGCCGATGCGGTCCTCTGCGTCGGGGGCGACGGGACCATCCTCCGGACCCTCCAGGCCCTCAAGCGCCCCGTCCCGGTCCTGGGCGTCAACCTCGGCACCATCGGCTTCCTCGCCGACGTCGCCCCGTCGAGGCTGGAGGAGCGGCTCCGCGCCCTGCTCGCCGGGTTCCAGGTCGAGGAGCGGATGCGGCTCGACGCCCGCGTCAACGGCAGGCCGATGCCCCCCGCCATGAACGAGACGGTGGTCCTCTCGGCCACTCCGGGCCGGATGCTCCACCATCACGTGGCGGTGGACGGGCAGGACCTCCTCCACCTCCGGGCGGACGGGCTCATCTTCGCCACCCCGACCGGCTCCACCGCCTACGCGATGAGCGCGGGTGGCCCCATCGTGGACCCGCGGCTGGAGGCGGTCATCGTGGTCCCCCTCGCCGCGTTCACCCTCACCGCCCGCCCCATCCTCGTCCATCCGGAGAGCACCGTCTCGGTCCGCGTCAGCGAGCCCGCCGCGGTGAGCGTGGACGGCGTCGTCTCGGCGCGCCTCAAGGGGAAGGAGGCGATGACCGTGTCGCGCGCCGCGAAGCCCGCCAGGTTCGTGAGGCTGGAGACGCCCTTCTTCGAGAAGGCGAGAAGGAAGTTCATGGAGGTGTAATCCGCGCCCGCTCGCGATGCGACGGCGGGCGCGGGGCGCAAAACGCAGCCCTCGCGCTCTCGCATCGCTCGCGCGCTCGGGCGCGTTTTGCGAGATTGCCATGAATGACGATTCCGCGGAACCCGCCCCGAGCGAAGCGAGGGGCAGGGTTCCGCGCTTACGGCTTGAACGCCGTCATTCAACATCCTCCGGAACCTCGTAGTAATACTCCCCCGCTTCTCTCTGCTCCCGGTCCTTCCTCGACCCCGGCGTGTTGATTCTCGGCCTCCCGGTCGGGTCCCGCCGGAAGGTCACCCCGAGTTGCGACAGGAAGCGGTTCATCCCCTCCCGCATGTCGAAGGGGCCCTCGGCCCGCCCCTCCCGCCCGGGCGTCCCGGCGAAGACGATGAGGCGGTCGCAGAGGAGGTCCATCAGGTAGATGTCGTGGTCGATCACCATCACCGGCTTCGCGTTCTCCCTGGAGAACCTCCGGAGGATTTTCGCCGCGACCATCCGCTGCTCGACGTCCAGGTGGGCCGACGGCTCGTCGAGGAGGTAGAGGTCCGCCTCCCGGGCGAGGCAGCCCGCGATGGCGACCCGCTGCAGCTCGCCGCCGCTCAGCGCCCCGACGGGCCTCTCCATCAGGCGGTCGATGGCGAGGGGATGAATCACGCCGGCGTCGAAGAGGTCGCTCTGGCCCCGCTCCGAGGAGAGGCCCCGCATGAATTCGCGGGTGGTCATCTCCACGTCCACCTTCAGATATTGGGGCTTGTAGGCGATTTTGAGATTCTTGTCGAGGGGCGCTCCCTCGTCGGGCGGCGCGACCCCGGCGAGGATGCGGGCGAAGGTGGACTTGCCGATGGCGTTGGGACCGAGGATGCCCACGACCTCCGACCGGCGAATCTCCCCGGAGCCGACCGAGAGCCGGTAGTCCCCGTAGGTCTTGGCGAAGGGGCCGAAGCGGGCCAGCAGGTTGCCCGAGCCCCCCTCCGGCGGGTTCTTCGGCGCATGGACCGCCCCGAGCGGCTCATGGGCGCGCGCTCCGGAAAGAGCGCGCGGCTCGAACCGGATGGGCTCGCTCCGGATGCGCACGTTCTCCGCGCGCAGGTGGCCGTCCAGGTATTCGTTGATGCCTGTCCTCGGGGTCTTCGTCCCGGTCGCCGCCCCGAAGGCCCCCGGGGTGCCGTAAATCACGCAAATGGCGTCGGAGACCGCGTCGAGGACCGCGAGGTCGTGGTCCACCACCAGCAGGCTCTTCCCGCGCTCCGCGACCTCCCGGAGAAGGCGGGCGACCTTCATCCGCTGGAAGATGTCGAGGTAGGGGGTGATTTCGTCGAGGATGTAGAGGTCCGCCTCCTTCCCCAGGCACGCGGCGATGGCGAGGCGCTGGCGCTCGCCGCCGCTGAGGGCGTCCGCGGGCTTCCGCGGGTCCACGTCGAGGGCGGCCGCCACGTCGGGGCGCACGTCGCCGGGGTCCGCCAAGAGGTCCTGCGGCTTGTAGGAGACCGACATCCCGCCGCCGAGGACGCGCTGGAGGAACCGCTGGATTTCGGTCCCCTTGAAGTGGCGCAGGACCTCCTCCCATGTCGCGTCTTCCCGCCCGAGGTTGGGGCGCAGCTGCCCCAGGAGGACCTTCACGGCGGTGGTCTTCCCCGTCCCGTTCGGGCCCAGGATCCCGGTGACCTTTCCCTCGGCAGGGACGAAGAGGCCGAAGAGGGCGAACTGGTTGATTCCATAGCGGTGGACCTCGTCCTCCGGCCGCATCTGGGGCAGGTTTTCGATCAGGATGGCGTCAAAGGGGCACTTCTTGACGCAGATTCCGCAGCCGATGCATATCTCCTCGGAGATGACCGCCTTGCCGCTCTCGGCATCGAAGGTCACGCACTCTCCGCCGTTGAGGACGGGCGGGCAGAAGTCGTGGCACTCGTGGGCGCACCGCTTGGGCTGGCAGGAGTCCGGTTCGACGATCGCAATTCTCAACACCATGACGCCTCGAAGAAACGCTCCGCTCCCGACTCAGTGAAGCCCGACGGCGGCGGGAGAGGAGCGGGCCATCTTCCGCCTTCCCGTTTCCTCCGTGAAATACCTTTCCTGGCGCTTCATCCGGCGTTCCTCCGGCGGAGGGCGGGAGAAACCCCTTTAACGCCAGGTCGCCACTCCACGGGAATGCCTGAAGACCTTCTCAAGCTCCGGAAGCGCATGCGCGACGTCGCCCGGTTCTTCCCACGGTTCGTCATCGAGCACATCCTGGAGCCCATCGAGTTCGAGGAGGACGAGGGCGCCGCGTTCGAGGGCCGGACGCGGGAGTCGGTCCCCCTCCACGAGAACGTGAACGCCATCCTGAAGTCCTTCCGGCAGGAGTGCGGCGCCCTCGAGGAGCGGCTCCGGGCGGCGGGCCGCGACGACCTCGCTTCGGAGGCGCGGCGGGCCGCGGGGCTGGCGAGGGACACCGCTCCCGGCTCCCGGGTGGGGGAGGTCCGGGAGATGCTCGACGGGGCGGCGTCCGTCCTGGAGACCGCCGCCGGCCGCCTCTCCTGAGGCCCGCTCAGGCGGCCCCGGGGCCCCGGAACACCAGGCGCTCCGCGACCTCTCTCGCCTTCTCCCGCCCGACCAGCCGCTCCACCAGCTTCAGCGCGAAGGCCATGGTGGTTCCAGCGCCCTGGCTCGTCACCACGGTCCCGTCCTCCACCACCGGGGACTCCACGTGGGTCGCGGCGGTCAACTCGGCCCGGAGGGAGGGGTGGATGGTGGCGCGCTTCCCGTCGAGGAGCCCCGCTTTTTGCAGGACCCAGGGGGCGGCGCACACGGCGGCGACCGTCTTCCGCTCCTTCTGGAAGGTCTGCAGGAGGCCGAGGACCCGGGGGTCCTTGGCGAGATTGGTGCAGCCCGGGTTGCCCCCGGGCAGCACGACCGCGTCGTAGGCCCCGGCGGCCGCGACAGCGTGGTCCAGGGTCGAATCGGGCGTCACCTCGATTCCGTGGGCGCCCCGCACCGGCCCGGGGCCGAGGGCCGCGGTGGTGACCTCGACGCCCCCGCGCCGGAGGACGTCCACGACGGTGATACCCTCGATCTCCTCGAAGCCCTCCGCGAGCAGGACCAGCGCCCGGGCCATGGGGAGCCTTGGGCGAAAGGCGTTTTAATCCCTCCGTCGCCCGGGGACCATGGCCGCGGGGAGCTGCATCTTCTGCGAGATCGCCTCCGGGGAGAGGCCGGCCCGCAAGGTCCTGGAGGCCCCGCGGGCGATGGCCTTCCTCGACGCTTTCCCCCTCGTGAAGGGGCACACCCTGGTCATCCCGAGGGCCCACGCGGAGCGGGCGGAGGGGCTGAACCCCGAGGACGCCGGGGCCCTGTTCCAGGCGGTCTCGAGGGTCGCTGCCGCGGTCCAGCGGGCCACGGGCGCCCCCTCCACCACGCTCATGGTGAACAACGGAGTCGAGGCGGGGCAGGTGGTGATGCACGTCCACGTCCACGTGGTGCCGCGGTTCGCCGGGGACCCGTGGGGAAACCTCCACACCATGGTCCGGAACCGGGCCAACCTGTCGCCCGAGGAGATGGAGGCCGTGGCGGCCTCCATCCGGAAGAGGCTGTAGGCCGCGGGGGACTCAGGGCTCTCCGTCCCGGCGCCCGGCCGGGGGGGCCTCCAGGGCGCTGCCCATGGAGCCCATGAGCGCGGGGAGGTCGATCTCCGCCCGGGTCCGCCACCCGAGGTCGAGGAGGGGCTCGGCCTTCGCCCCCTCCCCGCCCGGGGCTCCGCCGGGCCGGACCTCCCGCAGGTATCCCGTCCGCAGGAACCTGGCCAGGTTGAACTCCACCCGCTGCGCGGGGAGCTTCTTCCGCAGGACCGCCTCCAGCTCCTTCCGGGGGACGCGGCTGCGCCGCGAGGCGATGTAGGCGACGGCGGCGCAGAGGCAGGCGAGGTCGTCCACCCTCCAGCCCGAGGTCCGGACTTCGGCCGCGGAGGGCGGCTCCCGGAGGGCGACGAACCAGCGCCCCTCTCCCTCTTCGGCTTCATCGGGCTCCCCGCGGTGGCACCGGACCGCCAGGCCGAGGTCGGCGAGGCGGCGGTCGAGCACTTCGAGGATTTTCGCGTAGTCCTTCCCGAGGGCCTGGCGCAGCTCCCACTCCCGCGCCCCGGACTCCATGCGGTGGCGGAAGAGGAGGAGGCGCAGGGCGCGCCGCTGCAGCTCTTCGGCCCGGGCCACCCGGGCCTGGGACTCCATCTCCTTCGCCGGGAAGGTATCGCCCATCACCCCTCCGCCGTCACGGCCGCGTAGGCCACGACGTCGCTGCGGTCGCCGGTGACATCCCCCGAAGTGGCATACTCGAGCAGTTCTATCTTTCTGCGCCCCTCCCCCCCGGGGAGGAAATTCAGGAGGACCCCGATCGCCCCGAACCCGCAGAGCGAGGCCCCGGACTCCTCCATGCGCCGGTAGAAGAGCGCCGCGTCCCCCCGGGCCACCGCGTCGAGGACCGGCGTGTCCCTCGCCCGGGCCGTCGCCTCCGGCTCGTAGTGGGTGAAGTCGGACGAGGCGATGACGACGATTCGGCGGCCCGTCGCCTCCCGGGCGGCCCGGATCTCGCCGGCGACCTCCCGGGCGGTCTCGGCGTCCTGGAGGGCCATGGCCACCGCCACGAATCGGAACGGTCGCACCTGCCGGCGCTCCCCGCCTGAGGCTGAGCCGAAGAGGATCTGGAGGAATGGGAGTTGGACCTCCAGGGAGTGCTCCCGGCGGTGGGCCACCTCGTCGGCGTCGATGATCTCCCGCGGCAGGGCCTCGATGAACTCCAGGTCGGGCTCGGCGACGCCGAGGGGGGTCTCCCAGGGCACCGTCGAGACCGCTACGCCCGAGCCGCGCCCCCGGTGGTTCGGCCCGACGACGACGAAGGTCTCGGCGGGGGGAAGGCGGGCGTAGGCCCGCGCCGCCACGGCCCCGGAGTAGGCGTAGCCCGCGTGGGGCACCACGGCCCCCCGAAGGCCGGAGCGGGGCTCCCGGACCACTCCTTCGAAGCACCTCGCCAGCGCGTTCCGGAGGCCGGCCCGGTCGGCGGGATAGAACGAGCCGGCCACGGCCGGCCGCCGGACCATGGCCCCGCGCCTACGCTTCCGCGAACCGGGAGCGCCTCTCCCCCGAGCGCTCCTCGCGGGAAGACCGGCCGCGCCTCCGCTCTTCGGGGGGGCGCCGGATCGGGGCCTGCAGGCCGACGGGGGGCGACTCCGCCTCGAAGTCCTTGAGCTGGAGGCTCATCTCGTCCCACCCGCGGGCCCGGCGGACCTCCCTGGCCATCAGGTAGTAGAGGAGGGCGAGGCTCTTCCGTCCCTTGTTGTTCGCGGGTATCGCGAGGTCGATGCACTGGAGGCTGCTCGCGGTGTGGCAGAAGGCGACGACGGGGACGCCGACCGAGAACGCCTCGGTGAGGGGCTGGGCGTCCGCGACCGGGTCGGAGACCACCAGCGCCTGGCACTCGTCATAGACCGCGAGATTCGGGTTGGTCAGGGTGCCGGGGATGAAGCGGCCGATGGAGGCTTTGCTGCCGGTCGCCTGCGCGAACTTCTGGACCGGGGTGGCGCCGTATTGCCGGGCGCTGACGGCCATGATTTTCCCGGAGTCGATGCGGGCCAGGAACTTCGCGGCGGCGCGCAGCCGGAGGTCGGTCTGGTGGAGCTGGAGGAGGGCCACGCCGTCCTCCCGGACTTTGTGGATGAACCGCTCCATGTCGTGGGACCTCTGGTGGGTCCCGATGTGGGCCCCCGCCGCGAGGTAGTCGTCCTCGGGGACGAGAGGCGCGTAGCCGTCGGGGAAGACGCCACTCATGATGGAGCAGGGCGCATTCGAGTTCCTGTCCCGTAGCGGGGCGGGCTCATAAACCCTACCCGGTCCCCCGCCCCTCGTGAATCCGGATGAGTTCGTTCAACTTCGCTATCCGCTCGCCGCCTGCGATGCCGGTTTTGATGAACCTCGCCCTCCAGGCCACCGCGAGGTGGGCGATGGTTTCGTCGGTGGTCTCCCCCGACCGGTGGGAGACTGCGATTTCGTAGCCGCGGCGCCGGGCCGCATCCACGGCAAGGCGGGTGTCGGTGAGGGTCCCCGCCTGGTTGGGCTTGATGAGCACGCAGTTTCCTGCCCCCATCCGCGCCCCCCGCTCGATGCGCACGGCCGAGGTGACGAAGAGGTCGTCGCCGCAGACCAGGGTCCGGCGGCCCACCGCGCGGGTGACCTCCGCGAACCCCTCGAAGTCCTCCTCCTCTAGAGGGTCCTCCAGATAGGCGAGCCGGTGGCGCCGGGCGAGGGACGCCATGAACCCGGCCTGGGCCCCGGGGGACTTGGCCCCGTTCCGGTAGCGGTATGCCCTCCCGTCCCAGAGGGAGGACGCCGCCACATCCAGTGCGGGCGCGATGGAGATGCCGGTCTGCCGCTGGACCTTCCGCGCCGAGGCCTGGAGGACCCCCAGGGCTTCTTGAGTGGTGATGCGGGACGGGGCCCAGCCCCCCTCGTCGCCCTTCCCGAACTCCAGCCCCATCCGGCGGAGCCGCGCGCCCGCCTCCCGGTGGACGGCGGCGTTGGCGAAGACCGCCCGGGAGGCCGCGCGGGCCCCCACGGGGGCGGCCAGGAACTCCTGGATGTCGGGGCCCGAGTCGGCGTGCTTCCCCCCGTTGATGACGTTGCCGAGGGGGAGGGGCAGGTGGGGCCGCTCCATCCCGGGGCTCAGGAATCTCCACAGGGGCAGCCCCTCCGACGCCGCGGCGGCCTTGGCGGCGGCCAGGGAGACCGCGATGGCGAGGTTGCCCCCCAGGCGGCCCAGGTTCCGGGTCCCGTCGAGGCGGTGGAGCAAGGCGTCGACGCCCTCCTGGTCGGAGGAGGAGAAGCCGCGCAGTTTCGCCTCCAGCCTCGCCTCCCGGGCCCGCCGCAGCGCCAGGGCGGGAGCCACCACCGCCGCTTCCCACCTCCCGCGGGAGGCCCCGGAGGGGGCGGCTGCGCGGCCCGACGCGCGGGATGTGCGCACCTCGGCCTCGACGGTGGGCTCGCCCCGGCTGTCGGAAACGACCCGCAGGGCCAATCCGCGGATGGCGGCCATGGATGGACCCACGGGGCGGGGCGTTAATATCTTTTGATTCGGCCACCCGCCCTGCAGGGCGGCCGCGGCGGAGGGGCGGTCAGGAGTGGCGGCGGACGGTGATGGGGATGACTCCGGCCTCGAACTCCCGGATGGAAATCTCGAGGGGGTCGGTGTCCGGGATGTCAATCAGGACCGGCGCCCCGAGGGAGACCTGCAGGGCGCGGGCGCCGATGATTTTGGCCCTCTCGAACCGAGTGTAGCGCTCGCCGGCCCCGGGGGGCGCGGCGGGGGCGTCCCGGCTCATGAGGGCGGCCATGGACCAGGGAAGGAAGCCATTTTTGTATCCATCGCGACATGGGCAGCAGCCGGGGCCATGGGGTAGCCTGGTATCCTTCGAGGTTCGGGACCTCGAGACCTGCGTTCAAATCGCGGTGGCCCCATTGCGAAGCAGGGGGGCCAGGGGCAACGAAGTAGACCCGGTGGCCCCACTGTCTCCGGGGGGAGGGGGGCCTGCGGGCTCCTCTCCCCTTCGCACCTGCGGGTGCTCGCGGCCTCTCGCTCCGCGCAAGTCCGCCGTCCGCAGGCCCGCCCCCCTCCCCCCGCAATGCTCGTGATTTCGAGTGCCATTATCGGTACTTGTTCAGCGTGTCCACGACCTCGACGTGGGTGAGGAGCATCCGGCGGCAGCAGTAGCGGCGGATGCCGAGGCCGTCGAGGACCCGGGCCGGCGGCTCCCCCTTCGCCACCCGGCCCTTGTAATCGTCGTAGAGGCTCCCGATGACCTTGCCGCAACTGAAGCATCTCACGGGAATCATCCTGGGCCGCGCCCAAATTCCCCTGGACGTGGTTATAAACCTTTACCGGTAGGATTTCTGCTTCTTCGCCCTCGCGCCCGGGCCGCCGAAGTGCTTCGGCCACTTGCGCCGGTGGTCGCTGACGAGGATTTTCCGGTCGTGGGCCAGGAGGGCCTCGGTGAGCGCCTCGTCCCCGAACCAGCGCTCCAGGCTCCGCGCGATGGCGGTCCGGGTGGCGTCGGCCTGCCCCTGGTATCCGCCCCCCTCGACCCGGACCCGGACGTCGGTCTCGGCCATCCGGGAGGGATTCCAGGAGGCGGCCACCCGCAGGGGCTCCTCCATCCGGAGGCGGGCCATCTCCGGCCCCAAGGCCGCGAGGGGCCGGCTGTTCACCAGCACCCGCCCGGCACCCTTCCGGACGGTGGCCCGGGCGATGGCGGACCTCCGGCGGCCCACCTCGACCACCGCCCTGGGCGGCCCCTTCCGGGAGCGCTTCCGGGCCGGGGGCGCGCCGGCCGTCCCCGTGCGCGGAGCCGGTTTGGCCGGTTTGGACTCGGGAGCGGCGGGGGGTTCAGCGGACGGGCCGGCGGGTTTCTCCTCGCTCATTTCGATTTGCCTCCTCTGCCTCCGGGGGACGCGGCCGGAGCCGGGCCGGAGGCGGGGGCCGCCGCGACCGTCACGGGCCTCCAGCCCAGTTCCCGGGATATCTTCCCGAGCGGCGTCGCGAGGAGGCGGGTCGGGGCGGCGTCGGGGACCTTCTGGGCCCTGGCGCCTGCGAGTTCGGGCGGGGTCCCGAGATAGACCCGGAGGCGGCCCAGGGCCTCCCGGCCCCGCCCCTTCGTGTGGGGGAGCATGCCGCGGACGGTCCTCTTCAGGATGCGGTCGGGGGGGCGGGGAAAGTGTGGCCCCTTCCCGGGAGAGCCCCGGCTCCACGCCGCGCGGTAGGCGTCGGTCACCCGCCTCCGCTCCCCGCTGACGAGGACCCGCTCCGCGTTGATGATGGAGATCTCCTCCCCCTGGAGGAGGCGCTTGGCGACGTGGCTCGCCAGCCTGCCGAGGACGTGACCGTCGGCGTCCAGGACGGCCCTCTTCCCTGCGAGGCCCTTGGGCTGCGCCGGAGCGGTCATCCCCGGAGGATGCGCACCCCCTTGACCTCCCCCATCCCGGCGAACTCTTCGAGGGTGAGGCAGCGCCCCCCGGCCGCGGCCACCTTCTCCCGGGCCCGGTCGGAGAAGCCGAGGGCGGCGACCGTCACCGGGTGGTCGAGTCTTCCGGCGGAGAGGACCTTGCCCGGGACTACGGCCAGTTCGTTGGCCTTCGTCTTGCGGGAAATCTGGCCCACGTTGAGGGCGGCGCGGCCGGCGCGAGGCGCGTCGAGGCGCTCGACCAGGTCGCGCCAGAGGGGGCGGCCGCTCTCGCGGCCCTTCGCCTGGAGGAGGGGGATGAGCGCCCGGAGCTTCTGACCCTGCCGGGGGGCGGCCATGGGCCCTATAGGTCTGGGCATCCGTTTTCAACTTTCTGCCCCGTAGCGACGTGCCAAAAACGCGTTATCGGTTATTACGTAGGCAACCTTTAAGACAAAATCGCTTTTTACTGCCCAAAGCGATGAAACAGGCCACCGAGCCCGAAATATGGCCCGAGACCGGCCGACTCCCGGGGAGTCCGGCGGTCCATCTCACCGATGTGTGGGCCTCCTGCAACGGGACCCCGGTCCTGAAGGGGGTGGACCTCGCCGTGGGCCGCGGCTCCTGCTGGGTCGTCATGGGTCCGAGCGGCGCCGGGAAGAGCACCCTCCTCAAGACCATGAATGGGCTCCTCCCCGTCTCCCGGGGAACGGTCAGCATCCTCGGACGGCCCCTGGAGCGCGGGGCCGGTCTCCGGCGTCTCCGGGCCCGCATCGGCTACATCCCCCAGAACCTGGGCCTCGTCAAGAACCGGACCGTCCTGGAGAACGTCCTCCTGGGCGCCCTGCCGAGGACCCCCCTCCTCCCCTCGCTGGTCCCGCGTTTCGCGCCCGAGGCCGAAGCCGCCGCCCGGGAGGCCCTGGAGCAGGTGGGCATCGGAGAGCGCGCCGACCGCCCCGCCCATGCCCTCAGCGGGGGCGAGCGGCAGAGGGTCGCCATCGCCCGGGCGCTGGTCCAGAGGCCCGACATCCTGCTGGCGGACGAGTTCGTCTCCGAACTCGACTACGTCCGGGCCCGGGAAGTGATGGACCTGGTGGAGCAGATACGCCGCAAGCTGGGCATGACCCTGGTGACCATCCAGCACGAGATTGAAATCGCCCGGACATACGGCGACCGCATCGCCGTGGTCCGGGAGGGCAGGAAAATCGCGGAGGTGGCCCCGGGGGACCTGACCCAGGACCTTCTCCAGGTCCTGTTCTGCGGGCGGGAGGTCCCTCCCCGGGGGCCGACCGCCACGGGGGTCCCGTGAGCCAAGAGGCTCTCAGCCGGAGGATGGAGCACTACCTGGAGGCCATCCTCCGGGTCTCGGGCGACCGCGGCTACGCCCGCTGCTCGGAACTCGCGGATCGCCTCGGGGTCTCCCGCTCGTCGGTCACCGAGATGCTGCAGAAACTCGGGGGCCGGGGACTGGTCATCTACGCCCCCTGCGAGCCGGTGGTCCTGACGCCCGAGGGGAGGACCGCGGCCTCCGCCATCCATGAGCGCCACCGGGTCCTCCAGGCGCTCCTCCGCCACGTCGGGGTGCCGGAGCCCGCCGTGCGGGAGGAGGCGTGCGTGCTGGAGCACTCCCTGCGGAGCGAGACCATCGAGCGAATCCGGGAGTTCGTGGACCGGGAAAGTTCGGAGAAACTCCCTCAACCGAACCCGCTGCGGCAAGGCTTTATCCAGGCCTAACCGGCCAACCGGGCCCATGTCTCTCTGCGGTCGCGGGGCTCTGCTGGCGACTCTCGTAGCAGTCGCCGTTCTCGTCTCCGGCTGCACCCAGGGGCCCGCAACCCCGGCGCCGGGGGCCTCTCCCGCCGCCCCGGGGAAACTCGTCGTCGCCATCCAGCCCACCGAGGCGGCCGCGGAAATCTCCCCGCGCGCCAGGGAACTGGAGACTTTCCTGGAGGACCGGACCGGAGCCGACGTTGAGATTCTGATTCCCACCACCTACGCGGGGGTCATCGAGGCGCTCCGGTTCGGCCACGCCCACGCCGCCTTCATGAGCGCCTGGCCGATGGCCCTCGCGAGCGGCAAGGCGGGGGCGGACATCGCCGTGGCCGAGGTGCGCGAGGTGGTCATCGGCCAGGAGAAACTGGAGAAGCCGTTCTACTTCTCCTACTGGGTCGTCCCGAAAGGCAGCCCCTACCGGAGCCTTGCCGAACTGAAGGGAAAGAAAGCCTGCTTCTCCAGCCCCCTCTCGACCTCCGGCTACGTCATGCCCCTCGCCCGGCTGGTGGAACTGGGCCTCGTCCCGAAGCCCGCCGCGGGAAAGGCGGCCGACCCGAAGACGTTCTTCGGGGAGGCCGCCTTCGGCGGCGGATATTCGCAATGCTGGGCGGCCCTGAAGTCGGGGCAGGTGGATGTCTCCATCATCGCCGGGGACGTGGCCGAGAAGCTCTACCGGGAGGTGCTCAACGAGACGCGGGTCCTGGAGCAGCAGGGCCCCATCCCCTCCCACGGCGTCGTCTTCAGCAGGGACCTGCAGGAGCCCCTCCGCACCCGCCTGGAGCAGGCGCTGCTGGCGCTCGGGGAGCCCGCCCGCCGGGACCTCATGCGGAAACTGGTCTCCGGCATATTCGTGCGGTTCGAGAGGACCGACACCGCCACCCACGTCGCGGCCCTCGACCGGGCACTCGCGGAGACCGGGCTCAAGTTCACGGAGAGCCTCTAAAGCAGAGTTAAGGCATCCCGCGCACATCGCCTCCCCATGGATTCGATGCGCAAGGCGCTGCGGCGCAACTTCGCCCTCTCGCTCCTGCTGGCCCTGCTGGCCGTCTCCGCCTGGAACACCGGGTTCGACCCCCTGAAACTGCTCCGGGGGCTGCCCAACCTCTTCGCCTTCGCCCGGGAGGCTCTTCCGCCCGACCCCGATCTCCTCGGCGTGGCCCTCCGGGGGATTCTCGAGACGCTCCAGATAGCCTACGTCGGTACCTTCCTCGGCCTGCTCCTCGCCCTCCCCCTGGGGCTCATGGCCGCGCGCAACCTCTTCCCCCGCCTGATGGTGGTCCCGGCCCGGCTCCTCCTCGCCGCTGTCCGCACCGTCCCCTCCCTCCTCTGGGCGGTCTTCTTCGTGATTTTCGTCGGCCTCGGGCCCTTCGCCGGAGTCCTCGCCACCGCCCTCTACAGCCTGGGCTTCCTCGGCAAACTCTACTACGAGGCGTTCGAGGCTGCGGAGCCCGACGCGCGGGAGGCGGTGGAGGCGATGGGTGCCACCCGCGCCCAGGTCATCCGGCACGTGGTCCTGCCCCAGAGCGCGCCCCACCTCCTGAGCCAGCTGCTTTTCATGTTCGAGTACAACGTCCGCGCCTCCTCCATCCTCGGGTTCGTCGGAGCGGGGGGAATCGGGTTCTACATCCTCGGCTACCTGCAACTGCTGCGCTACGACAGGGTCCTCACCCTCCTGCTGGTGGTCTTCGCCACGGTCCTCGCCATCGATTGGCTCAGCCAGAGAATCCGGGACCGGTTCATTGTCCCGGCGACCTCTCCCGGACCCGGAGCCTGAACTCAAAAGGGCGAGGGGCCCGCCTTCATCCTTTCGCCCCGGCAGCACGCCCCGCGTTGAATCGCCCCCCCGTCGGGGGCCGTCGCGGGGTGGCCCAGGAGGCCGCAGAGCCCCTCCACGACCCCGTCGGAGACCGCGTGCTCCATCCGCCGGGCCTCCTCCCGGGCGGCGTCGGCCTTGAAGGCGAGCCTCTCGGCGAGGAACAGCTCCAGGATCGCGCGCCGCCGCCGGATGCGGGCCGCCTGCGCCTCCCCGGCGGGCGTGAAGCGGGCCCCCCGGTAGGGGGTGTGCTCCACCAGCCCCTCCCGGGCCATCTTCTGGACCGTCTCGGTAACCGTGGGAGGGGAGACCCCGAGGCGGGCCGCGATGTCGCTCGTCTTGGCGGGGGCGCCCCCGTTTTCCGCCATGAGGGCGCGGATGGCCTCGATGTAGTCGCTCCTCGGGGTGGCATGCGCACTGTCGCCGGGGGGAGGGGGAGCTTCGCCCCCCCGGGGGGTCGCAGGCCGTGACTCCCCGTCCGCAGGCCCACCCCCCTCCCCCCGTTTTTCATCCGAAGAACGGCCGACAACCATCACAGTCCCCTCAGCCTCATGGTTGAAAATTTTGCCGTCCCGAAACCCGCCGCAGGATGAAGACTTTTAACACCCTGCGCTCCAGTGGGAGGATGTGCCAGGTCTACGACTCCCTTGAGGAACTGACGGAGGAGGAGGCCCTTGAGGTCGTCCGGTCCAAGGGCTCCGCTCGTCCGGCGGTGGCTCTCCGGCCCCGGGCCGTTGCCGCTGCTTGAACGTCCAGGCGCGCCGGCGAGGCGGCGATATGGCCCGCGATAGCTTCGGTTCGCTTCCTCGGCGACGGCGGCCCCTGGTCGTCGCCACGGTCGCTTCCGGAGCGGAGGCGCGGCGGGCCCTCCGCATCGGGGCCGAGGCGCTGGAGTTGCGGATGGACCTGATGGACGACCCGGAGGGGGGGCCCGCGCTCCTCTCGCGGCTGCGGGCCTCCGGAGCGCCCCTCATCGCCACCTGCCGCCCCCGGGGAGAGGGCGGGGCGTGGAGAGGGCCCGAGAGGGCGCGGTTCGCGCTGCTCGCCCGGTGCGCCCCCCGCGCCTGGGCCGTGGACCTGGAGGCCTCGGCCGCCGGGACCGCGGCGGGACGCGCCCTCCGCAGGCAACTCTCCCGGGGCCGGACCCGCCTCCTCCTCTCCCGCCACGACTTCAGCTCCACCCCGCCGCCCGCGACCCTGCGCGCCTGGTTCTCCGCCATCTTCCGCGCCGGGGCCGATGTCGCGAAGGTGGCGGTCACGGCCCGCCGGACCGAGGACCTTCACCACCTCTTCGGCGCGCTGCTCTCTCAGAGGCGACCGGCGGTGGGCATCTCCATGGGGGCCGCCGGGGCGCCGTCGCGGGTGGTGGCGGGCCTCTTCGGCTCCGTCCTGACCTACGGGTGCGTGGATGCGCCGCGGGCTCCCGGCCAGGTCCGCGTGGACGCTCTCCGGCGGAGGGTGGAGGCGCTCTTCCCGGGAACGCGGCCCCGGGAGATGCCCGCCTGAGCCCTCAGCCGACGGGGACGAGGGGGCCCGCCGGAAGGTTGGCCGTGGCGGCCGGGGGCACCGGCAGGGGCAGGAGGGACGCGGGCGAGAGTTGCGGGTAGAGGAGGGGGGCGGGGCGGTATCCGCCGACCGAGGCCACCGTCGCCGCCAGGTTGACCGCGAGGGCGATGACGAGGACGCTCGCGGCGCTCCGCAGGGGAAGGCCGTGGAACGTGCGGATGCCGTGGGCGAAGAGGTAGAGCGTCAAGAGGTTGGCGAGGACGTAGAGGATGGCCCCCCCCGTCTCCGGGACGGCGAAGAGGAACTGGAAGAGGGCGGGCGTCCGCGCGTAGAAGTAGACGGTGAGGGTCTTCCGGAAGTCCCGGACTCCGAAGAGAGTCAGCCAGGCGTGGTACCAGAGGCCGCCGAACACAGCGCCCGCGAGTCCGAAGAAGACCAGCTGGCCGAAGAGGTTGAACAGCAGGAAGAGTGCGCCGCTCACCGCGAACGCCGAGCCCTCGCCCCCCGGCAGGAGGAGCAGGATGGCTCCGAAGAAGAAGAGGCTCAGGCCGAGGGCGCCAGCCACTGTCACCAGGGCGAGGTGGCCGAAGGCGAGCCCGAGCCGATGGGCGGAGTCCTGCTTCTCGAGCCGGGCCCAGGCCTCCGCCGGCTTCGCCAGGAGGCCGATGACGTTGCCCAGAAAACCCATCACCGGAGTTTCTTCACCAGTTCTTGGTAGGTCTTTTCGGAGATGACCCCGCGCCGGAGCATCTCCTTCAGGCGCGCCGCGGGGCCGCCCGCCTCCGCAGGCGCAGGGACCTCGGGCTCTCTCTCCGGAGCGCGGGCCGCCGGGGGGGGCGGGCCGGTCCGGAGCGCCTTGCTCTCGCCCCGCCGTGGCTTCGTCTTCCGGACGAACTGCTGGGGCCCGTTGAAGAGGCCGTCAATCGTCTTCATCGCCGCCACCGAGGGGTGCTCGGCGAGGCTGTAGAGTTTGGTGACCCCGACCCTCCGGCTCAACCTGACGAGGCCGAGGGACTCCCACTCCGGGAGGATGCGATAGACCGAGTCCCGGGAGATGCCCGCCGCCTTTGCCAGGTCGCTCTTGCTGATTTCGCCCCCCTGCAGCTCGATGAAGGCGTCCATCATCCGCGCGGCCGCGCTGTCCCGGAAAAGCAGACTGAATGCCCGCATGGTTTCGTCTCGCGCCCATGTCTGATTTATCGTGTATTATCCCTTTCCCCGGCGCGAAGCGCCCCTTCCGGTGGGGGTATATATCCGCCACACCACGGTGAAGATGGCGCTTCCCCGCGGCATAGACCTCTTCATTTTCGATGTCGAGGGGACCCTTGTTGACTCCATCGACACCGCCCGCCCCCTGCCCGGAGCGAGGGGGCTCGTCGGCCGAATCCGGCGCGCAGGCCGGAAGGTCGCCTTCCTCAGCAACATCGGCCGCAAGCCCCACCGGGAGGTGCTCCGCAGGCTCCGGGGCGCGGGGTTCGAGGCCTGCCCGGAGGAGCTGATGACCGCCGGGCGGGCCGCGGCGCTCCATCTCGCGCGGCGCGGGGCGCGGCGGGTCTTCCTGCTGAGCGAGGGGGGAGCGCGGGAGGACCTGCGGGCCGCGGGGCTCCGCACCGTCCGGGGCCCGCCCGCCGACGTGGTCGTGGTCGCCGCGCACCGCGGCCTCGCCTATCGCGAGTTGAACACGGCCACCCGGCTTGTCGCGGGAGGAGTTCCGCTGGTCTGCTGCGGCGCGAGCCTCCTCTTCCGCGGGACCTATTTGGGAGACTCTGGCCTTTTCCTGGGGGAGGGCGCCGTCGCCCGCGCCATCGCGGCCGCCACCGGCGCGCGGATGGAGACCGTCGGGAAGCCCGACCCCCGCATCTTCCGGGAGGCGCTCCGCCAGTCCGGCGTCCCTGCGAAACGGGCGGCGATGGTCGGTGACTCCCGGAGCGACATGGAGGGGGCGGCGCGGGCGCGCCTGGGGCTCCGGGTCTATCTGGGGTCCGGGAGAGTGGAGGCGGACCTCCGGTTTGCGGACATCTCGCGCCTCGCGCGGGCGTGGCGCTGAGCCGCCGCCTCACGTGAAGGGCTTGACCCTCTCCTTGAAGCCCTCCGGGACCGGGACGGGGGCCCACTTCGACCGGTCCACGGTGACCGCGGTCACCTCGGCGCGCGCGACCGCAATCCCGCCCTGGTTCAGGGCCTTCGAGGCGAAGGTGACCGACGTGGTGCCGATGCGACTAAACGTTGCTACTTCCGGAGCCGCCCCAGGAGCCCCCTGCGGCGCGCTTCCTCGGGGACGGGCGCGCGTTCCGGCGCCGGGCCGGGGGCGGGCTGCTGCGGGGGGGGCCGCGGGGCGCCCCCTTTGCCCGCCTCCAACTCGGCGAAGAGGATCTCCACCCTTTCGAACTCCGAGGCGAGGTCGCCCCTCAGCCTCTCCACGCCCCGGAGGGCCTCGGCGTCCCGGTCGGTCCGGGCCTTCGCCAGGAGGACCCCCTGCATGAGTTTCTCCCGCGCCGCCGAGACACGCCCGTGGAGGGCGGCGTAGTCGGGCGTCGCCACGCCCCGGGCGCCTGCCGCGAGCCGGCCCAGGGCGGCCCGGTATTTCTTCCGCAGGGAGGACTCGACGAAATCCTCCGGAAGCGGGCGGGCCTCCAGCTCCCTCCCGACGGCCTCCATCTCCGCGGCGAAGAGCCGGAGGGTGGGGATGAACGCCCCGTAGGGAGTGGTCGGGTCGAGGGCGGAGTCCGCCGCCGAGACGGCGCTGGCGAAGGGGGCCAGTTCGGCCTCCAGGAGGGAGAGCGCCTCGATGAGTTCGGCCTGCCTGCCCCGGAGCTTCTCGCAGGCGATCACCTGCTCCAGGAGGGCGCTGCAGGCCTCCACGGCCTCCCGCCCCCGGGTCGCGAGGGAGTTGGCGAGACCCAGGAGATGGTCGCGCCCCCTCCACTTCCGCTCGTAGTGGAGGTCGCGCGCGGAGCGGGCCAACTCCTCCGCGAGGGCGCCCACCGCCTGGCGGTCCCGGACCACCGCCTCCTCCAGCTCCCGGAGGGCGGCCTCCGCCTCCCGGCCCCCCTCCCGCAGGAAGGCCTCCGGGGTCTCCGCCAGCGACTCTCCCGGCCCGGGAGGGGGCCCCGCGGACTCGGCCACCATCCCTCCGGCTGGGGCCTCCGCGATAATAAGGGGGTCGCCGACGGCGTCAGGTCCGGGGGGCCGGGGCGGACTCCTCCCGGGAGACGACCACGAGCCCTGGCCAGTCCACGACCAGTTTCTTGCGCTGGGACCAGATGGAGCCCCCCTTGGAGAGCCAGAGGCGGAGGACCATCATGCAGATGGCCTCGGGGGTCGTCTCGGCCTGGGCGGCCCGCTCCCGCAGCAGCCGCTCCTCCTCCGGGCCGAGCTCCAGGATGATCCTCATCGCGCAATCCCAGGGCGGCGGACTTCAAAAAGCAGTCGGCCCGCCCTTAGCGCATCACGGAGCCGCCCGAGACGCAGAGGGTCTCGCCGGTGATGTAGTCCGCCTCGGGGGACGCGAGGAATGCGACCGCATTGGCGATGTCCTCGGGCCTCCCGGCGCGCCCCGCGGGGACCTCGGCGACCCGGGCCTTCAGGTAGGCCTCGTCGTACTGCTTGAGGAGGAACGGGTTCATGACGATGCTGGGGGAGACCGAGTTCACCGTCACGCCGTGGGCCGCCACCTCCCGCGCCACGTTCCGGGCGAAGCCGAGGAGCCCCGCCTTCGCGGCCGAGTAGCAGGCCTGGCCGTTGGCGGCGCCGATGAACGCGGCGATGCTCGAGATGAGGACGACGCGCCCCCACCGCTGCTTCACCATCGCCGGGAGGGCGGCCCGGGTGGCGTAGGCGGGGCCGTGGAGGTTGACGGCGAGGATGCGGTCGGCCACGTCGTCCGGAATCTCCGTGACCGGGCCGAGCTGGTTCCAGCCCGCGTTGTTCACGAAAATGTCAAGGCGGCCGAAGCGCCGCAAGGTCCCGGCCACCAGCGCATCCACCTGGGCGGGGTCGGTGACGTCGCAGACCAGCCCCTCCGCCTCCCGGCCCCGGCCCCGGAGGTCCTCGACCACCTCGCGGACGCGCTTCTCGGCCCTGGCGATGTCGCTGACCACCACCTTGGCGCCCAGGGCGGCGAGGGTGCGGACGGTGGCCTGTCCGATGCCGGCGCCCGCCGAGGCGGTGACGACCGCGACGCGGCCATCGAGGGAGGCCATCGAGGGGGCGGCGCAGAAATCCTTAAAGACCCTTCGGTGAGTGCCCCTCGATGGTCAAGGAGCCGAGGGCCATTGACGCCTGGTGCAACATCTTCACCCCGGAGGGGATGAAGAAGAACTTCGCCGACGTGGAGGAGATCCGCTTCGCGTTCAAACTGTTCGGCAGGGAGGACCGGCTGAAGGGCAAGCCCCCGGGGGAATTCCTGGCGGAGATGGACGCCCTCGGGGTCGAGAAGGTGTGCGTCCCCACGTTCAAGGTGCGGCAGTTCCAGGGCCCCATGGTCCAGGATGCGCAGACCTCGGAGGTGGCGCCGCTGGTCGAGAAATACCCGGACCGCGTCGTCGGGCTCTGCGGCATCAACCCCTTCAAGAAAATGGATGCGGTGCGCGAGCTGGAGGACGCGGTGGAGAACCACGGATTCAAGGGCGCCCACATCCACCCCTACGGCTACGGCCTGCCGGTGAACGACGCGGCTTACTACCCGGTCTACGCCAAGTGCGTGGAGCTCGACGTCCCGGTGGAGATCCAGATCGGCCACAGCGCGGAGCAGATGCCCTCCGCCTGCGGGCGCCCCCTCCTCCTCGACGACGTCGCCATCTACTTCCCGGAGTTGCGCATCGTCGCCGCCCACACGGGGTGGCCCTGGGTCGAGGAGCTGGTCGCGATGGCGTGGAAGCACCCCAACGTCTACATCGGGACCAGCGCCCACGCGCCGAAATACTGGGACGCGAAACTGGTCCGGTTCATTAACAGCCGGGGGCAGAACAAGGTGCTCTACGGGACCGACTTCCCGGTGCTGGACCACAGGGAGACGCTGGAGCAGATTGAAAAACTGGGCCTGAAGCCCGAGGTGAAGAGGAAATTGCTCAGGGAGAATGCCAAGAGGGTGTTCAAGCTATGACCTCTTCAGCGCCCGGCTCGCTTCGCTCGCCTCGCGCGGGGCGCAGAACCTGGACCCTCGCTTCGCTCGGGTCAGGTTCTGCGGGGTTGCCGTGACGGGGACTCCGCAGAACCCGCCCGAAGCGAGCGCGCGAAGCGCGCGAGCGGAGGGCAGGGTTCTGCGCCCCGGCACCAAAGCCACCTCCCGCGAGCGCCTCGTTTCGGCGGGCGACATAGACCAGTTCGCGTCCTGGACCTGGGCGGTCAACCCCATCTTCCTCAGCGACGAGGCGGCGCGGGCGAAGGGGCTCCCCGGCCGGGTCTCGCCGGGGTTCATGCTGGTCTCGCTCCTCTTCGGCCTCCTCTACAACACGGGCATCTTCGACAGCGCGATTGCGCTCCTCGAAATTCACTCCAGGTTCGTCCAGCCGGTCCACCCGGGGCAGAAAATCCGGGCCCACGCCGAAGCGGCGGAGGTCAAGGCGCTGAAGGACGGCCGGAGAATCGTCCGGTGGAGGGTCCGCCTGGAGAACACGACGGCGAAGAGGGGCGCGTGGGACGGCGAATTGGTCCTCATCTACGAGGCCTGACCCCGTTCCCCGGGGAAAAGATTCAAAACCCGTTCCCGGCCTTACGGTGGTTTGGCGATGGAAAAGCGCGCGGTTCTGGCCCTCGCGGACGGCACGGTCGTCCACGGCACCGGCCTCGGCGCGGCCAAGCGCGCGGTCGGCGAGGTCGTCTTCAACACATCCATGACCGGCTACGTCGAGGCGCTCACCGACCCCTCCTACAACGGCCAGATTCTGATGTTCACCTACCCCCTCATCGGGAACTACGCGGTCCCGCCCCACGAGGAATCGGAGGCGGTCCGGGCCGAGGGGGCGGTGGTCCACGAGGCGTGCGCGCGCCCCAGCCACTGGGAGTCCTCCCGGACGCTCGACGCATGGCTGGAGGCCCAGGGGACCCCGGGCATCGCCGGAGTGGACACCCGCGCCCTGACCCGCAACATCCGGGCCCACGGGGTGCTGCCGGGCATCCTCGAAGTTCATCCGGAGGGCGCGAATGGACCCGACCCCCGGAAACTGGTGGCGGAGGCCGAGAAATTCGACATCGGCTCCCTGGACCTGGTGAAGGAGGTGGCGGTCGCCGAGGTCCGGAAATACCCCGTCAAAAAGCCCGCGGCCCGCGTCGCGCTGGTGGACTGCGGGACCAAGGAGAACATCGCCCGTGAGTTGAACCGGGTCGGCCTGGAGGTGGTCCGGGTGCCCGCCGTCTGGGAGGCGAGGCGCATCCTCGACCTGGAGCCCGACGGCGTCGTCGTCTCCAACGGCCCCGGCGACCCGGCGGTCCTCGGCTACGCCCGCCGCACGGTGCGGAAACTGGCGGAGGAAAAGCCCCTCTTCGGCATCTGCCTCGGCCACCAACTGCTCGCGCTCGCAATGGGGGGCAAGACCTACAAGATGAAGTTCGGCCACCGGGGCTCGAACCAGCCGGTCAAGGACCTCGAGACCGGGCGGGTCTTCATCACCAGCCAGAACCACGGCTACTCCGTGGACCCGAAGTCCCTCGACGGGACGGGGCTCCAGGTGACCCGGGTGAACGCCAACGACCAGACGGTCGAGGGGCTCGCCCACAGGGAACTGCCGGTGTCGAGCGTCCAGTACCACCCCGAGGCTTCGCCGGGGCCGCACGACAGCAAGTTCCTGTTCGGAGAGTTCGCGAAAAGGGTCCAGGAACACAGGCGCAAAGTTTGAAGTGGCTCTGCGCTAGACTTTACCGGATGGGTGTGTTCAAAACCCGCGTCACCGTTGTAGGACGGAGAAAGGAGGCGCTCGAAGCGGTCGTGGAACCGGGCGCCACGCTGACCGCGCTTCCCGCCGACATGCTTCAGGAGCTGGGCTTCTCCGCGGAGTTCCGCCAGCGTTTTCAGTTCGCCGACGGGCGGGAGGAGGAGCGCCCCGTGGGCCCGGCAAAGCTTGCAATCGACGGCGTCGAAGCCACGGTCCCCGTGGTCTTCGGAAGTCCCGGTGACGCCCTCCTTCCGGGCGCCACGACCCTGGAGGTCATGGGTTTCGCAGCCGACCCGGTGGCCAGAAAACTCGCCCGGACCCCGGCCTGCATGCTCTCCCGGACCCGCAGCCCGCCGACGCGTTTTTGTGTAAGGAAATTATAGCGCGGAACCCTGCCCTCCGCTCGCGCTTCGCGCTCGCTCCGGGCGGGTTCCGCGGGGGCCGACCCCCGGGAACCTCGTTGCGCGGAGGGGGGCCCCGGGGGTGGACCTGCCGCTTTCCGCGCGGGCTCCGCCCGCGCGGAAAGCGGCCTATGTTTTTAAATCTCCCCCCTCTCCTAGCCCGATGGGACAGGATTCCCTCCGTGCCATCGACCTCCAGACCCAGATGACGACCAGGATGGGCGCGCTCTTCCCCGGCATGAAGGAGTTCTTCGAGAAGCAGTTCAAGACCACGATTCCCTACTTCCAGACCGAGGAAGAGATGGTGGAGGTCTACCGCAAGGCGGGCATCAAGGCGTGCCTCGTCCCGCCCACCTCGGACAAGACCAACTTCGAGAAAATCGCGGAGGTCAACAACTACACCGCGGCGCTGCGGGACAAATACCCCGACGCCATCGCCGGGTTCTGGGTCATGCTCAACCCCCTGAAGAACACGGAGAAGTGGCTCGCCGAACTGGAGCGGTGCCTCCGGGACCTGAAATCCTACGGCATTTTCTACTACGGCGCGACGACCGGAATCCCCTGCACGGACGAGCGCCTCAAGCCCTTCTGGCAGCTCTGCTCGAAATACAAGGCGCCGGTGAAGGTGAGCGTCGGCCACACCGCCGCCGGCCAGGGGCTCCCCGGGGGCGGCGGATTCCGGCTGAAGTCGGAGATGCCCGTCCCATACCTCGATGACCTCGCCGCCGACTTCCCCTCGATGACCATCATCGCGGCCCACAACCCGTGGCCCTGGCACGAGCAGATGGTCTCGGTCCTCATGCACAAGGGGAACGTCTACAACGAGGTCCACGGCTGGAGCCCGAAGCTCTTCCCGGCGGAGTTGAAGCGGCAGATGAGACTCAACCCGAGGGCCCGCTCCAAGTTCCTCTTCGGCTCCGACTGGCCCTTCATCCCCTTCGAGCGGCTCTACGCGGACTGGGAAGCGGAGGAGTTCGGCCCGGAGGTCCTGCAGCAAATTTTCGTCGAAAACGCCAAGAAGGCGCTCAAAATCGCCTAGGCTGCGTCGCCGGGGCGGATGGGGCGCGGCCTTTTTGCGCCCCGGAAAGAGGCCGGACTTTCAGCGGAAAACCGGCATCTCCGTGGCGACTCCGTCGCCCTGCGTCCCCCTCTTCTCCGGGGAGTCGAAAGGTAGAAGGAAGACCGAGGACCTGGGAAGCCCATGGAGAGGCTCCGCATCGGCCACTTCACCTGGGAGGCCCAGTATGGCCTCAAGGTCGGCGGCATCACCCCCCACGTCACCGCGGTGGCCGAGGGGCTCGCGGCCCGGGGCCACGAAGTCCACGTCTTCACCCGCCGCGGGAACTTCCCGGAATACGACCTCATCCGGGGCGTCCACTACCAGCGCGTCCCCCATGATTACGACGGGAGCATCGTGGAGCAGATGGACCGGATGTGCCGGGCCATGGCCGAGCGGTTCTTCGCCGTCGAGGGGCGCTCGGGGGCGTTCGACCTGCTCCACTGCCACGACTGGCACCCCGTCCTCGCCATGCCCGAGATCAAGGGCCGGCGCTCCCTGCCCTGGGTCTTCACCTATCACTCGACCGAATGGGGCCGGGCGGGAAACCTCCACCCGCGGGACGATATCGGGCGCGAAATCGCCCGCCGCGAATGGCTCGGGGCCTACGAGGCGAAGGAGGTCATCGTGACCTCCGCCAACCTGTGGGGCGAAATCCGCTCCCTTTACCAGGTCCCCGAAGCCAAGACCCACCTCGTCCCCAACGGAGCCGTCTCCCTGTGGAGGAAGGTGGACCCGGCCCGGGTCCGGAAGGAGGCGGGCATCCCCCCCGCGGCCCCCGTGGTCCTCTTCGTGGGGCGCATGACCCGCCAGAAGGGCCCGGACCTCCTGCTGGAGGCGGTCCCCCGGGTCCTGGCCCACCGGGGGGACGTCCGGTTCGTCTTCGCCGGCGCGGGGGACCTCCAGGGGCCCTGCGAGGCCCGCGCCCGGGAGCTGGGCGTCGCCGGGGCCTGCCGGTTCCTTGGCTACGTCACCGACGACCAGGTGGCGGACTGGATGAACGCCTGCGACCTCCTCGCGGTCCCCAGCCGCAACGAGCCCTTCGGCATCGTCGCCCTGGAGGCGTGGTCGTGCGGGAAGCCGGTCATCGGCACCGAAGCGGTGGACCTCATCCACAACTTCGTGGACGGCATCCGGGCCTACGTCCAGCCCGAGTCCATCGCGTGGTGCATCAACCAGGTCATCGGCAAGCCCGAGGTGATGCGGGAGATGGGGCGGAAAGGGCGTGCCAGGGTGGAGAAGGAGTACAACTGGGAGGCGATTCTGGACCGGACCCTCGCCGTCTACCGCCGGGCGCGGGGCGGATAGGCCGGCGCAGAACGCTTATCCTTCCCGGGGGCGATGCCGCCGATGGCGGAGCCCGGGTTCGTCACGAGCCAGTTCAGCGACTTCCTGGTCCCGGCCGGCCTCGCGGTCGTGATGTTCGGCCTCGGCCTGGGCCTCACGGGGGCCGACTTCCGGCGCGTCCCCCGCGCGCCCCGGGCGGTGGCCCTCGGCCTCGCGGCGCAGGTGGTCGCCCTGCCGCTCCTCGCGGTCGGGGTCGCGCTCCTCTTCCACCGGGGCCTCGGCCTCGGGCCGGTGCTGGTCCAGGGGCTCCTCCTCGTCGCCTGCTGCCCGAGCGGAGCGGTCACCAACTTCTTCACCTACCTGGCGCGGGGCGACCTCGCCCTCTCCGTCACCCTGAACGGCGTCGTGAGCGTGGCGAGCGCCGTGACCACCCCGATCGCCTTCGTCGCCACCTCCGTCCTGGTCCTCGGCTCCGCCCCCGAGGTGGCCGTCTCCTTCACGGGGGTCGCGGGGGTGGTTCTCGCCCTCATCGTCGCGCCCATGCTCCTCGGGATGCTCCTCCGCAACCGCCGCCCCGGCCTGGCCCTCCGGGCCGAGAAGCCGTTCCGGCTCGGCGCCATGGCGTTCCTCGCCTTCATCGTCGCCGGGGTGATCTACGCGAACCGCGAGAACTTCGCGCAGCTCATCCTCCTCTCCGGCGCGGCGGTCCTCGCCCTGAACATCCTGGCGTTCGGCTCCGGGTTCCTCCTGGCCCGCCTCGCACGGCTGGGGGAGCCCGAAACCCGCGCCATCTCCATGGAGGTGGGCTTCCAGAACGGGGGCCTCGGCATCGCCCTCGCTCTCGGCCAGATGCAATCCCCCCCGATGGCCGTCGTCCCGGGCGTCTACAGCCTGCTGATGTTCTTCGTGGGCGGCATCGCCGCCTGGCTCTGGGCGCGCCGCCCCCTCCCCGCCGGGGGGCCGGGGGACCTCCGGGCCGCGGAGAGCACCACCACCTCCTCGAAGAAGTAGCAGCGGCTCGCAGCCACCCGGGCCGCGAAGCCGGCGCCCTCCAGGGCCTCGACCGTCCGCGCGTAGTCCGACAGGGTGGAGCCGATCATGTGGAGCCTGCCCCGGGACGCGAGGTGGGGCTCGAAGGTCTCCAGGAAGCGGTCAATGATTCTCCGCCCGTCGGGCCCGCCGTCCCAGGCGTGGAACCCGACGTTGCGCCACCGCTTCTGCGTCTCGTCGTAGAGCTCGAGGTATTCGGACCCCTCCCCCTGGGGCAGGTAGGGAGGATTGAAAACGATGAGGTCGAACGTCCCTTCGACGTTGCGGAAGAGGTCGCTCTGCACGACCCTCACGTTCCCGAAGCCGTTGCGGAGCGCGTTGGCCCGGGCCGCCTCGACCGCCACGGGGTCGTCGTCCGCCAGGAGGACCTCCCGGGCGCGCCGGGCCGCGAGGAGCCCCAGGACGCCCGAGCCGGCGCACATGTCGAGGACCCGCGCGCCGCGCGCCACTTTGAGCGTCTCCGCGAGCATGTCGGTGTCGTCGGAGGGGGAGTAGATGGACTCCGGGATTTCGAGGCGGAGGCCCTTGTAGCGGAGTTCGACCATCGACCCTCCTTCGGCTCCCGGGAAATAGAGTATGGCCGGGCCGGAACTCCGGCCTTCATTGCTGGCTTTCGCGAACTCCCGTCGGTAACCCTCGGCCCGGCGCTGTGCCCCCGCGGGGCATACGCGGGAATCATCGCAGGAATGCTCCGGCTGCTCCCGGGTACCGTTGCGGGGGTTGTTGCCCTCCCGTTGCCCCGGCCGTCACTGGAGGCTTCGCCACCTTTGGCCGGTCCTCGTGGAGGGCTGGGTGGGATATTGCCGGCCCAGGCAAAAAAGTGTTGCCGACGGGACGCGGACCATACCGGAGGGGACCGCGCGGGGCCTCATCCTTTCCATGCCACGCGCGCCGAACGGCGCGCAGGAGCGATGCCCCGCGCGACGGGGCATGAGGAGCGCGAGTGGAGCGGCAACAATGGCCGGTCCTCGTGGAGGGCTCGATGACGATGGGATGCCCGCGGGCAAAAAGGCGACGCGGGGGGAGGCCCGGCCCGACATCTTTTATATCCCCCTCCCCTACGGCACCCCCATGCGAAACGTCAACGTCGCCGTGGTCGGGGCCTTCCGCTCCGGCAAGTCGGCGCTGGTGGAGAAACTCCAGCAGCGGAAGGGGATGTCCTCCGACATCGCCCTCTACTCCTACAAGTCGGGCGACGCCGTCGTGACGCTCGTGGACGTCCCCGGCGACGCGGACAAGATGGGCCCCCTGATGAACGCCCTCCACATGGCGGACGCCGTCCTCATCTGCGTCTCCGCGGAGAGGGGCATCGAGGTCCAGACCGGGGAGGCGCTCATCGGCGCGACCGCCGCGGGGGTGCGGCACGCCGCGGTCGCCATCACCAAGTCCGACTCCTCCACCTTCGGCGACCTCGAGAAACTCAAGGCGCGGGTCGCTGCGCTCCTCAAGGGCGGCCCCTTCGCGGGGGCGCCCCTCTTCGAGACCTCCGCCGTGGCCGATGTCGGCGTCGCGGAGGTCGCCGCCCACCTCGCCTCCCTGAGCGTCCCGCGGTCGAAGGAGGGGACCTTCAAGATGGGGGCGGACCACGCCATCGAGCCCAGGGCGGGCTTCACCGTGGTCACCGGGACCGTGAAGCGGGGCGCCCTCCACCCCCGGGACGTGGTGACCCTCCTGCCCTGGGACAGGGAGATGGTGGTCCAGTCCATCCAGGTCCACAACGAGGACGTGCCGGAGGTCGTCGCGGGGGACCGCATCGCGGTCGGCTTCAAGGGAATCCACTACCACGACATCGCCCGCGGCGACACCCTCTGCGGCGCCGGCAGCCCGGTCCAGAAGGTGAAGGCGTTCCGGGTGGCCCTCACGGTGGATTCGTTCTACAAGGAGCCGATCGCACTCGAGCAGAGGCTCCACCTCGCGGCGGGGCTCCAGTTCCACCCCGTCGTCGTGAAAAAAATCACGAAGAACGGCGCGGAGGCCGCCGACGCCAGGGCCGGGGAGGCCTGCGCGCTCGAAGTGGAGGTGGAGCGGGTCTCCATGGCCGTCGAGCCCGGGGAGTCCTGCATCGTCACCCGGCCGGAGTTGCCGGGGCGGATGAGCCGGATTTGCGGAGCCGGGTCGGTCGAGCTCTGACCGGCGTGGAAAAACAGGCGCCCGCGGCCGCGAAGCTCTTCCGGACGTTCCTCTGGTTCCGCAGGAACAAAACCGCGGCCCTCCTGATTCTCCTGACGAATGTCGGAGGAGTCCTTTTCGGCTTCTACTACTACGCCCCCCAGTTCGCCGACACCCCTCCCCCCCTCTGGCTCTGGGTCCCCGACAGCCCCCTGGCGGTGGGGCTCTTCGCCGCCGTCCTTTGGTTGGACCGGAGAGGCGAAAAAAGCCCTCTGCTTGAGACCCTCGCTTTCATCGGCCTCGTCAAGGTCGGCCTCTGGACCGCATTCGTCCTGAAGTTCCACGCCGACGCCTTCTACGCCCCCGACCGGGCCGCGCTGAGCGAGGCGCTCTACTGGCTCCACCTCGGCATGGTGGCCGAGGCGTTCCTCCTCCGCCCCTCGCCCCGCGCGCTGCCGTGGGCCCTCGGGTGGTATCTCCTCGACTGGGCCCTCGACTACGGCCTTGGAATCCATCCCCGCATCCCGGCGCGGGACATCGGATTTGTGCGGGACGTGACGCTCCTCCTGCTCCTCGGGAGCGCGGCCTGCGCCTGCGCATGGAGGCCCGGGGGGGCCGGGCAAGCGGACCCGGCGGGGCGCCGGGGCGGCGGAGCAGGATGAGCCGCGCCCCCGGTGCGACCCTTCCCGCCTGCGGCCGAGAAAGACTATATGCGCCCCCGTGCCCCGGTCCCAATGGCCCCTCCGAGCCACTCCCGCCTCGCCTCGGTTCCGCGCGTCGGCGGGGCGCCGGGAACGGCGGAGCGCCTCTACCACCACTACGAACTCCTCCAGGCCACCCACCCCGGCCCCCTCCTCGACCGGCTCTACCTGCGGCTCGCCAGGCCGGTGGGCGTGGTGGCGCCGCCGCGCCCCCGCTCCTCGGTCGAGGTGCCAAACTTCGACCAGGTCCCGCTCGACTCGCTCGACGAGGCTGTCCGGAGCGCGATGCGAACGACGGCCGGCATCGAGGCTCTCGAGGCGTTCGCCCGCACCGCCGGGAAACCCGGGGACCACATCTCCATCGTCCGGAGGGCGGTGGCGCTGCGCGCGGCGGGGAAACTGACGCGGGAGGTCGGGGCGCTCGCCTACTCCATCTACCTGCGCGAGAAGAAGCGGCGGCCGGAACTGGAGAAGCTGGTTGCCTGGCTTCTATAGTCATTGTATCAGGAAATTGTAGCGCAGAACCCTGCCCTCCGCTCGCGCTTCGCGCTCGCTTCGGGCGGGTTCCGCGAGTGGAGACCCCCGGGACCCCGTGTGCGGGGGAGGCCCCGGGGGGTCAGCCCAAGTATCCCAGCCTTCTCAACCTCTCCAGCACCGCCGGGTGGTCCGCCTGCGCCACCGGCGCGGGAGCTGCGGGAGCCGGGGGAGCGGCCTCTCCCTCCCCTGCCAGCGGTCTCCCCTCCATCTCCCCCGGCACCCCGAGCCCCAGCAGACGCAGAATCGTCGGCGCGCAGTCGCGCAGGTCGGCCGCAACGCTCCCCCGGCCGATTCCGGGTCCCGCGAGCGCCACCACCCCCTCCATCGAGTGGCTCGACCGGATGCCGAAGGGGCGCGCCAGCGGCCGCGACGACGCGAACTCGAACCTCCCGAACCCCACGGTCGCCATCTCCTCGGTGAGGAAGAGGAGGTCGGGCCCGTCCCTCGCTCTCGGACCCGAGTAGATGTCGCGCCCCCGGTGCACCTCGGTGACCAGCGGGCGAGGGGCCTCGGGGTCCCGCATCAGCCAGAGCCCCGCCTCGACGCGGGCCAGAACCTCCTCCGCATCCTCATCCCTCACCGTGCCTCGCGGTTCGCGCCCCTTGCGGTTCAGATAGACCTGCCCGCCGTAGCCCACGGAGTAGGCAAGGGTCCTCTCCCACTCCACGTCCCGGAAGGAGATGAAGAGGCGCGAGAGGAGTCCCCGCTCCCTCTCCGGAGGCAGGAGCCGCCGCAGGCCGCCGAGACCGCCCCGCAGCAGCAGCCGGTAGGCCGCCTCGGGGGTGAGCCCCGCGCGCGAGAGGCCCGCCTTCAGGGCCGTTCCCGCCCCCCCGCGGAGCCGGAGGAGCCCCCGCTCCCGGAGCCAGGGATTGAGGTGGAGGAACCACCGGAGGGGCGCTGCGCCGTGGTCGGAGGCGACCATGACGCGGGTCCCCGATGGCGCTTGCCCCAGGATTTCGCCGACGGCCCCGTCGAGGGCGCGGTAGACCGGGAGCATCCGCCCCGCGTCGCCGTAGCAGGCGTGGTGGGTCTCGTCGGGCGCTTCGAAGTGGACCATGGCGAAGCGCCAGCCGGGAGTCGCGCCGAGCGCGAGCCGCAGCGCCCGCGCCCGCGCGCTGATGACGCGGATTTGCTCCTCTGCGAACCGGTCCAGATTTCCCGGGGCGGCGACCTCGGTCGCGTGGAGCGGGTAGTCCCCCAGGCTCCGCGCGAACTCCGGCGGCGAGGTGAACTCCGACCCGGGCCAAGCGGGCCAGCCCGAGACCACGACTCCGTTGACCGGGGGCGGGGGCCACGACATCGGCACGTTGACCCACGCCTGGGGGACGCCCGCGGCGGCCAGGAGGTCCCAGAGGGCGGGGACCGCGAGGTGGCCCCGGTGGACCGGCTCGATGTCGTAGGAGCCGGGCTTGCGCTTGAAGTGGTCAAATATGCCATGCGCACCGGGATTTCGCCCGGTGAGAAAGGTGGACCACGCGGGGGGTGTGATGGGGAGGAGGGTGGAGCGGAGGGGGCCGGAGAGGCCCGACTCGACCAGGCCGCGGAGATTCGGGAGTTCCGGGAGGAGGGGGCGGAGGATGGACCAGTCGGCGCCGTCGAGGCCGAGGACGAGGACGCGGCCCTCCATGTCCCTACTGGGGGGCGGGCCTACATAGAGTATGGCCGCCCGCCGGGGCGCGGGGCCCGAAGCCTATTAGCCCGCCCGGGAGGCTCCCCGGCCCATGGACCCCCCGGCCCGGCCCCCGAGGGGCTGGACGCGGCCCTGCCTCTGGGCCGTCGCCGCCTGCCTCTTTCTCTCCCTCGCGGGCCTCCACTACGACGTCGGGCGCCACCTCGTTTCCCCGCGGGACGCGTTCTGGAGCCCGACCCACCTCCTCATCTACGTCCCGCTGCTCTCCGCCGAGGCCGTGACCCTCGCCTGCCTCTTCACGTTCCTCCGCCGGCCGGAGGGCGCGGGCGACGGCCCGGGACCCGGGGTCCGCCTCTCCTTCCTGGCCCGCCCCGTCCCCGTGCCCCTCCTGTTCATCGCCGTCGGCCTCTTCCTGGTCCCCCTCGGGGGGCTCTTCGACCAGTGGTGGCACGCCAACCTCGGCGAGCGGGAGACGCTCTACAGCCTCTCCCACATCTTCACCATCATGGGGGGCGCCATGGCGGGCCTCGGAGTCCTCCTCGCGATGGGGCGCGCCCCGGGCGGGGAGAGCGATGCCTTCATCCCCCTCGCCTTCGGCGGGTTCCTCGTGCTGGCCGGGCTGATGACGGGCCCCTTCGACTACGCGGGCTCGGAGGCGGACTACGACTGGTTCCTGGAGCACCGCGCCCCCGGGGGCGACCCGACGCTCAACCGGTTCGAGACCTCCCGGGCGTGGGGCCTCCACCGCCAGAACGGGCTCCTCTTCCCCCCCGTCGCGGCGGCCGCCACGCTCCCCCTCCTCGCCCTCCTCCGGCGGACCTCCTCCCGGCGGTGGGCGGCGACCGAGGCGGCGCTCTTCTACACCGCCGCCCGGGCCCTCCTCGCCTTCGCCCTCTCTCCCGGGACCGACCGGTGGCCATTTCTGGCCCCGCCGCTGCCGGTTGTTGTCCCGGCCCTGCTCGCGGACCTCTCCGCCCGGCGGAAGCGCGGGCCGGCGGCGACGGGCGGCGCCGCGGGCTTCGCTTTCGGCCTCGCCCTGGCCGCGACGACCGGCGCGTGGCACCCCCTCGGGCTGGCGGGGGCGGCGGCCGCGGGGGCCGCCGGGACGTGGGCCGCGCGGCCCGTGGCGGCCCTCCTGGCCGGGGTCACCCCGAGGCAGGCGGTCGGGCTGGTGCTGCTCCTCGGAGCGGCGGTCCCCCTCGCCCTCGGGATGTTCGACCTGAAGGTGCGGGGGCTGGTTTAGCCGGACGGCTCACGCACGACCAGCGCCCGATCCGCCTTCACGTCCAGCAGCGTGGTGACCCTGCCGCTGGGCCAGCGGACGGTGAGTTCGCCGACCGACCCGTTCTCCCCAAGCCCGAAGTGGACCGGAATCATGGAGCCTGAAGAGTGGCCCGAGCCGCTCTTGACCTCCCGGAGGAGGGAGAGGTTGCCCGCCCGGACAGTCACCCGCGCCCCGATCCCGTCCCGGTTGGAGCAGGAAGCGGGGCCCCCGACCCCCCCCGCTGTGGCGTCGAGACGCGAGGGTCGGGGGCCGGGAAGGGGAGCGCCTCCCCGGTGGTCCGGCCCGCACGACCCGACCGGCTTCACGACCAGCCAGTGGTTCCCGGGGGGCGGGTCGCCCCTGTAGAGGCGGGCGGGGCCGCCCTGATTCACCACCGCCAGGTCGAGGGCCCCGTCCCCGTCGAGGTCCCCGTAGGCGGCGCCCCGCGAGTCCCCCCGGTCCCCCGCACCGGCCCGCGCCGCGGCCTCGGAGAAGGTCCCGTTCCCGAGGTTGAGGAAGAGGCGGTTCGGGAGTTGGAAGAACCGCCGGTGGCCGTAGGGGTCGAATCCATTGGCGACGTAGAGGTCGATGTCCCCGTCGAGGTCGGCGTCGAGGAAGAGGCCGCCCCATCCCCACTCGACGGCGTGGACCCCCGCCGCGCGCGCCTCCTCGGTGAACGCGAGCCCGCCCCGGTTCAGGTAGAGTGCGCTCCCCATCTCGACCATCCGGGGCAAGGAGTCGCGCCACCGGTCCGGGAGTCGCTTCAGCAGCGCCGAGTCCTGCCGCAGAAGGGACCGGAGGGCCTCCGCCCGGCCCCCGTCGTCTCCGGGGGGCAGGCCGAGGACGTCGCCGAGATACTGGACCCAGAAAATGTTGGGGACGTAGAGGTCGAGGTCGCCGTCGTTGTCCACGTCCCCCGAGTCCACCCCCATGCCGTTGGCCCGGTAGCCGGTCCCCGACGCCGTGGTGACGTCTTCGAACGCCCCATCCCCGAGATTGCGGAGCAGGAGGTTGGGCCCGAAGTCGTTGGAGACGTAGAGGTCGGGCCAGCCGTCTCCGTCGAGGTCGGTGAAGGCGGCGCCGAGCGCGTAGCCGGAGTCCCCTGTGCCGGATTTTTGAGTGACGTCGGTGAACGTTCCTTCGCAGTTGCTCCGAAAGAGGCGGTTGGGCTCTCCGTCCCGCCGGGCGAAGTCGTAGGCGGCGTGGGCCGGCTCCGCGTAGAGGGCGCGGGCGTCAACGTAGTTCGCGAGGTAGAGGTCGAGGCAGCCGTCCCGGTCGTAGTCCCCCCAGGCGACGTGGTAGGTGTGGCCCGCGTGGCCCGCGCCCGCCCGCCCGGTCACGTCGGTGAAGGTGGAGTCGCAGTTGTTGCGGTAGAGCCGGTTGGAGGTCCCGAGATTCGCCACGTAGAGGTCCGGGCAGCCGTCGTTGTCGTAGTCCCCCCAGGCGGCGGCGCGCCCCTCCCCGGGGTCGGCGACCCCCGCCGCCGCGGCGACCTCGGTGAACCTCCAGTTCCCGTCGTTCCGGTAGAGGGCGTCGGGCCCGCCCTGGGTGAAGAAGAGGTCGAGGTCGCCGTCGTTGTCGTAGTCGGCCATCGCGGCGCCGCCCCCCATGAGGCCGAAACGCTCGTCGGTCCCGGGGCAGCGCGACTTGACGAACTCCACGCCGCTCCCGGAGACCTGGGTGAAGAGGGTGCCCGAGAAATCGGCGGCGAGGGCCGCGGCGGAGACCCGGACCGGGGCGGGGCTGGCGCAGGTCCCGGGGGCGGGGGGAGCGGGGGGCGTGGCGGGGGACGGCGCCGGGGTCGCGCAGGCGGAGAGGAAGAGGAGGGCGGCGAGTGCGACTCCGGCCGCGCCCCGGGGCGGGGACATCGTGAAAGTCGGGCGGACGGGGGAAAGGGATTGCGGGCGTCAGCCCCTCACCGGCTCCGCCACCCAGAACGCCACGTCGTCGTTGTCGGCGTCCCAGGTGAAGCAGGCGTTCCACGAGGAGCCCTCTGCGGTGTCCCGGACGCTCGCCCGGACCCGGTGGACGCCGGGGTTGCCCGCGTTCGCGAAGACGGGCGTGAATGCGGAGCAGGTGCTGGGGGTGTTCCCGGGGGGCGTCGCCTCCCGGTAGCCCACCCGGACCCACCCGGTGCTGTTCCCCGAGTTGTAGGAGATGGCGGTGTCGTTCCCGGCGACGGTGCAGGTGAAGGAGGGGGTCACCAGGACTTCGGCCCCGGGCCGGTAGACGCTGAGGTTGGTGAAAACGCTGTTGACGGTGCGGCCGCCGGTGCAGGGGCGCGCCCCGCTGATCTGGCACGAGTCGAGGACGAAGTTGGTGCACCCCGGCGCGCCGGTGGAAGACGAGGAGAAAGCGAGGGGCGGGTCCCACCTCCCGGGAGCGGTGACGAAGGAGTTGACCTGGGTGTTGGTCCCAATCTGGTGGGCCACGCAGTCGCCCGCCGGGAGGGCGGGGCCGCCCACGCGGCCCACGTAGGTGCCGTTGCGGTAGACGTAGGTGTAGTTCCCCGAGCCGCAGGCGTAGTCGTAGGCCACCTTGTAGGAGTGGGTCTCCCCCGCCGCCGCGGTGTGGCCGGCGAAGGTCTGGCTCCCGCCCGGCCGGACCAGCCGGATGGAAGCCGAGGTCTGCTCCACGATGAACCCGTCCGGGACCCCGCACGAGGAGTTGTGGAACGCCCACCGGCTCACCGGCGCCCCGCTGTAGGTGGCGTTCCACTCGTAGAGGGTCAACTGCCGTGTGACGTTGGGGTCCACCGCAACGTTGTATTTGTAGATGTTTCCGATGACATACTCCGTCGGGACGTCGGCCAGGTTGCGGACCACCAGTTTCCACTGGAAGGCCAGGTTGCTGGTCAGGTTGGAGTCGGTCCACAGGGTCGGGGTGGGGCTGTTGGTGACGAGGCCCCAGTTGCTGAACCCCTCGGGGTTGGCGGAGCAGTCGAGGGTCGAGTTCCGCCGGTAGTGCGACCAGTTGGCGAGGCCCGACTCGGGGTCGTCCCCGGGCTCGAACCAGACGTCGGCGGGGGTGGTGTTGGCTCCGTCGAAGTAGTAGATGGAGCCGTTGACGGGCGGGCTGATGTCAATCCGGGCGATGGAGGCCGAGGTCGCGTTGGCCCAGTTGGCCACGTTGTCGGTGGTGTTGTAGGAATACTGGTAGCAGTTGCCGGTCGCCACCGAGGTGTCGGGGTAGGGTGATGCGGGGTCGTAGGCGAGGTCGCTCCAGGCGGACCAGGCGCCGCACACCTGGGCGCTCAGCGTGGCCGAGCGCCTCTGGAGGATGCGGCCGTTGCTCGCGATGCCGGAGCCGTTCTCGGTCACCGCGGGCAGGGTGATGGTCACCGACTCGACGTTGTAGTAGCCGTCGGTGTAGGAGGGGCCGGTGTTGCCCTGGGGGCCCGCCACGTCGCGGAAGACGGTGAAGGTCGTGTTGTTGGAGGCGCCGGCGTTGTTGTAGCAGAGGGCCCCCGTCGTCTGGTTGTAGGTGCTGGCGGTGTTCCAGGTGTAGTTCCACTGGTGGGGAGGCGAGGTGAGGTTGACTCCGCCCGCCGAGGTGGTGGCGGGGAAGGTGATGTTGGCGATGCCCGACTCCGGGTCGCTCGACTGCCAGACGGTGAGGGTGTAGCTCCCTCCCTGCGCGGTGGGGTTGTAGTAAACCGTCGTCCCGTTCACGTGGCCGTAGGGCGACGACTCCGTGAGGAAGGTGGGGGTCCCGCAGAGCGAGGGGCCCGTGATGTCCACCCGCGCGACGTTCGCCGAGCTCACGTTGGCCCAGTTGGCGACGTTGTCGGTGACGTTGTAGGAATACTGGTAGCAGCGGCCCTGGATGACGCCGGTGTCGTTGTAGGGCGTCGGAGGGTCGGTGGCGTTGACATACCACGGGCTCCACTCGCCGCAGACGCCGCCGCTCAGGTTCGCGTTCCGGTTCATCAGGAGCCGTCCACCGGCCGGGATGCCCGACTCGGCGTCGCTGACCGGGGGCAGATTCATCAGGACGCCCAGGCTGGTGTTGTAGCACACGCCGTTCCACGTGCCGCTGCAGTAGTCGGGTCCGGTGTTGCCGGAGGGCGCGCTGTAGTCGCGGTAGACCCGGAAGGGCCCGATGCCCATGTCGTCCCTCCAGGCGTCCTCGCTGTTGTTGATTTCGAGGTCGCCCAGGGCCCGGCTCCAGATTTTCACGTCGTCGATGACGCCCGGGAAGGAGTTGTTGGTCGCCCCGAGGGCCCGGTTGCCGATGGAGGAATTCTGAGTGCACTGGTTCATGGCGCCCGGGAAGTTGGACCGGGCCGCCAGGGTCCCGTTCCTGTAGAGGCTGATGTTGGAGCCGTCGTAGGTGCCGGCGAGGTGGACCCACTGGTTGAGGGGGAGGGGCGCGGTGTCTGTCGCCCACCGCCAGGTGCCGCCGACGTTGACTCCGAGGGTGGGGCGCTGGTTGACCAGGTCCTGGTTGAGCGAGAGGTTGAACCCGCACGCCGCGCCGGTGTCCTTGTAGGAGACGACGGTTTCGTTGGTGGCGTAGGAGGTGTTGCGGTAGACCCATGCGCTCACGGTGAAGTTGGAGAAGGAGCCGAAGTTGGGCAGGCCCACGCGGGGCGCCGCCACCCCGGCGAACCGCAGCGCGCCGCTGAAGTTGACGCCGGGGCCGGTGACCCAGACGGGCGGGCCGGCGAGGGAGCCGTTCCGCCCGTTCCCGCTGGCGTCCATCACGTCCGCCCCGGAGCCGCCCGTCCCCTCGTTGAGCCTCCACCACCCCTCCAGGCCGTAGGCGGACGGGAACGGGTTGCTGGCGTTGTCCACCGCCTTGACCGCCACCCAGCCCGTGAAGGTGGTGGCCCCGTCGAAGGAGTAGTCGAGGGTGTGGGGCCCGGGAGAGATGGTGCTGGTCCCGGGGACCGTCGCGTTCGGGAACTCGACCCGGGCGATGCCGGAGACGGCGTCGGAGGCCCCGCTGTCGACGGTGAAGGAGCCGCCGGTCGGACAGTAGGCCGAGTTCGAATAATAGACCCAGGTGTTGTTGGGCGCGTAGGCGCAGGGGGAGGACTCGGTGATGGTGATGGAGACGTTCGGGGGCGTCCAGTCGATGCCGTAGAGGAGGGAGACGACCGTCCCGCCGGTCTGGTTGGTCGAGTTGATGAAGACCTTGCACCGGTCGGCCCCCTCCTGAGGGCAGTGGCGGTTCGCGAAGGGCCCGACGGTGAGGTTGACGTCCTGGTCGCAGAGGCGCGAGACGTTCCCGGTCGTGTTGGTCCCGGGCGGGCTCTCCACGTGGTAGGAGCACGCCAGGTCCCAGATGAAGCGATCGTCCTCGACCATGAGGGTGCGGTTGGCGTTGAGCCAGTAGCGGAGGACGTCGGCGTAGACGTCGGCGACCGGGTGGGGGCTGAGGGCGTAGGCGGACTCCGGCGTGGTGTTGTCGGTCCGCACGACGCACCCTTTGGTGTAGCAGTGGAGGGCGGGGCCGTAGCGCGCGCCGCCGGTCTGGTTGACGAAGATGCCCTCGAACGACTGGTCGAAGCCGCAGAAGTTGATGTTGCCGAGGGAGGGGCGGTCGAGGGCGGCCGGGTCGTTCACCCGGAAGCCCTGCGGCGCGCTGGGGAAGGAGGTGGCGTTGGTCGCGTTGAGGGTCCGGTTCCGGGTCCCGGTGGTCAGGTTGCCGATGTTGAGGCAGAGGTCCTGGCTGTGGGCGGCTCCGGGGGCGCCCATCCCGGGGCCGGGGTCCCAGAAGGAGTGGCCTCCGCTCTCGAGCCAGAACCCGCCCGCGGTGACGAAGTCGCGGATGTTGACGAGGTTGGCGTCGGGCGAGCCGCCGGTCCCCGGGAAGCGCTCCCCGTAGGGATTCAGGATGGCCGTGAACTGGCGCATCTCCGCGACCGAGTCGATGCTCGATTTGCCGGTCACATTCACCACGTGGAAGCCCCGCTCCCGGAGGCGCGCGTACCACCAGTTCTGGCAGTTCGGGGAGGAGGCGTTGCCGACGGTCCCCTTGCAGGTCTCCGAGTCGTTGGTGTAGAGCCCCACGGTCCGCGCCCTCACCGGAGTCTCGACCCGCAGGTTCGGGGCGAAGAAGACGACGTGGAAGGAGCGGCAGACGCCGCTCTCCGAGGGGCCGTAGTTGTGGGCGTTGTCCCGGGAGCGGACGCAGACGTTGCAGAGGGTGTCGTTCTGCGTGCACATGCCGCTGGCGGTGCCGATGAAAATGGTGGTGGAGTTGGGGCTGTTGCACAGGCGCGCGGCCCACTGGCTGCCGTTGGCCGGGTTGGGATAGGTCGGGGTCCCGACCGGGTTCTCGACCCGGAACTCGCAAAGGGCAAGGCCCGAATTGGCGTCGGAGTCGGAGATGTCGATGTCGAAGGCGGCGGTCTGGGTGGAGCCCGCGGGAGGATTGTTGAACGTCGTGGCGGGGGCGGTGTAGTCCACGCGGATGTGCTGCGCCCCGCCCTGCTCCTGCCCCGCGGCGGCCCAGGCGATTTCTGTGTCGTTCAGGGGGCGGAAGTGGATTTTGACCTCGTCCACCGTCCCGGAGAAGAAACGGTTGAGCCCCGCTTCGGGGGCGAAGCCGATGAGGAGGCGGGTGGCCCAATCGAACTCGCTGTGGTCGGCGAGGTTCCGGTGGACTGCGGTGAGGTTGCTCCCGTTCCAGAAGAGGGAGGCCCCGACGAGGTTCTGGGCCACGTCCCGGCGCACCCGGAGCGCGACGTGGCTCCAGTTGCCGACGCTCAGGGCCTGGGTGGAGCAGGTGCCGGCGATGTGGGGCCAGACCCGATAGCAGAGATTCCCGGAGCCGTCGGTGTAGAGGTGGCGGTCCCATGCGGAGTCGCACGACTGCGAGGCCCCGAAATCGCAGAAGGAGAGGATGCCCCGGTTCGCGGCCGCGGCGGGCTTCACCCAGAGTTCCGCGGTGAAGTTGGTCAGGGGCCCGCCCGTGAGGTCGGAGGGCAAACTGACGTTGATGCTCCCGGAGAAGCCGTCCAGGCTCGCGCCGTGGCGGCGGAACCCGCCCTCCAGGGCCCACGAGGCCCCCGAGGTGAGGGTCCCGTTGACGCCCCGGGGCCCCAGGTCCACGGCGACGGTTCCCGTGCCGTTGTCCATGGAGTAGTAGAGCATCGAGGGGTTGCGGCCGGAGGCCACCTGGTCGGTCGCCCCGACCACCACGAGGCAGGTGTCTGGCCACCCCGCGCCCTGGACCGAGCAGGCCCCCGAGGCCCCGACGCTCACGTTGGGCTCCCCCTGGGCCCCGGCGCAGGGGTAGTCGGAGACGTTCTTCTGGACCCACGCCCCCGCCGGCAGCGGGAGTTCGAAGACGCGCAGGGAGCAGTTGAAGAGCCCCGACCCCGCCCCGCCGGAGGGCTGGTCGCTCTCGGGGCCGGTGACCGGGAACGAGGGGAGTCCGGGCCGCGCCCCGTAACTCCCGTTCTGCCACGACTGGTTGACCGGCCCGCTGACGTTGATGAAGGGCCCGTCCCAGTCGATGGAGAAGGTGCGGGCGATTCCGGGCACCTGGTTGCCGTGCCAGTCCTTCGCCCAGACGGTCACCCGGCACCGGTTGGGGCCCGAGTTCACGCAATCCTCGCCGTTGGAGTTGGACCATATGCCGATGGTGGCCGATGCAGCGGAGTTGCAGGCCCGGGACTGGTTCGACTGGGTCGTCGTCCACGTGGAGCCGTCCGCGCTCGATTCGACCTGGTAGAAGCAGCCCTGGAGGCCCGAGTGGGAGTCGGAGTCGGAGATGTCAATAATGAAGTTTCTCCGGAACCACGTCCCGGCATCGGGGTTATTGAATGTGACGACGGGGAGCGTGTTGTCCTTCCTCACGATGTTCCCGTCCGCCGACGTGTTGTTCAGGTTGTGCCAGTCCTGGGTGATGATTCGCCACCGGTAGCAAAGCCCGTCGGTGGTGAGGCCTGTGTCGAGATAGGATAGTGTTCCCGGGTCCACATTGGTGATGTCCACGTAGGTCCCGAAGCCTGTGCACTGGCCGTTGGAGTAGGGGGAGGTGGCCCGCTGGATGTAGTAGCGCTTGAGGCCCGAATAGGCGTCCGACCCGGCTGTCCATGTGACCGTGTAGGAGGTGGCGGAGGTGATGTTGGCTGCTGCGTAGTTGGGCTGGGCTGGAGTAGGAAGCGTGTCGTCCTTCCGGACCCAAGCCCCGGCGGCAGACGGGGCGGAGTTGTTGAAGCCAACGAAGTCCCTGGAGATGACCCTCCACCGGTAGCATGTCCCGTCGGCGGTCAGGCCTGCATCGGTCCAGGAGGTCGTGGGGGTTGGCCAGTAGGATATGTTGGCCACATCCACCCAAGTCCCGCTCGGGGTGCAGGTCCCGCCCGAGTAGGTTCCCGTCTCCCTCTGGATGAAGTGGGTCTGGATGCCAGAGCGGGCGTCAGACCCGGCGGACCAGGTGACGAGGAAGGATGTCTCGGATGTGATGTTCGTGTCCGTGTAGGTCATGGAGCCTGCGGAGGTTGGGGCTGTGTTGTCAACGCGGAGTTTGTGGCCAGGCCAGGTGTAGCCCTGGCCGTTGAAGAGGTGGTCATACATGAAGAAGGCCACGTCCCAGTCGTACTCGGTGGTCTGGTTGATGGTGGCCGACCAGCGCATCTGGGCAGTGGTCCCCGTGCACCCCCCGGAGGTCTTGCACTGCCCCGTGGGCTCCGTGACCTGGTCGCCCGTCCAGTGGGTCGCGGCGCAGAAGGTGTCGAACCCGACGTCCACCACGCAGTAGTGGTTGTTGTCGTAGGGCCAGCCGACGCCGAGGTTGGACCGGTTCAGGACGAAGTGGTTCAGCCTGGGCCCCGTATCCGCCCCGTCGTAGGTCCCGTTGTCGAAGTGGGTGTTGTCGATGGCGAAGGAGTCTCCGGGGCGGACCCAGCAGGTGAGGGTGCTGGTCGCGTTGCGGCACCCGGAGACCCAGGAGGCCCCCTGGAAGACAGGCCGGTAGCCGTCGATTTTCGCGTTGTCGACGGACATGGTGTCCGCGCCGAAGCCGGCCAGTTGGGTGAAGGCGTCGTTCCACCAGTCGCCGGCGCCCCCGGCGTGGTCCGCGTCCACCAGGGCGTCCCGGACGTGAATCCAGAAGTCGAGCTTGAAGCCGTCGGGCATGGGGTTGTAGCCGTAGAAGGTGCTGGTCGGGACGCGGCAGAGGACGGTCAGGGACTCGCCCGGGGCCAGTCGCCCGTCGTCGGTCCCCGTCTCGGTGTTGAACCGCCACCGGGCGGTCCCCCCCGCGCCGTTGAGGTCCCCCTCGGCGCACTGCAGCCCGTTGGCGGGGTTCGTGGTGACCTCGTTGTTGTTGATTCCGTCCCACCAGGTGTCGTTGCGCCAGTCCCGGGCGGTGTTGGCGTCGTTGGACCTCCAGAACTCGACCCCCACCACCGGCCGGGTGGAGGTCGGGTCCCCGGAGTCGCCCCGGTGCTGGATTCTCGCCTCGAGGTAGATGTAGTCGCCGGCCAGGAAGTTCGGGATGGTCCCGTTCGTGGCCCCGCACGTCCCGTCCATCGGGGGAGCGGTGTAGGCCGCGGTGCAGGTCCTCGAGGCGATGGGGGCCCCGCTCGAGCCGTTCCCGATGCGGATTTGGTTGACGATGATGTTGTAGCCGAAGTAGTTGTAGGTGACGGGGATGCGGGCGTCGTCCACAGTGAGCCGGATGCCCTCCGAGTTGGTCCAGGACCGGACGTCGACGAAGGCCCAGGACCAGAAGTAGACTCGGTAGGCCCGGGACGCGGTCGCGATGTTGTTGAAGAACCAGGTGAGGGTCTGGCTCGTCCCGCCGCCGCCCAGTTGGGGCAGGTCGAAGATGTTGGTGAGGCTGGTGGTGCCGTCCTGCGTGCAGGTGGGGTTGTTGCCATCCAGGGGGCACGCCACGTTGGAGGAGGGGTCCCACACCTGCTCATAGTCGGGGCCGTGGGGGTGGGCGGTGACGCCTGCGGTGGCGCCCCTCTTGTCCCCGTCGAACCGGTAGAGGCCGGAGTATCCGAGGTTGCCGGCGGGGATGATGCAGAGCCCCCCGCCGGTCGCGTCGGCGGGGCCGCAGGGCGGCGCGCCGGGGCCGCTCCAGCCGAGGGCCGCGCAGGTGCCGCTGGCGCTCTCGGAGAAGAAGACCTGGATTCTGTGCCAGCCCGCTGAGAGGGCGATGGTGCCGCTGGAGGTCGCGCAGCCGCTGGTCGCCGCGTCGTTGAGGATTACGCGGTCGTCCACGACGAGGAAGCCGCCGTCGTCCGTGCGGAGATAGAAAGTCCAGCTCCCAGCCGTGGGGGTGTTGACGAACCCGACCCACATGGCCGAGTAGGTGTCCCCCCGGCAGGTGGCGGGGGCGCCCGCGTTGGTTCCCACGTCGTCGGCGAAGTTGATGACCGCGTTGAGGGTGGTGGCCGTGCACGCGGACGCGGAGGCGGCGCTGCCGCTGAAGAACGGGTTCATGTCAAACCACGACCCGTCGCGCCAGTAGCCCCGGAGAGCGCCGGAGGTGATGTCGGTCGGGGAGGCGGCGGCCTGGGCCTTCGTGAAGAGGCTGGAGGAGGGGATGATGGTCCCGGCGCCGATGCCGGCGGTGGCCGACCTCCAGTAGAGGTTGGCGCAGGTCCCCCCGGTGTTCTCCGCGTACTCGACCTCGATGGTGTGGAAGCCCGCGGAGAGGGCCAGGGCCCCCGACTCCGACACGACGCAGCCGCTGTCGACCCAGTCGTTGATGACGAGGTTGCCGTCTATCCACACGCGCCCCCGGTCGTCGGTGTCGAACCGGATGAACCAGTCGCTCGCCGTAGTGGGGATGTTGATGTATCCCGTCCACCGGATGAGGTATGTGTCGCCGCCGCACGGGGTCGCGGTCGAGCCGCCGCCGAAGACGTTCGTCCCCACGTCGTCGCCGTAGTTGATGTTGGGGGTGACGATTGCGCACCCGACCCCGGTGAAACCGAGGTCGCTGAAGCCCGCGGCGTGGAGGCCGTTGGTGTTCCCGGTGTCCCCGGGCTCCATGTAGGCGTAGAGGTAGGAGAGGCTGTCAGGGTCGTCATAGTCGGGGACGGAGCCGACACCGTAGTCGAAGTCGAGGGAGGCGGAGGTGACCGCGAAGTTGGGCTTCCCCTTGTCCCCGGAGAAGTTGTAGAGAGTGGTAGGGGAGCCGACGTAGTCGTCGAGGTCGAAGCCGCGGTCCACCCAGCCGGCGAACCCCTTCTGGCCGTTGCTGGCGCAGCAGGTGTCCTCCTCGCGTATATACATCGGGTTGCCGCGGCCCAGGGTGGTGGTGCCGCTGCAGTCGGTCCCCTCGTCGGCCGCGCGGTCGACGCCGCCCCCCATGAGGTCGGCCCCGGTCTCGCCGTCGCCCCGCAGCAGCTCGACGGCGTCCCACTGGCTCCGGACCGATGTCCACCCGTGGTCGCCCTCGAAGGCCCGGACGTTGCAACCGTTCGGGGGGGACTCGAAGACGGTGAACGACTTGCTGGTGAGGTGGTTGGCCGAGGCAGCGGGAACGAGGAGGAGGACGGCCAGGAACAAAACCGCCCACGGGGCCGCGCGGCTACCCATAGTTAACCTCCAGGGCGGAGCACTTTCGCCCCGCTCTTGCGGCACGTTTTACCGCGGACCCAGACTTTCGGATGATGGTCAGATACCGCCTCCGGAACGGGGAGCTCATCGCCACCGCGCGGGCGGTCTTCGGAGGGGCTGTCGTCTCCGCCGCCTCCATGTTTGGCAACCCCATCCCAGGCGGGCTCGGAGTCTCCATGCTTGTGGCGGCGGGCGCAGGGCTTATATTGGCGAGGCTGGAGAAGGGATGAAATGGCCTTGCTCGAAGCTCCGCTCTGGCTGCAGTATTCGGTGGGCGTCGTTCTGTCCCTCTTCCCCCTGGTCTACACCCTGCTGTGCATCGAGAAGCTCGACCCCGCCAGCGGAACCTGGCGCCCCCTGATTCCGGTCCGGAAGAGGCCCCGGACAACCCCCGGGTGAAAGCGCGCGCATCCATTATCTCATGGGACCCGAGCCCGAGGTGAACGGGAGTCATCTCCCCTGCCTCCAGAGCAGCGTGGCCAGGGTCCCCCACAGGACCTCACCAGCGCTCGCGGAGGAGTCCCCCCTCTCTAGGAGGGGGGCCTCGGCCTCCAGGCGGGCCTGGATGGCGGCCATCCACTCGGGCTGGAGCCGGTCCCTCGCCCCGGTCCAGATCAGCGTGGCGGCCCACTCCGCGAAGAGGAGGCTGCGGGCCCGCCCCGAGGAGTAGAGTTCGGCCATCCTCCCGAGGATGGAGTCTTGCGCGTCCCGGAGCGCCTCCCGCGCCTCGGGTCCGCCGCACCCCCTCCGCTCCATCTCCGCCAGCCCGAGGAGCAGGCTGGGGTGTAAGCCACCCTCTTTCCGCACAGCGGCACGGAGAGCGGGGAGGAGGTCGAGGGGCAGGGGGAGGATGTCGCAGTAGAGCCCGTAGTAGTGGGCGCACAGGGCCGGGGTCGCGTTGGCGGCGCATCCGACCCAGGGCGGGCGGTAGTCGGGGTCGATGGACCGGAGCAGCACCCGCTCGACCGCGCTCTCCGGCAGCCGCCGGTCGGCGTCGAGGGCCCCGGCCCGCGCCGCCTCCTCGACCTCCGCCAGGGGATAGACCCGGGCAATCCAGTATAGGATGAAATATTCATCCTTCGGGGCGGAGACGTTGGCCCGGAGCAGCCCGCGGAGAATCCGGTCGATTTCGGGGTCGCGGGGGACCGGGGGGCCGGAGGACTGGGGCGGGACCCAGCGGAAGGGGCGGGGCGCGTAGCCGGAGGGGGTCGGCGGCGGGATGTATTCAAGCGGCGACGGTTGAACTCCCCCCTTGAGTCCGGCCGGCACCGGGGTCGGCTCTGGGGACTGGGCGCACCCGGCGATGAAGATGGTTGCGAGGAGCGGCAGGGCGAGAGATTCGACTCGCCACAGGGGAAGGCTCACGGCTCCCTCACCTCCATCCACCGGTCCGCCGGGACGTTTTCCATCCGTGTGACCTTCCCGCTCGGCCATTGGATTTCGAGTGTATCTATTTTCTCGCGGGGCCCCAGCCCGAAGTGGACGGGGACCATCGAGTTCGACGCGTAGCCCGAGCCGCTCTTGACCTCCCGGAGGAGGGAGAGGTTTCCCACCTTGACCTTCACCCACGCCCCGATTCCATCGCGATTGCTGCAACCTGCCGGGGAAGAACTGCCCCGGTGGCTCGGTCCGCATGCGCCGACAAGCTTCACGACGGACCAGTGGTTCCGGTTCCCGATGTCGTTCCTGTAAAGGCCAACGGGCCCCGCATGGTTCACGACAACGAGGTCGAGGTCGCCATCTCCGTCGAAATCGCCGTAGGCGATTCCCCTGGATTCGCCCGGGTCCGCCACGCCCTCCCGGGCGGCGACCTCCTCGAAGCTGGCTCCATGCCCCTGGTTGCGGAATAACCGGTTCAGCGGGCTCATGTAGGCATCACCGTTTCCGGGGCTGAAGCCGTTGGCCGCGTAGATGTCGAGGTCGGCGTCGTTGTCGTAGTCCATGAACACCGCGCCCCACCCCCACTCCACCCGGTGGACTCCTGCGGAGCGCGCCACCTCCGTGAACGTGGGCCCGTTGCCGGAGTTGCGGTAGAGAGCGCTCCCCTCGTCCAGCATCACCTCCCGCACCACGGGCAGCGAATACCCCAATATGTCTTCGCTCCTGGGGTCCCGAATCTTCTCCAGAAGGTTCGCTCTCTGCTCCTCGCGGGTCCTCCCGGAGACCCCCAGGCGCTGGGCGAGGAGGTCCTGCCAGACGATGTTGGTCACGTAGAGGTCGAGGTCTCCGTCGTTGTCGTAGTCCCCGCTGTCCACCCCCATGCCGTTGCCGCGGTAGCCCGTGCCCGACTCGTTCGTGACTTCGCGGAAACGGCCGTTCCCGAGGTTGAAGTAAAGAGTGTTGGAGCCGAAGTCGTTCGCCACGTAGAGGTCGGGCCACGCGTCGCCGTCGAGGTCGCTGAAAATAGCGGCGAACCCCCAGCCGGTGTCTCCCACGCCAGCCGCCTTGGTCACGTCGGTAAAGGTCCCGTCGCCGTTGTTCCGGTAGAGGACGTTCGGGGGCCCGTCGCGCATGGCAAAGGAGAAGGGTTGAGGGCCGGGAGCCGCGGAAGGGTCCGCTTCGGTCGCGAGGCGCCTCCCGCCACCCCCGAATGTGGAGTATGGGTCTGCGGAGGTCCCCAGGAAATCCGCATAGTTCACGAGGTAGAGGTCCAGCAGTCCGTCCCGGTCGTAGTCGCCCCAAGCGACATGGTGGGTGGTGCCGCTGTAGCCCACCCGGGCCGTGGTGGTCACATCGGTGAAAGTTCCATCGCAATTGTTCCGGTAGAGGCGGTTGGATGAGAACAGGTTCGCGACGTAGAGGTCGGGGCAGCCGTTGTTGTCGTAGTCTCCGAAGGCGGCCGCCCGCCCCTCTCCGGAGTCGCCCACCCCCGCCGCGGCTGTCACGTCAGCGAAGCGCCAGTTCCCGTCGTTGCGGAACAGCCTATTGGGCCCGCCCTGGACGAAATAGAGGTCCAGTTTGCCATCCGAGTTGTAATCGCCGACGGCGACCCCCCCTCCGAACGCGCCGTATGCCGAGTTGGCGATTCCTGGCAAATTGGCTTTGCGGAAGGAGATTCCGGAATCGCTCGCGGGGTGGAACACCGCCGCCCGGTTCGCATCCTCCGCAGTTGGCGGAACGGAGGGCCGCTGGGGCCCGCTGGTGCAGGAGGAGAGGAGAACAGCGGGCAAAATGAGTGCTGCCAGGAGGGGAGCGGGCCCGAAGAGAAAAGCCCTGCACCGCTGTCCGAGGGCCCTGAAAAAGTCTCTCATGGCATCCTCCCCTGTCTCCAGAGCAGCGTCACCAGCGCCTCCAGAAGGCTCCCGTGGATGTTGACAGAGGGGTCGCCCCGCTCGATGAGGGGCGCCATTGCTCTCAGGTGGCCTTCGATGGAGGCCATCCAGGCGGGCTCGATTCGCTCCCTGGCCCCGGAGCGCAACAGGTAGAACGCCAGCTCCGCACTGGCTTCAGTGCTGGAGGTCGGAGAGGAGAGGCCCGGGGCTTGGCGGTCTTCGGTGAGAGCAGCCATCTCCCTGGCGGCAATGTCCAATCCTTGCCGGAGCGCATCGCTCACTTCGCGGCCCCCGCAACCCCGTCTTTCCATCTCCATCAGGGCTATGAGGTAGTGGAAGAGGTTGTGTCCCCTTCCAGGGGGGACGGTGCGGATATGGTCGCGGATTTGGCGGACGAAGTTGGAGGGGACGGGGAGGGCATCGCAGTAGAGCCCATGATAGTCGAAGCAGTCGCCCGCGCTTCGATTGAGGTCGCATCCCACCCAGGGCGGGCGGTAGTCGGGGTCAATGAACCGGAGCACCCTCAAGTCGTAGGAGTTCTCCGGCAAATCCCGCGCCATCTTGGTGGCTCCGTTGCGGGCCGCCTCCTCGACCTCCGGCAGGGGATAGACCTGGGCAATCCAGTAGAGGAGGAGGAATTCACCCCCGGTGTCGTTGTACGCAAGCAGCCCGCGGAGAATCCGGTCCATCTCCGGGTCGCGGGGGACCGGGGGGCCGGAGGACTGGGGCGGGACCCAGCGGAAGGGGCGGGGCGCGTAGCCGGAGGGGGTCGGGTAGGGGGCGTATTCGAGGGGGGGCGGCCACTCCTTCAGTTCCTCGGGGCCTCGGAGGCGCCCGCTCATCTCGAGGGCGAGGATGAATAGGGGGAGCGCCAGCAGAACGATGAGCAGCCGCTTGCGGCGGGCGGTGGCGAAGAGTTTCATCTCTGCCTCCCGGCCGAAAGGGCCATCCACAGCAGATTTGCGCCCGGGTTCAACTTCTTTTCCATTCTTCCCGGTTTTGTAGATGGGAGCCTCACGTCCGGCTCACCTCCGGCCCGCGGCCATCACATTTATGCCGCCCCCGCCCGATGATTTGAGATTGCGCGATTTCAGATCCCCCAATCGGCTTCGCCATCACCTTTATGCCCCTCCCGCCCCATGAAAACGGATGGAAAAACTCGTCCGCCGCGGCGACCCGGCCTTCCTCCTGGAGTGGTTTGAAAAGCATCCGTGGGACGAGGAGTACGTAGCCATTCTCGAACAAATCATCGCAGACCGAAAGGACAGAAAGATTCGGTGAAGCACTGTGGCCTGTCTGGACACGAGCTTCTTGATCGACCTGAGCCACGCGAAACTCAGCGCGCGGAAGAAGCTGGAGGACCTCCTGTCGAATGGAGAGCGAGTCGTCACCACTGCAGTGAAGCGAATTTCGCGCTCGCTGCGCTCGCGCGAAATTCGCCAATACCCCGGCCTGAAGGCCGGGGCGTCTTTTCAGGACGGGTCCCAGGCCGGGGCGCTTCGGCGCAAGGGCTCCGAGCGCCGACCGAGTTATGCTGCCCGCCGGCTCCTCCCCGGTCTGAAGCCGGGGGCGTCCGCCGGCGGGACCTTGGGGAATTTGCGCGCAGCGCAAATTCCCGTGAACGCCGCGGAGCTGTACGAGGGCGCATGGAGGTCTTCCCGCGCCTTGGCGCAAGTGGGCGAGCTGGACCGGATGCTCCAAGGCGTGGTCATTTTGGAGATGACGCTCGTGGCCGCTCGCGAGTTTGGCCGTCTCAAGACGGACCTCCAGCGCCAAGGGACATCGGTCGGCGACTGGGACCTCCTGATCGCGTCCATTGCCCTGGCCTGCGGCGAGAGCCGCGTCGTGACCCGGAACGCGAAGGACTTCGAGCGCATCCCGGGAATCGAGGTCGTGTCCTGCTGATTTGAGATTGCGAGATTTCGGATTTCTTCCTGCCCGGAGGGCGGGCCCGGCCACCTTCGGTGTCCGCCCGCGCCTTCCTCCGGAACGCGCGGGAAGAGGAGCACCGGCAGGTGCGACTTGCGCGTCCAATCCGCAATCTCCCAGTCTCCAATCCCCCAGTCTCAAAATGGTTCTGATTCCTCCTGTTCTCAAGGTCGGACCCACCACAGGAGTTTCTGTCCTTGCGCGTTTTATATATCCGCCTGCGAAAGTGCGGGAATATTCATCACGGGAAAACCGGTGGCGGATGAGCGCGGCGAGTGGTGCGAGTGTGGCCGCCAGGCGGCCGAGTCGCAGAAGGGTCTGGTTCATGCCCGTCCCTCCCGGCCCGCGGCCCGCCTCCGCAACCCTTGTTTCCATATCCGAGTTGACGGCAGGAGTCTGCTGGCGCTGTTCGACCCCGGCGCCCGCTACTCCTACGTCCGTCGCTCCGCTCTGCCGCCGGGGACGACGGTCCACACCCTCCGGGAGCCGGGCGAGACCCGCCTGGGGGGCCGCGTCCACTCCATCCGGGAGGAGGCCCACCTCCGGGGAGACATGGAGAAAATCGAGTTCACCTGGGAAGCCTGCGTGATCAATGAAATCGGTCCCGCCGAAGAGGTGGGCCGGCCCCTGGACCTCCTGGTGGGCGCTCTGGCTCTTGAGAAGTGGAGGGTCCGCATCGACTTCTCCAAGGACCCTCCGGTTCTCGACCTCTCCGGCGCGCGAAAGCGCGAGTTCTGCGAGTACTGGCGTCACGCCTGCGCCACCCCCGACCACTGCGCGGTCGCCCCCGGCGCCATGGGGCCCACCGACAGCTCCGCCTTCCGCAGCGTCGTGTTGATGCCGAGCCCGCTCGCGCCCGCGACGGGGTTCCAGTAGGTCTGGGCCTGGAAGCCGAAATACTGGTTGGTGTAGTTCAGGAGGGCGCGGCCCCACGGCCCCCGCCCGGCGGTCCAGTCCACGTCCTGCTCCGCCCGCAGGATGTAGGTGAGGCCCTGGGACTCGTTCCTCCCGATGAGGGTGATGGAGGCGTTGGCGATGTCGCTCCCGAACTGCCGCAGGATGTCGGTCTGCCGGACCCACGCCTTGTAGGAGGCGACGGCGCCCAGCTGGACCCAGTAGCGGTTCGCCCAGTAGGTGGTGATTTTCTTCTCCCAGTCCCCGGCGCTCTCCAGCGAGGAGAGGAACCGCGTGAAGCCGTCGAGGGCGTGGGTCCGGAACTCGGTGGTCCGCCGCTTGTAGGACACGATGGAGTCGTTGAACTCCTTGAACCACCACGAGGCGTTGTCGCTGTCCACCTTGCGGTAGACGTAGGTGAGGTCGCGGATGTAGGCCGGCCTGCGGCTGGTGTCGGTGGTGACCGACGCGTCGTTCCCGAGCCCGTGGCGGGTGAACCCCTCCCAGGTGAGGGTCGTCGCCATGCCGGAGCCGAAGGCGTCGGCGGTCCGGACCCCGAGGGCCTTCTTCTCGCCGCCGTACTCCCAGATGGTCCGGTTGCCGATGTTCGGCGCGGTTCCGGGGTGGCCCTGGTACCAGAGGGGCACGTCGCCGATCCACACCACCCGGCCGCCGCGGCGGATGTAGTCGAGCAGCAGGGTGTCGTTGCCGGCGACGTTGATGTCGGGGACCTTGTAGCCGGAGCCGCCCGTGGCCCCCGTCGCGAGCTGCCCGCCGTGGACCTCCAGCGTCAGGTTGAACGTCGAGACGTTCCAGAGGTCGCGGAGCAGCGGGTAGAGGGCCGGCGAGGCGCCGGCGATGTCCCAGCCGCAGCCGGCAGGCGCGGCGCCGCCCGGCTGGCAGTCCCAGATGCGGACGAAGCCCGAGTCGGGGACGACCGGGTTGAAGTTCTTCTGGAAGGCCGAGATGTTGGTGACGACGCTCGGCTGGCCGGGGAGCGGGTGGTGGGCGAGGACCCGGGCGGTGGTGACGGCCCGGACCGCCTTCATGCCGACGGTCCCGGGCCAGCCGGAGCCCTGGACCTCCAGCTGGGCGCCGGCGTCGCCGCCGATTTCGCACTGCCGGTAGATGAGCGTGTGGAAGCCGCGGGTGAGGGCGACGGAGCCCGACCGCTGGGCGGTGTCGGCGGCGCAGGAGGCGGGGCTCGGGTAGATGTTGTTGGCGTCGGTGACCTCCGACCCGTCCACCACCACCGCCCGCGAGTCGTCGCCGTTGGAGATGAAGGTCGAGGTGGAGTTCACCGGCAGGTAGAAGGTCCCGGTCCACTCGGAGGAGAATGCGTCGGTGTTGGTGATGACCCGGTCGGGCGTGGCCGCGCCCGCCCGGAGGGTCGAGTATCCGGGGTTGCAGTCGGTGGCCCACTGCGGGCAGTTCCTCCAGAACCAGAAGTCGAGGACGGTCTCCTCCCGGGTCACGGCGGGGGCCCCGGAGAAGATGGCGTTGTTCCAGTAGCGGGCCGTGAAGTTGGTGTCCGCCACCTTGTAGGCGGCGGGCCGGGCGCTGAACCACGACTGGGTCAGCCCCCACCGGGTCCCGTCGGCGTTGCGGGAGATGGAGGCCCCGGCGGGGGCGCAGTCGGCGGTCGTCCCGTTGACGTCGAGGCAGGAGATGCCGAGGAGGGCCTCCTGGGCGGAGAAGCCCCAGGTGTTGCTCCCGCCGCCCGGGAGCCCCTGGTAGTAGAAGGGCACGTCGCCGATCCACACCACCCGCCCCCCCGCCGAGAGGTAGCGGGAGAGGGTGTTGTTGAAACTCTGGTTCTCGCACACGCTGTCGGGGCAGATGTCCTGGCTGAAGAGCGCGACGCTTCCTCTGGCCCGGTCGAGCCGGGTCAGGTTCTGCATCCAGGCGGCCAGCTGGGTGGCGTTGTATCGGACGAAGGACCGGCCGCACGGCGCGCTCGGCCCCGACTGGTTGGCGCAGGAGACGCCGGCCGGGTTCCGCGGGTCGGCTGCGGGGTCCGCCGCCGCCCCCGTCTGGTTGAAGAAGTCGGCGATGCGCGCCGCCTGGGCGGCGCCGATCCACGAGGTCGGGTAGTTGGTGTCGTGGTAGACGACGGCGTTCGGCAGCGGGGTGTCGCAGACGTTGTTGGGACAGACGTCCTTCAGCATGACGATGACGCTGTCGGTGGAGTTGTTCAGCAGGTATTGCCGGAGGGCCGACGCGTTCGTGATGTTGGTGAAGGGCGCGCCCGCGCAGTTGGTCGCCGCCGAGAGGGCCGAGGGGCCGCCGTTGGCCACGTCGAGCCGCAGGGCCTTTGTGGTCCAGGACTCCGGGTAGTTGTCCTCGCCGAAGTAGTAGAACCGGCGGGCCGCCCCCGAGAGGCCCCGGGTGGCGAGGCGGCAGAGGTCGTTCTTCTCCGTCGCGCTCAGGGAGGCCGGGAGGGGGAAGTCCCACATCCGCAGGAACCCGGCGGAGGTGGCGTTGGGGAGCGCGACGGCCGCCTGCTCCCCGGCCTTGCCGGCGAGAAGAAGGAGGTTGCGGTAGGCCGAGAGGCTCCCGCGGGCGTAGTCGTTCCGCAGGTAGTCGAGGCTCGCGTTGGTCGCCTCGTGGCGGCTGCTGTAGGAGCGGCCGTGCACCCCGCCGAAGGAGCCCCAGTATTCGGAGAAGTTGACCGCCATGGTGTCGAAGAGGGTCTTGAGGAGCCCCTTGGCGGCGAGGGCGTAGAGGGAGTTGAGGGTCCCCGACGCCCCGTAGACCATCCCGAAGAACGTCTGGGCGCTCTGGTTGTACTGGGAGGGGTCGCGGGTGAAGAGATACTGGTTCCCGACCACTTCGCAGCAGAAGGTGAGGTTCCACTGGAAGCTGATTTCGGCGGAGCCGGACTTCTCGTAGTAGTCGATCTGGATGTCGTGGAGCCCGGCTTCGAGGAGGCTGTCGTAGTCGTAGCAGGTGACCGCCGCTACGTCGCGCCACTGGTTGACGGCGAGGAGGCCGTCCACATAGAGCCGGACGCCGTCGTTGGCGCACACCCGGAGACGCCAGTCGCGGGTGGTCGGAACGCTCAACTTTCCGGCCCACCGGGCGGCGAAGTTGTCCGAGTCGAGCCACGCCGGGTCGGGGCTCCCGTCGCACGCCCCCCCGCCGAAGCAGAAGTCCACCGTCCGGTCGTTGCGGACGAGCATCCTCCGCCCCTCCTCGAACGGGTCGATTTCGACCCGCTTCCAGACGAAGAGGTCGCCGGAGATCGGCATCACGTTGGCGCAGCCCCACGACTCCGCTGTGGATGCGAAGGGGCCGTAGGCCGCCGTCCCGTCGGTCAGGTCCTGGGTCGTGATTTCGTCGCCAAGGTTCTCGGTGGAGACGTCGGGCCACCAGGCGGGCCGGGTGGTGCTGTATCTCCACACCTCGTTGGCGTCGCACTGGTAGTCGCGGGTGTTGCAGGAGGAGTCGCCAAATCCGGCGGTGCACCCCGGAATCTGGGGAGCCGCGTTGGGGGCGGTGGGGTGGTAGTTGGAGTCGTCGTCCGACCTCTGGATGCGGAACCGCGCCCCCACCTTCAGGGCGGCGTCGAAGCCGGCGTCGCTCCCGCCGCTGTCCCGGATCTGGCAGCCGATGAGGACCGGCCCGGCGCGGAGGTAGGGGGAGACGTCGGCGGAGTGGTCCCACCGGTCGCTCACGGTGGCGTCGTAGTCGGTGTAGATGTCGTGGGTCGCCGCCAGCTGGCTGATGACGAACGCGGTGCTCTGGGTCGTGGTCACGTTGCAGTTGGCGCCGTCGTCCGACGCGACGAACAATTTGCCCGTGAGGCCCCGGAAGTCGTAGTAGTGCCCCCACAGGCCGTTGATTTCGTTGACGGGGTCGAGGAGATACTTCACGCCGAGGGTCCCGTTCGCCTTCTGGAAGAAGTTGTGCTGGGTGTATTCCTGGATGTTGCCGCTGGCGTTCCGGTCGGGGACGAAGACCGCAGGGAACCGGATGGAGCGCTCCGAGTTGAACTGGACGTAGGAGGTGAGGAAGCCGAGGAGGTTGTCGGTGAACCGCCGCATCTTCGACTCGTCCTGGACCCGGATGGAGGCCAGGAGGTAGTTGAGGCCGCTCCGCGCCTGGGCGTCGCCGAGGATTTTGTGGAGATTGAGGGCGAGGTCGGTCCCGGCGGCCGCGATCTGCCCCTGGGTCGCCGAGGCCTTGATGGGGCCGAGGAAGATGCCCGCGCCCGAGAGGTTCACGTAGCGCTGGAACGACCGCAGGCCCCAGAGGCTGTAGGCCCAGTAGCGGTCGTAGGTGATGTTCTTCCGCCCGGTCGGCAGGGAGTTAATCTGGTCGAACACCCGCTTCGCCATCTCGGTGACGTGCTCGAGGAAGACGATGCCCTCGTCGGTTGTGGAGGACAGGTCGGGCAGGGCGTTCGGGAGTTGCTCGAAGGCCAGTCCGAGGGCCTTGAAGAGGACCGACAGGGCGCGGGAGTTGACCTCGTGCTGCTCCTGGATGACGGCGGAACTGATGCCGCCGGCCAGGGGCGGGCTGGGGCACTTGGTGTTGTGGCGCCCCAGTTCGGTGTGGATGGCGCCGGTCCGGCCCGAGCAGCCGTCCAGGTCGCCGAAGTAGCGGCTCGCGTTGAGGGCGAGCGTCCTGGCGAGCAGGGCGTGCTGCTCCGGGCTGAAGGACTCGTAGATGGTGTTGAAGACCGCGAATATCCACCGCACGGTCCCGGCGGCGCTGAAGGTGTAGTCGTAGGGATAGGGCGGCTGGAACCGCTCCTTCGGGATGGCCTCGCAGGCGTTGGCCGGGCAGTTCTGCGTCCGGTTCCACCTCAACTCGACCCGCGCGTTCCCGGTGTCGTCGTAATATTCGACACGGATGTCGTGGAGCCCCTTCGAGAGGGTGGCGTTGTAGTCGGAGCAGGTGAATGAGGAGGTGGGGGTGGTCCAGGTCGAGTCGGGGGAGACCTTCACGTTGTCAATGGTGAGGTTGATGCCGCCGTCCCGGCAATACTGGATGCGATAGTCCCGCGTGGCCACGACGTCGAGCTTCCCGCGCCACCGGACGGAGAACCGGTCCGACGGCAGGATGGGGGCGGGGGAGCCCGCGCCCCAGTTGAAGGTGATGTTGTCGTCGGTCCGCAGGACGTAGAAGGGCTCCGGGAACGCCTCGCCCGGCGGCGCGCCTCCGGTCCAGGCGTAATAGTCCGCGCGGAGGCCGCGGAGGGAGAACATCAGGTCTCCCCACTCCCCGAGCCACCGGACGCCGAAGGTCAGCAACTTCGTCCTGGTCGTGACGGCGTCGAGCCGCGCCTCGGGGGTGAGGCGGGAGTTCTGGTCCTCGGAATCGAAGCGGGACTGCAGGTAGAGCGGGATGTAGTCGGTGAGGACCCGGGCGAACCTCTGCCGGACCGCCGGGTCGAGGTTCCGGCCGTAGTTCAGCGCGTAGGTGAGGCCGTAGGTGGCGCCCTGGGGGTCGCCAGCCAGGTCGGGCGCCCGCTCGACCCGCAGTTTCGTGAGGTTGTAGAAGGCGCCGGTGGAGCCGAAGTCGATGTTGTCCAGAATCTTGTAGAGGAACTTGTAGAGATAGTTGCTGTATCCCGCCTTCTCGTAGTAGTAGCGGTCCCTGCACTTCTGGGCGCTGGTCGCCCCGTCGTTGCAGGAGAACCGGCCCATGGCGACGCCGTTGATGACGACCGGCTCGATGTTGTCGAAGTAGTAGTCGTTGTTCCCCGAGAAGCCCAGTTCATCGCTCTGCTGCTGGATGAGGGCGTCGTCGTAGAGGAGTTTGGTGGGCCGGACGCGGTAGTGGTCGAGGTAGTTGGAGATGAATGCGATCAACTGGGTCGAGAAGTCGGACACCGTCGGCTCCCGGCCGCTCGCGGGGATGGCGTTCTGCCCGTAGCGGGTCGAGGAGTAGTAGGCCTTGTAGAGCCCCCCGATGGTCTCCAGGAGGGTGTCGGCGAGGTTCTTGTAGTTCTCGTCGGTGACGAACTGGAGGCGGCAGAGGAGGTAGTTCCACCCCGAGTCGAGGCTTGCGTATCCCGCGTCCTGCTTGACCGGGTTCCCCGCCTCGATGATGCCGAGGACGTCGTCCCGGTATTGCTGCGGGTGGCCGCGGTTGTTGGTGTGGGCGGTCCCGTCGTGATTGTGGAGGTCGTTGTCGTTGCTGTCGGGGTTGGAGGTGGTGTGGCCCGACCGCTGGTAGACCCAGTTGCCGCACCCGCCGGACGGCCCCCGGCTCACCCCGAGGTAGTCCACGTTGCCAGGGTTGCCGTAGTTGTTGATGGATATCCACCGGGTCTTCTCCTCGAGGCTGGCGTTGAACTTGTCCTGGGGCATCCTGCTGAAGTAGGTGTTGATGACCTTCAGCAGCCAGTAGGCGTGTCCCCACCGCCCCTCGGCGTTGGCCCGGACGGTGGTCGGGTTCTCGTCGTTCATCTGGGCGAGGTAGAGGTTGTACATCTTCAGCCCCTGGACCGCGAGGTCAATCACCGTGTTGAGGAAAGTGACGGTGGAGGCGTTGTTGGCGGTCTCGTCCACGCCGTCCCCCCACGGCTTCGTGTCCCCCGGCTCGTTGCCGCACGCCTGGTCTCCGCCCGTCGAGTCGGTGCACGACGGGTCGGACTGCTTCTGCGGGTTGAAGGCCCGCGCCATCTGCTCGTTCAGGACCACCCCGCCGAAGAACTTGAAGTCCCGGCCGTTCTCGTTCCACGCGGAGAGGAAGTCGGACCACGCCTTGGGGTCGGCGTTGACGAGCCCCTTCCAGAAGTAGTTCAGGCCGTTGGTCCCGTTGGCGGGCCCGACCCCCCGGGCGTATTTCAACGTGATGTTCCTGAACATCGAGTCGAGGAGCGGCCGGATGGCCGGGTTGTTCATCCGGATGAACCACTGGTCCCGCTTGTCCTCGAGGAGGGCGGCCGCGGAGGGGAGCGTCAGGGCGGCGCCGTCCCTCAGGGGCGGGCGGGTGTCGCCGATGGAGGCGTGGACGCAGGAGCCGACGACGTTGACGCCGATGCTGAAGGGGTCGTTGGAGGCGTGGTTGCCAGCGACGGAGGTCCGGAGAAGGTTGTAGATGATGCCGGCGGGGTTGGTGGGCGGGTTCATCTGGACGCCCTGGGTCGCGCACGCCCCTCCCCCGGCGCTCACGTAGCGCGGGTTGGAGGGCTCCCCGAGGGCCTTCAGGAAGTGGGTGGTGAGGGCGGTGATGGAAGTGGAGGAGCCGTCGTTGGGGTATGTCTCCGAGAGGTTGCCCATGTCGTCGAAGAGGTTGCTGACGAGCCGGTCCCACATCCGGACGGTCCGGTTCACGTAGTCGGTGAGGTCGGTGATGCCGCCGCAGGAGGTCCAGGAGGAGCAGCCGTCCACCGTGTTGGCGACCCAGATTTTGATGGCGTTGGCCGCCTCGGGGGAGTCGGTGTCGCCGAAGACCGGCAGGCAGGAGCCGTGGACGCTGGTGAAGATGACGTTGCCGTGGTTGGTGTTGTCGGTGGGGGCGCAGGCGCCGACCACGGTGTGCTGGCCGAGGGCGACCACGTGCCGGTCGTCGAGCCAGAGGCCGACGGTCCACCAGAAGGTGTCGAGGCTCACCGTCCCGTCGCCCCGGAAGGCGGCGGCGCCGAAGAGGAACTTCGCCCACCGCCCCCGCAGGAACTCGCAGTCGTTCTGCCCCCCGTCCCAGTTGCCGTGGGTCCCGTCGTTGCTCGGGGGCTGGGAGGTCGCGCAGTTGGCCTGGACCCGGGCGTCGGTGTCGGAGTCGGTCCCGGTGTAGGGCCCCTCGGAGCCGAGGGTGGAGCAGCCGTTGCCGGAGCCCCCCGCGAAGCCCCGCCCGAAATCCCGGTCGTAGTCGCCCGCCGGGTCGCTCGGGTAGCAGGGGCTGTGGCCGTGGCCGTCGGCGGAGGAGTGGCTGAGGTTGTCCCCCTGCTGGTTCTCCTGCGCGAGGCGGAAGGAGCCGGCGGTGTTGAACCCGGCGCACGACGACTCGCTGGTGCAGCCAAGGAAGGCGGTCTGCGCGAGGGCCGACTCGCCCCAGGAGCCGGAGACCGGGGTGCGGCTTGAGGAGTAGCAGGTGGGCGGCGTGCAGCCTCCCGAGCCACGCTTGCCGAGTTTGATGGTGATCCACAACTTGCCCGACTCGTCGGCCAGGTCGCAGTCGCGCTCGCAGTTGTCCTCGTCGTGGTCGCCGTTGGAGCCCTCGCCGTTCCCCTTGGTGGAGGAGTAGCCGTCGGGGAAGGGGAGATAGGTCATGTAGGCGCGGCCCCGGAGGTAGACCTCGGGGTCGGGGTTGACGAGGTAGACCTTGGTGTAGGCGCTCTGCGCGTTGACCCCGGGCTGGATGCACCGGACCCACCAGCCGGTCATGTAGTCAATGCCCGAGGTGCCGTTGGGGGAGGACCCGCCCGTGTTCCAGGTGGTTACCACGGTGCCGGTGGCGTCGGGGGCCCGGGAGTCGAACATGACCTCCGTGGAGAAGTGGTTGTGGTCCACGCGGTGGAACTGGATGTTCCCGCCCCCCGGCGTTCCCTGGCAGACGAATGTGATGGAGGCGCCGTAGGCGAAGGAGGCGCCGTAGCGCGGGGTCTGGGGCGAGCCGCTCTTGATGAAGAGGGGGTCGTCGAAGGCCATGGCGAACTTCTCCGCGCCGTTCGCCCCGGGGTTGGCCCGGACCACGAGTCTGAAGACCAGTTCGAAGCGGCGGCTCCCCGCCGCCCGGGAGTTCAGCAGGTCGGCCAGGGAGAGGATGTCGGAGCACCGCGCGTTCCCGTAGGAGAAGTTCTGCCCGAGGGCGACGGAGGCGGCCCCGGAGGCGCAGACCGAGGCGAAGGAGCGGTCGCGGCTGGTTTCGGCCCGGGGGCTCGGCTTCGCCGTCTCGTTGACCTCCCCGCAGTAGCCCTCGCCGCTCTCGTTGACGTTGTCGCGGACTTCGGGCTTCGCCCCGACCTCCGGCCGGTGGAGGACCCGTGCATCCCAGACGTCAATGTAGTCGCAGCCGTGCCAGCTCCCCGCCTCCTCGTCGGTGGTCCCGTGGAGCGCGCCCCCGGCCCCCTGGTCGCCGCGAATCTTGTAGTAGAGCCCGGTGTCGAGGTCGCGGATGAAGGCGTAGAGGATGGCGCGGCTCGAGCCCTCGTTGAAGTCCTCCGCGTCCACCACGTAGTCGAGGGAGAGGTCCGCCTCCCGGACCACGTGGCCCGCCGGGAGGTAGTCGTCGAGGTCGAAGGTGTAGCGCGCGGTCGCCTCGGAGACGCTGTCGTTCCCCGCGGAGGGGCCGCCCTTGTCCTTGACGCAGACCGCCCAGTATCCCCGCCCCGGCCCGCGCGGTCCCTGCCCGTCGTTCTTCCACGCGCTGTAGACCCCGCCGGTGTTTCCGTGCCCCGTGGCCCAGCCGAAGCTGGAGCAGGCGTCGGCGTCCCCGGTCCCGGCGGCGGCGCGCCCCTTGCCGAGGGGATCGCCGTGGCAGAGGTCGCCGTCGGCGTCCCCGTCTCCGCTGTCCTCGTCGCCGTCCTCGCTGCGGCCGCGGCCAAGGCAGTTGGAGACCGCGGGGGCCGAGGGGCCGCCCGGCGTCCCCCAGTCGATTGTGATGTTCACCGTCGCCCCGTCGGAGACCTTGGCGAATCCGACGGCCGCGGCGGGCTGGACCGCGCCGAGAACCGCGGCCGTCACGCACGCGAACAAAAGAAAGGTCGCGCCCGCGCACCTCGCGCCGCGGGAGTCTCGCGCCTTCGCGCGGGAGGGGCGCGAGTCGACGCCCGCGCCGTCCTCCTCACGGGCCCGGAGCCGCGCACCGTCGGGCGAGGTGCGGGCGGGGTCGGGCGTGCGTTGCGAGCCTCGCGCCTGCCCTTGGGCGAGAGGCGCAACGTTGGTAAAAGAAAAAAAAGGAAACGGGGAAACTCGGGAGACGAGAAAGGCAAGGAACTGTATAATTAACGCGAGACTCACAACGAAATTGTCTTTCAAAAGCGACCGAAGAATCGGATTTTTACTACCGGAAAATGGCGAAAGGGGGGCCCTCGGCCCCCCTTCAGCCACCCCGGACCGCCCCCCCGGACGACGGGAGTTTCGCGATGTGGAGCGCGCTCTCGCTCCGGCTGAAGCAGGTGACGCAGAGAGAGTTGAAGGAGCCGGCGAGGAGCTCCCCGCAGTGCCCGCACCGGGAGGTGGCCCTCACGCCTGCGCCTCCGCGGCGGCGGGGCGCGACGGGCCTCCGCCAGGGCCCGAACCCGGGGATTCGCGGTGGTTGGCGGGTTCGGGCCCCTGCCTATTGCCGTTCGTGAGCGCCTTCAGTTTGAGGGAGAGATAGAACTCCTCGCCGTAGAGGACGCCGAAGTGGTTCTGCCCGCGGCCGAGGAGGGCGCGGAGGCTCTTCACCTCGATGAGCCGGGGCTTGAGCGCCGAGAGGTTGGCCGCGGCCCAGAGGGGCTGGAGAGCATGCCCGTGGCCGTTCCGCTTCTGGACCACGAAGTAGAGCGTGGGCCCCTCCCGGGACTGCCGGTGGAGGACCGACAGGAGCGGGATGGCCTGGACGGCCTTGTTGATGAGGTCGCCCACGGCGAGGCGCTCGGGAGACGGGAGCCCAGCCAGGGAGGCCCTCCCCCTCCGGAGTTCCTCGAGTTCGAGGTGCTTCCGGACGACCGGGTTGGAGAGGTTGAGCCGGAAGTAGTGCTTCCACTTCTCCCGCCGGTGGGCGAGGAGGCCCCACCCCTGCAACTTCTGGAGGGCGAAGTAGGTGGGCTTGTAGGACTTCCGGGTCGCGGCCTGGACATCCTGGATGGTGAACTCGCGCTCCGGCGCGCCCACGAAGACCGAGAGGAAGCCGTTCCCCGCCTGGACCGCGAAGTCGCTGCCCGGGTATTGAATCTTCAACTTCTCCCGGAGGAAGTAGTCGGTCCCGGCCAGGGGGACCGAGCCGTTCAGGTAGGGCACGAGGGCCCGGAACTCGGCCGGGGTCTGGACACGGATGCGGAGCCCCGCCGCCCTGGCCTTCGGGGCCAGGCGGTTGAGTTTCGGCGCGAACTCCGGCTCGGTGACGACGAAGACCAGTTCCCCGTCGTGGGCGGCGGGGGCCGGAGAGCCGTTCCCGTCAGGGGGAGGGGGCGGGGGGGACGCCGGGACCACCCCCACGTGGCCTTTCGCGTCCCCCCCGCTGGAGGTTCCGTTGCCGCTTTTGCCTGCCGGACCCGCGGAGGCGGGAAGGGCAGGAGAGGGAGTCCCCGGGGCGCAGGAAGAGGGGCCGCCCTGCGGCTTCGCCGCGAGGGGCACCGGCCCCGAGCTGGGCGCGGGACCGTGGCCGTTCAGCAGGAGCGCCGTGAGGAGCGGGGTCGCGGCGGCCCCTTCCTCGAGGAGCGCGAGGACCGCCTCCCGCTTGGGGTGCCCGGCGAGGTATGAGGAGCAGCGCGCCACCTCCACCAGTTCGAGGTGCTTCTGGACGACCGGGTGGGCCGGGTTCAGGCGGAAGAGGTGGCGCCACCCCGCGCGCCGCCGTAGGAGCAGGCCGTCCCGGGTGAGCCCCTTGAGCCGGGTGTAGAGGGTCGCGTAGGAGAGGTCGGTCTGCTTCAGGATGTCCTGGAGGGAGGTCTCCTTCGTGGCGGAGAAGTAGGCGAGGACGCTCTTGTCCACCTTGTCCCGGCCGGCGCTTACGAGTCTCTCGATCTGTCCGTCGGCGTGGTTCTGAGGGACCGCCTGCAGGATGATGAGTCCATAACCGTCGCTTCCAGTAACCCCACCTCCCATACCTTCCCTGGGGCGTGGCTTGGGAAGCGCGCCTGCCATTCAGGCGGCCTCCTCGGCCACAGGTGTCATGGACGGTCAGGCGATTGGCGCCACCACCGGCGGGGTTTCCGCCCTGAGTTTCGACCTCTCGAGGTAGAGGAACTCCACCCCGAAGATGGGCACCGCGGCCTCGATGGCGCGGCGGTGCTCGGTCAGCAGCATCTGCCTGAAGACATCCACGGTGGCGACGGCGGGGCGGAACTGGATGGACGCCGCCCGGCCCGCCTCGGCGCACCGGGCCCGGATGCGCTCCCGGTGGCCCGCCCCCGGGGAGACGACGAAGAGCATCTCCACGACCGCGGAGTCCTGCCGGAGGATGAAGGCGGAGAAGAGGGGGACCTCCTGGCGGATGAGCTCCACCAGCCCCTCGAGGGCCCGGAGCCGCCCCCCCTCCATGTTCTGGAGAGCCTCCTCGCGCCGCCGCAGCTCGAGGAGTTCCACGGTCTTCTGGACCGCGGGGTTCTCCAGGTTCACCGTGAAGATGTGCTTCCGCCCCTCCTCGCGCACCTGAAAGCAGCCGTCCTGGACCAGCTCCATGAGGGCGTAGTAGGTCGGTTTATAGGAGGAGGAGGCGAGTTCCATGACCTCGCGGATGGTGTAGTGCTTGAAGAGGTCCTGGCCGCACACCAGCGCGAGTATTTCGTTTTTGTCCATGGTTTTCCTCTGTTTTCCACCTCACTATTCCGTTTTGGAATGAAGGGGAGGTGGGGGATTTTACTTGGTTCCCACGCCCCAAGTATTGTTCCCCCATGGAATACTACCCGCACCAACTATTTAAAACTATCGGAACACTGCCTACGCATGCCGATTTTTACTATTCCCTATTGGAACAGATAGAATGACTGTTCTGACAAACTATGATTTATCAGACTACAGTTTAAAGTGAGAGGACCACGCGAAGTATTGGGATGGAGGGTTCTTCGCTGCGCGTGGGAACGGCGCTCCTCCTTGCGTCACTCCTGACCCTGCCCGCCTCGGGGACCACGGTCCCCGAGTATGCGGTGACGAAACTTGACGCCCACTTCTCCACCCTGAACGCCCTGCAGGCCCTCGTGGACCTCTTCGCGGGACGGGACCCGACCCAGGGGAGCGCCAACACCTCCACCACCCGGTGGTCCATCCTCCTCGGGAACTCCTACAACCTCTCGCGGGTCCTCGTGAGCAGCGCCCTGGCGGGCGGGGGCATGGAGTCCACCGCCGTGGCCCTGGACGTCATGGCGGACCCCGGGCGGTGCGTGAACTGCACGCGGAACATCTCTCTGGGGCTGGCCGCCATCGGGAACAACTCCTCGTCCATCTTCGGGGACCCGGCCGGGACCACCGGCCGGGCCCGCATGTGGAGGGAATATCGGGCCTACCTCGCCGCGACAGACGCCGCCAACGCCTCCCGGAACGCCTCCCGGCTGGTCCAGCTCCAGACCAGCCTCATCCGCGACGCCCTGACCCTCTACACGGAGAACCTGAAGAACACCTACTCCATCCTCGGGCTCTGAAGTCCCGGGCCGTTCGGAAACTCTCCCGCGCGCCCCGTCGGCGCTGGCCTCAATCTTGCGTGCCTGCGGCACGCGTGGCAATATCGGAGGCCTGCGCCGGTCCCCTCGGGAGCCCTCTCGTTTCGCCGGGACGCGGCGGGGCGGGGAGTCACGGCCAGCGACCCCCCGAGCGGGCCTGTGAACGGGAGGGGGCGAGGCCCCCGACGCAGCCGCGTTCACCTTCCGCAACGCGAGCGTCGGGGGCCGAGAGGGAGGAGGCGAGCCCCGGGGGGTTCGCCTCCGGCACTGCCCTCCCGGCGACAGTTACGGCGCGTTTTGCCAGAAGGAGGCGTAGAGCTCGGCCGCCTTGTGGATCAGTTGCGACAGCCCGGAGCCCCAGCTCTCGGAGGCGCTGTTGTAGGCCGTGGTGGCCCGGAGGGCGTCCTGGGTGGCGGAGGCGAGGTAGCCGCGTCCGCCGATGGGGGAGCCGTAGAACTTGGAGGCGTTGTCGGCCACTCCTCCCAGGGTGAAGACGACGCGGTCTCCGACGGAGGGGTCGTAGGCAGCGGCGCGGAAGCCGTCGCTGAGGGCGTCCATGGACCACTTCCAGCCGACGTGGAAGGAGCGGAGGGCTTCCCAGAGGGTGGCGGTGATGTAGGCGGCCCCCTTGGAGGCGACCCCCGCCGCCATCTCGGAGAGGATGCGGAATATCTCCCCCTGGCGCTCGTAGCCCGCTGCGGTGAGGTCCTGGGCGGTCGGCATCAGGCCTCCGGAGTCCGCCGCACCGTCCCACGCCGGTCCATATCCCCCATAGTTGGCTCCGGGCCGCAAAAAGCGTTTATGGGATTTTGGTTCGGGGGATATCGGCTGGGCCTCGCACTTCCTTGCGTCTCCTCCGGGCAAAGTAGATAATCAGTGCAGATACGACGGCTCCGGCTGCAATAGCCGCCAAAGTTGCTGTATATATACTTCCTTCTGTCTTATCCATCTGAATTATCCCAAAACCGGGAAGCGGCGCCATCACAGCGCCCTCCGCCGGGAGGGTCTGGAGGGGGGTCCAGCGGCACCCCTCGACCTCCAGTTGCGGGCAGAAGCGGGGAGTTCCCGGCCCCTGCGCGATGATGAAGACGCGGGAGATGCCGGAACTGTTCGCGCGGCTCCAGAAGGCGAGCCCGCCCCCGGGCCGCGGCTCGACGACGAGGGTGAAGTTCCGCAGGTCGGAGGCCGCGGATATCCGGATGGCGCGCAGGAACCCGCGCTCGAAGAGCGCCGACGCCTGCCCTCCCGCCTCGACGTCGGAGAAGAGGAGGCCGTCCGCGGAGGAGGGCGCGGGGACCTCGGGGCCCTGGAGGCCCGCGAGGGACGCGGCCTCGCGGGCCCCCGCGGGGGCGGGGAGCAGCGCGCACCCCTCCGGATTCGTCCTCGCTCCGGCCCCGCCGAGGGCCACGGGGATTCCCCGCAGGGATGTGTTCGGGATTGCGCGGCCCGCGCTGTTGCGGACCGCCACGACGCACACCTCGGCCCAGGTCCCGCCTCCGGGCTTCGCGAAGTAGAGGAGCGGCCCCGCTTCAAAGGAGCCGTTGAGCCGCAGGGAGTCGGCGGCGGGAGTTCCGTTCACCGAGACGCGGAAGAGTCCGGGGAGGCGCGACACGACGGGGAGGATGGCGCGGCCCCCGGTGGCGTTCGCCTGCGAGCCGTCGAGGGGAGCTCCGAGGGCGTCCGCCAGCTCCACGCGCGCCCCCTCGGGCAGGCCGGAGACCTCGACCGTTCCGACCCACCCCTCCCAGCGGCTCGCCTCGCCGGTGAGCGGGTCGGCCGACTCGAGGAGGGTGGAGGGGAGCTGGGAAGGAAGGAGGAGGAGCAGGAGCAGGGCCGGCGAGGCGCCCATCCCATCCTTGCGGCAGGGAGATATAGAAAGTTTCAGGGGCTCCGGGGGGCGGAGGCCAGGCAGCGCTCCCACAGCAGAACCACCAGCGCCTCCTGGAGAACCTCGTGCGGGTTGGCGTTGTGGAAATCCGGGGAGACCGGGTTCATGTAGCGGATGCGGCTCTCCAGTCGGTCGGCCAGCGACTCCACCCACTCCACCCTCACCTTCCCGCAGAGCCCCGCCTTCAGGAGGAAATGGACCTGCTCGGCGAAGAGGTCCCAGTGGACCGCCCCCCGGGCGAGCCTCGACGCTGTCTCGGCGGCGATGGAGTCCCCGAGGCGGCCGATCGCCTCCTCGACCTCCGCGCGGTCGAGGCACCCCCGCTCCCGGAGGAGGAGGAGTCCGAGGAAGACGTGGGTCGCGGTGTAGCCGACCCCCCGGCCCATATCCTCCGCCCGGGCGAGGTGGCCGGGGGGCGGCTCCTGGAGGTCGCAGTAGAGGCCGCGGAGGACGATGCAGTCCCAGGACGCCGTGGGCCGGAGGGCGCACGGGTCCCCCGGTTCACGGTGGCTCTCGTTGAGGATGCGCAGGTAGGCCTGGAGGGTGGTGCGGTCGGTCGGGTCGCGGAGCGCGTGGTAGCCCCTCTCCACGGCCTCCGGGACGCCGGAGCGCGGCCGGACATCGTTGAGCCACTTCAGGAAGGCGAGGATGTCAAGGCGGACGGGTCTCTCCCGGAGCGCGTGGTCCACCGCGTCGTCGATGGTCCGGGCGTGGCGGGCGAGGAGTTCGCCGGGGGGGCCCGGGGTGCGGGAGGGGGGGGTCGGCGCGGGGGTCGCGGGAGACGGAGTCGGGGAGGGGCCGGGGGGAGATGGGGAGGAGGTCGGGACGGGGGTGGGAGGGGCCGGAGGCGCGGGAGGCGGGGACTGCAGGCAGAGGGAGGCGGCGACGAGGGCGCATGCGCAGAGGAGCTCGAGCCGCATGGGGGGCCTTCGCCGCGCGAGAAATATACCTGCGGAAGCCCCATTCGGGGGATGGTGGCCGACCGCCGGACCGCCCTCAAGGCGGCGCGGGAGTTGTTCGACCGGGGGGACCGGCGCGGCGCCTCCAAGGTGCTCCTCGACGCGGGGTTCAGCGGCTCGCAAATCGAGGCGGTCTTCGAGGGGTTCCTGCTGGAGCCCGCCGGGGGGGCGAAGGCGCCCCCGAGGCCCCCGCCCGCGCGCCCGCCGCCACCGCCCCCCGCCCGCGAGGGGGTGCGCGAGAGGGCCCCCGAGCCGGTGAGGCGCGGGGGCGGACTCGCCGAGTCGCTCCGCAGGGCCCACTGGCTCCCCGTCGCCGCCGCGGGGGCGGTCGCCCTCGTCGCCGCGCTCATCCTCCTCCGGCCCCCCGCCCCGGGGGACGGGGCGAGCCCGACCCCCACGCCCGCCGTCCCGACCGCGACTCCCGGCCCCGCCAGCGACCTCGGCCTCCCGGGGGTCGCGACGGCGGCGCTGGAGGGGTGCCGCTGGTCCGACTGGACGGGGGACGGCGCGCCCGACGGCGTCGAGGCGTCGGTGGTGTTCCGGGACGGCGCGGGGCGGAGCGTGGCGGTCAACCTGCCCCGGGGCTCATTCCAGGTGACCGCGGCGCTGACCGAGACCGTGAAGCGGTTCAGGTTCGACAACGTCACCGGCCCGCGGTTCGAAACGGAGAGCAGGGCGATGCCCGCGTCGGGGGCCGACCTGCTCCCGCTCGCGGGGGGCTGGAGCCTCCGGCTCGCGGCGGACCCCGCGGCCCGCGCGCCGCTGAATTTCAGCGACTCGGCGACCTACTTCCTCGCGGAGGAGTTGAAGACCTCGGTGAGCCGGAGGCTGCCGGGGAGTTGCTCGTTCTAGAGATGTCCCGGGACGACCTCGACTCCTTCCTCTACGGCAAACGGGGGCCCCCTCGTCCGGCCGCCGGGCCGCCCCCCGCCCCGGAGGCCCCGCCGCCCCGGGGGGGCCCGCAGCGCGCGCCCCGGCCAGACCGGGCTCCACGCGCCCGCCGCGCGCCCCGCATCGTCCTCCCCCCCGACTGGCGCCGGAGGGTCAGGCCCGCAGCGACCCTCTGCGCGGCGGCATCGGTGGCGCTCTCCCTCCTCTTCCTCCTCTCCTGCGGCGACCGGGACGCGCAGGGGCTCTGCCGCCCCGGCCCCGGGGGGCTCGGAGCGCTCGGGGACCCGGGGCGCTTCGGCCTCCTCCTCGGCGCGGCTGCCGTGGCTGCGGGGGCCGGGGGCGGGGTCGGAGTCCTCCTCGGCCCCCCGAAGGGCGCCGCCCGGCTCGCCGGGGTCGCCTGGCTCGCCGCGGTCTGGGTCGTCTATCTCCTCTATCTCCTCGGGGCGTTCGGCGACCCGGCGAAGGAGGGGGCCGCCCTCTACCGGGCGCTCACCAACACCTCCTCCACCCAGGGGTGGGCGCTCGCCCTTCCATACCGCGTGGATGACCTCGTGCTGGGCGGGCTCTTCGGGTTCCCGGCGGCCCTTGCGCCCCCGGCGGCGTTCGCGGCGGCGGACCTCCTCTCCCGGGCCGTGGGCCGCGTGCGCGGGCGGCGGCTGGACTACTGACGAGGATTTAAGCAACGGATTGCAACGGAAACAATGGCGCATAGCCCCCTCCCCCCCGGCGACAGATTCCCCTCGGTGGCCGAGGCGTTCGGCTACCTCCGCCAGTCGGTCGCGCTCCTGAACCGGGAGGGCGGGGTGGTGCTCCTCGTCGTCTCCTTCCTCGTCGCCCAGTGGGTGGGGCAGGCCGCCCTCAGAGCCGCCATCCCCGACGAGGCGGTCTACCGCCCCGCCTCCGCGTGGCTCACCGCCCTCCTCTTCACCCCCTTCGCCGCGGGGGCCATCCTGAAGGTCCGGCGGGCCGTGGAGGGGCGGGGGGTCCGCTGGGTCCCCGCCCTCGAGGCGGCGGGGCGGTCGGTCCTCCGGCTCCAGCCCGCGGACTGGCTCCTCGCGGCCCTCCTCGGATGGGTCCTCGTCGGGCCCCCCCTCATCCGGGGGCTGGCCGAGACCTCCCTCATCGCCGCGGGGCTCGCCACCGCCGCCGCCCCGGTGGCCGCTGTCGCCCTGCTCGCCCGGAGGCGGGGGCGGACCCTGCTGACCGCGAACCTCCTCCTGGTCATCCTCGTCACCAACTACCTCTTCCTCATGGTGTTCCTCGCGGGGTTCCTCTACATTTCGCAGGTCTCGGCCGCCCTCGGCCCCGTATCGGTGGACATCGCCGGGGAGAACGACACGACCCTGACCCTCCCGCTGAGGGCGGGGAACGTCCTCGCTCCGGGACTGGGGTTCGGCCCCGGAGGAGAGCCGGTCTTCCTCTGCCCCGCCGACCCCGCGGGCCTCTCGGGCTGCCTCCGGCAGGCCCTGCCCGCCGAGAGCTACGGGGCCCTCGCCGCCACCGTCGGCGGGGCGAAGACCCTCTCCGACATCGTCTCCCTCGCCAGCATCCCCGCGGCGCTGCTCCTCCTCCTGCCGCGGTTCGCCCTGGCGCTCCCCGCGGCGGCCCTCGAGGGGGGGCTCGGGTTCGCGCGCTCCTGGCGCCTCACCCGCGGGAGGTTCCGGACCTCCTTCTGGCTGGTGGCGATGCTTCTCGCGGCGAGCGGGTTCCTCGCCTCGGGGCCGGGGCTCCTCCTCCTCGCCGCCGGCGGGGGCGTGGCCGGGCTCTACGCCGTCCGGCAACTGGGCCACGGGAGGCGTCTCGAAGAGGTGGCTCGCTCGACCTTTTTCCTCGGCGCCCTCGGGGCGGCCGGCCTCGGCTTCGCCCTCGCCCTCCTCCAGCCCCTCGGGCTCGGGGGGCTCCTGGCCCGGCTCTTCGCGCTCGCCGTCGGGGGGACCGCCTTCACCCTGTTCTACCTGCGGGCCGCGGGGGCGACGCCCGACGTGAAGGCCGCGGAGACTCAGATTCCCAGAGAGGAGTAAATCTGCTTCTGGGTCTCCGTGTACATGAGAATCGCGTCCCGCAGGACCGCGGTGATGGCGCCCGCGAAGTTCCCCGCCCTGGACGACTCGTTGACGAGATACTCCCGCTGCTCCCGGGCGAGGGCGGCGCGGCCGGTGGTTCCGGCGGCGTTGCCCGCGATGGACGAGGAGTTGTTGGCGTAGTAGGCGAGCCCCTGTGAGAAGTTCCCGGCGCAGGTCTGGCAGAGGGTCGGGTTGGTGAAGGCCGCCGTCACCTGCTCCCACACCGCCATGCCGTGGCGGCTGGTCATGGTGCCGTTGGTGGAGATATAGGCCAAGGAGCGCCCGTTGTCGCTGAGGTTGGCGATGAGCAGCTTGAGGATGCTCGACGTCACGTTGAGCCGGGCGATGTTGTTGTCCACCTGGCCTCGGGCGTAGTTCTCGCACGCGCTCCCGGGGGCGCACGGCCCGTTCTGCGCCTGGGCCGCCGCGGGGGCGACGGCGGCGTAGCTGAACACGGCGAGAAGCAACACGGCCACGGCTATCCCACGCCCCATGGTTCCATTTCGGGCGCCGGGAGGATAATAAATATTCGCGTTATAAGGTCAGGGAATAAGCCGTTCGCCGATTCCGGTTTTCACCGATCACGCCTGCACCAGCTCGGCCACCCAGGTGAACGACGGCGTGTTCCCGCTCAGGTAGATGTAGACCCCGTCCCCCGGGTTGAACCCGAAGTCGGTCCCCATCCAGCCGATGCCCGGGACGTAGCCGTAGCCGACGGTGGACTGGGTCGCGGGGTCC
>JAWCQZ010000005.1:0-166278 GCA_038869515.1 Halobacteria archaeon
AGTCCACCGTCGGCTACGGCTACGTCCCGGGCATCGGCTGGATGGGGACCGACTTCGGGTTCAACCCGGGGGACGGGGTCTACATCTACCTGAGCGGGAACACGCCGTCGTTCCAGTGGCTCCCCGAACTCGTCCAGCCCTGAGGCCGGGGGGCCCGTTGTCGACGAAACGGGAGAGTTCCCGAGAGGACCGGCAACAAAGGCGCAAGCCCTAATAGGCCCGTCGCCCCCAACTGCCCGCATGCAGGAGACGGTTCTGGCGGGCACCCTGGTGACCCCCGAGAGGGAGGGGCCGGGCCACCTGGTCCTCCGGGGCGGCCGCATACGGGAGGTGGTGGAGGGGGCGGAGAAGGTCGAGGCCCGCCTCCGCGGAATCATCATCCCTCCCCTCGTGAACGCCCACACCCACCTCGGGGACGCGGTGGCCCGGGACCTGGGTCTACGGCTCCCCGCCCGCGGCCGGAAGCCAGCGGTCGCCCACCTCCGGGAGCTGGTGGGTCCGGGAGGGTTCAAGCAGCGCGCCCTCGCCTCCGCCCCTCCCGGCCGGAAGGGGCGGGCGATGCGGAGGGCGGTCGCCGAGATGGTCCGGGGCGGAGCCCCGGGGTTCGTCGACTTCCGGGAAGAGGGGCTCGCGGGGGTACAGACCCTCCGGAGGGCGATGGCAGGGCTCCCGGTCCGCGGGATGGTTCTTGGGAGGCCCACCGACAGCGATTTTCCAGAAAGGGTGTTGCGGGCCGCCGACGGGTTCGGCCTCTCCTCGGCCGCCGACCTCCCCCGGAGGCTCCTCGAGGAGTGCCGCACCCTCGCCCGCAGGCACCGCAAACCCTTCGCCATCCACGCCGGGGAGGCGTCCCGGAGCGACGTCGAGAGAGCCCTCTCCCTCGAGCCCGACCTCCTCGTCCACATGGTCCACGCGACGCGCGGCGACCTGCGGCGGGTCGCTGACGCGGGCATCCCGGTGGTGGTCTGCCCCCGCAGCAACCGGGCCACCGGGGTCGGGACGCCTCCGGTCCGGGAGATGCTCCGCGCGGGGGTCCGCGTCGCCCTCGGGACGGACAACGCGATGCTGAACGCGCCCGATATGTTCGCGGAGATGAGGTTCGCCGCCAAGAGCGGGCTCGGGGATGAACCGGCCGTGATGGAGATGGCGACAGGACCCGGAGCAGCCCTTCTCGACGCCCGCTGGGGCCTGGAGCGTGGCCTCGATGCGACCCTCGTGGTGCTCGACCCGCACTCCCCCCGCTTCCGCAGGGGCCGGGACCTGCGCCCCTCGGTGGTCCGGCGGGCTCGGGCGGAAGATGTCCGAGCCCTCGTGGTCGCGGGAGAGGTCTGGACCCGGCCGCGCATAGCGAAAATGGCAAGGGGTCGGGGAAAGGTTAAATAAGGAGTCCCGTGCTTCGGTAGGACGGTCCAATGGGCAAGAAAAAGCCGGACTCCATGCTGGTGAAAGACTGGATGAACAAGGAGGTGGCCTACATCACCCTCCCCTCCTCCCGGGACGACGTGCTCGACATCCTCAAGAAGAAGCAGGTCTCCGGGGTGCCGGTCATCAAGGGCGGGGCCCTGGCGGGCATCATCACCCGCGTGGACCTCCTGAAGCACCCGGAGGAGGAGCAGGTGGCCATGCTCATGAGCCGCAACCCGGTCTCGGTGCCCCCCGAGTCCACCCTCGCGGAGGCGGCCAAACTGATGCTGAAGCACTCCATCCGCCGGCTTCCCGTCACCGGGCCCAAGAGCAAACTGATGGGCATCATCACCATCGCCGACGTGGTGAAGGCCATCCAGGACATGGAACTGGACGACAACGTCGGCGGGCTGATTGACTCCGGGACCTTCGCCATCTGGGACGAGACCCCCCTGCCGGTGGTGGGCCGCATCTTCGAACTGGGGTTCCTCAAGGCGGCACCGGTCCTGAACTCCAAGGAGGAACTGGTCGGGGTCATCACCGACAAGCACCTCATCGCCGCCTCGCGCATCGAGGACTCGGTCCACCGCTCCGACCTCTCCGGGACCGACGAGGACCAGTGGTCGTGGGAGTCCATCCGGGACACGATGAAGCTCTACTACGGCATCTCGAAGGTCCGGCTGCCGGGCGTCCCCCTCAAGCAGATCATGCTGAAGAGCAGCGTCACCTGCTACCGGAACTCCTCCGCCTCGGAGTGCGCGAAAAAGATGCGGGAGCACAAACTGGACCAGTTGCCGGTGGTCAACGCCCAGAACCACCTCATCGGGTTGCTGCGGGACCGGGACCTGCTGAAGGCGCTCGTCAAGCACGCAAAGTAAATTGATAACCGCCGCCCCCTTCCTCGCAGGATGACCCCCGCGCCGTCGAAACCCGCCCCGGCGAAGAAGCCCTCCGCCACGCCCCCGGGAGAGCATCCTGTCCTCGAACTGATGCTCCGCCGGGGCTTCCTCTGGCCCTCCTGCGAGCCCTACGGCGGCTTCGCCGGGGTCTACGACTACGGCCCCCTCGGAGCCCCCCTCAAGCGGAACCTGGAACAGCTCTGGCGGGAGTTCTACGCCCGGGAGGGGTTCCACGAGGTGGAGACCGGCCTCCTCGCCCCCGAGGAGGTCTTCCGCGCCTCGGGCCACCTCTCCCACTTCTCCGACGCGATGGCGGAGTGCCCGAAGTGCCGGGGGGCGTTCCGGGCGGACCATCTGAAGGACCCAAGGAAGTGCCCCGATTGCGGAGGCCCCCTCCAGGAGGCCCGTCCGTTCCTCCTGATGATGGAGACGCGCGTGGGGACGGGGCGCAAGGCCTACCTCCGGCCCGAGACCGCCCAGGGCATCTACCTCTGCTTCAAGCGGTTGGTGAAGCACGGCAGGGACCGGTTGCCGGTGGGCGCCTTCCAGGTGGGCAAGTCGTTCCGCAACGAGATTTCGCCCCGCCAGGGGCCCGTCCGGCTCCGGGAGTTCACCATGGGCGAAGTCGAACTCTTCGTCCACCCCGGGGGGAAGGCGAAGCACCCGAAGTTCGCCGAGGTCGCGGGCCTCCGGGCGCGGATGGTCCCGGGGGAGGGGAAGGAGACCGTGATGTCGTTCGGGGACGCGGTCGCGAAGGGAATCATCCTCCACGAGTTCCTCGCCTACCACCTGGCCCGCATCCAGGAGTTCCTCATCTCGGCGGGCCTCCCGGCGGACAGAATCCGCCTCCGGCAGCACCGGAAGGACGAACTGGCCCACTATGCGCTGGACTGCTGGGACGCCGAGGTCGAGACGGCCGCCTACGGATGGATCGAGGTCGTCGGCCTCGCCGACCGGAGCGACTTCGACCTCCGGCAGCACTCGGTCCACAGCGGGGAGTCGCTGGCCTTCTTCGTCCCCCACCCCAAACCGGTCAAAAAACGGATGCATGTGGCCAAGCCGAAGGACCCCGGGGCGATGGGGCGGCAATACAAGGAGCGGTTCCCCCTTATCGAGCGGGCCCTGGAGGACTTGGCCCGGACCCGGCCGGCCGACCTCCAGAAGGACCCCATCCGGCTCCGCATCGGCAACGACGAGGTGGCTCTGCCCCGCGCCTCGGTTCAGGTCGCGGAGACCGAAGTGGAGGAGACCGGCGCCGAGGCGGTCCCCCACGTCATCGAGCCCTCCTTCGGATTCGACCGGCTCCTCTACGCGCTCTTGGAATCGGCCTACGCCGAGGACACGGTGGAGGGCGAGGTCCGGAAGCGGCTGCGCCTCCGGCCCCGGGTGGCCCCGCTCCTGGTCGGGGTCCTCCCCCTCCTCGGGAACCACGACGGCCTCGTCGCTATGGCGCGCGACCTCCACGCCCGGCTGGCGGCGGCGGGACTCCGGGCCGACTACGACGACTCCGGCACCGTGGGGCGGCGCTATCGCCGGTACGACGAGGTGGGGACGCCCTTCTGCGTCACGGTGGACCACCGCAGTTTGGAGGACGGGACGGTCACCGTGCGGGACCGGGACACGACCGAGCAGCTCCGGGTCGCTGCGAAGGACCTGGAGGCCTGGCTCAGGGCCCGGGTGGGATAGTGTCCCGGACCGAGTTCCGCGACGCCTCGGGCCGCCGCACCCTCCACAAGCCGGAGTGGCTCCAGGGGGAGACGCCGGCCTACTCCGGGAAGCGGGTCCTCGACATCGGGTGCTCCTACAAGCAGCGGGGAGAGGTATCGTCCTTCTACCTCTCCCTGGACCTCTCGCGCCAACGGGGGCCCATGGTGGTGGGTGACTGCCACCACTTGCCGGTCAGGGACGGCTCGGTGGACGTGGTGTTCATGTTCTCCCTCCTCGAGCATGTCCCCGATCCGCCCCGGGCCGTCCGGGAGGCGCGGCGGGTGCTGAGGCCCGGCGGGAGACTCCACGTCACCGTGCCTTTCCTGAACTTCTACCACGACGAGGTGGACTACTACCGCTGGACCGAGGACGGCCTCCGTGTCCTCCTGCGGGAGTTCCAGGTCGTACGCCTGGAGAGGACTGCCGCCGGGCTCTTCTCGGTCCTCCTGGACTGGATGCTCTCCGGGACCTTCGTCTTCCCGCGGCCCGTGGCCACTGCCGCCCAGGCAGTGCTCCGCCTGCTGCGCAGAATCGCGGGGCGGGTGGATGTCGCACGCGACCGGTTCTACGGCTTCCTCACGGCGGAGGCTGTCAAGCCGGCCGGGTGATTCCGCCCCGGGGCGGAGGCCTCAACGCCGTTCCAGGGCGACCCGGCAGAGGCCCTTGACGAACTCGATGAGGGAGGTGCTCTCGTCCAGGCGGGTCTCGACGCACTTCTGGAGCCGCGCGCGGTCCACCGGATGGTAGACGATCTGCCGCGTCCTCCGGACCGGTGTCAGGAGGCCCTGCCTAACCAGGCCGGCCAGTGTGGGGTAGACCCGCCCCGGGCTGAAGCGGACTCCCGAGTCCCGGTGGATGTTGTCCATGAGGGCCCGGCCGGTCTGGGGCTCCCGCATGAGATAGGCGAGGAGGACGGTCTCCAGCTGGACCTTGCTGAGGGTCCTGACGGCCATCCCCGAGAGGGGCCTCTCCCGGGAACATCTTGCGTCTCCATCCGTTTCGTGCAGCTGACGGGCGGGATCGGCCATCGCCTTGGGTCCTCCGCAATGGGGCCGGGACGCGGGAATATTTTTGCCAAAAATCGGGTTCAGATTCCTCCGGTGGTGCGGGCCGGTCGACCTCCAAAACCCGCCCTATTTGTCCTTGCGTCCGGGCCGGGCGAAGCCGGGAGGGGGCGGGAGAGCGCGGCCGGTCCACGGAAGAGGGTCCGGCGGGTCACGGCCAGGTCACCATCTTCAGCCCCGGCATGGCCTTCCCGTAGCGCTTTTTGACCTCGGCGGGCCACCGGTCCGCGTCGAGCCCCTTCTGGGCGAGGAAACCCGCCATCCACCGGGTGAGGCCGAAGCCGCCGCACCCGGTCCAGATGTCCCGGTCCTTGGCCTCCTTGATGTGGAAGGCGTCCACGTACTTGGTCCGGGCGGAGGTGTAGGCGCCGATTTCGAGCCACTCCGACCTCTCCCGGTCGCCCCGGTAGGGGAGCCACACCTCCAGGTCCTTCGTCGGGATGGCGCGACTCTCGGAGATGTCCACGCGGTCCTGCGCCCCCGGGGCGGCGTAGAAGGGGGCCCCGACCACGAGCCGGGCCTCCAGGTCGAGAGTCTTCTCGGCGAGTTCGTAGGCCTTCTCGGCAATTCCGTCCCGGGTCTCCACCACCTGCTCCGGGGTCCCGAGCCAGACCGACTCCATCCGCCAGAACTCGGTGGTCCGGACCAGCCCCTCGACGCCGCCCCCCTCGGAGCGGTAGGTCCAGCCCGAGGCGTCGAACATCTTGACCGGCAGGTCCTCCAGCCGGACGCGCTCCTTGGAGAACAACTGGTAGAAGGGTTCGCACTGGGCGGGCGCGAGGACGTATTCGGGTTCGGGAAGGAGGCTCCGGAGGATGTCGCGACGGATCTCCTTCTTCAATTTTGCGACCTCCTTGAACTCCTTGAACTTCTCCGGCTCCCGCGGCGGCGACGAGGCGTAGAACATCCCTTCGGGGAGGTGCTCGAAGTAGCCGGGCATCTTCGCCATGACCTCCATCGAGATGAGTTTCGGGAACATCGCCTCCTGGAACCCGAGGGGCCGCAGGACCTTCTCCACCGCCAGATCCTTCAGCACGTAGAGCAGCCGCGCCGCGGGGGGCAGGAGGACCCACTGTGCCCGGCCCGGGAAGCGCTTGACCCAGCCGCGGGCCGCGCCGGCGGCGGCGACCTCCTCGGAGAAGAGGGGGGCCTTTGGCTTGGAGGCGCGGAGGAGGTGGCCGTAGGGGACGCCCCGGGCGGGCTCTCTGGCGGCAGGAGGCCCGGACCCCCTCGGCATCCGGTCCTTCAATATGCGGTCGATGTATCCGGGAGCCAGCTCGCTCTCCGCGAGGTCTCGAAACAGGATGGCCCGGGAGGCGGGCTCATCCACCTTGGCGTAGTCGCAATATTTTGGTCCCGGCTCAAACCGTGCCAGTTCCCTGTCGATCTCCTCCCGGCTCAACCCTTCTGAAAATGCGGCCCAGGGGGCCGAGACTTCCCGTATCCCGATTTTGTGGGCCTTTCCCAGAGTTCCGGCGAGAGCGTTCTTCACCTGCAAGAGGGCGTGATGGACCGGCGGAGTGCCGCCGCCCCGCAACTCCACGTCAAGGCGATCCCCGTCCAGAGACCATGCCAGGAGTTCTACCCCGCCGGGGGGCGGGGCCTGAGCCTGGAACCGGGCGGCCGCGTCCCCCAGAACCCGCTCCACGGTCGCCCGGGCGGCCTCTGCGGTGCGGCTCAGGGCGAAGGAACCCTTCAATCTCTGTTCCATGGTCCCGGAATTAGGAAGAGGGCGGTTAAAAACCACCCCGGTTTTATAGTAGGAAACCACCAACCTCCCTGCCATGGAGGACGAGGTTCTGGCCCACCTGAAGGTCGGCCCGAAGACCGCGGACGAACTGGTGAAGTTGGTGGAGGTCAGCCGGAAGACCCTCTATAAGCGGATGCGGGACCTCGCGGAGGCGAAGAAGGTGCTCCTCTTCCCCCTCTACTCGAACGGCCACTGGGTCAGCCTCTACGCCCTGCCCCACCACCGGGACCTCGCGGTCGCCATCTCGGGCTACATCCCCGCCGACCGGGGGGTCCACGGCCTGGAGACGCGCCTCGGGGGCGCCCTGGAGGTCCTGCGGCTCAAACTCTGCCGGAACCCCGACGTGGACGAACTGGCCCTCGAACTCGGGGAGAACCCCGAAGACAAGTCTGTCCGGGACGCCATCTACCGGGTCGCCTCCCGGATGAACTGGAGGCCCCCGGCGCCCGAGGAGCGGAAGCGGGGGGACCGGGAGAGGGAGCTGGTCCTCCAGTTGGCGATGTGGCTCCGCAAGGGCCACCTGGAGAACCTCAAGGGGCGGCCCGAGCCGATGGTGAAGAAGGCGCGGGCCTACCTGGAGCGGTTCCCGGACGCGGTCCCGAACCTCTGAAGGGCGTTTCGGCGCCCATCTTCGCGCGGCGGACCTTGCTCCCCATCAGGGTCGTGTGGTGCTCTGCAACTCGCGGAAGGATTGCTCGGAGGTCGACAACACTCAGTGGGGGGGGGCGGCGGGCTTGGGGGAAGGCCGCTCCAGGATGTTTCCCACCCGCGCCTCGGTGACCCACGCCTTGATTTTCTCGAGGAAGCCCTGCTTCTTCCAGCCGATGAGGGCGTGCTGGAGGACGTCCTCGATGTGCTCGACCGGGACGATTTCAATCTGGCTCTTGTAAGCGCTCTCGATGAGGACGTCCCCCTGGTTCGCCTTGGGGACGAGGACCTTCTTGATGCCCGCCATGGCCGCGGCCTCCACTTTGTAGGTGACGCCGCCCACCGGCAGGACGTCGCCCCGGACGGAGAGGGAACCGGTCATGGCGATGCCCTGGTCCACCGGAATCCCCTCCAGCGCCGAGATGACAGCGGTGGCGATGGCGATGGAGGCGGAGTCGCCCTCCACCCCCTCGTGGGTCCCCACGAACTGGATGTGGATGTCCTTCGCCGTCAGGTCCTGGCCGGTGACCCGCTTGATGATGGCCGACACGTTCTGGACCGACTCCTGGGCGATCTCCTGGAGGCGGCCGGTCGCGATGACGCGCCCCTCCTCCTTGGACTGGGCGGGAGTCACCTCCGCCATGACGGGGGTCACGACGCCGGCGTTCTCGCCGATGACCGCGAGGCCGTTCACCCGGCCCGTCTCGGGCCCGATGTTGCGGATCTGGTAGTACTCCTTCTTCCGCTCCAGGAACTGGTCGGCCAACTGCTGCTCCACCGACTTCGCCATCTTCTTGGCGGAGAGGACGTGGCGCGCGGTGGTCACGGGCGCCCCCTCGGCCCGGGCGATGTCGCCGGAGACCCGGACCAGGCCCCCGAGGTCCCGCAGGATGAGGGTCAGGTGGCCCTTCCGGCCCGCCCGCCGCCGGGCCTCCCGGACGATTTCGCCCACCGCCTCCCGGTCGAAGTGGGGGACCTTGCCGTCCTTGGAGACCTCCTGCGCGACGAAGCGGACCAATTTCCTCCGGTTCTCGGGCGTGTCCTCCATGGTGTCCTTCATGTAGACCTCGTAGCCGTAGCCCTTGATGCGGCTGCGGAGGGCGGGGTGCATGCCGCGCATGGCGTCGAGGTTCCCCGCGGCCACCATGACGAAATCGCAGGGCACGGGGTCGGTCTTGACCATCGCCCCCGAGGAGCGCTCCGACTGGCCGGTGATGGAGAACTCCTTCTCCTGCAGGGCGGTCAGGAGGTTCTGCTGCGACTCGATGCGGAGGGTGTTGATTTCGTCGATGAAGAGGACACCGCGGTGGGCCTTGTGGATGGAGCCCCCCTCGACCCGCTCGTGGGCGGGGGTCTCGAGTCCTCCGCTCTGGAAAGGGTCGTGCCGGACATCCCCCAGCAGGGCCCCGGCGTGGGCCCCCGTGGCGTCCACGTAGGGGCAGGCCTCCTTCCCGGAGTTGTTCACCAGGAGTTTCGGGACCCGGACGGTCTCCTTGGGGAGGACCGTCCGCATGGCCATGAAGAATAGCGAGGCCGCGACGAACCCCAGGAAGAGGCCGAGGACCCCCGCCGACAGGAGCCCCAGGAGGGGGAAGAGGATGATGAACATGAGAAGCATGGTCTGGCGCGCCTGCATCCGCTCCCGGGCCTCGGCCTTGGCGGCATCCACAATCTCCTTGCCCCGGCCGGCGGGGACGACCTTGATTTTCGGGTTGTTGGAGTCTTCCGGGTTGAAGTAGACCAGAAGGTCCTGGAGCTCCTCCTTCGGCAGCAGTTCGGCCATGGCCCGGGCGAGCATGGACTTCCCGGTCCCCGGGGTTCCGATCATCAGGACGTGGCGCCGCTGGACGGCCCCCTTCTTGATGACCTCGACCCCGTGCTCCTGGCCGATGACCTGGTCAATCAGGCGCTTCGGGACCTCGATCTGCTTGGTGGTCTCGAACTCGAGGCCGCCCAGAGGATCGCTCTCTTCGGCCTCGTCCTGCGCGTCCGGCTTCATCCTGACTGGTTCTTACCCGTTAAACGGATAATAAAGGTGCTCCGCAAAGCCCGCGCCCGGGGGCCGGTGGAGCGACAAGAGAGAGAATTTCCGCGAGGTGCCCGTGGCTGGAGCGCGCGGGGGAGGGGGGCGGTGCCCCCCTCCCGGCGACAGTCGGGCGCGAGGGGATTTGAACCCCCGGTCTCCAGCTTAGAAGGCTGGCGCCTTGGTCCGGACTTGGCTACGCGCCCTGTCGGCGCCCGCTCGTGATTCGACGGCTGGCGCGGGGGCAAAAACGCTGCCCCCGCCCGCTTCGCGGGCTCGGGCGCGTTTTTGCAAGGTTGCCATTCATCCCGCATGGCGATTCCGCAAAACCTGACCCGAGCGAAGCGAGGGCCGGAAAAATCATCTGATCTTTCCCGCGGAGGCCAATATCGTGTAGAGCGGGCTCTGGATTTCGATGCCGTGGTCGGTGATGGAGTAGGCCCGCATGTCCCGGCTGTGCTTGATCCAGCGCATTTTCTTCACCTGGACGATGTAGAGGAAGAGCGAGAAGTCCTCGGGCTGGTAGTGGCGGAGGAGGACAAGGCCGTCGGAGGCGTATTCCGCCATGCCGTATTTCGACCGGGTCTGGCTCTCGTCGCTCTCGGCGCTGAAGATGGCCGTGGCCCCCAGGTTCTTGATGATGCGCCGGAGGTGGAGCATCCGGGCCCGCCGCTCGGTGTCGCTCTTGCAGAGGTCGTCGTACTCGGTGATGGAGTCCAGGGCGATGATTTCGGCGCCCGATTCCTGCAGGATGCGGGGGAGCGTGTCGAGGTAGTCCGAGGTGATCTTGCTCCCCGCCTCAATCTCCACAATCTCGACGTGGCGCAGGTCGAGTTGGCCCGACTCGGCGTAGGGCCGGAAGTCCCAGCCGAAGGAGAGGGCGTTGGTGACGACCGACTCCTCGTCGTCCGAGGCGCTGATGTAGAGGCACCGCTTGCCCTGGCGCAGGTGGTGGTAGATGAACTGGAGGGCGAAGATGGTCTTCCCGGCCCCGGTGGGCCCCGAGACCACAATCACGTGGCCGGGGAGGAGGCCGCCCCCGAGCATCTCGTCCAGGCCGGCGGTGCCCGTCGAAACGCGCTCCGTCGGAAGACCTCCCGCCTTGAGGCTTCGGCCGGCTTGCTGGGTGGCGGCCATGGTGTGTTCGGGGTTGGGCCCCGGCGCTCTTAAGCCTTCCTGACCCCGATAGTGGTTTCGTGGCCGGCACACAAAAACGCATCGCCGTCGGGGGGACCTTCGACCCCTTGCACCGGGGGCACGAGGCGCTCTTCCGGCGGGCGTTCGCCCTGGCCGGTCCGGGGGGAGAGGTCCACGTCGGGCTCACCTCCGACCGCCTCGCGGGGCTGAAGGCGCGGCCCATCCGACCCTACGGCCTGCGGAGGCGCGATGTGGAGGATTTCCTGAGAGGACGGTTTCACGGGCGCAAATTCAGGGTCCGCAAACTGCTCCACCCCTGGGGCGCTGCGGCCCGGGAGCCCTACGACGCCCTGGTGGTCTCCCCGGAGACCGCGCCGGCGGCTGAGGCCCTCAACCGGGGGCGGAGGGAGCGGGGGCTGATGCCCGTGCGGGTGGTGACGGTCCCCCATGTTCTGGCGCAGGACGGCAAGGTGCTCTCCTCGACCCGGATTGCGAGGGGAGAGGTGGACCGGCGGGGAAGGGTCCTCCTTTCCGCCCCTCGCTTCGCTCGGGCCGGGGCGCGGAACCCTGCCCTCCGCTCGCGCGCTTCGCGCGCCCGCTCCGGACGGGTTCCGCGGGAGTTGCCATGAATGGCAACCCCGCAAAACGTGACCCGAGCGAAGCGAGCCGGGCACGGAGGAAATCAGGTCGGCATCAACCCCAGCCGCTCGTCCAGTCCCAGCATGAGGTTCATGTTCTGCACCGCCTGCGACGCGCCCCCCTTGCCGAGGTTGTCGAGGACTGAAATGAGCAGCAGCCGCTTCCGGTCCTGGAAGAGGGAGACCTTGCAGAGGTTGGTGTTGTTCACGTCCTTCACCGAGATGGCGACCGGCTCCCGGGGCGACTCGACGAACTTCGCGAAGGGCTCCCGGGCGTAGGCGCGCGCATACTCCGCCTTCAGGGCCGACTCGTCCAACTCCTTCTTCGGGAAGACCGTCACGGTCGCGTGGATGCCCTGGAGCAGCGGGACGAGGTGGGGGGTGAAGTGGATGGTGGCCCTGGCCCCGGAGTAGTCGGCCAGGTTCCACTCCATCTCCGGGGTGTGGCGGTGGCCGGTTACCGCGTAGGCGACCATCTCCTCTCCAGCCCTGACCCGGGCGACGTAGGGGCGTTCGGCCGTCTTGGTCGGCTCGGCATTCGGGTCGCCGGCGCCGGTGGTCCCGGAGAGGGCGTCCACGACGACCCGGTCGGTGTCGATGGAGCCGAGGAACTTCTTCAGCGGCGCGAGGGCGAGGAGGGTTGCGGTCGGGTAGCAGCCCGGGTTGGCGACGTAGCGCGCCTTGCGGATGCGCGCGCGAAAGAGTTCCGGCAGGCCGTAGGCCCGCTCCTTGTAGAGGCGGTCGTCGGACGGGAAGGGGTAGTATTTCTCGTCCACCGACCGGTCGGCGATGCGGTATTTGCCGCCGAGGGTGACGACCCGGGTCCCGCTCGCGACCTGCGCCGGGATGCCGCCCCACCACGGACCGTCCGGGAGGGAGAAGAATGCGACGTCGGCGTCCGGGATCTTCTCCGGGCTCCCGAAGGTGATCCCGGCGCCCCGCTTCCCCGACCAGGGGAAGACCTCGGAGAGCTTCTTGCCGGCGAAGCGGCGGGAGAGCGGGGCGATGTCGGAGACCTCCGGATGGTCGAGGAGGTGGCGGAGGAGACGCTCCCCCATGTAGCCGGAGGCCCCGGCGACAGCGACGGAGAGGGATTTGGCCATGGGGGAAAGGGGGCTTCGCGGGGCTTAACTTTGCTGCGCCCGCGCCGTAGCAAATCCCTCCGCAAAAAACAGCATCTGGAGACCAATTATTCCGGAAGGCGTCTGCGCGCCCCGCCAACTCCGATTAGAGATTTTGGAAAACCCCTTTTAAGCACCAGCGCCCAATGCCCCGTTGAGAGGTGGCAGAGGTTTCTGCCACGGATTGCTCCCTCCCTCCTCCCATGGCGGCCACCTCTCTTCCTTCTCATCAACCACTCCCAAGAAGCGCCGAGAGAGTTGGGAAAGCCCGTGGAAAAGCCGTTTAAGTCAATCCTGGGCCATGCCGGGTTGAGAGGTGGCACGGAAACTGCCACTCACATCCCTCCCCTCTTCCTCCTCCCTGGGGTGGCGCCACCTCTCGCTGTCGCCGGGGGGAAAGGGGGCTTCACCCCCTCTCCCCCTCGGCCTCAGACCCTCGCGTTCCGAAACGGAACGGGGTTGGGTCGGAGGCCTCGCCCCGTCCCCCATGCATTCGAACTCTCATTCCAGGATGCGGGCTCGTTCCCCGTCGGTCAGGCCCCGTCAGGCACGAACCCGAGGACCGCCCCGTCCCCCCTCGGGACCGGGACCGCCTTCACCTTCATGCCGGGGGTTACCTTCTCGGGCTCCACCTGGAGCAGCCCGAAAACCCGGGCCCCCTCCTGCAGCTCGACGACACCCACGCCGTAGGACTTCCACTCGGCGTGGCTCGCCGGGGGGACCCGGACGTAGGTCCAGGTCACCACCTTGCCCCTGCCGCTGAGGGGCGCGGGCTGCATCTTGGGGGACTGGCAGGAGAGGCAGGCCCCCCGGGGCACGCCGCTGTAGGCCCCGCACTGGCCGCACTTGAGGCCCATCAACCGGCCCCCCTTGAGGGACTCGACGAACTTCGCGTTGGGAAGGGGGAACTCCATGGTCACCGCCTGAAGATGTGGACCACGGCGGTCCCGCCCGAGCCGCCCACGTTGTGGGTCATGCCGATTTCCGCACCCTTGACCTGGTTCGTCGACTTCCCGCGCAACTGGTTGACGATCTCGGCCGCCTGCGCAACCCCGGTCGCCCCGATGGGGTGCCCCTTCGACTTCAGCCCCCCGCTCGGGTTGGTCGGGATGCGGCCGCCGACGTAGGTCTCGCCCTGCATCGCCGCCGGGCCGCCCTTGCCCGCGGGGAAGAAACCGAGTCCCTCGAGGGCCGCGACCTCGGCGATGGTGAAGCAGTCGTGCACCTCGACGACGTCGATCTCCTTGGGCTCCGCCTTCGCCTGCTGGTAGGCCTGCTTCGCGGCCCATTCGGTGGAGCGGATGCGGGAGGGGTCGGGCCGGTCGGCGATGTCCAGCGCCTCCGTGGCCTGGCCCGAGCCGGCAATCCAGACCGGGGCGTCGCACTCTTTCGCGACCTTCTCGGAGACCACGAGGAGCGCCGCAGCGCCGTCGGAGAAGGGGCAGCAGTCGTAGAGCCGCAGGGGGTCGGCCACCGGAGCGCTCTTCATCGCGTCCTCGATGGCGATCTCCTTCTGGATCTGCGCCTTGGGGTTCTTCGCCCCGTGCTTGTGGTTCTTCACCGCCACGTGGCCCAGGTGCTCCAGGGTCGTCCCGTGCTTGAGCATGTGGGCCCGGGCCACCAGAGCGTAGTGGCCGGGGAAGGTGATGCCCGCCGCCGACTCGTAATAGGCGTCTCCGGCGGTGGCGAAGTACTCGGTGTTCTCCGCGGTCGATTTCTGCAGCACCCTCTCGGTCCCCGCCACCAGCGCGACGTCGTGGTAGCCCGCCGCCACGTCGCGGAATGCCGTGCGGAGGGCGGTCCCGCCGGAAGCGCAGGCGTTCTCGACGCGGACCGCGGGGACCCCGGGAATGCCGAGGGCGGACGCGGCCATGGGGCCCATGTGGGCCTGGCGCTCGGTCAACTCCCCGATGAAGTTCCCGACGTAGATGGCCTGGATGTCCTTGGGGGTCATCTCCGCCTCCATGAGGGCGTCGAGGCTCGCCTCGGCGAGCAGCTCCATCCCGGTCTTCGGGCTGCGGCCGAACTTGGTCACGCCGGCGCCGACGATTGCGACCCTTGCCATTGGGTGGCGTTGGAGGTCCCGCGAATAAACCTTGCTCGGCTTACCGGGCCAGGGCCACGGCGGCCGCCGCCCCCGCGAGGGAGGCCATGAAGTTGACCGCGTGGTTCGACATCCGCCACCTCTTCTCGACGGTGGCCCCCAGGAGGCTGTCGGCGTGGGTCCCGAGGAAGCCGCCGACGGCGAGAGCGATGGCGCCGGCGGGGGAAGCGATGCCGAGCCCCAGGGCGAGGAGCCCCATCCCGAAAGAGGTCCCGAGGGCCGCCGCTTCGCCCAGGAGAGAGACCGCCCCGCTGGTTCCGGGGGGAACCGGCCGCAGGGTAGTGATAATCCGGGGGTGCTTCTTCTGGGTCAGCCCCACCTCGGTGGCGATGGTGTCGGCTGTGACCGTGGTGATGGCGCCCAGGTAGGCGGCGTCGAAGGGACGGCCCCAGAGGCCGAAGGCCACGGCCATCGCCAGGGGTCCCAGGCAGTTCCCCAGGACGTTGCGGAAGTCCCGTCGCTTCTGCGCGAGCCCGAGGCCCGCCTTGACGCCGTGGCGGAACCGGGTGAAGGAGGAGCCGAGGATGAAGAAGGCGAGGAGGAAGGCGAACCACCGGAGCCCGGCGCCGGGGAGGGCGTTGTCGGCGAAGACGATGATGAGGAGACCCACCAGGGCCCCGGAGACCATGCCGGTGTCCTCGATGAGGTCTTTCTGGCGCGCGGCCCATCCGAGGCCGAGGGCGACGGCGAGGGCCCAGAGGGTCGTGAGGGGGGGTGCCGGGAAGTGGAAGAGGGCCAGGAGCCACATCGAGAAGCCGGAGACGAGGAGGGCCGACGGGCCCGACCGGGGCCGGGGCACGGTGAAGAAGACGAGGTGGGCCACCAGGGCCCCCGACGAGGCGACCAGGAGGTCGGCCTCCCAGGGGTTGGGGGCGATGGCGGGGGGCCACAGGGCCGCCATGGCGGGAAGGACCGAGACCGCGAGCGATGGGATGACGCGCAGCTTCCAGGCGGGAACGAGGGAGACCCAGAGGGCCGCCAGAACCACCCCCACCGAGGGCCCCTCGAAGCCGGCGGGGCGGAGCGCCGAGAGACCGCCCAGGAGCGCGAGGGCCAGGCCGTAGTCCCGGAGCGACATGGGACCGATGGGCGGGGGGCGATTATAGCCTTCGGCCGGGGATTCCCCCCGTCCCCCGTCACGCCCCCTTGAACTTCGGCTCCCGCTTCTGGAGGAAGGCCGCCACGCCCTCCTTGAAATCCTGGCTGCGGGAGAGCTCCTCCTGGCCCTGGAACTCCCCCTGCAGGTGGGCCTCCAGGAGGGGCTTGTGGGCGGAGAGGATGGCCATCTTCATCTTGCCAAGGGCCCGGGTGGGCCCCCTGGCCAGCCGCTCCGCCAGCGCGCGGGTCTCCGGGACCAGGGCCCCGTCCTCCACGACCCGGTTCACGACGCCGAGGCTCCGGGCCTCGTCCGCGGAGAAAAACTCTCCGGTGGCCATGAGTTCGTAGGCCTTGGCGGGACCCACGATGCGGGGCAGGAGGTAGGAGCCGCCCAGGTCGGGCATGAGGCCGATGCGCACGAAAGCCATGGCGAAGCGGGCCTTCCGCGAGGCGATGCGCAGGTCGCAGGCGAGGGCGAGGCTGAGCCCGCCCCCCACGGCGTCGCCGTTGATGGAGGCGACGATGGGCTTCGGGGTCTCCCAGAACTTGAGGATGGGCTCGCTGAAGAGCCGGACCGCCGAGCCCTCGATCTTCTTGGTCCCCAGAATCATCTCCCCCATGTCCTTGACGTCGCCCCCCGAGCAGAAGGAGGAGCCCGCGCCGGTGACCACCGCGCAGCGGGCTGCGGGGTCGGCGTGGAAAATCTCGACGGCCGAGATGAGGTCCCGGGCCATCTGGGAGTTGATGGCGTTCCTCCGCTCGGGGCGGTTGAGCGTGATGGTGGCGACCCCGTCGGAGACCTCCATCTGGAGGGTGTCGAATTCCACGAGCAGTGGTGGGGGGCGGGCTTTTGAACCTTCGGTCCTGTTTTCTCCCGTGAAACGCCGTTTCTCGGAGCCCACCCCACCGCTTCGTTCATAAGCACCGCCCCGCTGGAGAGCCGATGGTGGACTTCTCCCTCCCTCCCGAGTTGGAGGACCTCCAGCGCCGGACCCGGGCCTTCGCCGCGGAGCAGATGCGCCCCCTGGCCCGCGAGTACGACGGGAAGGAGCACGCCATTCCCCACGGATTCCTCGCCGAGGCCCGGAAACGCCGCATCCACAGGCCCGAGCCGGGGGTCGGCCTCTCCTCGATGGAGGCGGCGGTCTTCGCCGAGGAGTTGGCCTGGGGCGACCCCGGGCTCCTCCGGACCCTGCCGGGCACCGGACTCGCCGGGGTGGCCATCACGGTGGGGGCGACCGCCGAGCAGCGCGAGAAGTTCCTCGCGCCCTTCAAGGGCGAGGCGTGGGGCTGCATGGCGATGACCGAGCCCGGCGCGGGCTCCGACACCTCCTCCATCCGGACCACCGCGCGGCGGGAGGGCGACTCCTGGGTGCTCAACGGCGAGAAGGTCTTCGCCAGCAACGCCGACCTCGCGCTCGACCGCGGGGTCACGGTGGTCTGGGCCAAAATCCTCCCCCCGGGAGCCCGGAGCATTGACGAGGTGGAGGGGCACATGGCCATGGCCGCGTTCGTGGTCCCCGCCCGGACCCCCGGCGCCCGGGTGACGAAAATCGAGAAGAAGATGGGGCTCAAGGCGGCCCACACCTGCGTGCTGGTCCTGGAGGAGTGCCGGATTCCGGCGGAGAACCGCCTGGGAGGGGACGGAGAGGAGGCGGGCTTCGGGAAGGCGATGGCGACCTTCAACGCCAACCGGCCGGTCATCGTCGCGGCGGGGCTCGGCTCGGTCCGGGCCGCGGTCGAACTGCTCCACCAGCACCTCCGGCCCCGCTACGGCCTCGCCCCGGGGAAGTTGAGCGCCGCGGAGCGGGACCTCATGAGGATGGAGGCGCGATACCGCGCGGCGCGGCTCCTCGCGTGGCGCGCCTGCTGGCTCGTGGACCGGAACCGCCCCCACGCCCTGGAGGCCTCCATGGCGAAGGCCCTGGGGGGAACGGTGGTCTCCGAATGCACCCAGTTGGCGTGCGAGCTCCTCGGGCCCCTCGGGGTCTCCGAAAAACTGCTGGCGGAGAAGTGGATGCGGGACGTCAAGGTGACCGACATTTTCGAGGGGACGGGGCAGATCAACCGCCTCATCGTCGCCAGGCAAATCCTCGGCTACGGCCGGAAAGAACTGAAATAGGCCCGCCTCCGAAACCGCTTTCCGTTCCGGCGGAGACTCTCCTCCGATGCCCCAGGTGATCCCGGAGGCCTACCTCTGCCCCCGGTGCCGGCTCCCCATCGAGACCCCCACCGGCATCCCCCGCCAATACCGCTGCTTCAACGGGTGCACGGTGGCCTACCGGTTCAACTGACGGCCCCCGGTGCCCCGCCGGGGGAGCCATCGAAACCTTCACCCCGCCCGTGGCTCTGGGGGGCCATGGCCCTTGTGTTCGTCGGCCTCGGCTTGTGGGACGAGAGGGACATCTCCCTCCGGGGCCTCGATGAGGTCCGGTCGGCGGACCACCTCTTCGCGGAGTTCTACACCTCGACCCTCGGGGGCGCCTCCGTCGAGCGGCTCGAAACACTCTACGGCAAGAAAATCACCGTCTTGAAGCGCGAGGAGGTGGAGAACAGTCCGGGGCCCCTCCTGGAGAAGGCCAAAGCCGGGACGGCGGTCCTCCTCGTCGGCGGCGACCCGATGGTGGCGACCACCCACGTGGACCTCCGGCTCCGCGCCCTCTCCCTCGGAATCCCGGTCCGCATCGTCCACGGCCCCTCCATCGTCTCCGCGGCGGCGGCCCTCGCGGGGCTCCAGTCCTACAAGTTCGGGCGGAGCGCGACCGTCGTCGCCCCCTTCAAGCCGGGCATGCCCGTGCCCCGGTCGGCCTACGACGCCCTCCGGGAGAACCTGCGGCGCGGGCTCCACACCCTCCTGCTGCTCGACCCGGGGCTCGCCATCCCCCGCGCCCTCGAACTGCTCGAGGCGGTCGAGGAGGAGCGGCGCGAGGGGGTCCTGCCCCGGACCTTCGTGGGGGTGGCCCGGGCGGGGTCGGAGTCGCCGCGGGTGAGGGCCGGGACGCCCGATGAGTTGAGGGGGGTGGACTTCGGCGGGATGCCCCACGTGCTGGTCTGCCCCGGGGAGTTGCACTTCGTCGAGGCGGAGGCGCTGAAGCGGCTGGCGCGCCCGGGGTGAATCAGCCCGGGGAGAGGTTCGGCCCCAGGAACGACACGAAGAGCGACACGAAGATGAAGAGGGCGAAGGCCCGGACGATGGCGGCGGACATCCGCTCCCTCCGCTCCTCCCCCTCGACCCGGAGCCTCCGGAGGGCCTTCCGGACCAGTTCCCGGAATACGTGCCCGCCGTCGAGGGGCACCGCGGGCAGGCAGTTGAAGAGCCCCACGATGAGGTTGATCCAGCCCACCCAGAGGAGGAGGTTGGCGAGGTAGAAGGCGCCGGTTCCGAGGCCCGCGAGCCATCCCGCGGGCGCATAGAAGTGGGAGGCGGGCTCCGAGAAGGGGGTGAGGCCGGGCTGGGGGCCGATGAACGGGAGAGCCATGAGGAGCAGGAGGGCCTCTCCCGGGTTCCTCCGGGGGACCGAGGCGTAGGCATCGAGGTAGCCCCGGGCCGGGAAGGTGTCCAGGACGACCCCCGCGACCACCTGAACGCCCGTGACCCCGAGGAAGCCGACCGATTTTCCGCCCAGTTCCCGCTCTCCCAGAACCACCGTGAAGGGCCCGCGACCGGTGGATATCCGGACCTGCTGGCCCGGGAGGGTGGAGGCCATGAACTCCCGGAAGGCCCGGAGGGAGCGCGCGTCAAGGCCGTCCATGGCGAGGATGGTGTCGCCCGCCCGGAGGCCCGCCCTCTCCGCCGCTCCGCCCGGGGATACCGATTCGAGCCGGACCCCCTCGAATCCCGGGGCGGTGAAGGTCACCGAGCCGCCCGACAGGGCCTCCAGCCGGGCCGTCCGCCCCGCCATGCCGGTGAGGAGGCCGTCGAGGTCCGCCCCCGCCGCCACGGGCTGGCCGTCGAGGAGCACCACATCTCCCGCCCGGAGGCCCGAGGCCGGGTCCGCCTCCCGGACCCACAGTTCGGTCGGGGAGGCCGGGGCGAACCCGGGGACCACGAGCGCGAAGAGGAGGACGAGGCAGAGGCCGCCGACCGCGAAATTTCCGGCGACTCCGGCCGAAAGGATGCGGAGGCGCTCCTTCGGCCCCGCGATTTTCTTCGGAGGGGGCCGGGGCGACTCGCCCTCCCTGGAGGGCTTTCGCACTCCGAACAGCTCCTCTTCGTCGGGTTCCGCGAAGGCCCCGATGGGGACCAGGGCGAGGAGGACCCCCATGGACTTCAGGGTGAGTCCTTCGACGCGGGTGAGGATGGCGTGGCCCAGTTCGTGGATGACGACCGCGACGATGATGCCCACCAGGCCCCAGAAGAGCGGGACGAACGGGTTGATGCCCGGCAGCAGCAGGGCGGCCTCGGGGCGGGTCAGGGCGCTCGGGGGAGGGAATCCGTGGGTCGCCTGGCGGAAGACCATCACGAGGACCAGGCCCATCATAATCGCCATCCCGGCGACCATCAGGAGGGTCCCCGCCGAGCCGAAGGCCCGCCAGAGCCGGATGTGGCGTGCCGCCCGCTCCACCAGCCCCCTGCCCCGCTGGGTGCGGACCATGAGCAGGGGGCCCATGACGGTGACGCCGTATTTCCGGAGAGGCTTCCGGAAGGCGACGACCAGGGCCGTGTAGGCGAGGAAGACCGCCAGCGTCGCGAGAATGACCATCCTGCATCTGGAAGGGGCAGCATTTAGTCTTTTAGATGCCAGTGGACCGATGGCGCGCCGGATGGCCCCGGAGTTCGTCGAGGTCTTCGTCACCGCCGGCACTCCTGCGGAGGCCCGCCGCCTCGCCCGCGCCCTGGTGGAGCGCCGCCTCGCGGCGTGCGTGAACCTCCACCCCGTCCGCTCCGTCTACCGCTGGAAGGGCAAGGTGGAGGAGGCCCGGGAGGTCGCCCTCACGGCCAAGACGACGCGGGCCAGCTTCCCCGCCCTGCGCGCCGCCATCCTGGAGCTCCACTCCTACGAGGTCCCCTGCATCTTGGCCCTCCCCGTCGCGGAGGGACACGCGCCCTATCTCCAGTGGGTCCGGAGCTCCACGACTGCCCCCCCCTTGCGCCGAAGCCGCCGTCGCAGAAAGCGATAGCCGCAGCCCCGATAAAAGTGTATATATCCGCCCCTCCTTAGGGATTGGGGATGGCGCTTTTCGGCAAGAAGGAGGAGGAGCCGGGAGAGGAGAAGCCCGGGGAGGAGGCCCCCGCCCCCCCGCCGCCCCCGCCCAAGGAGGGGGAGTTCGTCCAGCAGGAGGACGAGGCGGGCCGCCTGGGCCTGACCGCGGAGGAGCGGGCGAAGCAGCTCGAGGCCGAGGAGGCGGCGAGCGCCCAGGAGGAGAAGGCCCCGGAAGTGGCCGAACTCGTCCTGAAACTGGAGAAAGTCGAGGGGCGGCTCGAGGCCACCGAGCAGGCCAGGGTGGACATGGCCGACCGGCTCCAGAGGATGTCGGAGCAGATCGGCGAACTGCGGACCATCGCCCTGGAGCGCGAGCGGACCATGGGGGTCCTGGAGGCGGACTTCGAACTCATCAAGTCGGTCTTCGAGGAGGTCAAGCCCTCGGAAATCGGCAGGGAGCTGGAGCGCAAGGAGCGCGCCATCAGCCAGATGGGGGTCCGAGTCGAGAAGGCGGAGCGGGTCCTCGACCGGTTCAGCGAGGAGGTCCGGACCTTCCGGGAGACCCTGGACAAGGTGAAGGGCGTCGAGAACCTGGTCGAGATGGGCCAGCGCCTGCGGGAGCAGGCCGACAGGGCCGACGACGCCAAGAAATACGTCGACCGGATGGCCGCCAAGATAGAGTCCATCTTCGGCGAACTCTCCACCCGGCTGGTCGCCCTCGACACCATGGGAGGGAAAGTGGAGGGACTGGAGGAGTTCAGCCGGGACGCCGTGAAGGCCCTGGACGAAGTGGGGACGAAGATGAAGGGGCTCGCCTCCTCCGAGGAGCTCCGGGCCTACCTCCCCAAGGAGGAGTTGAACAAGCGGCTGGAGACCCTCCAGAAGTCGGTCGAGGAGCGGATCGCCGCCCTCTCGAGCACCGTCGAGGGGATTCGGACCGCCCTCCAGGAGGGGCTCCGGGCCTCGGCCCAGGAGATGGCCGACCTCGAGGGGCGCCTCGGGAAACTGGAGAGGCCCAGCCAGGCCCTCTTCGCAGAACTGGACGCCATCAAGGAGCGGCTCGCCTCCATGGCCGCGCGCCGCGACCTCGACTCCCTCCTGAAGGAGCGGGAGCGCCTCGTCGCCTCGGGCGGGGACCGGGAGCTCCTCGCCTCCATCGACGCCCAAATCGAGGAGGCCCGGACCCTGGGCCGCCTCCTCCGCACGGTGGAGGAGCAGGGGGAGAGCCTCGCCCGGCTCGCCCGGGCCGCTCTCGTGGACGAGTCCACCCTCGAGAAGTGGCGGCAGAAAATCCGGGAGGAGGACGTGGCGGCCGTGCGGCGGGAGCTCGAGGACCGCATCCGCCGCGTCGAGATTCCCAAGGAGGTCCGGAAGAGCCTCCAGAAGGAGGCGGCTGCCGAGGCCGCCGAGGCGGTCAAGGAGGAGTCGCGCCGGGCCGAGCTCCTGCTGGAGAAGAAGATGGAGGCGGCGGAGAGGCTGCGCCGGACCATGGAGGAGATGGTGGGGCGCATCCCCGAGGAGGTCAAGGCCCGGACGGGGGAGTTGAAGACCTCCCTGGAGGCCCAGGGCATCCAGGGCTCCCGGATGGAGCGGGAGATCCTCGACCTCAAGGCCCGCCTCGACCTCGTCCAGGGGAAGCAGATGGACCAGACCGCGCTGCGCCTCGACGCCCTGGCGCAGGACATCGCCCGGATGCGCGCCCGGAACCGGAGCGCCGAGGAGCTCCTCCGGGACAAGGAGGCCATCCTCGCGACCCTCGACGCCCTTCGCCTGAAGCACGAGTCGGGGTTCATCTCCCGGGAGGTCTACGAGGCGAGCCTCAAGGAGGACCTGGGCCGCCTCTCCGAGATTGACGCCCGCCTGGAGGAGGTCGCCCGCCTGGAGCAGGCCCGGAGGAAGGCCGAGGAGGCGGAGAAGGCTGTCCGGGAACTGGCCGACATCTGCAAAGCCTTCCCGACCCGCGAGGACCTGGACAAACTCCGCGAGTCCATCCGGACCGAGGAGATGGAGCAGATGCGGGCCCGCCTGGAGAAGGGGCTCGGGGAGGCCCAGCGGACCCTGGAGGGGCAGGTGGCCGAGGCCCGGCTCGCCCTCCAGAGGCTCGGCGACGTCACCCAGAAGCTGGTGGACCGCGAGGGGCTCCAGACCGCACTCGGCCAGGTCCAGAAGGAGGCGCTCCAGCGGGCCGAGGCCCTCATCGACCCGCGCCTGGCCCGCCTCCAGTCGGCGGTGGAGCGGCGCGAGGAGGTCCTCCGGGAGGAGATGGAGGCCCTGCGGAAGGAGGTGGGCCGCCGCCTGGAGAGGGTGCCCGCCGAGATGGAGGCCCGTTTCATGGACATGGAGCTGCGCATCCGGGACGCGGCCCAGGCCCGCGACGGCCTGGAGCGGCGCCTGGGGGAACTCCACCGGGAACTCCTCCTCGTCCACCAGCGGAGCCAGCGGCGGGGCCTCGATGACCTGCTCCGGGAGCGGGAAGAGCTCCGGAGCCTCATTCAGGGCGCGAGGTAGGAGTTCGGGGAGACGCCGTGGCCGAGAGCGGGGACCTGGCCGCGGCGGTCGCGCAACTGCGGGAGCGCGTCGCCCGCCTGGAGGCCGAACTGGCCGCCCGCGAAGTCCGCCTGGAGCCCCTCCTCGAGGAGAAGGAGGCCCTGCTCCAGGAGATGGAGCGGCTGGCCGCCCAGCGCCAGGCCGGGGCGGTCCCCCCCGACCTCTACGAATCCTCCGTCCGGGCGCTGGTGGAGAGGCTGGCCCTCCTGGACGAGGAGGTCTCCCTCGCCGCCCGGGCCCAGCTCCCGGGGCGGGTCGATGCGGTGGAGGGGGACCTGTCGCTTCTGGCCCGGGGACTCGCCGACATCGAGCGGGGGTTCCGCGGCCTCAAGGAGGATCTGGAGCGGGTGGCCGGGACCGGGCCCCTGGAGGGGCTCCGGAGGGCCGTGGACGCCCTCACGGGCGAGGTGCGGGAGAATGTCCGGCGGCTCCTGGCCGTGGATGCGCGGACCATCGAGCAGTTGAAGGAGGTCCAGGGCCTCCTGCGCGGGGGCCGCATGGACGCCCTGGAGACCGAGATGGGGCGAATCCGGGACCTCTACCGGGAGTTCGTCTCCGAGGACCGCATCGCCCAGTTCACCCGCCAGGTCCGCGAGGTCTTCGATAAGGAGGAGCTGGAGCCCCTCCGGAGGTCGGTGGACCGGGTGGAGGTGGCCCTGGAGAGGCAGTCGGAGGAGGTCCGCACCGGCGTCGAGCGGCTCCGGGAGGACGCCCGGGTCCGGTTCGAGGCCCTCCGCGGCGAGGTCGAGGCCCTGCGGCAGGAGGCGCTGAGGGTCCAGCGGGAGCAGGTCGCCCTCCTGCAGGCCCGGGTGGAGGACCTGGCCCGGGGCTTCGCGGAGCAGACCCGCGAGATCCCGGCCCTCCGGGAGCAGGTCGGCTCGTTCCAGAGGCGGATCGAGGGGCTCTCGGGCGACCTCAAGACGCTGTCCGACCGGGTGCGCTACCGGCCCGTCGGGGAACTGGAGCGGGAGCGGGTCCGCCTGGAAGGGCAGCTGGACCTCCTCCGGGGGGCCGCCGAGAAGGGCGCCATCTCCCGGGAGCAGTTCGAAGTCCAGGCCGCACCCCTGAAGTCGAGCCTCGCCGAAATCCGGGAGCGCCTCTTCTCCCAGCGCCGGATGGACGCCCTGGCGCGCTTCGTGGCCGCGCAGCGGAAGGAGTCGAAGCGGATTCTCGACGAACTCCAGAAGGTCCCGGGGCCCGAGCAGATCCGGGGCCTCCTCGAGAAAATGCGCAGTTCCATGGCTGGCCGGGAGCTGGAGGAGCTCCGGGGCGAGATGCAGGCCATCCGGGCGGCACTCCGGAACCGCATCGAGGAGCTGCCTCTGGCCCTGGAGGCGCATCTGCGGGAGGTTCCGGAGCGCCAGGCCCGCGCGCTCGTCACGGAGATGCGGCGGGAGGCGGAGCGCCTGGCCGCCTCCCTCGGGGAGAGGCTGCGGCGGGAGATGGAGGCGCGGCTCCCGCCCGAGGTGGAGCGCCACGGGGCCCGCTCCCGGGACGCACTCCTCGAGGAGATGCGGCGGCTCTCGGCCGAGACCGGGAAGGCCCTCCGGGAGGTGTCGGAGGAGGTCTCCCGCCTCCGCCTCACGGTCGAGTCCGTCTCGGAACATGGGCCCGCCCTCCGGCGCGACCTGGAGCGGGTCCAGGAGCGCATGGACTCGCTTGCCCGGCGCGTGGAGCGGCCCGGCCTGGAGAGCCTCCTCGCCCTGAAGGAGGAGGCCCTCCGCCGCATCGAGCGCCTCCAGGCGGACGGCGCGCGGGGCCTCCTCCCGCCGAACCGGTTCGAGGCGGAGATGAAGCGCGCGGTGGCGGAGGCGGCCGACATTGACTCGCGGATCGAAGAGGCCCTGAGGATGGAGAGGGTCCTGGCCCGGCTGCAGGAGCACGGGCAGAGGGTGGAGGCGATGGCCAGGTCGGTGGAGGAGATGAAGGGGACCCTCGCCGCGGGGGTCGCGAGAGAGGGGGAGAGGGAGAAGACCCTCCTGGAGCGGGTCCGGCAGATGCTCCGGGAGGAGGAGACCGTCCTGCTCGCCACCGCCGAGACCCGCCTCCGCAGCCTTCAGGCCGACATCGCCCGGCAGCGGGAAGCCGCGGCGGCCGCCGAGGCGCGGATGGGCAAGGTGGAGGAGGCGCTCTCCAGGGCCTCCGAGACGGACGTCCTCAGGGCCGAGTCGGAGGAGCGGCTCCAGCGAGCCCTCGCTCTCCTGGCGGAGCAGCAGGAGGCGCTCCGGGACGCCCTGGCGGCCTCCGACCTCCGGCGGTCCAAGGCGGAGTCGGCCGCGGAGTCCCGGCTGCGCGCTCTGGAGGAGGGGCAGCGGAGGCTCGATGATTCCCGGGCGGAGGTCGAGCGCCTCCAGCGGCTGGTGCTCGCCGGGCAGGGGGGCCCGCGGAAGAGGGGTCTGGCAGACCTCGAGGCCGAGCGCAACCGCCTCATCGAGTTCATCCAGGGACTGTCACCGGGGGGAGAGGGGGCTTCGCCCCCTCGGGGAGTCGCGAGCCGTGACTCCCCGCCCACAGGCCCGCCCCCCTCTCCCCCGCCGAGAAAACGTGAGAACTAGCAATGGCAAAGACGAGAGCCCGTGACAAGGCGCAAACCCGGCGGGCGGCGGCCGACCGGATGGAGCGCCTCCTCGACCTGGCGGCCGGGGCTGAGCCGGAGTTCTCGACGCGCTACGTCCGGCTGGCGTGGCGCCTCTCCACCCGCCACCGGGTCCGGATGGGACCGGAGACGAAGGCCCGGTTCTGCCGCAGGTGCTTCAGCTACTTGAAGCCCGGAGAGTCGGTCCGCACCCGGGTGGCGCGGGGGCGGGTCGTCACCACCTGCCTCCGGTGCGGGGCGGTGCGGAGGCGGCCCCTACGGGAGCCCGATGCCGCTCTCGGCCATCGGGTGCCACGGGCGGCGGGAGAACGGGCGTAGGTCGATGTCCCCGAAGGGCTTCACCATCATCGTCCCGCTGAATCCCGTCACGAACCCGTGTCTGCGGAGAAGGGCAACCCGGGTCCGGTCGAGGGGCGAGGAGAGGGCTCCGACAAATGCGAAACCGTTCCGGCGGGCGAGAGAAACGGCGCCCGCGAGAGGATCGCTCCCGTCCGCCGAGAAGAAATCGCCCATCCAGAGCCCCTCGGTCTCCGCCCCCGCCAGGAGGGCGACCGGGAGCGGGCAGAGGGAGCACCCGGCGCGGGGGGGCCACCCGAGGGCGAGGGTCCGGGGACGGGTGGGGTTCCGGGCCCTCATCCACCCCCAGAAGCCGCCCTCCATCTCGGGGAATCCGGCCAAGTGACCGGAGGCGGCCTCCAGGGCCTTCCGGTACTCCTCCAGTTCCCCGGCTCCACAGAGGCGGAGCCCGTCGGACGGCTCGATGACCCGTCTCCGGAGGCCGGGCTTCATCCGCAGACCCGAGGCGAGCCGGTGGGCGAGGAGTCCGCTCCAGAGGGGGCGCACCCACGCGCCGAAGAGGTGGATGTCCCGGTAGCCGAGGTCGAGGTAGAGGTTCCGTGCCACCCCCTTGGGGTCTGCGTAGAGGAGGGATGCCCCGGCCCCCCGCGATTCGATGAACCGGAGGGCCGCCTCCATCATCCGCCGCGCGACCCCCTTCCCGCGGCACTCGGGAAGGGTCGCCACGTCGTCGATCACCCCGAACCTGACCCACCGGTCGAGCCGCAGGCGCCGGAAGGTCACCATGACGGTCCCCACCACCCGCTCCCCATCCACCGCCGCGACAGCCCCCCGGGGGTCGAAGCCGGGGAACTCCCAGTAGCGCCACTTCCAGACCCGGGGGTTCCGGACCACCGAGACCGGATTGGAGCGGAAGGCGTAGTCGCAGACCGCTGCGGCCTGGGGGATTTCCGGCTCCTGAAGGGGGCGGATTTCGATGCCCATCTCTCCGCCCAGCATCCGCTCGAAGAAGAAAATTGGCACAGCAGCTTTCGGCCGTTCCCGAGGGCTCGCGCACCTGAGTACAAGGCTGAACGCCAGCGGGCTTAACTTCCGGGTTCGGGATGAGACCGGGTGTGGCCCCGCCGCTTTGGCCGCTGCACCGCGGGCCCGTTCTCGAGAAACGATTTATACCTGTCGGTTCGAGCCCTCCGAATGGGCAGCGGCAGGGTCCCCCTCCTCGTGGGCGTCGTCCTGGGATTCTTCTTCGGCGCCAGCGTCATCGCGTTCCTGGTCAACGTCATCAACTACTCGGTGAACCAGTTCCTCGCCATCGGCTCCGGCGTGAGCCTCGTGGTCTTCCTCGTCGTCGCCCTCGTCCTCCTGCTGAAACTGAAAGTGGTGACGGGGGTCCTCATGGGGGTCGTTCTCGGCATCGTGCTGAACGTGGTCCTCCAGGCCGTCGGCCAGGGCTCCATCATCAACCAGCTCCTTCGCACCTTCGGCGTCCGTTAGGCCCGGCTAGAGGCTCAACGCAGCGCCGAGGGCCACGGCGGCAAAGAACGCGAGCGCGAGGAGCAGGTTCGCCCTCCGCCGGTCGAGGACCACCGGGTCCTTCCTCCCGGGCCCCAAAACCGCCCCGAAGCCCCGCGTTTTTGTGGGTGAAACGGGGCGGTTTCGGGGCGGTTCGGCGAGCCCGCCGCCGGAGAGCGCCATCCCCCGGATGGCCGAGAAGCCCGCGAGGGCCTCCAGAAGCAGAAGAACCGCCGGGAAGAGGGGGAAGAAGAGGGTGAAGCGGTAGACCCGGGGGGTCTCCGGGGCGGAGAGGAGCTGGAGCAGGAGGAGCGCCGCGGCCGCGAAGACCAGGCCCCCGAAGACCCGGGCCCGGCGCCCCGTGCCGTCCAGATTGCGCCTCCCGGGGATGCAGGCCTCCATGGCGAAAACGGTATGGTTCACCCCCGTTAAAGGCTGACCCGTGATTGCCACCGACCCGCGCGAACTGCGCTTCCTCCTGAACCGCCGGAGCTCCATCGAGTCACTCCTCCCGAGAGTCCGGGCGATTCTGCGGGACGTCCGGGTCATGGGGGACCGTGCCCTGAGGAGATACACCAAGAGGTTCGACGGCTGCGACCTTGGGGAGTTCCGGGTCCCGCCGGAAGAGGTGCGGGCCGCGGGCCGGAGGGCCCCGGAGGCCCTGCGGCGGGCGGCCCGGAACATCCGGAGGTTCCACGAGCGCCAGCGGAGGCGGGGGTGGAGCGTCCGGGTGGAGCCCGGGGTTGTGGCGGGCGTCCGCTATGTCCCCCTCCGCCGGGTCGGCCTCTACGTCCCCCGGGGCTACGGCTCGACCGCCCTGATGACCTCCATCCCGGCCAAGGTCGCCGGGGTCCCCGGGATTGCGCTCTGCACGCCCCCCGACAAGCGGGGCCGCGTCTCCCCCCTCGTCCTCCAGGCCGCGGCGCTCTCGGGGGTGGAGGAGGTGATCGCCGCGGGAGGCGCGCAGGCGGTCGGCGCCCTCGCCCACGGGACCGAGTCCATCCGGCCCGTGGAGAAGATTGCGGGGCCCGGAAACGCGTGGGTGACCGCGGCCAAAATCGCCGTCCGCGGACTCGTCGAGATCGATTTCCCCGCCGGCCCGAGCGAGGCGGTGATCCTCGCCGACGCCACCGCTCCGGTCGAGTTCGTGGTCGCCGACCTCAGGGCGCAACTGGAGCACGGAGCCGGGGCCACCGGGGTCCTGGTCACCGACTCGGAGCGGCTGGCGCGGGCCGTGGAGCGGCGGATGGGGAGACGGGTCCCCATCCTCCGGGCCGACCTCCCCACGGGCCTCGACTTCATCAACGACCTCGCCCCCGAGCACGTCGAGGTCATCGCCCGGGACGCCGAGCGCGTCGCGCGGAGGGTCCGCACCGCCGGTGCGCTCTTCATCGGCCCCTGGAGCCCCATCGCCGCCGGAGACTTCGCCACCGGCACCAACCACGTCCTCCCCACCGCCGGCTTCGCCCGGGTCTTCTCCGGCCTCGGGGTGGAGGATTTCCAGCGGCGGATGGCATGGCAACGGTTGAGCCGGGAGGGGGTCCGGAACCTCGCCCCTGCGGTGGCGGGCATCGCGCGGGCCGAGGGGATGGCCGAGCACGCCCGCTCGGTGGCGGTCCGGTCCCGGGCGCGCCGCTAGGCTCCAGCGGACGCGGTTTTCGGGTAGGTCGCGAGGCTCCCCAGGGCCCCGGCGGCCAGCGACGAGGTGGCGACGAGCCGGAAGAGGAGGGCCGCGGCCGCCGCCTGGATGCCGAACTCGCCGGAGAAGAGGAGGGCGATCGCCCACTCCCGGGCCCCGATCCCTCCCGGCAGGAAGGAGAAGGCCCCGACCAGTTCGGCGACGCAGGTGTAGAGGAAGGCGGTGGCGAAGGGGAGGGGGATGCCCACCCCCAGCAGGAGGACCCACAGGGCCCCCGCCTCCAGGGCCCAGGCGACCGGGGTGAGGAAGAGGACGCTTCCGAGGGCGGTCCTCCGGGTCCGGAGGGCCTCGACCGCCTCCTGGACCTCGCGGAAGGGGCGCTCGGGCAGCCGGAACCTCGCCGCGAGCCTCGCGAGGGCGGCGAGGAGCGAGGGGCGTAGGAGGACCGCGACGGCGCCCGAGAGGATGGCGACCGGGACCACCAGGACCGGCCACGAGGAGCGCGGGAAGAGGGCGACCCCCGCGGCCAGGGCGGTCACCAGTACGAGGAGCCCGGTATCGGCCACCCGCTCCACCACGATGGCGGTCAGGGTCGCCTTGACGGGGATTCCGCTCCGCGCTTTCCCGACGTAGATGCGGGTCGCCTCGCCGGTCCCGGTCGGAGCCACCTGGTTCACCGCCTGCCCCACGAGGTAGGCGCGGGCGGCGCCCGGCGCCCGGCCGAGCAGCAGGACCCAGCGCAGGGCCTTGAGCAGGATGGTGGAGGCCTCCGAGGCGAAGGAGAGCGCGATGAACGCGAGGGGGACGGACGCCGCGGCCACCGCCACGCGGTCCCACGGAAACTTCGCGAAGAGGCCCAGGAGGATGGCGACACAGATGGCACCGAGGATGGCGGCGTGGGGCCACCTCCGGCGGGAGAGGGGCTTCGCGCTCCCAGCGGGCCCCTCTCCGTGAGAAACCATGGGCGTGCTGTCCGAGGGGCCGCTATCAACTTTTTCCCGGCCAGCCCGCGCTCGGTGCTCGCGCGGGCTTAAAAGGCGCAAAGAAGTGATATGGCCAGCCATGGCCCCGGTCTATCGCATGGAGGGCCGGCGGGCCCTGCTCCTGGGCGGCCTCGGCTTCATCGGGAGCAACCTCGCCCACCGCCTCGTCGGCCTCGGGGCGCGCGTGACCCTCTACGACGCCTGCCTCGACCCCTGCGGGTGGAACTTCCGCAACCTGGAGGGGATCCGCGGCCGGGTCCGGTTCGTCAAGGGGGACGCCCGCGACCGCTCGCGGGTCGAGCGGGCGGTGAAGGGGCAGGAGTTCGTGTTCAACCTCTTCGCCCAGATGGGGCACGGAATTTCGATGAAAGAGCCGCTGCTCGACCTCGACATCAACGCCCGGGGGAACCTCACGGTGCTTGAGGCGTGTCGCAGGGTCAACGACGACGCAGTCGTCGTCTACGCGGGCACCCGGGCCCAAATGGGGGAGCCCCGGCGGGTGCCGGTGACCGAGGCACACCCCCAGGAGCCCGCCGAAATCTACGGCATCCACAAGTTGGCCGCGGAGAAGTATCACCTCCTCTACCACAAGGTTCACGGGATGCGGACCACCTCCCTCCGCATCGGCAACACCTACGGGCCCCGCCACCAGATGCGCCACGCCCACTGGGGGGTCTTGAACTGGTTCATCCGGCGGGCCATGCTCGGCGAGCCCATCGAGTTGCACGGCGACGGCCGCCAGGCGCGCGACTTTCTCTACGTGGACGACGTGGTGGAGGCCCTGGTGCGGCTCGCCCGGTGCGAGAGGGCGCGGGGGGAGGCGTTCCTCATCGGCTCGAGGGACGCGGTGCCCCTGCGCACCGTAGCGGAGAAGGTGGTCCGGGCCGTGGGGCGGGGGAGCCTCCGGCGCGTCCCCTACCCTCCGGGGCGGAAGGAGATTGAAATCCGCAGATTCGCCGCGAGCACGGCCAAACTGAAGAGATGCACCGGGTGGGTCCAGAGCACGGGGCTCGACGAGGGGATCGGGAGGACGGTCGAGTTCTACCGGGAGAATCTTCGGTACTACCTCTGACTTCACCCCAAATTCCGCATCGCCCCCAGCCCCTCCCGCATCGCCCTGCACCGGACGCCCAGCTCCCGCCGCGCCTTCGAGAGGTCGAGCGCGACGCGGCGGGGCCGCTCGGCGGCCTGCTTCAGCTCCGCCGCGCGGCAGGGCTCCACGAGCCCCGGGTCGAACCCCCACACCTCCGCGAGGGTCCGGGCGAACTCGTACCGGGTCGCGCACTCCGGACCCGCGACGTGGAAGAGCCCGGTCACGCGCCGGTCGAGAATGGCGGCCGCCGCCTCCGCCAGGTCGTCGGCGATGGTCGGGTGGCTCCACCGGTCGGTGACGCCCCTCACCCGTCTCCCCGCCCCGAGTTCGCCCGCGAGCCAGGCGGCGAAGTTGGGCCTCGACCGCCCCCCCGCGCCGTAGATGACGGAGGTCCGGACGATGGCGGCCGGGACCCCCGAGCCGAGGATGGCGCGCTCCGAGGCGACCTTGCACCGCCCGTAGTGGTTCAGGGGGCGGACCGGGTCGCTCTCCGCGTAGGGCGCCTCGCGGTCGCCGGGGAAGACGTAGTCGGTCGAGAAGAAGAGGAGGAACGCGCCCGTGCCGCGGCACGCCTCCAAGACGTTCCGGGTCCCGAGGTCGTTCACCCGCCGGCACGCCTCCGGGTCGCGCTCGCAGGCGTCCACGTCGGCGATGGCGGCGCAGTCCACCACGGCGGCGGGACGGTGCTTCCTGAAGAGGGCGAGGACCGCCTCCGGGTCGCTCTTGTCGAGTCGCAGGAGCCCGGGCCCCGGGTGGGCGTGGCAGGTGCCCAGGGCCCCAGGGAGGCGGGCGAGGCACTTCTCGCCGACCAGGCCGCTCGCGCCGAGGACGAGGATGCGGTCCACAATTCCCAGAGATTTGGGAATCATAAAGAGAGGACCCTGCCCTCACTCCCCCGATGTGCGGCATCTGCGGGTCCCTCGGGCCCAACGACGGGCCCCTCCTGCGCTCCATGATCGCCTGCCTCAAACACCGGGGGCCCGACGGGGATGGAACCTGGGAGGACGACGGGGTCTCCCTGGCCAACACCCGCCTCTCCATCATCGACCTCCCCGGCGGCAGGCAGCCGATGTCCAACGAGACCGGCGACGCCTGGACCGTTCTCAACGGCGAAATTTACAACTACATCGAACTGCGGGCCGAACTCCGGAAGGCGGGACACCGCTTCGCCACCGAGAGCGACACCGAGGTCATCGTCCACGGCTACGAGGAGTGGGGCGAGCGTTTCCCGGAGCGCCTCCGGGGCATGTTCGCCATCGCCCTGTGGGACGCGAAGGCCCGGAAACTTCTCCTGGTCAGGGACCGGGTAGGCAAGAAGCCGCTCTACTACACGCGGGCCGGCGGGCGGCTCCTATTCGCGTCGGAGATCAAGGCGCTGCTCCTGGACCCCGCGGTCCCCCGGAGGCCCAACCGGGACGCGCTCGACCGGTTCCTGCGGCTGCGCTACGTCCCGGGCCCCGAGACCGCGTTCGAGGGGATTCTCAAACTGCCCCCGGGCCATCTCATGGTTGCGACCCGGGACTCCGCCACCGTCCGCCCCTACTGGTCCCTTCCCGACCGGCTCGACGAGAGAACGGAGGCGGCGTGGGTCGAAGAGTTGGCGCGGCTGCTCGACGAGTCGGTCCGCCTCCGCCTCCGGAGCGACGTGCCGGTGGGGCTCTTCCTCTCGGGCGGGACCGACTCCACGGCGGTGGGGGCCCTCGCCACGAAGTACGCCGGGAAGATGCACTCCTTCTCGGTCGGCTTCGATGTCCCCGAGGTGAGCGAGGCGGAGCGCGCCCGCGCTGTCGCCTCCGCTCTCGGCACCGAGCACCACGAACTGACGGTGGACGCCTCCGCGGTGGACGCACTGCCGGAGGTGGTGTGGCACACCGACGAGCCGGTCGCCGACCCGAGCGCGCTGCCGATTTACCTCCTCTCCAAAATGGCCCGGCAGCGCGTCAAGGTGGTCCTCAGCGGCGAGGGGGGCGACGAACTGTTCGGCGGCTATTTCCACCATCGGGTCTTCCGCGTCGAAGACCGGTGGCGGCCGGTGCTGCGGCGGGTCCCCGGCCCCCTCCTCTCCGGCGCGGTGAAGGCGATTCCGCGGGCTTTCCTCGCCCGCGCCTTCGAGTATCCGGCGGCGGTCGGGCCCGAGGAGAAGGCGCGGGTGGTGGCCTACGCGGGCTCGATGCGCCGGCCGCTCGAGGAGCGTTACCTCACGGTCATCTCCCCGTTCCGGGAGTCGGACCTCCGGGAATTGCGGGGCCCGGGCCCCGGCGGCGTCGGATTCGGAGACCCCACGGCCCCGCCCGGCTCCGGAGCCGTCGAGCGCATCGCCCGGTACGAGTTCGACAAATGGCTCCCCGGATACATCCTGGAGAAGTCGGACAAACTGACCATGGCCCACGGCCTCGAACTGAGGGCCCCGCTCCTCGACCATCACCTCGTTGAGACCGCCTTCCGCATTCCGACCCATCGGAAGAGCCGGGGCCGTGTCCCGAAATACATCCTGAGGAAAGCGGTGGCCCGCCACCTGCCCCGCGTCGAACTGGCGCCCGGCAAGCACCCCTACTACACCCCCATTGACCGGTGGTTCCCGCGGTTGAGGCCCCTGTACGAGGAGCACCTCTTGAGCCCGGAGTTCCGCCGCCGGGGCTACTCTACCGACTACGTCAAGCGCCTCCTCGACCGGCATCGCTCGTCGCCTCTCATCGCCAGCCGGCAACTCTGGTGCCTCCTGCTCGTCGAGATGTGGCACCGGGCGTTCATCGACCCCGAGCGGGTCGGGACCCGATCCAGGGCCTGAGATTCTTACTTCATCCCGAGCCGCTCAAGGACCCGGGCTTCGGGGCCGTAAGTCCTCCGGAGCCGGGCGTAGAGGAAGCCCGCCGCCATCCAGGCCCGGCTGAGTCGGTCGCGCCGGGAGAACATGGCCCCCTTGGAGAAGGTGTGGCTCTCTGGGCCCCGGATGCGGATGGTTCCTTGGTCCTCCTCGTAAGTGCCGTCGGCGCACTCGAATCTCCAAGGCCGAGAGGGGCACGTCCCTACGGATGCTCCAGGCTCCAAGAGCAAGGCCAGGAAGCGGAGAGCCTTGTCGGTCCAACCCACGCAGTGCACCACGTCACGCCAAAAGGGCAGCCCTTCGTACTCGCCCTCCGAGTCCATCTTCAGCATCCCGTAGCTCGTCCGCACCCCGCCGTTGGGGTCCACCTGCTCCAGGAGCCATCGGGTGGATTTGTCGGTGGGGAACGACCCATGCTCCCGCAGGAGCCACAGGGCCCGCAAGATATCGCCGCACCCGCCGGCAAACATGGGATAGCGGTAGAGCCGAAATCCCTGCGTCCCCTTGGGCTCCATCAGGCCGAAGTGGAAGCCACCCCCCGGGGCCTCCATCGAGCGAAGGAACTCGCCCGCCCGGAGGGCCCCGCGGAGATATCGCTCCTCCCGACTGTGATCATGGGCCTGGAGGAGGGCGGGGATGCATCGGGCCGTGTAGTAGGCGACCTGGCGCCGGGGGAAGAGGCTCCACGGAGCGGCTACGTCCCCCTGGAGGATGCCTCCCGTCTCGGGGTCTTGCAGGAGGAGAACGAAGTCGAGGCAGCGGAAAGCGGCCTTGCGGTAGCGCGCTTCTGCCGTGACCTCCTCCGCCAAAAAAAGGAGTTCCGCGATGGTCGCCAACTTGTTCGGGGCGTGGGTGGTCCGGTCGCCAACGCGCTGGAAGAAGAGGCCTGAACTCTCGTCGTAGAGCCGTCCGAAATGGAACTCGTCGATGTTCCGGAGAGCCGCCCGGGCGTAAGCTCCCCCGTCCCGTCCCGTTTCCTTGAGAGCACGGGCGAGGAGGAGGAGGCCGATGGATGCGGCGCTCTCATGGGGCGTGCTCCCCGAGCGGAAGGAGGGGTTGGCCTCGAAGTTCGAGTTCCGGAAGCACCCGTTCGACAACTGGCCGCGGACGAGGTGATTTCCCGCTTCAGTGGCCAGGGAGAGGAACCGCGAGTCCCCGGTCTTCTCATGGAGGGTGAGGAGACCTGCAATCAAGCCCTCGTAGCGCCAGTCGAGGCTCGGTCCGATGTATCGCAGGCAGTCCCGCCAATAATGAACCACGGGTCCAGCGTAGCCCCCGGGCTGCTTCATCGTCCTCAGCCACCCGAGAATCCGTCCAAGGACGTCGGGAATTTGTCCGGAATTCATGCCGGACGGAACCGGCCCCTCCGCAAGTTTGTGAAACGCCAGAGGAGGAAGTTGAGCAGCCTAGGTTGAACACGTCCCAGAAGGGCCGCCACCCTGGGCCTCCGGCTGAGGCGGATGAGCCGGACCCACAACTCTTCCATGAGCAAATCGACAGGTCCAGCACCGGTTCCTAAGGTCCCTCCCGGTGGCGGTCGAATATCCCGGAGAGCATCCTCGTAGTCCCCGTACAGAGGTACTCGGAGCCCCTGCCCGCGCCGGAGGTTCATCCGGTGGACCCCGCGGACCTTCTTGTCGAAGAGAAGGGAGTTCTGGGAGCGCACGAGGTCTTCCGGGGCCAGCGGCTCCCGCCAGATTTCAGGGACGCTGTCGAGGAGGCGCTGTCCCGCTTCGGTCCGTACAATGACCGCCGACGGGTTCCCGACCATGTGGGTCCGGCACAAGAGCGTCCCGCAGACAGGGCAGAGGGCCTGGGGGACCGCCCGGCTCCAGACGTCCCCCACCGAGATGTCCGCGAATTCGCCGGTGTGGTCCAAGCAGTAGAGGCACCCTTCCAGGGTGAACAGGTGGGTCAGGGTTCCGCCGTAATTTTCCTCCACGAAGAACTCCCGCCCGTCCCGGGTCTGGATGTAGAAGCCCCCGTGGGCCGTGGCGACCGGGTTCTTCCGGGAGCGGAACTCCAGATGTGTGACCTCCGATTCGGCGATGTTGTAACGGGACAGGAGGAACCGAAGGGCGTTGGTGTGGAGGATTCCGCCGCAGAACAGGGCGAGGGTCAAGGGGATGCGTTCCCGGAGCCACTTGATGCCCCCGAACTGGAGGTTCCGGAGGCCGTGAATCTGGCATGGAAGGCCCACGAAGGCATACCTGCCCGTATCACGCTTCAGGTCCATCAGAACGCCCGCCACTGGAGCCTCGAAGTATTTGGAGGAGGCAGCGTCCAGAATTTCCTCCGATGTGCGGGCAATGAAGGACTCGGGCAATCCGGGTCGGCGCGGGTTCATCCGGACTACGACTGCCCCATCGATGGTCCCTGTTTCCATCGCCTTCAGGAGGACCGAGGTGACGATGGCGCCCCCGGCTGCTCGCTTCCGCAGGGCGGTGTCCCGGCTCGCCGCAACGTAGAGGGCCTGGTAGCGGCCCAAGTAGGGGTCCCACTTGGGGAGCGATGTGACGTCAAACACCTCCCCCTCGTGTTCCCGGTAGTCAAAGGCCACGCTCGGGCAGAAATCGTAGCACAAGGAGCAGGCACCGCATTCGAAATCGCGCACGTAGGGCTCCTGGTTGTGGTCGGTCAGGATTTTTTTCTGGGGGCAGATGGCCACGCATACGCCGCAGTTGGTGCACAGGCCCCCTTCGATAATCTCCCTCTGGAGGAGTACCGAAGTCATGGTCGATCGATGGGTGACATTTCTGGGAATATACGTTTTCCCACCTCCGATTTGGTGACGGCTCCCGTCCTCCTCGGATGGCGCAGACAATTGGGAATACTATTAATGAATGCCCTCCTTACCCCCCACCATGCCTCCACCCGCGGTGGTCCTGGCGGCGGGTGAGGGGACCCGCGTCCGTCCCTTCACCACTACCGAGCCCAAGGTCATGCTCCCTGTGGCCAACCGCCCCATCCTCGAGCACGTCCTTCTCGCCCTCCGGGGGGCGGGAGTCCGGGAAATCGCGCTGATTGTCGGCTACAAGCACGAGCGGGTCCGCGACGCCATCGGGGACGGCCGCAAACTCGGGGTCAGGGTCAGCTACGTCCTGCAAAAGCAGCAACTCGGAACCGCCCACGCCCTGAAGGCGGCCAGGGCTCACGTCCAAGGTCCGACCCTCGTCCTCAACGGCGACAACCTCGTCGAGGCGGAGGCTCTCCGGGACCTCCTCCGGAAGCCGGAGGGGGAGATGTCCATCCTCGCCATCCGCCGGGAGGGGGCCTCGCGCCGCTCCCTCGTCGTGGAGGGCGGGCGGGTGAGGAAAATCCGCCCCGGCGGGACCACCCACGAGGGGGAGCCGGTGAACACCGGCGTCTACCTCGTCACTCCGGCCATCTTCAAGCACATCGGCGCCCTCGACCTCTCCTACCGCGGCGAGTATGAGTTGATTGACGCCATCGAGCGGGCCATCGACCGGGGCGCCGACGTCCGCGCACGGGTCACCGGCCACGGGTGGCACGAGATCGTCACCCCGTGGGACCTCCTGCGGGTGAACGGCCTCGTCCTCGACCGGGAGGCGGCCGGGTGGACGAGGGGCGGCCGCGCGCCCCGGGGCGTCGAGCCCGGCGCCCACCTCCAGGGTCCGGTGGCCGTTGGCCCGGGAAGCCGCATCCGTGCGGGCTCCACCATCCTCGGCCCGGTCCTCATCGGCGCGAACTGCGACATCGGCCCCCACGCGGCCCTCCTCCCCGGGACATCGGTCGGCGACGGGTGCCGGGTCGGCCCCTTCGCCCACCTGCGGAACTCCATCCTCATGGAGGAGGTCGAAGTGGAGGCGCACGCCCACATGGTGAACTCGGTCGCCGGACGCCACGCCCGCATCGGGCCCGGGGTCCACCTCGAGAGCGGCCGCGCCACAGTCGGGGCCGAGGGGGCCCCCCGCGAGGCGGAACTGGGGGCCCTCGTCGGCGAGGGGGCCTCGGTGGGGGACCGCGCTCTGGTCGCCGCGGGGCGGGTCCTCGGCGTCCGGTCCCGGGTCGGTGCGGGGGCGGTGGTGCGCCAGGACGTCCCCGACGGCGCCCTGGTGCTCTGACCCTCCAATGTGCGGCATCGTCGGGGTGGCCGGCTCGGGGAACGTCGTCCCGGGCCTCGTCGAGTGCATGAGGCGCCTCGAGTATCGCGGCTACGATTCGGCCGGCGTCGCGGTGGCGAGCGGCGGGCGGCTCCGGCTCGCGAAGGGGGAGGGCCCCATCGAGGCATCCGCGAAGCGGTTCGCGGCCCTCTCCGGCCCGCTGGCGGTCGGCCACACCCGCTGGGCCACCCACGGGCCGCCGAGCGAGAGGAACGCCCACCCCCACGCCGACTGCTCCGGCCGCATCGCGGTGGTCCACAACGGCATCATCGAGAACTACGCCGCGCTCAAGTCGAAACTGGAGGCGGCGAGGCACAGGTTCCGCAGCGAGACCGACACCGAGGTGGTCCCCCACCTCCTCGAGGATGCCTACCGGGGCGACCTCGAGGCGGCGCTCCGCGCGGTCCTCCCCCGGCTCACCGGCTCCTTTGCCATCGTTGCGGTCGCGGCCGACAGCCCGGTGCTGGTCGGGGCCCGGAGGGACGCCCCCCTCGCGGTCGGTCTCGCCCCGGGAGCGAACCTGCTCGCCTCCGACATTCCCGCGCTCCTCCCGAAGACGCGGCGGGTCCTCCCCCTCGAGGACCTGGAGATGGCAGTCGTCGACCGGAGCCGGGTGACCGTGAAGCGGTTCGACGGCAAGGTGGTGAGGCGCGCCCCGATCCGGGTCACCTGGCGCCTCGAGGACGCGGAGAAGGCGGGCTACGACCACTTCATGCTGAAGGAGATTCACGAGCAACCCCGAGCTCTCCGGGAGACGCTCGCGGGCCGGGTGAGCGAGATGGAAGGGGTCGTGGAGCCTCCCCTCGAGCTGGGGCGCTCGGAGGCGGCCCGCATCTCCCGCGTCCTCCTGACCGGCTGCGGCTCCTCATATCACGCCGCCCTCTTCGGCCGGGTGCTGGTCGAGCGGCTGGCGGGGCTTCCCGCCGAGGCGCGCGTTTCCTCGGAGTTGCGGCTGGAGGCGGGGGCGGTCGGCTCGCAGGACCTCCTGGTCGCCATCTCCCAGTCCGGGGAGACCGCAGACACCCTGGCCGCCTCCCGCATCGTCCGCGCCTCGGGGGCCCGCACCGTGGCTCTCTGCAACACGGTCGGGAGCACCCTCGCCCGGGAATCGGGCTCCGTCCTTTTCACCCACGCCGGGCCCGAGGTGAGCGTCGCCGCGACCAAGACCTTCACCACCCAGGCTGCGGCCCTCGCGGTTCTCGCGCTCCACCTGGGGCGTCTCCGCGGGAAGCTCTCCCTGGACGCGGCTGCGGGCCACGCGCGCGACCTCGCCCGCCTCCCGGGGCTGGTGCTCGACCTCATCGAGCGGCGGGAGGCGGCCGTCTCGCTGGCGAAGAGAGTGGGCCGCTCGAAACTTTTCTTCTTCCTCGGCCGCGGGCTCGCCTACCCGGTCGCCCTCGAAGGGGCGCTGAAACTCAAGGAAGTAGCCTGCATCCCGGCGGAGGGGCACCCGGCCGGGGAGCTGAAGCACGGCCCCCTCGCCCTGGTGGACCCCGGGACGCCGGTGGTGGGCGTCGCCCTCCCCGGCCCCGCCTACCCGAAACTCCTCTCCAACCTGAAGGAGGTGAAGGCCCGGGACGCCCCCGTCTACGCGGTCGCCCTGGAGGGGGACCGGGAGATCGAGAACTACGTCGACGGAGTGCTGTGGGTCCCGGAGTCCCCCGAGGTCCCGGCTGCCATTCTCTCCGCGGTCGCCCTCCAGGCCCTCGCCTACGAGATTGCCCGGCTCCGGGGCTGCCCCATCGACCGCCCCCGGAACCTCGCGAAGAGCGTGACCGTGGAATGATCGAGCAGGCGATCCTCCTCGCCGCCGGGAGGGGGACCCGCATGTGGCCCCTGAGCGCCACGCGGCCGAAGCCTTTGATTCCTGTCGCCAGCAGGCCGCTTCTGGTCCACCTCCTCGATTCTCTCGAGGGAGCGGGGCTCCGGGAGGCCGTCGTGGTGGTCCCGCCCGGCGACGCGGTGCGGAGGGCGCTCGGCCCGAGGCGCGGGAGGGTCCGCATCCGCTATGCGGTCGAGAAGCGGCCCCTCGGGACCGGTCACGCCCTGCTCCAGGCACGGAGGATGGCCGCTCAACGGTTCCTCGTGCTCAACGGCGACGCCTGGGCGCCCCCGGAGGAGCTGCGCCGACTCGCCCGTTTCAGGGGACACGCCCTCGGGTTCCGCAGGGTCGAGCGGCCCGCGGGCTACGGGGTCGTCCTCCGGAGGGGCTCCCGCGTCGCGGGGCTGCAGGAGAAGCCGGAGCGCCCCGCCTCGCGGGAGGTCAACGCGGGGCTCTACGCTCTCGACCGCTCCATCCTCGCCCTCCTGGAGGAGGCTCCCCGCTCCCCCCGCGGAGAGATCGAGCTCACCTGGGCCCTCGGGCGGCTGCTGAAGCAGTCCCGTGTCGGGGCGGTCCCCTGCCCCCGCAGCCTCGACGTCTCCTACCCGTGGGACCTCCTCGCATTGAACGCCCGGCTGCTCGAAGGGCTCCGCCCCGCGGTCCGCGGGACGGTCGAGAAGGGGGCCACCCTGCTCGGGCCGGTGGAGGTCGGTCCAGGAAGCCGCATCCGTGCGGGGGCCTACATCGAGGGGCCGGCCCTTGTCGGGCGCGATTGCGACATCGGCCCCAACTGTTTCATCCGGGCCTCCACCTCCATCGGCGACAGCGTGCGAATCGGAAATGGTGTGGAGGTCAAGAACTCCATCATCATGAACCGGGCCCGCATCGGCCACCTCTCCTACGTGGGGGACTCGGTGGTCGGGGAGAACTGCAACTTCGGGGCGGGGACCATCACTGCCAACCTGCGGCTCGACGAGGGACCGGTTCGGGTGTTCCGGGACGGGAAGGGGTTCGACTCCGGTCTCCGGAAATTGGGGGCCGTTCTCGGTGACGGCGTCCACACCGGCATCCACTGCAGTTTGAATGTGGGGACGATTGTGGGCCCCGGGGTCCGCCTGCCTCCCGCGCGGCTTGTGTCCGGCGAGGTCCGCTGAGCGCCCACGCTTAGGGGGCGCCAGCCTCCGGCTGCGCGGGGGGGGAGAGCCAGCGCGTGCCGAACCTGAGTGAGAGGAGGTACCCTATCGCAACGGGGATGAGGCCGGTGAGCCGGCTCATGAGGACAGCGTAGAGGCTGACATCCAAGGGCGCGCCGAGCCGGTTCAGGAGGATGGCCATTGCGGCGTCCCGGACTCCCAGCCCTCCCGCCGGGATGGTGGTGATTCCACCGATGAAGGCGGTGGCGTTGATGGCCACGAGCAGACCGAGCAGTGGCAGCCAGACACCCGCCGAGAGCAACAGCGCCTGAGTGGCGAACAACTGGAGGACGACCACCGCCGCCTGGACCGGGACCACCCCGAGCGAGGTGCGGCGGCGGAGGAGGTCAAACCAGGTAGCGCGGAGAGTCAGGGTGAAGTCTAAGACCCGGTTCCAGATGCGCCGGACTCCGGATCGGGGCTCTCCCGGGAACCTCAGGACTCCGAAAACTCGGGCTGGGAGGGCCAGGTAGGTTGCCAGGAGGCCCAGGATGGCCACCATCGCGACCGAGAGCCCGGCCATCCCCAGACCGGGGACGAAGAGGGGCCCGATGAGGAAGACGATGCCGAGGAGCGTCCCGGTGTCGATGAGGTAGTCGAATGTGGTGACCGACAGGGCCTGGGGAAAGGAGGCGACTCCGCTCTGCCGGAGCACCCATGCCTTGGCGGGGAGGTTGAGCCGGAAAGGGAGGACGGTCTGCAGGAAGTAGTGGATGAACTCGATGCGGATCAGGATCCCGGTTCCGGTCCGGACCCCGAGGGAAAGGAGGAGCACCTTCGTGCGGAGGGCGGCGGCCGCCATCACCAGGAAGGCCAGCGCCACCCCCAGAACCAGGAACCCCGGGCTCCGGAGCTGGTAGAACACCGACGCGGAAACCCCCGATTGCCAGAGGAAGAGGATGAAGATTCCGATGCCGACCGCGAGCAGCGCCCCCTGGCGGAACCTCCGGATCTTTCGGCCGGGAGAGTTCTCCGGAGGCACGGGCGGGGACGCGGTCATCGGGTCACCAGATAGGGCCCCAGGGCCACGGCGTCCATGTCGGTGTTCCGGAAGGTGCGCAGAGCGTCCTCGGGAGTGCAGACGATGGGCTCCCCGGCGAGATTGAAGGAGGTGTTCAGAACCACCGGGACCGAGGTGACATCTTCGAAGGCCCCGATGAGGCGGTAGAAGAGCGGGTTCACATCCCGCTCCACAGTCTGGGGCCGGCAGGTCCCGTCCACATGAACCACCGCCTGAATCTCCTTGGCCTTCTCCGGAGGGACCCGGAAGGCCTGAATCATGAAGGGGGAATCAACTCCGTCCTTCAGGTACTCCCCCTTCGCTTCGGTCCGGAGGCTCGGGCAGAAGGGGCGGAAAGGCTCGCGGTGCTTGATGCGTTCGTTCACCACGTCTTTCATCTTCGGGTCCCGGGGGTCGGCGAGGATGGAGCGGTTCCCCAGGGCCCGGGGTCCGAACTCCATCCGCCCCTGGAACCACCCTACGATTTTCCCTCGAGCCAGCATCTCAGCCACGGTCCCCGCGATGTCGCCGTGGCGCTCGTGGCGCAAGCCGCTCTTCCGGGCTGCGTCGAGGATTTGGTCCTCGGAGTACTCGGGTCCCCAGTAGACGTCCCGGATGCGGTCGGCGGGTCCCTTCCCGGCGAGCTCGTGGTAGGCGTGCAGGGCCGCTCCGACGCAGAGCCCTTCGTCACCGGGATCGGGAAACGGGAACAGTTCATGGCCAGCCTCTCGGAGGACCAAGTTGGCCTTCACGTTGAGGAAGACCCCGCCCCCCACGCATGATTGGCGGACCCCTGTCTCGTCCCGCACATTGTTCATGAGTGTGAGCAGCCGCTCCTCCAGGATGGCCTGGGTCGTAGCCGCGACGGCCTTCTCGCCGTAGGCGTCCACAAGAAGTCGGAACTGCGCTCCGGGCTCCCCGAAATGGGCGAATTCCCGTCCGCGGGCCACCCTCTCGAAATGGGTCACGTTCCGGTCCATGAGGCGCCGCTGCCAGAGCCGCAGCCCCCGGACTTCGGGAACGTAGCCGGTGGCCTCCATCTCCCGGCGGCACTCCTCCGATGGTGTCCCGTACGGGGCCATGCCCATGAGTTTGTACTCCCCGTCGCCCACCTCGAAGCCGCACGCCTCGGTGGCCAGCGAATAGAAATTTCCCAGGCTGTGGCCGGGCGGCGTGTAGTCCAGAGTCTGGACGCGCCCGTTTTCACCCCGCATGACTCGGGAGGTCATCCGATCGCCGAGTGCGTCGGCGGTCACGATGTTGGCGCGGCGCCATCCGCTGGTGAGGTAGGCGCACATGCCGTGGGCGAAGTGGTGGTTGGTGTAGAGGTAGCGCTTCTGCAGCGTCCGAGCATCCCGCTCCGTCAGCGAGCGGGAGACCGCGCGGTGCGCCCTCAGCTTCCTCCAGAAATATCCGGGGGAGCGCAGGTAGGAGGGGATGTTCCGCAGCAGCGGTCCGACCGAGAGGCGTCGCGGGTAGGCCACAACGTCCACTTGGTCGAGCGTCAGGCCGGCACGCTCTAGGACAAAGGCGATGGCCCTCTCCGGGAATCCCGAGTGGTGCTTGTTCCGGGTGAACCGCTCCTCGGGGGCCGCGGCCACCACCTTCCCGTCCACGACGATGCAGGCGCTCGCGTCGTGCCAGTCGCGGTAGCCGAGGACGGCCGTCATCGGCCCCTCCTGAACGAGCAGTTTCTAAATAGTTGTGCCCCGGCAGCCGCTGTCGATTCACAACCGGGAAAGAGTGGGGAACCAAATGGGGAACAACAATTTATACTTCCGACCAGGGGGCCAGATAGGAGCCGATGGGTAACCCGTTCCGCCGGATTATGGTCCGGATTCTCAAGCGCATCGCCAAGCGCGTCGTCCCCCTGCTGCCGCCCCAGGCGGGCCGGATTCTCAGTCACCTCCCCGACTCCATGGTGTTCCGATACGCGCCGTTCAAACTCATGGTGGAGCCCGCGAACGACTGCAACCTGAAGTGCCCCCTCTGCGCCGTGACCACCACGATGACCCGGACGCGGGGCTTCATGACCTTCCCGCACTTCAAGCACCTCGTCGACACTCTCCCCTCCAGCGTCACCGAGCTCGCCCTCTATGGGTGGGGCGAGGCTCTCCTCAACGAGGAGGTTTTCGAGATGGTTCGCTACGCGAGCCAGCAGGGTTTCCACACCCAAATCAGCACCAACGCGACCACCCTTGACCGGCACGCGGACGCCGTGCTTGACAGCGGCCTCTCGGAACTCATCGTCTGCCTCGACGGAGCCACGAAGGAGACCCAGGAGAAATACCGGGTGGGAAGCGATTTCGCGCAGGTGACCCGGGGAATCCGGCTTCTCTGCGAGCGGAAGAAGGCGAAGGGTGCGCCGACCGAAATCATCCTCCAGTTTCTCGTGTTCAGGCACAACCAGCACGAGGTGGGCGACATGGTCCGGCTCAGCAAGGAACTGGGGGTTGACCACCTGGCTCTGAAGAAGCCGAGCATCATCACCTACGACAGCCAGGGAATCATCAAGACCGACAACGCAGAACTCAAGCGCCTCGCTGTCAAGTGGCTCCCCGAGGACTCCCGATTCCGGCTTTACGATTTTGTGGAGGGCGGCCGCCAAGTCAAGGTCAAGGAGCAGATGTGCTACTGGGCGTGGCAGAGCGCGGTGAACTGGAACGGCGACGTAACCTCTTGCTGCATGGATCCCGAGGGAGTCAACGTCGTGGGCAACGTCTTTCTGAACCCCGAAGGGTTCGACGGGGTGTGGAAGAGTCCGGCCTATGTTCAGATGCGAAAGAAAGTCCTTCGCCGCGAGACCCCCATCTGCGGCGGGTGCCCGGTGGGGACCGATATGCACGTGCAGATATTCTGATCCCGTGAACCGACGCCTTCTTGAATCCTCGGTCGGCGATTATGAGAGACGGCACGGATTTTCTCCGGGCCGGGCCTCCGCCTCCCGCATCGGGCGTTTCATCGTCCGGACCTGGGGTCGCGATGACGTCATCATCTCCCGCAGAAGGGCACGGGCCGTCGGCTTCGGCGTCCTTCGCCCTGTGGCCTTTGACAGCCAAATCTTCGGCCTCCCCATGGCCCGTGTCGACTATGTCGTTGCCCGTCCCGAGGACAACCGGCTCCGGCGCGCCCTTCTGGACGACCTCTTGGAATGCGCTCACGACCGGAAAATTGCCCACGTCGCATTCCGCATGCCCTCCGGGGATCCGGAACTGGTCCAGGCGGCCGAGGCGCGGGGATTCCGTCTGATGACGACCTTCGTCGGGTTCTCCCGAACTCCCTCTCCCGGCCAGGCCGACCCGGCCGTGCGGGAAGCCCGCCGCTCTGACGTGGGGCCGGTCTGCGCCATCGCCCGGGAGGTCTTCTCGGAGAAAACCCGATTCCACCACGATTCCACACTCTCTCCGGATCGGAGCACCGAGTTCTACGTGGAGTGGACTCGAAAATGCCTCGCCGGCGAAGGGGCCGACGTGACCTTGGTGGCACGGGACGGGGGGCGGGTCGGGGGTTTCATCACGGGCAGAGTTCTCCCGGAATCCGGACCCCTTCTCGGGGTGCGCCTGGGAACCATCGACATGTTCGCCGTAGGGCGGCGGTTCCAGGGCCGGGGTCTCGGGAAGATGCTCCTGGACCGGGTTCTGGACTGGTTTTGGCGGCAGCGGGTCGGGACAGCCCAGGTGGGGACCGAGGGGTTCAACTTCCCCGCTCTGGGGCTCTACACCTCCGCTGGCTTCCGGATTACCCGGAGCGCCTTGACTTTCCACCGCCGGCTGTGATGGGTCGGTCCGGGGCTATCCGATGGTGGCTCGGACCCGCTCTACGACGTGCCCCACCTGCGCGTCGGTCAGGCCGTCGAACATGGGAATGGCGAGCGCGTGGCGGAACGCGTGCACGCTCCGGGGGCAGGCCTGGCGCAGTTCGCGGAAGGTGGGTTGGACGCACTGGGCGTAGCTGACCAGCGCCGTTCCAACGCCATCTTCCCGGAGCCGGGCCATGAGGCCTCCCCGGGAGACGCCCCGCTTCAGGAGCAGGGGAAAAGCCATGTAGACGTGCTTGCCCCCGGGCTCTTCCTCCGGCAGGACCGCGTTCTTGAGGCGGGAGAGCCCTTCCCGATAGAGCCTGGCGATTTCCCGCCGCCGCCGGATGATGGAGCCGAGCCTCCGGACCTGGGCGATGCCGACGGCCGCCTGGATGTCGCTCATCCGGAAATTGAAGCCCCTCTCCTCGAAGGTCGGGACGGCGTGCTTGACGCTGGTGAACCGCTTCCAAGCGTGGACGGTCATGCCGTGGGAGCGGAGCATCCGGATGCGGTCCGCGAGCCGCCCGTCGTCGGTCACCACCGCTCCGCCTTCGCCGGTCGTGATGAGCTTCCGGCCGTGGAAACTGAAGATGGCGGCGCGGCCGAAGGTCCCCGCCTTCCGCCCGCGGAACTCGGTCCCGTGGGCCTGGGCCGCGTCCTCGACGAGGATGAGTTCCTCTTCCTCGGCAAGTTCCCGGAGGGCGTCCAAGTCCACCGGGTTGCCCGCCATGTGAACTGGGACCACCACTTTTGCGTTTTTGCGGACCTTCTTGCGCGCGTCCTCCACGTCCATGTTGAGAGTCTTCAGGTCGATGTCAACGAGCCGGGGTCGAGCCCCGACGTAGAAGACGGAGTGGCCCGTGGCGGGGAAGGTGAAGTCGGGGACCAGCACCTCGTCCCGGGGCCCGACGCCAAGGGCGAGCCAGGTGAGGTGGAGGGCTGCGGTGGCTGACGAGAGCGCCACGCAGTGCTTCACCCCGATGTACCTCCCGAACGCCTCCTCGAACTTCCGGACAGCGGGTCCGTCGGAGACCCAACCGGATTCGAGGACTCGCCGGACCTCCTCCAGTTCCTCGGCTCCCAGGGTGGGCTTGGAGACCGGGATGACGGGGACCGAGGACGGCTTGGGCATGGGCTCAGGAGGGAGAAACGTCGTAGACGACGAACTTGGCGTTCTCAAATACCTTGCGATAGCCCCCGAAGTCGTAGTTGGGGGCGTAGCCCCGATGGCTCAGGACTTGGCCGACGACGCCGCTGGCGGGCGGGGCGGGCTTCCAGAACACCAGCCACCGGATTTGGAAGCGCTGGAGGATTTCCGGCAGTTGCTTTGGGTCGGGGTAGGGGAAGACCTCGAACATCTTCGTGAGGCCGTAGGTCTGGTCCAGGAACTTGAAGTTGGAGTTCCATCCCAGGACCTGGTGGGGAGTCAAGTAGGCCATGGCGTAGCCCCAGTTCATCGGGATGGGTATCAACCGGAGGGGTGGCGAGTGGTGCAGAAACTCCAGCAACTCCCGGGTCTCGGGCTTGTCGAAGTTCTGGTCTGAGCGGAGGACCGCGCGGATGTTCACGGCGATGGCCGCAACGCTGTAGCTCGCCAAGAGGCCCGCCAGAAGCCACGCCGCGGGGGGCGGCCCGGCCGCAAACCACATTCCGAGGAGAACCGCCATGGGGAAGACCCCGTACTCACCGTAGTTCTCCGATTCCCCCAGAAACTTCAGGCCCTTGACGGCAAACAGGAAAACGAGCCCCACCGTGGCGATGAACCACGCTCCAGCGAACCGGAAGAGGGGGTCTTCGCCGAGGTTCCCGGGGCGGAGCAGGGCCCACGCCACCAGGAGAATCCACGGGTTGTAGAGGAGGTACTTCATTGCATGACCCCGGTAGGCGATAGCCAGGGCTCGCGCGGGGGACTTGGCTAGGTCTCGGAGAACCCGGGCAAACTCGCTCCAGAAGGACTCGTTCCGCATACCGATGAAGTGGTCCACCATGTAGGTCCGCCAGTGGTCGAGGTGGTCCACCTGCCCCTTGAACACCTTCCAGTAGTGGCCCCGGGTCACTGCGAGGGCCAGGAGAAAGCCGCCCCCGAGCCCCGCGAGGGGCATCGGACTCCGGTAAACGATCCCCAGGCCCACCGTGAGGAAGAGGAGGGCCTGGCTCCCGAACCGGTGGCTCGCCAGCATGAGTCCGGTGAGGAGCGTGAAAGCCCCGAGCCAGAGGGGGTCGTGGCCGGTGAAGTGCAGATAGAGCGAGAGCATCGCGAAGGTGAGCCAGAGGTCGCTGAGGGGCTTCGCCGTCAGCGTCAGGGCGCGCTCGGCCCCACGCAGGAGCAGGGGCGAGCCCACGAACAGGAGGGCCGCGGCGAGGGCCGCGCCGTCGCTGCCGGTGAATGCCCGGACCACCCCCCAGACGAGCAGGGTGTGGAGCGCGTCAAACAGGGCCCCCGTGAACCCCCCTGCGCGGTCCCGAATCCGCCGGGGAAAGACCGCCATGATGTAGTGGAGGAGAGGGGGGTAGTCGTAGGGCCCGGCGAGGAGCAGTTTCGGGACGGTGTCCGGGTAGCGGCCCCGGTTCTGTCGGATGGCATCGGCCGCCAAGAGATGGAACCAGGAGTCGGAACCCAGGAGACGAGGCTTCAGCCGGACGGCACCCCGGGAGAGGAATGCGAGGATGAAGAGCCCGAGGGCTGAGCCAAGGGCCGCGGGTTCCATCTTACTCCCGCAGGCTCCGGTGCCACCGGATCACGTCAGCGAGCCCCTGTTCCAAGGGGACCCGAGGCCGGTAGCACAGGTCCCGTCGAGCCCGGCCGATGTCGGCGCGGGTTCGCTGAGAGGGCGGTCCTTTTTTTCGAGTTGGCTTCAGGTCGGCCCGCCCGGCGGCATGGGCCACGGACCGCCAAAGATCGCTGAGGGAGGTCTCGGTTCCGGTCCCCACGTTGTAGGCGGGGCCCACCCGGGCCCGGGTGCCGGCGGCCACGAGGGCTTGCGCCGCATCGGAGACGTGGACGAAATCAAAGGTCGCCTTCCCATCGCCGAAGATGGTCGGGGACTCTCCCGCGAGGGCCTTCTCGACGAAGGCGGGGACCACCGGCTGGACCGTGGGGGTGACCCGCTGGCCCGGCCCGTAGATGTTGAAAAACCGGAGCGCGGTGAAGGAGAGGCCCGACGCCTCCATCTCCCGCCGCCCGAACATCTCGCCCGAGACCTTGGTGGCGGCGTAGACGGAAAAGGGCCGGAGGGGGTCGTCTTCCTTCACTGGCAATCTGTCGGGGCGGCCGTAGACCGTGGCGGAGGAGGCGAAGACCATGCGGCGGGCCCCCGCCTCGGCGGCGGCCCGGGCCACCCGGTAGGTCCCGTGGACGTTGAAGTCGATGGCCGCTGCCGGGTCCCGGGCGCACTGGGCGACCTGCATGGCCGCGAGATGGAACACGGTTTGGACCCCCCGGGCCCCGCCCTCCAGGACCACGGGGTCCCGGACATCGCCCTTCAAAAACCGGATATTTCCCCCCCTTGACCATGCACGCTTCTGCTGCGGACGGGGCTCTACGACATCCATCACCCGGACCTCTCCGCCTCGTGCCAGGAGCGCCTGGACGAGATGGGCGCCGAGGAACCCGAGGCCGCCGGTGACGAGGCAGGGGCCGCGGGACATAGGCATCGGCCATGTTCCCGTCGGCGGCTTAAATTCCGTGTCCAACCCCCCTATTCCTCATTCCCTCCCAAATATCCCCGAGAGTTTATGGTGAACCGGGACCACTGACCTCCGATGCGCATCGCCGTATTCGGCCTCGGCTACGTGGGGTGCGTCACCGCCGCCTGCCTCGCTTCCGAGGGGCACCGGGTGACCGGCGTGGACGTGAGTTCAGCCAAGGTCCGCGCCGTGAACAGGGGCGAAGCCACGGTGGAGGAGCCCGGCCTCGCCTCCCGGGTCCGCGCGTCGGTCCGCAGAGGGCTTCTCTCGGCCACCGAGGACGGGCCGGCTGCAGCCCGGGCCGCCGGCCTCTCCCTCATCTGCGTCGGGACCCCGGGGGGGCCGGACGGGAGGCCCGACCTGCGGGCGCTGGAAGCGACCGGCGAGGCCATCGGCCGGGGCATCCGCGACCGCAAGGGCCGGCCCGTGGTGGTCGTCCGGAGCACCGTCCCTCCCGGGACCACCGAGGGGCGGCTGGCGCCCCTCCTCGCCCGCGCCTCGGGACGCGTCCCCGGGAAGGGCTTCGCGGTGGCGGTGAACCCCGAGTTCATGCGGGAGGGGAGCTCGATCCGCGACTACTATCGCCCTTCCCGGGTTCTCATCGGCGCGAGCGACCGGGCTGCCGCGGCCCGGGTCCGGGAGCTCTACCGGAAGGTGAAGGCGGAGGCGGTGGTGACCGACCTCCGCACCGCCGAGATGGTCAAGTACGCCGACAACGCCTTCCACGGAATCAAGGTCGCCTTCGCCAACGAGATCGGGGCCCTGGCGCAGTCGTTCGGTGTGGACGGCTCCCGGCTCATGGAGATTTTCGTCCGCGACACGAAGCTGAATCTCTCCCCCTGCTACCTCCGGCCCGGCATGCCCTACGGGGGCTCCTGCATCCCGAAGGACACCCGGGCCCTCGTCTCCGCGGCGCGCGAGAAAGGCATCCCGGCCCCGGTGCTGGAAGGGAGCCTGGCCAGCAACGCGAAGCACAAGGAGCGCCTCGCCTCGTTCCTGGCGGACCAGGGGAAGGAGCCGGTGGGCCTCGTGGGCCTCGCCTTCAAGTCGGGGACCGACGACTTCCGGGAGAGCGCTCCCCTCGACATCGCCGCCGCCCTCCTCCGCCGCGGGGTGAGGGTGAAGCTCTGCGACCCCCGGCTGGCCGACGGGCGGCTGACCGGCGCGAACCGGAAATATGTGGAGCAGCGGCTGCCCGACTACCGCCGCCACCTCGCCTCTCTGGAGCAGGTCGCGGCGTGGTGCCCCCTGGTGGTGGTGATGACCTGGCCCGAGGCCCTGGAGAGGCTCGCGGGAAAATCCTCCCGGGGCCGAGCCCTCCTCAATTGGACCGGGAGCCCCCGCTGATGCTCCAGATTCCCCACGCCTCCGACTCCCCGTGGAAGAACCTCTACTTCCGGACCTTCGGCTATCCCCACATCGGGGACCACCTCCGGGCGGAGGCGATGTTCGACCTGGTGGACTGGCCCCCGGGGGCCCTCATCCTCGACGCCGGGTGCGGGCAGGGGCTCTTCTCCTACGAGATGCTCAAGCGCGGCTACCGGGTGGTGATGACCGACTGGCTCGGGGAGGCGAAGCCCGAGACCCTGCGCGGCATGGCCCGCGCCTTCCGGAAGGGGCGCGCCCCCTTCCGCTTCATCGGGTCGGACCTGCGGAGACTCCCGTTCCGCGGCGACACCTTCGACGGCGTCCTCTGCTCCGATGTCCTCGAGCACATCCCCGAGGACGAGGCCGCCCTGGCTGAACTGGTCCGTGTCGTCAAACCGGGCGGCGCGCTCGTCATCTCGACCCCCGCGGCCGGAATCCACAAGGGGCGGTTCAAGGGGGTTTTCCGGTGGCTTGTCGCCCGCACCCCGGTGCGCCACCTCCCGTTCTGGGACCTGGTCTACCTCTACCCCGGCTCCATGATGCGCTCGAAGGGCCACCTGCGGGAATACACGCCCGCGCTCTGGAAGGAGAAGGCGGAGAGGGCGGGCCTCCGTTTCGAGGAGTTCCGGTGGGAGTTCAAGGTCTTCGGATCGTTCGCGCTCGAAGTGGCCCACTCCTTCAAGCCCCTCCACCTCCCCGGCCCGGCCCAGGCCCTCTACTTCGTGCTGGTCAAGCCCTGGACCGCCCTCGACCGCTTCCTCCCCGCCCGCGGAACGGGGGTCGCCTTCCGGGCCCGCAAATCTGCGAGCGGGGTCGGTGGCTCGCGATTTTAGGACCCGCATCGGGCGCCCCGCCTACTATATAAGGACAAATGGGACAACACTTAAATACGCAAGAAAAAGCGGTCACAAGCGAGGAAACTCCGTCATGAAAACACTGCTCATCCGGCCCCCCTACATGGTTGAGCGCTATGAGCCCCCGCTTGGCATCTGCTACCTGGCGGGTTATCTGAAGGCCCACGGGAAGGAGGTCGAGATCCTCGACGGCGAGGTGGACCTCACCGTGGAAGACATCATCCGCGAGATGCGGCAGCGCAAGCCCGACATCGTGGGCATCTCGATGCTCACCTACGACCGCTTCGCGGGGTACCGAATCGCCAAGGCCGCGAAGGAGGCGGGCGCGTTCGTGGTCGTCGGCAACGTGCACCCGACCTTCACCGACCGGGAGACCCTCCAGGAACACCCTTACATTGACGCGGTGGTCCGCCACGAAGGGGAGGCGACCCTGCTGGAACTGGTCCAGCGCTTGGAGGCCGGGAAGCCCGTGGACGACGTGCAGGGCCTCACCTTCCGGAACTCCGGCGGCGAAATCATCCAGAACCCAGAGCGCGAGCTGCTGCCCGACGTGGACAAACTGCCCTACCCCGCCTACGACCTGGTCCCCATGAAGAAGTACCGCTACCACGCCGTCTTCGCCTCCCGGGGCTGCCCCTACAAGTGCATCTTCTGCTCCTCCCCCAACTTCTGGCTCCGCAAAGTCCGCTACCGGACCCCGGTCCAGGTGGTGAACGAGATCGAACTCCTCCTCACGAAGTACGGCAAGAAGGACGTCCACTTCAAGGACGACGTCTTCACGATGAAGAAGCAGTGGGTGACCGAAATCCTGAACGAGATGCAGCGGCGGAACATCCGGACCCGATGGGAGTGCATGGGCCGGGTCAACAACGTGGACCCCGAGTTCCTCCACTTCATCAGGAAGATGGGCTGCGCCCAGATCGAGTACGGCGTCGAGTCGGGCGACCCCGAACTGATGGAGGCCATCGAGAAGTCCATCTCCCCCGAGAAGGCCCTCAAGGCCCTCGCCGCCAGCCACGAGGCGGGCATCCACGTCGGGACCTTCTTCATGATCGGCCACCCCGGCGAGACTCTCCAGAGCGCCGAGAGGACCTTCGACTTCGCCCTCCAGTTGCGCCCCTACACCTGGACCTTCAGCCCCGCCGACATCCTGCCGGGGACCAAGATGGAGGCCATCGCCCGGGAGAGGGGGCTCATGGACGGCTTCTCATGGAGCGAGCCCGGCCTCAACACCAGCGGGGAGCCCATGCGCCGCTTCACCAACCCCGAGGTCCCGGAGGGCAAGATGGTGGAACTGGCCCACCGGTTCCACGCCCGGATGATTTTCTGCCGCCTTTTCGACATCCGCAGGCGCTCCGACTGGTGGGTTCTCTTCCGGGGCCCCATGACCCCCTACTACATCACGCCGCGGAGCCGGAAGGAACTCGGGTGGATGTGGGAGGACTTCCTCTACTCCATCCGCAAGTCCCCGTCCATCGGGCGGAAGGCCCTCGGGTTCGTGGTGCTGGTGCCCTTCACCGCCCGCTTCCTCGGCAACAGCTTCAAGCGCCTCGCCATCCGGACCCTTGAGCACCTGCCCGGCGGCCGCCGGACCAAGGTGAACCCCAAACTCCTCTCCGGGGCCACCGACCACGGCTCGGTGATGTACATGGGCAAGCGGGACCTCGAGGTCATCGCCGGGCCCCCGCCCCAGAACTAAGCCGCGCTACTTCGGATAGTCCAGCAGCACCCCGACGACCCCGGGCTGCCCCAGCCGCCGGTAGGCCTCCGCGGCCCGCTCGAGCGGGAAACGGTCGGTGACGAGAGGCTTCACGTCGACGCGGCCCCGGGCGAGCAGGTCGAGGAATGCCTCCATGTTCCGGTTCGCGGTCCAGCGGACGTGGGTGAACGGGTAATCCACGCCCCCCTCCTCGTAGAGCGGGTCGTAGCGCCCCGGGCCGTAGCCCCGGGCACCCACGACTTCAATCTCCCTGGCGAAGAGTCCCGCGCGCTGGAGGTCCCACTCGACGTTCCCCACAACCACAAGGCGGCCTCGCGGCCGCAGCAGACCGCCGGCCAGCGTGAGGAGGTCGCTCCCCCCGCCGGAGGTGCAGAGGAAGAGCGCGTCGGCCCCGGCGCCCCCCGACCAGCGGGTGACAGCGTCGGCGAGGCCGGGGTCGCCGAGGAGCGCCCCATCCCCACCCGCGCGCCTCGCCCGCTCCACCGCCTCGCCCTTCCGGGCCGCACCGAAAACGAAAGCTCCCGAGGCGATGAGGAGTCGTGTCAGAACCTGGCCCACGAGTCCAAGGCCGACCACGACCGCGCGCTCCCCCACTTGGACCTTTCCCTGCCGCAGCGCGTGGAGGCCGATGGCGCCGAGGGTCGTGAAGGCGGCTTCTTCCTGCGGGAGCCCGGGAGGGACGCGCGCCGCCAGGTTCCGGGGAACCGCCACCATTTCGGCATGGCAGGCGTAGCCGACGCCGCCGCAGGCGACCCGGTCGCCCGGCTTCAGGTCGGAGACCCCCTCGCCCACTGCTGTCACCTCCCCGGCGCAGGAGTAGCCGAGGGGTTGGCGCTTTTCCTTGGATTCCTGGAGTTTCCCGATGACCGCCTTCGGCCCCTCCCGCAGAACGGCTCCCGCCATTTCACGGGCCAGCCCGGGGTTCTTGCGAAGTTTCGCGAAGAGCCCCTCCGAGGCCGCGGCCACCGCCCGAGCCTCGGTGCCCCGGCTCACCACGGAGTGGGCGTTCCGGACCACGGCGAAACCCGGACGCGGCTCGGGGTCCGGGACCTCCTCGATGCGGACCTGGCCATCGCCGTCGAGGAAGACCTGCTTCATGGATCCTCCATGGCCGGGAGCCTAAAATGGCTTGCCTTTTCTCTTCGGCTCATCGGTTCCAGAGTCGCTTCACGCACCCGCGCAGCCAGGCGCCAATACTGCTCGCCTCCTGTCGCATGAATGAAACCTCCTCCTTTCCCACGATTCCTCTCTGGAACAGCCAGCCGAGGTAGGCGACCCACGTGGCTGCGGTTATGGCGAGGCGCATCCACCCGCTTGCCGCGATCCCAGTCCCGGCTTGGAGAACGGGCAGGAGAACCAGAACGGGGCCGGTGATCAACAGCGAAGACTTAAGGGGAAATCGGAAGTAGCCCCGGAGCATCCCGCTCCACAGAATCGCGGTCAGGAGAAACCCGATGGCAGCGGCCAAAGCCGCTCCTGGCCCATGCCACCTTGGGATGAGGAGGAACTGCAAGCCGCCAGCCGCAGCCACAGAGACCACTGCAGGAACCAGGAGCCTTCGAGTCTCTCCCACCGCAATGAGGGCGGTGTGGGTGAGGATGTAAAGACTTAAGGGGAACACCCAGTAAGTGAGGGCTTGGAGGACCGGGAGGGCGGAGACGTAAGCCGGCAGCAGGTAGCGGAGGAGTTCGCTTCCCAGGCCCATGACCGGGATGAGGAGGAGTGCTTGGATGACCAGAGTGTACTTAATCGCCCCCTCGAAGTGCCTCTGGGCCTCCTGTGTGTTCCCTGCGGCCCAACTCCCCGAGACGTAGGGAAACATGCTGTGGCGGATGGACGTCGCCACGTTGCTCACCGGAAGCAGGAAGAGGAGAGCGGCGCTGTAGAAGCCCACCGTTTCGGAGGACTCGAAAAACGCCAACGCGCCTCGGTCCAGGACGTGCAGGACTCCCAGAATCCCCCCGACAACCGTGAGCCAGAGGCTGAGGCGGACCATGAGACCCGTCTTCTCGATTTCCGCCAGTTTCATTTCCTTGCGGAGGGCCACAACGGCTAGGCCGGAGACCAGGCCCAAGGGGAGGATCCATGCCATCAGGACCCCTGCGACTCCCCACGCCCGGAGGGCGGGGACCACGAGAGCCAAACTCAGGAGAGGGGGCAGAAACTGGGCGACCGCGTAGAGGCGGAATCGCTTGAGGCCCCGGAAGGCCCCGAGGGAGAGGTTGTAGAGAATGGCGAAGAAAATCGCTGGTGCGGTCAACTGCAGGAGAGGTGCCAAGGCGGGATCCTTGAATATGCGCCACGCCAGGAAGCCCGCCCCCAGGAAATATGCGAGCGCGACCGCCGCACCCACCACCACCGCGACGAAGAAGGCCCCCCGGAGGATGGGGGCGACGTCCTTCTCGTGGGTTTGCAGTTCCGGTATGACTCGGGTGAGGAGGGTGTCGAGGCTCAGGAGGCCCATCACGCCCATAATCGGAACCAGCAACAGTGCTTGGGTGTAGAGTCCGAAGCCCCCGGGTCCCAGGGAACGGGCCACGATGAGGTTGTAGGCCACTCCGGCGACAGCCATCACGAGCGTCCCTGCCCAGATTTGGGCGCCCCCTCGCATGAGGTCCTTCAGCATGGGCGACGCTGGTTCAAGGCGGGGCATATCCCTTATCCTCAATGGTATCGCTGGCGGTGGGCAAGCGGGGCCGGAACCGGGCTGGAGTTGGGGCGAACTATTTAGTGGTCCCTCCCAACTGCCCCGGATGCGTATTTCCGTGGCCGGTATTTTCTTCAACAACGGGACCACCGCCGGCCCCTGTATGGAGTCGCTCCTCGCGCTCCGGTGGCCCGACAAGGAGGTCATCGCGGTCTACGACACTGCCTCCCGTGACAACACGCTTGAAGTCCTTCGGAAATACCGGGACCGCATCCACAAGTTCGTCGAGGTCCACGGGGTCGTGAACGCCCTCGCCTACAACGCCGCGGCCGAGGCCGCGACCGGGGATCTCGTGCTCATCGCGGACGGCGACACCCTCTACGCGGAGGATTATCTGGAGCGCATCGCTCCCTGCGTCGGCGACGACCCGTGGGTGGCGGGCGCCCTGGGGCGCAAGCGCATCCACGAGCCCCGCACATGGTACCAGCGGCTGGCCGACCTCGACTACTCGGTCCGGATGCGGAAAGGGCGCTACTCCCCCTTCGCGTGCCACGTGTTCCGCCGGAAGACCCTCCTCGACATCGGCGGCTACTGGCCGAAGTGCGGGCCCACCGGCTGGCCCGACTACGACCTCGGGGTGCGCCTCCGGAAGCGCGGCTTCCGCATCGCATTCTGCGAGGAGGCGCGCTGGTTCGAGATCGAGCGGGCCAACCTCCGCCAGGAGTTCTGGCGCCACTTCCGGCGCGGGGCGAGTGTGGCGCGGACCGAGCCGAGCCCCGAGGCGCGCTGGGCCTTCCGCTACGGCGCGGCGCGGGCGTTCTATCCGGGGGCGGTGCCGCTCGCGCTCCTCCTCTCTCTTGCGATCCCTGCACCGTGGCGCTGGTTCTGGATCGCCGCGGCCTTCGCTCCCCTCGCCCACCTCGTCGGGCGTTATCTCTCCTGGGGGCTGCGCGACGGAACTCCCCAGGCGGTCCTCTGGCCGCTGCTCGGATTTCTCTACCGCGACCCCGCCTTCGCGCTCGGCTACCTCCGGGGGCTCCTCGGGCCGCTCGGAATCGCGCGGCCGGGCCGGACCTGATCCATGGAGATCCTCTTCATCTGGGACTCCTTCCCCCCCGAGGTCGGGGGCGGGGCGGCGGGAGGCTACGCGCTGGTGGGCCACCTCGCCCGACTCGGCCACCGCGTCCACGTGGTCACCAAGAAATACCCCTCGATGATGGCCGCCGCCGCCGGCGACTACCCCGTGCCGGAGGGCTCGACAGTCACCCGCTGCGCCGGAATGAGCCTCCCGTCCCTCTTTCCCGGAGCGGGCTACGTGCCGAACTTCGCGCGGGCCGCCCTCCGCATCTGCAGGGAGCGGCCCGTCGAGGTCATCCACGGCTCCTCCCCCAACATCGGGAACGGGGTGGCGGCGCGGCTTGTCAGCCGGGCGACCGGCGTCCCGTTCGTCTTCGGCGCCCGAGACCCGTGGGTGCGGGTTCCCCCCCCCGAGGGGTTCGACCCGGGCCGCTCCGGCGCCTACATCGACCCCCGGACCCCCGGGGGCCGGGCCCGGTGGCTCCTGGAGGAGTGGGTCTGCCGGGGCGCCCCGGCCATCGCGGCCACCAATCCCGCCATCCGGGACGAACTCGCCGCCCTCCACCCCGGGGCCGCGGGCCGCATCGAGGTCATCTACAACGGCGCCGAACTCGACGAGTTCCAGGGCGTGGAGCCGAAGCGCTTCGACCGGTTCACCGTGTTCTACTCGGGCGTCCTCTACAAGGACCGGTCCATCGGCTCCATGGTCGAGGCGGTCTCCCGCATGAAGGGCGCCCAACTCCTCGTCACCGGCCAGGGGCCCCCCGACGAGATGCCGGAGTTCCGAAGGCTCATGGAGGCCGCGCCCAACGTCCGCCACCTCGGCATCCTCCCCCGGCGGGAACTCGCGGCCTGCCTGCTCGGGGCCGACGTCCTCTACGTCTCCCTCGGAACCTACCCGATGAACCGCTACCTCCTCCCGAGCAAGCTCTTCACCTACATGGCGGCGGGGCGGCCGGTCCTCGCCACGGGGCTTCCGGGCGGCGACTTGGAGAGGATTCTCCGGCAGACCGGCTGCGGCCTCTTCGTGCCCTCCGAGGACCCGGGGGCCATCGGGGCGGCCTTGGAGAGGCTCCGGGACCCCGCCCTGGCCCGGCGCCTGGGGGAGAGCGGTCGGCGGGCCGCCGAGCGGGAGTTCAACCGGGAGTCCCAGGCCCGGAAGATGGCGGCCCTCTTCGAGAAAGCCGGTCAGGGCCGCTGAAGGCCCCGGAGCACCGTTCTCACCTTTCCCCGGAACGTCTCCAGATCGCCGTCGTTCCGGACCTCCATTCGCGCCCCGTCCATCGCCCTCCGGATGCCGAAGGCCTCCTCCCGCCGGTCGCGGTCCCGGAAGGCGGTCCGGGTCGCCGCGTCGTCCCCCCGGGCTCGCCTGCGGATGCGCTCGAACCGGGCCTCTTCGGGGGCCTCGACCCGCACCAGCACCAGCCGGTCTCCGAGCCACCCCTTCAAGTAGTCCACCTCCGCGCCGCTGCGGATGCCGTCCAGGAAGGCGAGGGGGCCCCTCAGGGCATCGAGCTTCGGCCGGGAGCGGCGGGCGACCACGTCTTGCCCCTCCTCCTCGCGGAGCCGGATGGCCACGGCCCCCTCCTCCGAGGGCGGGAGGCCCCGGGCGCGGGTCTCCTCCCGGATGACATCTCCCATCGAGACGACCGGGATGGACATCTCCCGCGCCACGGCGGCGGCCTCCGACTTCCCGGAAGCCTGGAGGCCGACGAACGCCACCACTTTCGGAACCACGGCACTCCTCGGGAGCCCCCGCATAGAAAGTTTTTTCTCCCGCCTTCCTCGATGGGGAGCGAGCGACACAGGAGATGGAGCGCAGCGCCAAGGAGTTTCTCGAGAAATACGCCCTCCTGAACGCCGCCCAGTTCGGAACCGCCCGCGCCGACGCCGTTGCCAAGAAAATCTTCGCCCGGTTCCCCGACCTGCGGAAGGAGCGCCAGGGCGTGATGACCGAAATCGAGGCGGAGGTCTCCAGGGCGAACGCCCTGGGGACCGAGAAGGCGCGCCGGAGGCTCGAGTCCATCGCCCCGGAACTGCTCGCCCCGCCCGCCCCGAAGGAGCAGAAGCACGGGCTTCCCGAAATTGCCAAGGGCCCGGTGGTGATGCGGTTCGCCCCGAACCCCAACGGGCCGCCGACCCTGGGAAGCGCGCGGGGGCTGGTGCTGAACGACGAATACGTCAAGAAATACGGAGGGACCCTCGTCCTGCGGTTCGACGACACCGACCCCGCCACCAAGAAGCCGATGCCCGAGGCCTACGACTGGTACCTCGAGGACGCGGCGTGGCTCGGCGTCAGGCCCCAGAAGGTGGCCATCGCGTCGGATCGGGTCGCCGACTACTACCCGGTGGCCGAGGAGTTGATCGCGAAGGGCAAGGCCTACGTCTGCACCTGCCCGAAGGAGTGGTTCAAGTCCTACCGGGACGCGGGCCAGGCGTGCAAGCACCGTGACCAGAAGCCGGCCGAAGCCCTGGAGCAGTGGAAAGCGATGCTTGCGGGGCAGTTCAAAGAGGGGGAAGCGGTCTTGCGGGTGAAGACCCGGATGGACCACCCCAACCCGGCCATCCGGGACTGGGTCGCCTTCCGGGTGGTGAGGGCCGCCCACCCGCGGGTGGGCCACAAATTCATCGTGTGGCCCATGCTCGACTTCGAGAGCGCCGTGGAGGACAAGATGCTCGGGACGACCCACATCCTCCGGGGGAAGGACCTCGCCGACTCGGAGGACCGACAGAAGTTCGTCTACAACTACCTCGGCTGGAGGTACCCCCCGACCCGCCACTGGGGCAAGGTTCTCGTCCACGAGTGGGGCCACCTCTCCACCTCAGGAATCCGGAAAGAGATCGAGGAGGGTAAGTACTCAGGCTGGGACGACCCCCGCCTGCCCACGTTGCGGGCCCTCCGGCGCCGCGGAATCCAGCCGGGGGCCATCCGCAAGTTCCTTCTCGACATGGGGCTCCACGAGAACGACGTCGAGGCGAGCCTGGAGAACCTCTACGCGGAGAACCGGAAAATCGTGGAGCCCGGGGCCCACCGCTACTTCTTCGTCCAGGACCCGGTGGAGCTCGCCGTGAAGGGGCTGGAGCCGACCACGGCGGAGGTTCCGCTCCACCCCAACAAGCCGAAGGAGGGGGTGCGGAAACTGAAGACCCACGGGAAGGTGCTGGTCACCAAGAAGGACCTCGCCGGCCTCGCGCCGGGCCAGAGGGCGCGGCTGAAGGAGCTCTGCAACTTCACGCTGGAATCGAAGGAGCCGCCGAAGGCGAGGTTTTCGAGCAAGCCGGTCGAGAAGGGGCTGCCGATTTTCCACTGGCTGCCGGCGGGAGTGGGGAAGCCGGTGCGGGTCCTGATGCCCGATGGGTCGGAGGTCAAGGGGATTGGGGAGCCCGGAATCGAGAAGGAATTGGACAGGGTGGCGCAGTTCGAGAGGTTCGGGTTCGTGAGGATTGACGCGGTGGGGGAGAAGGAGATTGTCGCCTGCTTCACGCACGAATGAGCGCGGGGCCTCCGCCTTCTCTGCCCGGATACGGAGTGTCGGCATCAACCCCTGCGTCGAGGTCCCCCCGGAGGTGAGCCGGGCCTTCCACAAGCCCGGGCTCGTCCCGGTGGCCGGGAGGCTCAACGGGACCCCTTTCCGGGCCACCCTGGTCCCCTTGGGTCGGGGCCGCCACCGCCTTTGCATCAGCGGAGAGACACCAATCATCGGACGAATCTCTGCAGCCTCATCTGCCTCTCGTCCTCCACCTCCCCCCTCCCCTCCACCTCCTTCCATTCCAGCCCCAGTTTCTGCGCCGCGGCCCGCGTCTTCTTCGGCACCCGCGGCGCGACCACGATCCCCCGCACCCGCGCCCGCGGGTTGTTCCTCCGGAACTCGGCGACCAGCATGTCCAGCTTGTAGGCCGCGCCGGGCGGCGCCTCGCCGGTCCGGGCCTCGACGAGGACCGGGTGGAACTCCCGGTCGTAGCCGAAGAGATCGATCACCCCCGCGTGGGTCTCCCGGTGGCGGCGGCTCGCCCGGAACCCCGGTTCGACGAGGTGCGGGTTCCGCTCGATGTGGGCCAGGTAGGCCTCCAGCCCGCCCGGGTGGGTCCGGATCTCATCCCCCAGAGAGAGCGCCCCCGCGAACTCCACCGTCCGGAAGACCACCCGGAGGCGCTCCTTCGCGGTGTGGGCCTCCAGGGCGAAGCGGCCCCCATCGTCGAGGAATTCGACCCGGGAGCGGGGCGGGAGCGAAGCTGCGGGCTCCTCCCCCTCCCCCCGGTGGACCAGGAGGGAGCCGTCCCCCTTGAGGAGGACCAGCCTCCGGCCGTAGCCCATCTCCACGCGGACCCGCCCCGCCATCTCGACCCTGCAGTCGCCCGCGATGAGGACGAGGCTCCGCCGGCCCGCCCGGTGCGCCTCCCGGGCGAGGTCGCGGGCCTGCTGCGCGGTAGGGGAGTCGGCGAATCTCATCTGTCCTATTCGTCATCTTCCCCCGCATCCTCCAAAAGTCCTTTGGGCGGGGGCGCCGATGCCACACCATGCGGATTGTGTCCCTCCTTCCAAGCGCGACCGAGATGGTCTTCCTGCTCGGGCTCGGCGACCGCCTCGTGGGCCGCTCGGCGGAGTGCGACTTCCCCGCCGAGGTCCGCCGCAAGCCGGTCGTCTCCCGCCCGGTGGTGGCCGACGGGCCGAGCGCCGAAATCAACAAGGCGGTTTCCGGCCACCTCCACGCCGGTCGCGGGCTCTACACCGTGGACCGGGCCCTCCTGGCCCGGCTGCGCCCCGACCTCATCCTCACCCAGGAGGTGTGCGGCGTCTGCGCCCCGACCCCCGGGACCGTCGAGGCTGCCCTCCGGGGGCTCCGGCACCGGCCCGAGGTCCTCTCCCTCAGCCCCTCCCGCCTCGGCGACATCCCCGACGACGTCCGGCGGGTCGCGGAGGCTGCGGGGTGCGCCGACCTTGGGGACCGGGCGGCCTCGGCCCTCCGGAAGCGGCTGGCCCGGGTCCGGGAGCTCCTGGGACGGGTCAGGGAGCGCCCCCGGGTCTTCTGCCTCGAATGGCTCGACCCCCCCTTCGCGGCGGGCCACTGGATTCCCGACATGGTCGAGGCGGCGGGAGGGGAGGACCTCCTCGGCCTCGCGGGCCAGGACTCCCGCCCCCTCTCCTGGCCCGACATCGCGGAGCTCCGCCCCGAGTTCCTGGTGGCGATGCCCTGCGGCCTCTCCCTGGAGCGGGCGCGACGCGAACTTCCGGAGGCGGCCCGCAAGGCGAGCGACTTCTGGCGCGCCATCCCGGCGGTCCGGCGGGGTCGTCTCTTCGCCACCGACGGCTCCGCCTATTTCAACCGGCCCGGGCCGCGGGTGTGCGAGGGGGTCGAGATTCTGGCCGAGATTCTGCACCCGGAGCGCGCCCGGGGGCTCGCCCCGGTGGGGTCTTTCGAACCCTGGAGACCGGAGTCGTGAACCGATTCGAGCAAACTTGCGGGAATACCGGAATTTACGACCCCAACGAAACGTTTTAATACGCGCCCCTGGGAAGTTGCCCCGTGGCCGACTACAAATTGGGCATCCCGGGCCTCGACGAGACCCTCTCCCCCATCCGCGGAGGGACCAACTTCCTGGTCATCGGACCCCCCATGACCGGAAAAGAGGTCCTGGTCCACAACGCCACCTACGCCGGCCTCCAGGAGGGGGAGGCCGCGATCATGGTCTCCACCGGCCTCAGCGGCGAGGATGTGTGGAAGTGGTTCCAGGCCAACGGCATGGACCTGGAGCCCGCCAAGGCGCGGGTCGGGGTCGTGGACTGCGTCTCCCAGACCATCGGCCTCTCCGTCGGCGACACGGAGCGCATCAAGCGGGTCTCGAGCCCGGTGAACCTCACCGGCATCTCGGTCGCCATCACGGGGTTCTTCGAGGAGTTCTGGATGAAGCGGGGCGTCCGGAAGGCGCGCCTCTCCATCCACAGCCTCTCGACCATGCTCATGTACTCCAACCTCCAGACGGTCTTCCGCTTCCTCCACGTCTTCACCGGCCGCATCAAGTCGGCGGACGCCCTCGGCTTCTACGTCATCGAGCAGGGGATGCACGACGACCAGACCCTCAACACCCTGAAGCAGCTCGCCGACGGGGTCCTCGAGGTGAAGATGGAGGGCGACCAGGCCCTGATGCGGGCCACCGCCACGGGCAAAATCACCCCCTGGATCCCGTTCCGGATCGAGGGGGGCCGGGTCAAGGCCGGGGCCCGGTAGGGGGCGCGGGCCTCCTCCATGAATGATGGATACCTTTTTGCTTCACCCCCGCGACCTGTAGGGATGGTCGGTGGTCGAGGACCGGGGAGTCCCCATGATTGAAACCGGCATCCCCCGGCTGGACGACATCCTCGGCGGAGGCCTCCCGCCCCGGAAACTCATGGTCTACTACATCCAGCCCGGGGTCGAGGGGGACGTCTTCGGCATGCAGACGCTGGCCCACAACCTCGAGAAGGGCAAGAAGTGCGTCTACGTGGTCAGCACCGCAGCCCCCAACACCATCCGGGACCGCTTCACCGAGTTCGGCTGGGACCTGAACTCCCACTCCGGCAACCTCCTGGTGGTGGACGCCTACTCCGCCCTCATCGGGATGGAGTCCGAAGAGAGATACGTGGTGGAGGACCCCGAGGACGCCAAGTCCATCCTCCAGGCCCTCGAGACCGCCCTCAAGGAGAACCCCGGCTCGCTCATCGTCTTCGAGTCCCTGAGCAACATCATGGACCTCTGCGGCGAGGAGGAGACCCTCGCGGCCCTCCGGAACGCCAAGAAGACGGTCATCCTCCGGGACGCGTCCGCCATCTGCAACTTCACCGCCTGGCCCTACGCCGACGCCACCGTCAAGGCGGTCCGGGACGAGATTTTCAACGCGGTCATCCAGGTGGGCGGCGTGGCCGAGCGCATCATCTTCGGCCAGTACTACGGCGTCTCCAAGGTGGACTGGGTCGAAGCCAAGCACGCGACCACCCTCTTCCGCATCCTGAAGCCAGGCGGCGTCAAGGCCTACGTCCCGAAGATTCTGGTCACCGGCACCTACCACGCCGGCAAGTCCACCTTCATCCACGCCCTCTCCACCCGGGCGGTCTCGGTGAACCGCCTCGGGACCACCATCGCTCTCGACCACGGCCACGTGGAGCACCAGGGGGTCGCCGCCGACATCTTCGGGACCCCCGGCCAGGAGCGCTTCGACCCCATCCTCCGGCTACTCGGGGGGGAGGCGCTGGGGGTCATCCTGGTGGTGGACTCCTCCGACCCCTCCACCTTCGCCCGGTCCAAGACCATGCTGGAACTGACCAAGACCTTCGGCCTCCCTCTCGTGGTGGCGGCCAACAAGCAGGACCTCTCCGGGGCTCTCTCGACAGAGAAAATCCGCGCGCAGATGGCCTTCCCGCCTGAAATCCCCATCGTTCCGGTGGTCGCGACCGCCAAGAAGGGGGTCCTGCAGGTTTTTGAGACCCTGTTGAACAGAATCATGGAGGTGTGAGGCGGGTATGGCATGGAAGGCCGGAAACTCCGGCGGGTCGTTCGGGCCATTCGGCCCCTGCCGACGGTAGGCTCCCATGGCGACGACCAAGGAGATGATCACCCAGGTCCTGGACGACCTGAAGAATGTGGGCGATGTCGAGGCCTCCGCCGTGGTCTCCCGGGACGGCCTCCTCATGGCCGGGAACATCACCGCCGGCATCCGCGCCGAGACCTTCGCGGCCATGAGCGCCACCATGCTGGGCGCGGCCGAGACCGCCATCTCCGAGCTGAACAAGGGCGTCCCCAACCGGGTCATCGTCGAGACCCCCTCCGGCAAGATCATCGCCACCGGCGCGGGCCCCAAGGCCCTCCTGGTCATGATGGTCCAGGCCAACGCCGGCCTCGGCCTCATCCTGGTGGAGATGGACAAGGCGGCGGGGAAAATCAAGGAAGTTTTGGGTTAGTTCGACAGGGGCTATCGCGCCTTTCCAAGGGAGTCCCGGATGAGCCGGGCCACGTCGTCCGGCTTCGTCCGGCCGAGCCCCTCCTGGCGGGCGATCCGGAGGGTCAGCTGACTCCCCCGCAGGGCGGTCCGGACGAGGAAGGTGTCCCCGTGAATGGGGAGGCGCCGGTAGGCGGGATCGAGGTAGGACATCTGGGCCCGGACCCGGAAATCCATGGCGCCGTTGGCCGGGGAGCCCCGGAACCGCTCCACCGGCTCGAAGTTGAGGGGGTCCCGGGCGACGTCCACGAAGAGCTGCCGCTTGGCCCGGATGGGCCTCTGCTGGGGGCCCATTCGGGTGTCCACGGTCTCCGAGGCCCTGTCCATCGCCTGCATCGCTTTGAGGACCCTCCCCATGCCGAAGGAGACCTGGTAGGTCCGCTCGGCGTCCGCCTGGGGGGGGAAGTGGTAGGAGAGAAACGGCGTCGCCATCCCCGAGATGGGGTTTTCGGGGCCGGGTTATATACTTCCCCGACCGGCGGACGGGGCTCAAAACCTTAATGTTCGTGCGAGTCTGGAGAGCGCCCATGCGCGTCCAGGGACGCTCCCGAAAGAAGTCCACCGGAGGCAAATTGAACCCCGGCCGCAAGCGGAAGCGGTTCGAACTGGGCTCCGACCCCGCCTGGACCCTCCTCGGCCCCCGGCGGGCGGCGGTGGAGCGGACCCGGGGGGGCGGGGGCAAGGTCCGGCTCCTGGGGGCCGACACGGTCCAGGTCATGGACCCCAAGACCGGGAGGACGACCCAGGCCAAAATCGTCACCGTGGTCTCCAACCCGGCCAACGCCTTCTTCCAGCGCCGCAACATCCTCACCCGCGGGGCGGTCCTCCAGACCGACAGGGGCCGGGTCCGGGTCACCAACCGCCCGGGCCAGGAGGGCTCCGTGGCGGGGGTCCTCGTCGAGGAGGCCCGGGCCGCCCCTACTCCGCCCTGATTTCAACCACGTCCCGGTCCCGGAGGGTGTAGTTCAGGAAGTCGGCCTTTCGCCCGCCGTTCACGAAGACCTCCACCTTGAACCTTTTCCCGTTGGCGCACCCCGTGCCGTCGGGGAAGCAGACCTGCTCCCGGGTGAGGAGGACCCCGATGGCGTCGAAGAAGGCGCCGAGGGAGATCTGCCCCGGGCGGGTGAACGCCCCGCCGGGGAAGTTGAAAGATTCGATGTGGGCGGTGTTGTCGCCGTGGTGGTGGAGCCAGGGCTGGCCCACGAGCACCGCGCCCGGGGGGACGGGGCCCAGGTCCACCGGATGCCCGTGGACCCTCACCTCGATGGCGGCGTGCCAGTGGATGCCTTCGAGGGGGAAGGAGAGGGGGGCCTCCCCGACGACGACGGCGCCGGGGGAGAGCCAGAGGGCGACCAGGGCCGCTCCGGCGGCGCCTCCGATGAGCGCCCCCCAGCGCCAGAGGGAGCCGCGTAGCGGCGGGGGAGAGGGGGGCGGGCCTGTGGGCGGGGGCGGTGTGGGAGGCGACCCCCCCGGGGGCGGAGCCCCCTCTCCCCCCGGCGACAGTGGTTCAGAGGACACGGCCCCGGTAGCCGCGGGGGTCCACGGCGACCCGGGTGAAGCCGAGGTCGCGGAGGGCCGACGCAATCTCCTCCCGGGCCCCCAGGAGGGGCTCCACCTCTCCCGGCCCCGCCTCCACCGAGGCCGCCCCGAGGGAGTCGCGGACCCGGACAATCCGGAGGCCGAACCGCTCCTTGAGCCACCTCTCGGCCCGGTCCACCCGGGCCAGGGCGGTCGCGGTGATGGGGATGGCGTGGGGGATGCGGGAGGCGAGGCAGGGGGACGACGGCTTGTCCCAGGTCTCGAGCCCCAGTTCCCGGGAGATCTCCCGGACCTCGAGCTTCGAGATCCCGGCCTCCACCAGGGGGCTCCGGACCCCCTGCTCCCCCAGGGCCCGGAGTCCCGGCCGCTCCTCGGAGAGGTCGGAGAGGTTGGTCCCGTCCGCCACCGTCCGGAAGCCGCGCCGCTCCCGGAGACCCCCCAGGGCGCGCCCCAGGAGGGTCTTGCAGAAGTAGCAGCGGTTGACCGGGTTCGAGGACCAGTCCGGGTCCTGCAGTTCGTCCACGGGGACCGCCTCGTGGGGGATGGAGTGGCGGGCGCAGAACTCCCGAGCGAAGACCACCTCGTCGCCCGGGACTGTGGCGGAGACGGTGGTCGCGGCGAGGACCCGGCCGGGCCCGAGGGCCCGGAGGGCGGCGTAGGCGACGAGGCTGGAATCGGAGCCCCCGGAGTGGGCCACCACGGTGGGGCCGCAGGAGGCGAGGATGTCCAGGAGCGCGCCGTATTTCGGGGTCATCCGGGCCGTTGGCCGGGTTCGCGGAAATATTTTCCCGTGCGACTCACGCTGCGGGCACCACGTGGCCCGTCAGCGGGTCGAATCTGTTTTCAAAGGTTTCGCCGGTCTTCGGGCACCTCACGGGAGGCTCTCCCGGCGGGCCTTCCCCAGGCAGGCCTCGACCAGGGCCTCCGGGTCGGATGCCCTCTCGACGGCTTCCACCCGCGCCGGGTCGGCCCGGGTCTCGGGGTGCTTCGCCACCAGGAAGGAGCAGCAGTCGCCGTAGGGCTGGATGGAGAGGTCGTAGGTCCCGATGCGCCTCGCCACCTGGACCGTCTCCTCCTTGTCGTAGGTGAGGAGGGGGCGGAGGACGGGCAGGGAGACCGCCCGGTCGAGGACCCCGAGGTTCTCCAGGGTCTGGGAGGCGACCTGGCCGAGGCTGTCGCCGGTCACGAGGGCCCGCGCCCTCTCCCGGGCCGCGAGGCGCTCCGCCACCCTCGCCATCAGGCGGCGGTAGAGGAGCATCCGCAGTTTCGAGGGGCAGTCGGCGATGATGCGGCGCTGCGCCTCGCCGAATGGGACCGTGTAGAGCACGGTCGGCCCCTGATAGCCCGCCAGCACCCGGGCGATGTCGCGGGCCTTCCCCGGGTCGTGCTCCAGGGTTTCGTTGTGGAAGTGGGCGAGGACCACCTCGCACCCCCGCTTCATGGCGAGCCAGGAGGCGACCGGGCTGTCAATGCCTCCCGAGAGGAGGGAGACCACCCGGCCCGCCACCCCCACCGGGAGCCCCCCGGGGCCCCGGAGGCGGTCGGCGGAGAGGAGGGCCCCGCCGGAAGCCAGTTCCACCCGGAGGGTGACGTCGGGGGCGTCGAGGTCCACCCGCCAGCCCTCCTGGACCAGCACCGCTCCGATGCGCTTGTTGACGTCGAGGGAGGTCATCGGGAACCGCTTGTCCGATCTGCGGGTGTCCACGGCGAGGGTGCGCCCTCCGGGCCGCGGGAGCAGGGCCCGCGCGGCCTCGGCCATCGCCTCCGGCGCCCACTCCACCCGGACCCCCCGGTCCACGGAGACGACGCCGAAGACGCGGGCGGCGCGGGCCTGGAGGTCGGCCGCGTCGCCGCCGTTCGAGAGGTCCACGACGAGTCTCCCGAACTCCCTCCGGACGCTCGCCCCCCCCTCGCCCAACGCCCGCTTCAGATTCCGGACGAGCCGGTTCTCGAAGACCGGGCGGTTGGCCCCCTTGAGGGCGATTTCGCCGTAGTGGACGACGAGGCAGGAGCGAGGCCCCCGACCCGCCCCGTCCATCTTGGGGAGGGGGGAAACCCTCCCCCGAAGGGCCAACGCGGGGGTCGGGGGCCGAGAGGGCATGGGTGAACTATTTCGTCTCCTGCTTTCTCCTTTTTGGGTAGAGCCTCGGTAGCTTAGCGGCAGAGCGACTGTTTTGTAAACAGCAGGTCGAGGGTTCAATCCCCTCCCGAGGCTTTCGGGGCCTGTTCGGGCCCTTTCAGCCCCGTCGCGGTCCGGTTGATTTCGGCCGCCACGCCCCCGAAGTCCATCGCGGCCCGGAGGTCGGGGTCGGAAACCCCCGACGCGAGCGCCTGCGCCTCGGTGAAGTTGGCCTGGGCCGCCTCCAGGTTGAGGCGCGCCTCGTCGGTCCGATTGACTTTCAGCGCCTGGAAGGAGTCGAGGAGGTAGGCAGAGCCGTTGAGGGCGGAGCGGAGGGCCCCGGCGGCGTTCTTCAGGTCCCGCTTGGCCTGGGACTCGGTGAGGTTCGCAATCAGGTTGTCCAGCAGCCCGAGCTGGCTCTGCCCCTGGGCGATGCGCGCCTTCCCGGTGGCCGCGTCGCCGTAGGCCTTGACGTCGGTGGCGATGCGGGCGACGTCGAGGAGAATCTCCAGGGCCCCCGGCTGGTAGAAGGCGCCGGGGCTATCGAGGCAGCCTGAGGCCGCGAGCGCGGCCAGGAAGAGGGCCCCGGCCCGGCGGGTGGGATTCATGCATCCCCCTTCGCCGCGGCGGTAGAAAAGGCGCTCCCTGGACAGGTCACCGGATGTACTGGGCCCCCGCCACGAGGAGGATTTCGCCGGTGATGTACTCCGACTCCGGCGAGGCGAGGAAGGCGACCGCGTTGGCGATGTCGGGGGGGCGCCCCGAGCGGCCGATGGGGGAGAGCCGCTCCATCATGTCGAGCATCTGCTTGGTGTATTGCTTCGCCAGGAAGGGGTTCATGGTCGCCCCGGGGGCGACGGCGTTGACGGTGATGCCGTGGGGGGCGACCTCCCGGGCCACCGCGCGGGTGAGCCCCATCACCCCCGCCTTGGAGGCGGCGTAGTGGGCCTCGCCGAAAGGGGAGCCCGACCACCCCTCGAAGGAGGAGATGGTGACGATGCGGCCCCATTTCTGCCGGACCATGTGGGGGAGGACCGCCTTGATTCCGTAGTAGGCGCCGTGGAAGGTGATGGCGAGGACCCGCTCCCAGTTGTCGTCGTCCATCTTCTCGAGCCGGCTCAGTTTGTTGAACCCCGCGTTGTTGACGACGATGTCCACCCTGCCGAACTCCTTCACTGTCTTCTCCACCATGGCGTTCACCTGCTCCGGCTTCGTCACGTCGCAGACGACGCCGATGGCCTTCCTGCCGTGAGCCTTGGTGATTTCGTCGGCCACCTCGGTGGTCCGGCTCGTCCCGTCCTCCCGTTTGTGGGCGTCGCTGACCACGACGTTCGCCCCCTCCTGGGCCAGTTTCCTGGCGGTCGCCTGGCCGATGCCGGCCCCCGCAGCGGCGGTCACGATGGCCACTTTTCCCTCGAGGCGGCCCATGGCTACGGGGTCATGTAGGCGCCGCCGCCCACCGTCAGGATGTCGCCGTTGATGTAGCCTCCTTTCTCGGAGGCGAGGAGGATGATGGCTCCCGCGAGGTCGGAGGGCTCGCACCACCGCTGGGCCGCGATGAGGGGGAGCCGCTTCTTCAACTCGTCCGGGGGGATGGCGGGGGCCCGGTCCTTCATGTAGCCGGGGATGATGGCGTTCACGGTGACCCCGAGGGAGGCGACCTCCCGGGAGAGGGCGTGGTTGAACCCGATGATGGCCGACTTGGCGGCGGCGAAGTGGGCCTCGCCGAGGCCCGCGGGGTTCCCGGCGAAGGCGGAGCCGATGCGCGCCTCGATGGCGCTGAAGTTGACGATGCGGCCGTATTTCTGCTTGGTCATATGGGGGATCACGGCGCGGCAGGCGTAGAAGACCGACTTCAGGTTCGCGTTGACCACCTCGTGCCACGCCTCGTTCTTCATCTCGAGGATGGGGTCGAGGCGGTGGTACTCATAGCCGCAGACCAGGATGTCCACCCGGCCCCACCCCTCGACGACCCTCTTCACCAGCCCCTCGACCTGCTCCTTGTTGAGCGGGTCCGCCACCGCCCCGAGGGTCTGGACTCCGTGCTTCTTGCCGAGTTCGGCCGCGAACTCGGTGACCTTGGAATCGGAGTCGGCGCACGCCACCCTGGCGCCCTCGGAGGCGAGGGCCTCGGCCGAGGTCCGGCCGAGAAGGCCGAGGGCTCCGGTGACGATGGCGCTCCTGCCCTCGACCCACTTGGCCATGGGGCGGGGTCGGAGGCGGAATTTTAAAGTTTGCCGTTTCTGCCGGGAAACCCTGGAAGGTCGGACCCCGGCCCACTCCACCGGCCGGGATGCGGAGGGCCGCCGCCGAATCTCAGACATGGCTTTAAACGGGCGCTCCCCTCTCCCACGATGCCTTTCGCCATGGAGGACCGGACCGCCTTCCTGGAGCGGGTCGGCGTCGCCCCCGACGAGCGCCCCCTCGACTACGGCCCCGACGGCTTCCTCTCCCTCCTCCTGAAGGAGCGCACCGAGAAGCCCGTGGCGGCCTGCGGGCCCAGGGCCGAGCGGCTGCGGTGGTTGCCGGAGGAGGTCCGCGCGGCGGTGTGCGACCCCTCGAAGATGGGCTTCCGGAGCGGCCACTTCGACAGCCTCTGGTCCTACCAGAGCCTCCACGGGGTCCCGGGGGAGGCCCTCGGCGACTGGGCGCGCGAAGCGTTCCGGGTGGTCCGGGCCGAGGGGAAAATCGCCCTGCTTCTGCTCCACTTCGCCCCCAAGAGCCCTGGCCAAAAGGCGGCGAAGGCGCTCGCCGAACTGCTGGAGGAGGCGGGGCTCCTCCACCGCCACGACCCCCTGAAGATGGAGCAGTGGCTCCACCGGGCGGGGTTCAAGGAGATTTCGCTGGAGCGGGTGGAGCGGAGCGTGCGGGTCCCCGACGGGTGGGTGCGGAGCCACATCGAGTGGGCCGGGGAGGCCGCCAGGAAGGCGAGGCGGCTCGAAGCGATGGCGAAGGCCTACCAGGAGACCGCGAAGCAGCACGGGGAGGAGTTGCTGCCGGCGGTGCAGATTGCGGCGAAGAAGCCTTCATAACCCGCCGGGGGAAGCGGACTCCATGCCCGCTCCCGGAGACCACAGGCGCCACCGCTCCCGCGACGCCCTCGAAGGGCCCCAGCGCGCCCCCCACCGGGCGATGTACAAGGCGATGGGGCTGAAGGACGAGGACCTCGTGCGGCCCCTCGTCGGCGTGGCCTCCACCTGGAACGAGGCGACGCCGTGCAACATGCACCTCGACCGGCTCGCGAAGGCGGCGAAGGAGGGGGTGTCGAAGGCGGGGGGCACCCCGCGCGAGTTCGTCGCCATCGCGGTGAGCGACGGCATCGCCATGGGCCACGAGGGGATGAAGGCGAGCCTCGTCAGCCGCGAAATCATCGCCGACTCCATCGAACTCATGGTCCACGCCCACCGCTACGACGGCTTCGCCGCCATCGCGGGGTGCGACAAGTCGCTGCCGGGAGCCATCATGGCGATGGCCCGGACCAACCTGCCCTCGGCCTTCGTCTACGGGGGCACCATCATGCCCGGGAAGGTGGACGGCCGCGACTGCACCATCCAGGATGTCTTCGAGGCTGTGGGGGCCTACGAGGCGGGCCAGATGTCGGCCGAGCAACTGAAGAGGGTCGAGGACTTCGCCTGTCCGGGCGCGGGCTCCTGCGCGGGGCTCTACACCGCCAACACGATGGCCTCCCTGAGCGAGGCGCTCGGCGTCGCCCTGCCGGGGAGCGCGTCGCCGCCCGCCACCGACCCCCGGAGGGACGGCTTCTGCAAGTGGACCGGGGAGGTGGTCCTCTGGCTCCTGGAGGCCGGAATCCGGCCCCGGGAAATTCTCACCTACGAGGCGTTCGAGAACGCCATCACCACCCTCCAGGCGATGGGAGGCTCCACCAACGGGGTGCTCCACCTGCTCGCCATCGCGCGGGAGGCAGGGGTCAAACTGAGGCTGGAGGACTTCGAACCCATCCGGAAGCGGACCCCCCACATCGGGGACCTCCGCCCGGGGGGGCGCTTCGTGATGCTTGACCTCGACCGAATCGGCGGCGTCCCGGTGGTTCTCCAGAAGTTGCTGAAGGCGGGCCTCCTCCACGGCGACGCGCTGACCGTGACCGGGAAGAGTCTCGCCGAGAACCTTCGGGACTGCAAGCCGGTCGTCCAGCCGGGGGCGCCGCCCCCCGAGGAGGTGGTGCGCCCCCTGGAGCGCCCGCTGCGCCCCGACGGGGCCGTCGTCGTCCTCAAGGGCAACCTCGCCCCCGAGGGCGGGGTGTGCAAGATTGCGGGCGTGGAGAAACTGAGCCACACCGGCCCCGCCCGGGTCTTCGACTCCGAGGAACTCGCGTTCGCTGCCATCGCCGCGCGGAAAATCAAGGCGGGCGACGTGGTGGTCGTCCGCTACGAAGGGCCCCGGGGAGGGCCGGGGATGCGGGAGATGCTGGCGGTCACCGCCGCCCTCTTCGGGCAGGGGATCGGAGGCGAGGTCGCGCTGCTCACCGACGGGAGGTTCTCCGGGGCGACCCACGGCCTGATGGTGGGCCACGTGGCGCCCGAGGCGGCGCGGGGGGGCCCCATCGCGGCGCTGAAAAACGGGGACGAGGTGACGGTGGACGCGGCGAAGCGGAAATTGGCGGTGGACCTGACCGGCTCCGAAATCCGCGCGCGGCTCCGGAGGTGGAGAGAGCCGAAGCCGAACTGCAGGTGGGGCGCGCTGGCGAAGTATGCGAGCCTCGTGGGCTCGGCGGCTGAGGGGGCGGTGTGCGCGCCCCGGTTCAACGGAAAGGAGTGACCGGAGTCACCACTTGAACGCTTTCCCGAACTCGGCCAGCATCTCCGGCCGGTTGGTCTTCACGAACCCGAGTTGGAAGTCGATGAAGTTGGGGATGTAGCCCTTGTGAATCATGCGGAGGAACATCCCGCGGTCGGCCTTCAGGACGCAGTCGGCGTTCTCGGTCAACTTCCCTTTCTTCACCACGACCTTCTTCGGCCCCGCGACGACGGTCCACTTGTTCCCCTCCCCGATGGAGAAGTAGTAGGTCGCGTCGCGCCGCAGTTTTCCGGGGACGAAGACCCGCTTCATGTCGAGGAAGACTTGCGCGACCGGGTCCGAGGGCTTCTTCGGGGCCGCTCTCCCGGCGGCGGGCCGCTTCGCGGCGGCCTTCTTGGCGCCCATCAGCGGCCTCCGAGGTCCATGAAATGAGTCTTTCCCCCCGGCCTCTCGACGACCAGGGCCGCCCCGCCCCTCCCCCGGAAGCCGTTGTGCCACTCCCCGGCGGGGACCCAGAGGGCCTCTCCGGGCTTGAGGGACCGCTCCCGCACCGGGCCCCGACCCGACTTCAGCAGCAGGGAGACCCGTCCCCGCAGATGGATGAAGAGTTCGGGGACGTCGTGCCGCTCCAGCCGGTCCACTTGGCGGCGCGACGAGAACTCGGGCTGGTAGAGGCCGGCGAGCCAGTTCCGGCGGTCCTGGCAGAGGACCTCCCAGCGGTCGCGGGAGCGGAGTGGAACTGCGCGGGCCATCAATACGCCGTCACGCCGCCGTCCACCAGCACGAACTCCCCGGTCACGTAGCTCGACGCGTCCGACGCGAGGTAGACCGCCAGGGGCCCGATTTCGTCCGCCCGGCCGAGCCTGCGCATCGGAATCCGCTGGACGAACTCGCCGCGCAACTTTGGGTTCTTGTGGACCATGGCCGTCATGTCGGTCTCGATGAAGCCGGGGCAGATGGCGTTCACCCGGATGTTGTGGCGGTTCCACTCGAGGGCGAGGGAGCGGGTGAAGAGGATGAGGCCCGCCTTGCTGGCGTGGTAAGCGGTCTGCCGCGGGGAGGCGGCAACCCCGGCCGCGCTCGCCATGTTGACGACCGAGCCCGACTTGCGGGGAATCATGTGCTTCCCCGCGAACTTGCAGAAGAGGAAGGCGCTGGTCAGGTTGGTGTCGATGACGTCGTGCCAGGTCCTCTCCGTGGTGTCCATCAGCCAGTTGTTGAAGAGGATGCCCGCGTTGTTCACGAGGATGTCGAGCTGGCCGAATTCCTGGACGGTCCGGGCGACGGTCGCCTCCACATCGGCCGCCTTCCGAACGTCGCAGGCGAGGGGGAGCGACCTCCGGCCGCGCTGCCGGACCTCCCCCGCGACCGCCTCGACCTGCTTCGGGGTCCGGGCGCAGACAGCCACGTCTGCCCCGGCTTCGGCGAGGGCGAGAGCGACGGCCCTCCCGATGCCCCGGCCGCCTCCGGTGACGAGCGCCGATTTGCCGTCGAGTTTGAACGAATCGAGGACGGCCATGGGCAATCCTTTAAGGGCCCGCTCTTGAATCCTGCGGATGGGCGTCTTCCTGCTCGTCCACGGCGCGGGGCTCAACGGCCGCTTCTGGAAGCACCAGGTCGAGGCGCTCGGGACGCGGCACACGGTCCATGCCATCACCCTCCCGGGCCACGGGGGAGGAGGGGGCGCGGGGCAGAAGAGCGTCGCCGCCTACGCCGGGTTCGTCCACGACTTCGCCCGGGCGCGGAACCTGCCGCCCCTCACCCTGGTCGGCCACTCGATGGGCGGCCTCATCGCCCAGGAGTATGCCCACCGGTGGCCCGCCGATGTCGCGAAACTGGTCCTCGTGGGCACGGGGGCCCGCATCCAGATTCCCCCCTTCGTTTTCGAGGGATTCAAGAAGGACCTGGAGGGCTCGCTGAAGGGGGTCCGCCCCCTCGTCTTCGCCAGGACAACTCCCCGGGAGGTCGTCGAGTGGGCCGAAACGGAAATCCGCAAGACCCCGGTCGAGGTCTTCCTGGGGGACCTCGAGGCGTGCAACGGCTTCGACGGCGCGCCCCGCCTCGCCGCCCTCCGCCAGCCCGCGCTGGTGGTTTCGGGAAGCAGTGACAACCTGACCCCGGTCGCGCTGGGCAGGGCTCTCGCCTCCGGCATCCCGGGGGCGAAACTTGAAGTCGTGCAGAACGCGGGCCACTTCATGATGATCGAGCAGCCCGAAGCCGTGACGAGACTCCTGGAGGCGACGGCCTGACTCCATGGCCGCCAGCGCCGGCCCGAGCCGCTTCCGCAGCCCCCGCATCCAGTTCGGCAAAGGGGCGCTGAAATACCTCTCGGGGCTCGATGGCAAGAAAGCGTTCGTCGTCACCGACGCGGTCCTCCAGAAACTGGGCGTGGTCGCGGTCGTGGAGGAGCAACTCAAGAAGGGGAAGATGGAAGTGGCGATCTTCGCGGAGGTCGAGCCCGAGCCCGCCATCGCCACCATCGAGCGCGGAGCCGCCCGGATGCGGGAGTTCGGGCCCGACCACATCGTCGCGGTCGGCGGAGGCTCCTCCATGGACGCCGCCAAGGCGATGTGGATTCTCTACGAGAACCCGGACTGGACCGTGAAGAACTTCAAGGCGGTGATGGGCAAGGTGGGCCTCCGGAAGCGCGCCAAGCTCATCACAGTCCCCACCACCAGCGGCACCGGCTCCGACGTCACTTGGGCGTTCATCATCACCGACCCCGCCGAGAAGCGGAAGATGACCTTCGCCTGCTCCGACGTGGTGGCCGACGTGAGCCTCCTCGACCCCCTCCTCACCCGGAAGATGCCGCCCCGCGTCACCGCCGACACCGGCATGGACGCCCTCTGCCACGCGATCGAGGCCTACACCTGCGCCTGGAAGAACGACGTGAGCGACGGCCTCGCCCTCCACGCCATCCGCCTCGCCTTCGCCCACTTGGAGCGCGCCTACAAGAATGGGGACGACCTCGTCGCCCGGGAGAAGATGCACAACGCCTCCACCATCGCGGGCCTCGCCTTCGGGAACTCCCAGGTGGGGAATGCCCACGCGATGGGCCACGCGCTCGGGGGCACCTTCGGCGTTCCCCACGGCCGGGCCGTGGGGCTCTTCCTGCCCTACGTGGTCGAGTTCAACGGCAAGAGCCCGAAGGTCGCCCCCCTCTACGGCGACGTCGCCCGGATGCTCGACCTCGGCTCCACGCCGCAGGACCTGGCCGGGGGCATCTTTGACCTCCTCCGGAGGCTCGAGCAGCCCACCCGCCTCGCGGACATCGTCCCCGCGGACCAGTTCGAGGCGAGGTTCCGGGAGTTGGTGACGAAGGCCCAGAAGGACCTCTGCGCCATCACCAACCCGGTGACGCCTGCGCCCCGGGAGTGGGACGACCTCTTCCGCCGGACCTTCAGCGGACCCTGAAACTCGTCTTGCACTTTTTGCAGATTTTCTTCACACAGGTGGTGTGGAAGACGGCGCCGCAGTGGGGGCAGTGGGTCTCCTCGCCCTCGTTCACGTCCCGCCCGCAGGCGTCGCAGACGCCGACGAACTCCGCCGGGGCGTCCTTCTCCCCTTTCTCCTCCAGATCCTCCCCGGGCTCCTCCTCGAACCCTTCCTCCTCGGCGTAGGGGGCCATCCGGTCCGGGTCGCAGGGGGCAGGGATAAAAAGTTTCCTTCGAAGCCCGGCGCCGGAAGGCTACTTGTCGGCCCCGAGGGTCATCCCCACCGCCACGACGGAGACGAAGAGGAGGAACGGCAGGAAGAGTTCCACCTGCAGGTTGAGGCTGCCTCCCCGGCTCCACTGGGTCAGGAGGGCGAAGAAAAAGATGAGGCTCCCCGCGACCAGGGCGTAGACCCCGGCGAAGGAGAGTTGGACGCGCAAGCTCCCCGCCGCCTCACGCCTCAGCGTCTCCGGCTTCTCGCCGGGGTGGACCTGGGCGTAGTGGCGCTCCAGATTGGCCCCCTTGAGGCGGGCCCCGCAGAGGCCGCAGGTGGCCCAGTCCGCGCCGGTTTCGACGACCATATGGCGGGGAGAGGCGGCCCCGCCCCAAAGCCTTTTTCCATGGCGCCCGGTGGAGGGGGATGCGCCTCTACGAGCACCAGGGGAAGGAGCTCTTCGCGAAATTCGGCATCCCGGTCCCCCGGGGCCGCATCGCCGCCACCCCCGAGGATGCGGAGCGGGTCTCCCGCGAAGTGGGCGGCGGCGCCGTGCTCAAGGCCCAGCTCCTGGTCGGCGGGCGTGGCAAGGCGGGCCTCATCCGACGGGTGAACTCGCCCGAGGAGGCCCGGAAGGTGGCGGCCGAACTCCTGCAGAAGTGCCCCAAACTGCTGGTGGAGGAGTTGGCGCAAATCCAGAGGGAGCTCTACGTCGCCCTCCTCGTGGACCGCGACGCAAAGGAGGAAGTCCTCCTCGCGAGCGCCGCGGGGGGCGTGGAGGTCGAGGCGGCGGGCAAGAAGGTCATGCGGCGGGGGCTCGACCCGCACCTCGGGCTCCGGGAGTTCCACGCGCGGGCCCTCGCCAAGAGGCTCGGCCTCGGGGGCGACGCCGCGGCCCAGTTCCCGAAGGTCCTCGGCGCCCTCCACCGGCTCTTCCGCGAACTCGACGGCGAACTCGCCGAAATCAACCCCCTCGCGGTGACCCCGAAGGGACTCGTCGCCCTCGATGCCCGCGTGATTCTCGACGACAACGCCGCATTCCGCCACCCGGACATCGCCGCCATCGCCCCGGCCGACGTCCTCTCCCCCCTGGAGATGCGGGCGAAGGAGCAGGGGCTCCAGTATGTCGAACTGGACGGCGAAATCGGCGTCGTCGGCAACGGCGCGGGGCTGGTCATGGCGACCCTGGACCTGGTGGACCACTTCGGCGGGCGGCCGGCCAACTTCTGCGACCTGGGTGGCGGGACGGGGGCGGACGTGACCGCCAGGGCGATAGACCTTGTCGTCTCCCACCAGAAGGTGAAGGTCCTCTTCGTGAACATCATGGCGGGGATCACCAGGTGCGACGACGTGGCGAAGGGCATCCTGACGGTTCGGGACCGGATCAAGGTCCCCGCGGTGGTGCGGATGGTGGGGACGAACCAGGCGGAGGGGCGGAAAATCCTGGAGGGAGCGGGAATCACCGCGCTGGACAGCATGGACGAGGCGGCGAAGAGGGCGGTGGAGATGTGGAAGCCCGCGCTCGGTGCTCGCGCGGGCGTAAAAGATGGAGAGAAGTGATATGACCGGCGATGGCCCCTGTCTGTCCGCAGATGGGCATCTCATCGCCTCCGCCGGCATAGACTGTTCCGGATGGGGAGTCGGGGGCGAAGGCATGGGGCAGGTGGGTGGGCACGGCAGAAACGCCGGTCGTCATCTCAATCTTTTCGCGCACTTCGGAGGGCGCTCTGCGCCATGAGCATCCTCATCGACGAGAAAGTGAAGGTCGTCGTCCAGGGAATCACCGGCTACCAGGGCAAATTCCACGCCGCCCGCATGAAGGAGTACGGCACGAAGGTCGTCGCCGGAGTCACCCCCGGCAAGGGGGGCACCGACGTGGAGGGCGTTCCGGTCTTCGACACGGTGGAGGAGGCGGTCGAAAAGACGGGGGCCACCGCCTCCATCATCTTCGTCCCCGCCCCTTTCGCCCGCGAGGCGGGCCTCGAGGCGATGGAGGCGGGCCTCGACCCGGTGGTGGTCATCACCGAGGGGCTCCCGGTCCACGACAGCCTCCTGCTGGTGGCCGAGGCGCGGCGGCGCGGCGTCTCGCTCGTCGGCCCCAACACCCCCGGCCTGGTCTCCTCCGGCAAGGCGAAGATGGGCATCATGCCGAACCACCTCTACAAGCCGGGCCCTGTGGGGGTGGTCTCGAAGAGCGGGACGTTGACCTACGAGGTCGCCTCGGTCCTCGGCTCGGCGGGCCTGGGGATGACCACCTGCGTGGGCATCGGCGGCGACCCGGTCACCGGCGTCGGCTACCTGGATGTCCTGAAGGGGTTCGAGAGGGACCCGGAGACCCGCGCGGCGGTCCTCATCGGCGAGATCGGCGGCCGGGCGGAGGAGACCGCGGCGAAGCAGGTGAAGCGGATGAAGAAGCCGGTGGTCGCCTACATCGCGGGCCGGACCGCGCCCCCCGGGAAGAAGATGGGGCACGCCGGGGCCATCGTCGGGGGGAAGACCGGGACGGCGTCCAGCAAGATGGAGGCGCTCCAGGCGGCGGGGGCCCGCGTGGCCGAGACCCCGTCCCAAATCGGGACGCTCGCGAAACAGGCGCTATCGGGTCAGCCGTAGCCCCGGGACCAGCATCGGGACGCGTTGCTTGAATCCGGCGCACTCGGGCAGGTGCTTCGTGAGCAACTCCTCCTCGGCGCGGGCGCGCAGATCGCAGATAGTGCACCGGGGCGAGGGGCGCGACCCACACCGGGAACGGCCACGACGGGAGAAGGAGTCCCGCCTTGGTCTGGGTCTGGAGCCAGGTGGTCGGGCGCTCGATGACGGGCGGGCGGTCGCGCAGCTGCCGTCGCGCCGACCAGCCCACGGCGACCGGGGTCGCCGCGACGCCCCCGAGAACGAGCCCTTCCGGCGGGGAGGCCACACGACCCGGGGCCAGCAGACTTTAAATCCCCCCGCCCACCGGGAAAGATGCGAAAAGAGGTCGAGTCCCTCCTCGACTCCACCGTCGAAAAAGCCGAGAAAACGGTGGACCGGGCCGCCGACATGGCGGAGCGCGAAGGGCTCCGCCTCGTGGCCTTCGGCAAGCGGTTCCTCGCTCCGGCGCGCCAGCAGCCCGGCCTCCTCGCCCACGTCCTCCACCGGGCCACGGGGGTCTTCATCCTCCTCTACCTCTTCATTCACATCGCCACGGTCGCCAACGCCAACTTCGACCACCGCTCCTTCGACGAACTGATGCGCATCCTCGTGAGCCCGCCCTTCCTCCTCTTCTCCTGGGTCCTGTTCGTCGTCATCGTCTACCACGCCGCGAACGGCATCCGCATCACCCTCTTCGACGCGGGTGTCGGCACGGCCCGCCAGAAGGGGCTATTCCTCGGCGTCGCCTCCGTGACCCTGCTGTTCGCCATGTGGTCGGGCTACCAGTTCCTGCCGTTGATTTTCGAGCGCCTCCGAAGTGGAGGCCCGTAGATGGCGGCCGAGATTCCGCCCCGGAAGACCTACGGCCAGCCCACCCCGGAGGACCGCCACCTCCACCGCGGGAGCGGCGCGGCCGCCTGGCTCTTCCAGCGGGTCTCAGGCATCGCCCTCATCGGCCTCGTGGGACTCCACTTCTGGCTCGTCCACTTCGCGGACCTGGAGGGGGCGTGGTCGGTGAAGGCGATCGCCGACATGCACATCAAGCAGTTGAGCATCCTCGCGGTGGACTACGCCCTGCTCGGGTTCGCCCTCGCCCACGGCCTCAGCGGGGTGCGGAACATCCTGGTCGACATGAAACTCTGGCCCGGGGGGGAGAGGACCATCCGGGACGCCCTCTCCGCCGTGGGCATCGCCACCTTCGTCTACGGGACCTTCGCCTTCTGGCCCTTTCTCACCTACGCGGGGCCGTGACGCCATGACTCTTGGAACCGTCACGACTCACAAGACCCAACTCCTCATCATCGGCGGGGGACTCGCCGGATGCCGCGCCGCGGTCGCCGCCCACGACGCAGGGGTGAAAGTCGCGCTGCTGAGCCGGGTCCACCCCGTCCGGAGCCACAGCGGCGCGGCGCAGGGGGGCATCAACGCCGCCCTCCGGAACGCCGACCCCAAGGACTCCCCGGACGAGCACTCCTTCTTCACCATCAAGGGCTCCGACTACCTCGCCGACCAGGACGCGGTGGAGGTCATGTGCAACGACGCCATTCTGCGCACCTATGAGATGGAGCACTGGGGCGTCCCCTTCAGCCGGACGGAGGACGGGAGGGTCGCCCAGCGCCCGTTCGGGGGCGCCGGATTCCCCCGGACCTGCTACGCGGCAGACCGGACCGGCCAGGTTCTCATGCACACCCTCTTCGAGCAGTGCTGGAAGCGCTCCATCCCGGTCTTCGAGGAGTACCACGTCCTCGACCTCGTGGTGGAGGGCAGCGACGGCCAGCCCGCCACCGGGGGGCCTCCCGGCCGCGGGGGAGTGGTGAAGGGGAGGTGCCGCGGCGCGCTCGCGCTGAACCTCCTGGAGGGGCGCGTGGAGGCGTTCGAGGCGCAGGCGACGCTCCTCGCCACCGGCGGCGCGGGGCGTGTCTACCGGAAGACCACCAACGCCCACATCAACACCGGCCTCGGCATGGCGCTCGCCTACCGCCACGGGGTCCCTCTGGAGGACATGGAGTTCGTCCAGTTCCACCCGACGACCCTCTACGGGACCAACATCCTCATGTCGGAGGGGGCGCGGGCCGAGGGGGGCTACCTGAAGAACCGGCACGGCGAGCGCTTCATGGACAAGTACGCCCCCAACTTCCGCGAACTCGCCCCCCGCGACATCGTGGCCCGCTCCATCCAGACCGAAATCAACGAGGGGCGGGGCTTCCAGGACGCCTTCGTCCACCTCGAACTGATGCACCTCGGGCGGGCGCGCATCGAGGAGCGCCTCCCGGGCATCCGGGACCTCGCCATCCACTTCGCGGGGGTGGATCCCGTCGACGGGCCCGTCCCCATCCAGCCGGGCCAGCACTACACGATGGGCGGCGTCCCGACCGACGTGGACGGCCGCACCCCGATGGAGGGGCTCTTCGCCGCGGGCGAGTGCGCCTGCGTCTCGGTCCACGGGGCGAACCGGCTCGGCGGGAACTCCCTGCTGGAGACCATCGTCTTCGGGGCGCGGGCGGGGGCGGCCGCGGCCGGATACATCCAAGAAAAGGCGCCCGAGGGGAACGGGAAAGCCTTCGAGGCGACCCGGAAGCGGTTCGAGGAGCGGCTCGCCCTCCTGCAGAAGGGGGGCGCCGGCGAGGACTACTGGCGCATCAAGCAGGAGCTCTACTCCTTCATGGACGAGGAGGTGGGGGTCTTCCGGGACGCCGCCGCCATGACCCGGGCGCTGGGCCGCATCCGGGACCTGAAGGAGCGGTTCCGGGGGGTGCGGCTGCGCCGGAAGGGGCTTCGCTACAACCTCGACCTGGTGCACGTCCTCGAACTGGAAGGCATTCTCGACCTCGCCGAGGTCGTGACCGCGGGGGCCCTCGCCCGGAAGGAGTCGCGGGGCGGCCACGCCCGGACCGACTTCAAGAGCCGGGACGACCCAAATTGGTTGAGACACACCTTTGCATACCGCACGCCTGATGGACCCAAATTTGACTATGGACCGGTGGTGATCACAAAATGGCAACCACAAGAGCGGAAGTACTGACGGTTTCCGGGGGGAGGGGGGCGGGCCTGTGGACGGGGGGAGGGGGGCTATGCCCCCCTCCCCCCGGCGACAGTGGGCACACCTTCGCCTACCGGACTCCGGAGGGGCCGAGGCTCGAATACGGGCCGGTGGTCAAGACCCGGTGGGAACTGCAGGAGAGGAAGCATTAATGGAGGAATTCTCCGCTTAATCATGGCCGAGGCCATGGCCCCCCGCAACGAGACCCCCGCTCCACCGCTGCGGAACCTCAAAGCGACCCTGAAACTCTTCCGCTTCGAGCCCGGGGTCGAGACGGAGCCGAAGTTCTCTCACCACGACGTCGAGATGGAGGCCCGGACCACGGTGCTGGAGGCGCTGCTCCATGTCATGGACACCCAGGACGGCTCGCTCGCGGTCCGCTACTCCTGCCGCCACGCCGTCTGCGGCTCCTGCGCCATGAACATCAACGGCCGCAACCGGCTGGCCTGCCAGGCCCCCCTGTCGGAGCTGGGGCCCGAGGTCACCGTGATGCCCCTGACCGGCCTGCCGGTCGTCCGCGACCTGGTGTGCGACATGGGGAACTTCTTCAAGAAGTTCGAGTCGGTGAAGCCCTGGCTCATCGAGAAGGCGCCGCCCCCGGAGAAGGAACGCCTCCAGAGCCCGAAGGAGCGGAAGCGCATCGAGCACGAGGTCACCTGCATCATGTGCGGCTGCTGCGAGGGCTCCTGCCCGGTCCTCTGGGGGAACGAGAACTACCTCGGGCCCGCCGCCATCGCCAAGGCGTGGAGGTTCATCGGGGACTCCCGGGACGGGAACGTGAAGGAGCGGCTGGCGGTCCTCGACAGCGAGTATGGCGTCTGGAGGTGCAGGACCGCGTTCGGGTGCGTGGAGTCGTGCCCGCGGGGGATTCCGTTGACGGAGAGCATTGAGAGGACGCGGAGAAGGATTCTGAAATACAAGTTGACGGGGAAGTAGTGGCGCTTCTGCAAAATTCACCGACGTGTCTCTCTGCGCCCGCGCATGTTTCCGATTTCGAAATGGCGACTGTTGCAAAAGCAAGGGCCGCCGCGCGAAGATGCGCGTAGGCGGCAGTTGTGTGAAGCGAATTTCGCGCTCGCTGCGCTCGCGCGAAATTCGCCAATACCCCGGCCTGAAGGCCGGGGCGTCTTTTCAGGACGGGTCCCAGGCCGGGGCGCTTCGGCGCAAGGGCTCCGAGCGCCGACCGAGTTATGCTGCCCGCCGGCTCCTCCCCGGTCTGAAGCCCGGGGCGTCCGCCGGCGGGACCTTGGGGAATTTGCGCGCAGCGCAAATTCCCGTGATGGGCGCGAGCCCCGCGAGCGCTCATCACAGCCGCCGACGAGCCCGAGCGACCGAAGGGAGCGAGGGCGAGTAGCGCATCGAGCGCGCGGCCCGGCGAGAGACCCCGCACAGCCCCGATGGAGGGTGCATTAGGAACCAATGGACCGCGACCGCCTCACCAAGCACACCGAGCAGTTCCTCGCCGCGTGGAACGCGCAGGAGGTCGAGCGGCTCCTGTCGTTCTACACCGAGGACTGCCACTACCAGGACCCGAATACCCGGGGCCCCATCGTGGGCCACGAGAAGTTCCGCCGCTACCTCACGAAACTGTTCCAGGGCTGGTTAATGCACTGGTCCCTCAAGGAGGCCCGCCCGTTCGGGGCCGGCAGCGGCGGGGCGTTCCTGTGGCACGCGGAGGTCAGCCGGAACGAGGTCTATTTTGATAGGATGGCGGTGTTTGGAAGCAAGTGAGGGCCAGCCATTCAAGCATCCCTTGTACGCTCGCGCGCGGGCCATCCGGGCTCGCTACTCGCGCGGGGCGCGAGGATTTCCCCGGGCCCGTGCGCTCGCTGAAACCCAATGATAGACAGGGGCTATCGTTTCATATCGCTTCTCTGTGCCTTCTACGCCCGCGCGAGCACCGAGCGCGGGCTACCACACCTTCTCCAGCCACCTCTCCGCATTCCCCCTCGCCACCATCTCGACCGTCTCCGGTTTCAGGTGCTTCTCGAAGAACTTCACGAACTCCCCCGCGCTCACCGGCAGCCCCTCGGTCCCGAGCAGAATCTTCTCCCGATGCTTCTCGATGAACTCCATGTAGGAGGCGGTCTTCTCCTTCATCACCGGCATCAGGGAGGAGACGTCGGAGTAGAGGTTCTCGTACTTCTCCAGCATCGGCCCCATCAGCGGCCGCGCATACCCGAAGTGGGGGATGTCGAGGTGGAGGTTCGGGTGGGCGTCGAGGACCTCCTTCATCAAATCGGAGTTCCGCCGCAGGTCCACGTGGCAGAGGACCGGCATGTCGCGGGCCGCGGCGAAGTCGAAGAGGCGGCGGACACTCGCGCGGTATTCGTCGCGCCCCATCCCGAGGACCTCCGGGTAGCCCTTCATGCCCGCGTCGTCGTAGTCGGGGATGTAGAAGGTCTTGATGCCCGCGAAGCCCTGCTTGCGGTAGGCTTCGAGCCGCCTTTCGTCCAGGGTGCGGAAGTCGCGGTCGTCGATGAAGGGGATGGTCTTCCGGTCCATCCCGGCGCCGCGCCACCAGCGGGCGAAGGAGCCGGCCAGGTCGTAGGTCCCCGCCCTGTCGGCGAACGCCTCCGCCTCCTCGCCGGCGTTCTTCGCGAGGGCCTTGAAGTGGTTCCCGACGAAGGACTTGGCCATGTTGGGGACCATGTGCTGGATTTCGCGGTACTTCAGGCCGGGGCTCGAGAAGACGAGCAGCACCGCACGGTCGAGGGTCTCGAGGTGCTGGCGGTAGACCGCGAGGTATTCGGGGACCGCGATGAAGTGGAAGTGGACGTCCACGAGGCCCATGGGGGCCCGGAGGGGGGCCGGGACTTAAGGCAACCGGCGGCCCGCGCGCCCTATCGCCCGGGGAGGAGGAGGAAGACCAGCACCAGGCTCACGCCGAAGCCGAGCAGCAGGATGAACCAGTAGAGCATGACCCGCTTCTCGATGGCCTCCATGGAGTTCCTCGTCCCGGCCAGGAACTTCTCGGGGTCGCCCAGGAAGGTGGTGCGGCACATCGGGGCGCAGAAGTAGAAGGTGGTCCCCGGGCGGCCCACGTTCCCCCCGTCCACCGTGAAGGTCTCGCCGGAGGCGGGAATCTCCATGCCGCAGACCGGGTCCTTGACCATCGGGGAGGTGGACGGGACGGCGATAAAAGCGTATCTCGAATCGGGAATGGGGGGGCTATAGGGTCTCCCGCGCCATCAACCCGAGTTTCCGGAAATCCTGCTCGAGGAACTCCCGCACCCCCTTCCCGTAGAGGCAGGCCGCAGGGTGGTAGGCGAGCATCAGCCGGTAGGCCCCCCGGTCGAAGACCTGGCCCCGCTCCTTGGAAATCGCCACCGGTCTCCCCAGGAGCCGTCCCGCGGCGTGGCGGCCGAGGGCGACGACGATGCGCGGGGAGACGAGCCGGAACTGCTGGTCGAGGAAGGGCCCGCACGCCTCCATCTCCCCCGGCTCCGGCGCGCGGTTGTTCGGCGGCCGGCATTTCACCGTGTTGGCGATGTAGACCTCGGCCCGCTTCATCCCGGCGGCCCCTTCGATGAGTTCTGTCAGGATGCGCCCCGCGTCCCCGACGAAGGGGCGGCCCTGCTGGTCCTCCGTGAATCCGGGGGCCTCCCCCACGAACATGACCTTCGCCCCCGCGGGCCCCTCGCCGAAGACCGCCTGGGTGCGGCTCTTGTGGAGGGGGCAGCGGGCGCAGGCCGCGACCTGGGCACGGAGGGCATCGAGGGGGACCGGTTGGAGCGCCTGGGCCATCCCGCGCGGCCTCGCACCCCGGAAAGTGAATGTTTCCCTAGAACTCCGAGCCCCGGCTCCTCGCCTTCCGTTCGAGGAACTTGTAGACCGCCCCGTGGGGGGAGCCCCCGAAGAGCATCTCCAGGGCCTCCCGGGCCACATGGAGTTGGGAGAGGTCCCCGATGATGGAGACGGTCTTGCCGTAGACCGAGAGGTGGACGCCGGTGGTCTCCTCGAGGATCTGCCGGGTCCGGCCGCCGCGGCCGATGATGCGCCCCGAGATGCGCTCCAGGTCGTTGCGGCTGCCGGCGGGGATTTCGACGACCTCCAGCATCTGGTCCTCGCTCTGGAGTAGCCGCAGGGCCCGCTCCGGGGAGAAGCCGCGGGCGACCGCCCGGACGACATCCCCGGCCCGCAACTCCGCCACGGGGTCGGCGCCGGTGACCTCGATGCGGCCGTCCTCGGAGTCCACCTCGATGCGGCATCCCGTCCGCCGCTGGAGGAGGGCCCGGGTCTTGCCCTCGGGTCCGATGAGGACCCCCACCCGCTCCTCGGGGATCGAGAGGAACATGTCAGCTCCCCGGGTCCGGGGGCTCTTGAATCCTCTCCATAACCTCCTCCGGGCCGAGCCCCTTCCGCCACCGGGAGAAGAAGCGCGCCACCTGGGTCGCGTCCCGTCGGAGGAGTTCCGGCGCCCGGGGGTGCGCCTTCAGCACCGCCTGGCCGAAGTCGATGAAAACCGGGCCGTCGAAGTAGAGCATGTTGTATTCGCTCAGGTCCCCGTGGACCAGCCCGGCCCGGTGGTAGAGGCGGCGGGCGTTCTCCACCGCCCCATCCAGGCTCGCCAGGGCCTCCATGTCGGTCAGGTCGCGGGCCACCTCCTTGAGGGTCGGAGCGAGGATTCCGTCCACCCCGATGAACTCCATCACGATGACGTTCTTCTCCAGCGCGACCGGCTTCGGCACCAGCACCCCCGCCCCGTGGGCGAGTTCGAGGTTCTTGAACTCCCGGGAGGCCCAGAGGCGCACCACGTCCCGGCGGTTCCGCCGGTGAGACTTGAACCGCGGGTCCCCGGCGAGATGCTCCTCCATGTGGCGGAACTCCCCCGTCGCGCTCCGGTAGATTTTCACCGCCAGCTCCTCCCCCTTCGGCCCGAGGGCGTGGAAGACGTGGGCCTCCTTCCCGGTCTTGACCGGCCCCCCGTAGGCCGCCACCACCCTCCGGCTGGAGAGGCGGTAGAGGACCCCCAGGGTCTCCTCGTCCAGGCAGGAGCCCCAGATTTTCCTCTGGTCGGCGTCCTTCACCCGGATGCCCAGGTCGGTCAGGGCCTGGTCGAACTTCCGGAGGCGGCTCTCCATCGCCATCCCGGACCCGGGGACGCGGGAGGACTTCGCCTTTGCGCCCGGGCAGGGACTCGCGAACCGCTGGCCTTATGTCCATCGGACCCCCATTTCCATCCCATGGCCACCGCCAAACTGGGAGGGGACGCCGGGGTCGCTCTCGCAACTCCCGACCCCGCAGTGCGGCGGGCCACCGACCGGGACCTGGAGGAGATGACCTCCCTCTGGCTGGGGTGCATCGTCACCAGCAACACCGCCCGGGACATCGAGGATGCCTTCAGGGTCCATGGCCGCTACTTCTTCGTCCGCATCGGGGGCGACGGCCTCGAGGGATTCGCCGCCGGGACCGTCAAGTCCCGGACGCGGGGGCACGTCTCGGGGGTCGCCGTCCGGCCGGAGTTGCGGGGCCGGGGCCTGGGCCGGGGACTCATGCGGGCCACCGAGGAGGCGTTCCGCGCGGACGGGTTCACCCGGGTGACCCTGGAGGTCCGGCCGAGCAACGCGGCGGCTCTGCAGTTCTACGAGGGGCTCGGCTACCGGAAGGTCTACCGGGTCCCCGAGTACTACTTCGACGGCGAGGACGCCCTGGTTTGCGAGAAGAACCTGCTGCGGCTCCCGTAGCAGAAGGGTTTTCCCCCGGCGGCCCCATGGGCCCCCGTGGTCAAGTCCAAAGCCGCGGAACACGAGGTCCGCACCGAGAAGGACGCGGCGACAGCCCAGGCCGAGCGGGAGGCCCGCCACAAGGCCCTGGAGGCCGCACTCGCCCCCAAGATGGCCAAGGACCGGTTCGTCCGCGAGTTGCTGAGCGCCTACCGGTGGCTGAAGCACCAGGAGAAGGTCCCGGAGCCAATCACCGTGGCCCGGCTCCGGCGGGCCCTGGCGGAGAGGACCGGCCTCACCTCGGAGGAGGTCGCCCAGTTCCTCGAAATCACCCCTCCTTCGGGGCCGAACTTCACCCTCACCTTCCTCCCCCCCAAGCAGGCGGAGTCGGGGGGCATCACCATCGAGGGGCGCTACTACCACTTCGTCTCCATCAAGGAGGTCGAGCGGTTCTACTGCCCGAGGTGCGGCGAGCCCTTCCCGACGGGGGGCGAGGTGTGCCCCAAGTGCCGGTGGAAACGCGGCCCCAAACTCGACAGGTCGAGAAACCCCTGATTTGAGAGTTTGGGGCCGCGGAGGGGGCCGCGGCCCCGGGGCGGCCCGGTAGAGCGCACGAAAACTTTTCAATTCCGGTCCAGGGAAGGGAAGACGCCCCCGCGGGGGTTGCCGAGCCAGGTCAAAGGCGCAGGATTCAGATTCCTGTCTCGCAGGAGTTCGCCGGTTCAAATCCGGTCCCCCGCACTCTGTCGCCGGGGGGGAGGGACTCCGCCCCGGGGGGTCGCTGGCCGTGACTCCCCGTCCACAGGCGCACCCCCCCTCTCCCCCGGCCCTTTTGGAAAGTTTATGGACCGCCGGAATCACTTTTCCCACATGGCCCAGCAGCTGGCGACCTCCGTAGCGTCGGGAATCATCCGGGGTCGGGTCGCCATCCGGGAGTTTGAGTTCGACGTGGTGGGCCCTCTGAAGCGGTCCGAATACCTCCAGGTCCACCACCCGGCGGACGGCTGGACCCTCGCCCAGACCGCCTCGATGGAGAGATTCGCGGAGGGGGGCGCGGAGCGGACGCGGGCCCGGGCGGTCGTCATCGGGGTGAAGGATGAGGCGGGGGTCCTCCGGCTCCCGAGGACGCCCTTCTCGCCCGGCGACCGGGTCTTCCCGGCCGACCCCGAACTGGTCCGGCGGGTCCTCGGCCTCGGGGATGCGACCGGCGCCTACCTCGGACACCTCGAGGGGACCGCCATCCCGGTCTACGTCCCGGTGAACACGCTGGTCACCCGCCACCTCTCGGTCCTCGCCAAGACCGGCGGCGGCAAGTCCTACGCGACGGCGGTCCTCGTCGAGGAGTTGCTGGAGCGGAAGGTGCCCCTCGTGGTCCTCGACCCGCACGGCGAGTATGGGAGTCTCAAGGAGCCGAGCGAGGACCCCCGGAACATGGAGGCGTTCGGCGTCTCTCCCGCATCCTACGCGTCACAGCTGGCGGTCCTCACCCCCATGTCCAAGGCCATCCACAAAGAGGCGGACCGGGTCTTCCGGCTCGACGGCATCAACCTGAAGCCCCGGGAACTCCGGGGAGTCCTCCCCGACCTCTCCCCCCGGCTCCACTCCACCCTCCAGCAGGCCATCCAGAAGGCGGCGGCCAAGAAGGAGACCTACCGCGTCACCGACGTCCTCGGAGCCCTTGACGATGCGAAGGGGAAGGACAAGTATGAGTTGCAGGCGCGCCTCGAAGAGCTCCGGGACTCCGGGGTCCTCTCCGACTCCCCGACCACCGTGGACGAACTGGTGGCCCCGGGCCGGGGGACGGTCATCAACCTGAAGGGGCTCGACCCGCGCCTCCAGGAGGTGGTCGCGGCCCGGGTGGCCCACGACCTCTTCGAGGCGCGGAAGCACGACCGCGTCCCGCCGCTGATGCTGGTGGTCGAGGAGGCCCACGAGTTCTGCCCCGAGAAGGGATTCAAAAAAGCGGCATCCAGCGACATCCTCCGCACCATCGCCTCCGAGGGGCGGAAGTTCGGCCTCGGCCTCGGGGTCATCTCCCAGCGGCCCGCCCGCATCGACAAGAACGTTCTCTCCCAGTGCGGCTCGCAAATCATCCTGCGGGTGACCAACCCGAACGACATCATGGTCCTGCGGAAGTCGCTGGAGGGGTTCACCGAGGAGATGGCGGAGGACCTGAAGCGGTTGCCCCCGGGGACCGCCATCGTGGCGACACCCGACATCGAGAAGCCGGTGACGGTGCGCGTCCGGCCGAGGCGGACGCGGCACGGGGGAACGGCGAAAGTGGTCGGATGACTGTCAATCTGTGCCCGTTGGAACTCGGCAATATAGTCCCCTTCCTCCTTTTTACAGGAGAGAGTTTATAATTTGCAATTTGCAAACGTTGCGATGTCCCGCCTCGCCCCCCTCTTCCGCCGCCTCCACGACCGGAACGAGACCGCCCTCGTCGCCTACCTGACCGGCGGCGACCCGACCCCCGCCGCGAGCCTCCCCCTCCTCCGGGAGGCGGCGCGCCACGCCGACGTCCTCGAGGTCGGAATCCCCTTCTCCGACCCCATCGCCGACGGCCCCACCATCCAGGCGGCGACAGGCCGCGCGCTCATCTCAGGCACCACTCCCCCCCGGGTCCTCTCCCTCATCCGCGAAGTGCGCCGGGGCTCTGCGACCCCCATCGTCGTCCTCACCTACACCAACCTCGCGCTCCACCACTCCGGGGGGCCCCGGGGTTTCTGCCGGGCCCTCGCCGCTGCGGGGGGCGACGGACTCATCCTCGCCGACCTGCCGGTGGAGGAGTGCGCCCCCTTCCGGGAGGCGGCCCGCGCGGCGGGGCTCGATTTGGTTCTGCTCGCCGCCCCCACGAGCGATGAGGCGCGGGTCGGGCGCATCGCCTCCAGTTCCTCCGGCTTTCTCTACCTCGTCTCCCTCCTCGGAGTCACCGGCGCCCGCTCCCGCCTCCCCCCCGGGCTCCCCGCCACCGTCCGCTCCGTCCGACGGGCCGCAGGCGGCCTGCCGGTGGCGGTCGGGTTCGGCATCTCCCGGCCGGAGCATGTCCGGGCCGTCCGGGCCATGGGGGCCGAGGGGGCCATCGTGGGGAGCGCTCTGGTGAAACTGGTTGAGCGGCGCAGCGGAGCCCGGGGGGTCGGGCGGTTCCTCGCGGGGCTGAAAGAGGCGACCCGGGGCTAAGGGCCGGTGGCAGGACCCGGCGCGGGGGGTGCCTCGGGGGGTGGCGCCTCCCGGGGCTGCCCCGGCTTGTCGAGGCGGCTGCCGGAGACCGAGAAGCACTCGGTGCAGAGCCCCTTCCGGACCGCGAAGGCGTAGGCGGTGATGGGCTTGCCGCAGGAGACGCACTTCGGCTGCTCCTCGGCCGCGGTGGCCGCCCGGGCCGGTGCCGCGGCGGCTGGGGCGGCGGCGCGAAAGGCCCCTCCCCCGAGGTCGGTGAGCCGCAGGTAGAGTTCGGCCGCGCACCTGGGGCAGTGGAGCGGCAGAGCGCCGTCCCGGATGAGGTCGGCGACCTCGCGCCGGTTCACCCTCACGTCCGCCATGCTACCCCTCTCTCCTCCGGGCCTTAAACAGCGCGACGGCCGCCAGGGCCAGGGCCGCGGCCAGGGCCTCGAACCCGGGGGATTTGACCGGGGGCGCGGCCGGGTTCACCCGGAGGTCCACGAGGACCGTCCGGGTCCCGCCCTCCGGGTCTCCCGAGAGTTTGGCCGACGCGTGGATGCGGACCGTGTACTTGCCGGAGTCGAGGCCCCGGTCCACGAGGGCGAAGGAGTAGGGCCCGCGCTCCTCTCCGGGCCCCATCGGCCCCACATCGCGGCGCGCCGGCGTGATCTCCAGTTTCGGCGCGAAGGGGGCGGAGACCTCGACCGTCACTCCCGCCACCGCCTCGGAGGTGCGGAGGGAGAGGTTGAGGGTGGCGTTGCCCCCGGGAGGGATCTCGCCTTGGGAGAGGACGGGGTGGAGGTCGAGGGAGAGGGCCGCCGCGGAAACCGGAAGCAGCAGAACCATCCAAAGGGCGAATCCCCGTGCCATCTGGGCCCCTCCGAGAGGGCCGGATAAAAACTTTCAGCAACCCGCTGCGGGTTTCGTTGGAAAGTATATCGTCGGCCCGGCAAAGCGGAATCGGATGGTCTTTCCGAGCGAGCTCATCGTGGAGACCGGGGCCTCGATCGCCGAAAAATGCGACGCCGACGCCATCCTCTTCCTGAGCGACGACCTCCGCCTCTACGAGGCCCTCCGGGTCCGGGCCCGGAACAACGTCATCTTCTGCGTCGGCGACACCCAGACCTACTCCTCCTGCAAGGGGCGGGTGGACCGCCTCCTCTACGTGGCCCCCTCCCCGGGCCGCTGGGGCCGGGTCCGCGACGCCCTCCTCCGGGCCGTCGCGGCCTCCTACCTCCAATACGTGGACAACGTGGTCTGCATCTGTCCCCTCTCCCGCGCCGGGCCGTCCGCCAATTCCATCGTCTGCCTCTCGGTCGCGGGCGAGTTGCCGGGCCTCGGCTCCGCGCTCCCGGAAATCGGAAAGCGGGTCCGCCCGGAGGTCTTCAGCGCCGCCCTCTCCGTCGCCCTCGAGCTCGCCACCGGGGGCGAGGACGGCCACCCCATCGGGACCCTTTTCGTCCTCGGGGACACGCCGGCGGTCCTCAAATATTCCAAGCCCCTCTCCCTCAACCCCTTCAAGGGATACGCGCCCTTCGAGCGCGCCGTGACCGCCCCCTCGTGCCGCGACTCCATCAAGCAGTTCGCCAAACTGGACGGGGGGTTCGTGGTGGACCGCGACGGGACCATCCAGGGGGCGGGGGTCATCTTCGGCGGCAACCACGCCCTGATGGAGAACCCGCGGGGCCTCGGCACGCGCCACGCCGCAGCGGCGGCCATCACCCGCTCCACCAAGGCGGTCTCCATCGCCGTCTCCGCGTCGGGGGGCGCGGTCCGCGTCTTCATGGACGGAAAAATCATCGAGGAGATACGGCCGGAGTAGGCCCCGGGGCTCCGGCTACCCGATCCCCAGAACCCCGTCGAGGACCGGGCTGTAGGCCCGCATCACGGTGAGGAGGCCGGTCCCCATGCAGACCCAGGAGCCGATGCGGACATACCACGGCTTCTGGATGCGATACTCCCAGTAGTGGAGCACGTAGCCGAACAGGAGCTCGAACCCGCCGGGGATGGCCGCGGAGACCATCGCGTCGGCGAGCAGGGTCCGGGGACTCCAGGTCCCGAGGGGGACCATCAGCTGCCCCACGAAACTCGCCAGGGGCGCGGTGAAGGCCCACCCGGCGACCACCGCCACCGGGATGGAGCGGACCACCCACATCTTCGGATATCGATAGACCCACAGGTCCCGGGTGGCCGCCTCCCAGCCGAGGCCGACGAGGAAACCGAGGAGGGCCTCGGAAGTGAGGTCGTAGCCGAACCCCCGGGCCCCGAGCCACAGGACCGCGAGGAGGGAGAGCCACATCGGGGTGAGGAGCATCCCAGCTCCTGGGGCCGAGGGAATCATGGCTTTTTTGAATCGGGAGGCGAGCCCTCGAAACCCGGAATATGTTTTTTGACGGCCGGGTCCCTGCCGGACCATGGGCGAAGTCCCGCGCGACGAGGCATCAAACGAGCGTTGCAGACGGCTCGCGCGTGAACGCCTTCCGTCCCGCGCGACGGGACTTGCAACAAGCGCGGGTGGACCGGCAACCGCGCCCTGCGGCTCGGGGGGTTTCGGCCGGTGGGTCACCGACGAGTTCGGCCTCCCGGCCTACCTCTACACCGCCCGCGACCCCCGCCCCTGGCACCAGGTGGGGAACGACCGCATCACCGCCGTCGCCTCCGCCGGAGGGGGCGCGGCGCTCTTCGCCTGGGAGACCTGCGCCAAGTGGCTCGACGCCCCCCGGGAGGGCCCCTCGGGGCCGGCGTGGACCCCGGCGGCCCCTCCGGCGCCCCCCGTCCCGGGTCTCGCCCTCTTCGGCGCCGGTTACCTCCGGCGGGAGTTCTCCGCCGGCAACCTGCGGTGGAGGGAGACCCTCTACGCCCCGTTCGGCGACTTCCCGTTCGTCCTCTCCCGGCTCGACGCCCCCGGGGCCGGGGAGTGGGTCGCCTCCTGGGCCCCGCGCCCCCGGTCTCTCTTCTTCACCTTCCTCCGCTTCCTCCAGGGCCCCCTCTCGCCCCGGGTCGAGCGGACGGAGTATGACCCGGAGCGAAGAATCGAATGGGCCCGCGTCGGGGGTCCCAAGGAGTTGCCCCCGGAGCCCCGCCGCCGGGACCCCTGGTTCCCCGACCTCTTCCTGGCCCACCGCGCCGGGCCCCCGCCCGGGCCGGAGCCCGGGACCCGCCCTCCCCGGATGGCCCTGCGCTACCGGACCGGTCCGGGAGCCTCCCGCGCCGAAGTGGCCGCCGGCTACCACTACGGGTCGGGGGCCGTTGCGGAGGAGGTTCGCCGGGCCCCGTCGCTGGAGGAGACCGCGGCGCGCTGGAGAGACCTCGCGGGCTCCTGGGACCTTCCGGAAGGGTGGGTGGCGCGGGAGGCCGCCTGGTCGGCATACTACCTCCGCTCCGCCGCCCTCTACGACCGCTACGTGGAGGCCCACGCCATCCCGCAGGGGGGCCTCTACCTCTACCAGTGGGGAGTCAACGGCGCCCCCCGTGACATCGCGCAGCACGGCTGGCCTCTCGTTTACCTCGATCCGCCCATGGCCCGGGAGGTCCTCCGGTTCCTCTTCCGCATCCAGAAGGCGTCGGGCCGGCTGCCCTGGGACTACTCGGGCTACGGCGCCCGGGACCTCCACATCATGGAGCCGAGCGACGGCGACCTCTGGCTCTTCTGGCTCGCCATCGAGTATCTCTTCGCGACCCGGGACTTCGGCCTCCTCGACGAAACGTTCCCGTTCCATCCGAGGCACGAGGGGCGGGCCGGGACCGGGTGGGAGCACCTCCGCGCCTCCTGGCGCCACCTGCGCGACGAGGTGGGGACCGGCGCCCACGGACTCCTCCGCCTGAAGTTCAGCGACTGGAGCGACGAGATGGCCCCCGACGCGGGGCGGAACCCTCTCGGCCCCCTGCTCGGGTGGCACCACCTGCGGAGGGTCCGGCGGGAGGGGGAGTCCACCCTCAACAGCGCCATGGCCTGCGCGGTCCTCCCCCGTCTCGCGGAGCTGGCCCGGATGCGGGGCGACCGGGAGGTGGAGCGGGAGGCGGGGGAGTTCGTCGCGGCCCAGCGCAGGGCGCTCCTGGAGCAGTGGCGGGGCCGGTGGTTCAACCGAGCCTGGTTCCGCCCCGGGAAGGAGGTGGGGGCCGACCGCCTCTACATCGAGCCGCAGATCTGGGCGCTGCTGGCCGGCGTGGAGCCGGAGATGGAGGCCCGCATCGTCCGGTCCCTCAAGGAGATGTGCGCCTCCCCGCTTGGCGCCATCTGCCTCTTCCCGCCGGAAGGCCAGTTGACCAGCCGCGCCGGGGAGTTGACCAGCGGCGGCATCTGGTACCTCCTGAACATGCTCCTGGTGGAGGCGCTCTCGACGCGGGACCCGGGGGCGGCGTGGGAGGAGACGAAGCGGAACACCCTGGCGAACCACGCGACCCTCCACCCGCAACTCTGGTACGGCACCTGGAGCGGCAACGACTCCTGGAACGGGCCCGCATCCCCCCGCCCCGGAGAGGCCCCGCGCGGCCGGGTCCCATGGGTCCGCCTCCCCGCGATTGACTACCGCCGCTGGCCCGTCCAGATCGCCCACAGCCACGGCGCCCTCCACTACATGCTCTTCAAGATGGCGGGCGTCGAGGCGCGCGCCGGGGGCTACAGATTCCGGCCCCGTTTCCCCTTCCCGAACTTCGGCTTTGAGGGCCGCTTCCTGGGGCTGCGCTATGGGGATGGAGAGGCGCGGGGGCACCTGCTCCCGGCGGGCTCCGGCCCGGTGGAGATGGAGGCCGCTCCGCCCCGGGGGGTCGCTCCCGGCCGCGCGCGGGTCGAGGTGGACGGGGAGGAGGTTGCGTCCCGGGCCGGGGAGGAGACCGTCCGCTTCCCGCTCGCTCTTCAGGGAGGCCGCCGGGTCTCTTGGAGAATCACCGGGGCTTGACGGAGTCCCGGGTTTCGACCGCGACCCCGCGCTTCAGCACGCCCATCTCCTCGCTCCCGAGGCGCGCTTGGCCGACCGCCAGGGGCCGGTCCTCCGGGTCGGTGACCAGGACCTCGTCGAGGGCGCGGATCTCCGGGTCGCTCCGGAGGATGTGCTTGGCGAAGGCGTTGCCCCCCTCGGCCACGAAGGGCGCCGCGTCGGCGGAGACCACCACGCGCCACCGGGGCGGGGGGAAGCAGCCGTGGAGCCTCCGGCCCCCGTCCATCGAGAGGGTCAGCCTTCCGTCCCGGGCGCGGACCGTGGCGATGCGGGCGCCGTCGAGCGTGACCTGCCGGGGCCGCCCCGTGTTGCTCAGGACGAACCCAACCCCGTCGGGGAAGAGCGCCTCCCCGGCCCCGGGGCCGAACTGGTAGTCGGCGATGGCGCGGACCCTCCTCAGGTGTTCGCCCCCGCTCCTCATCATTCGCCGGGAATCTCGACTTCAAGGGCCACCGCCGGAAGCTCGAGGCCGAACGCCTCCAGGACCAGGGGGTGGAGTTCGCCGAAGTGGCCCACCACCCTCTGGCCGGCCAGCAGCGCCCCGCACCGGCCCGGGATGAAGGAGGGGTGGTCGCCCGGGACGATGGAGATGCCGAGCGCCATCTCCCGGAGGAACCCGTCCGCGAGGCTCCGGGCCTCCGCGAAGGCGGCGCGGCCGTGGACCGACACCGCGGCGGCCGCCGGGAACTGCCGTCCCTCCCGGAGGGACTCCCCCACCTCGAAGAGGCGCTGCGGGTGGTCCCGGTGCTTGTTGGCGGCGAGGAGGACGAGGAGCGTCCCGAGGAGGCGGGTCCGGACCTGGGTCTGCTCCCGGCTCACCGGGTTGGCGATGGGGGTGTGCCCCTCGGCGGGGAGCCGGAGGCGGTCGAAGTCGTCCTCCCTCCGCGTCAGGGTGAAGCCGACAATCTCCTGGTAGCCCAGCCCGACGAGGACCTCCCGGGCCAGGGCCTTCCGGACCTCCACCGGGTCCCGGCCCCCGGTCCCCGCCGCCGGCAGGACCCCCTCGATGGAGTCGAAGCCCCACGCCTTCGCGACATCCTCCGCCAGGTCCCACGGGTGGAGGATGTCCACCCGGTAGGCGGGCACCTCCACATCCACCGAGGCCCCCCGGGGTCGGGCGCCGAAGCCCATTTTCGACAGCAGTTGCGCGGTCTTGGCGGCGGTGAGGTCGAGCCCGAGGAGGGCCGACGCCTCGGCCGCCTTCAGGGCCGCCTTCCGGGGCCGAAGGTCGGGAGTGGTGCGGCGCGCCTTGCCCTCTTCGACGGCCACCGACTCGATGCGCGCCCCGCGCTCGGCGAGGGAGGTGGCGACGATAGTGAGAGCAGTTCCGACCTCCTCCCCGGTCCCGGTCACCTCCACGAAGAGGTCGCGGGTCGCGCTCGAGACCCGGGTCAGTTCGGCGTTGATGATGGGCGGGAAGGAGAGGACCCGGCCCTTGGCGTCGAGGATGAGGGGGAGGCGGTCCCGCCCCCGGAGGGTCGCCCCGAAGGCGCGGCCGGTCGGGTGCTCCTCCAGGATTTTCCCCAGGGCCATCTCCGCCGGCTCGTCGAGGGGCCGGAAGCGGAACCCGGGCTCCGCGGTCGTGTAGCGGAAGGGCGGCTCCACCTTGGCCGCGTCGTGGAGGCCGATGGCGACCCGCCGCCGGTTGCGGCCGATGGTCCAGTGGAGGTGCTCCTGGAGCCGGATGAGGGAGCGCAGGGTCCGGTCGCCGAGTTTCACCCCGCGGAGGTAGGCGGCGGCCACCGCCGGCCGCACCTTGCGGACCGAGGTGTCGGCGACCAGCCGCGCCCCCGAGGGCTTGACCGCGTATTTGCGGAGGCCGCGCTCCTTCCCGAGGAAGGTCCGCAACGCCCGCGCCGCCCCCTCGACGCTGAAGAGGTCGGGCCGGTCGGGGAAGAACTCGACCTCGAGGGCGTCGTGGGTCTCGCGCTCGATGGTGCAGCCGAGCATGGGCAGCCGCTCCCGGACGAGTTTCAGCGGGAGCCCGGTCAGGGTCCGGAGGTCGGTCTTGTCGAGGGCGACTACGGGCATGGCGTCAGCCCCTCCGGCCGGCGACCGGAAACTTCCTCAGCCACCCCAAATCGGGCTGATAGAGCGCCCGCAGGTCGTCGAGCCCGAACCTCATCATCGCCAGCCTCCCGGCCCCGAGCCCCCAGGCGAGGACCGGGTGCTTGATTCCGAGGGGGGCGAGCACCTCCCGCCGGAAGATGCCCGCGCCGCCCAACTCCACCCATCGTTCCTTCCACTTGACCTCCACCTCCAGGGAGGGCTCGGTGTAGGGGAAGTAGCCCGGCCGGAACCTCGCCTCGGGGAAGCCCGCCCGCCGGTAGAACTCGCGCAGCAGCCCCATGAGGTGGCGGAAGTTCGCCCCCTCCTCCAGGACCACTCCCTCCAACTGGTCGAACTCCGGCAGGTGGGTCGGGTCGGCGTTCTCGCGCCGGTAGACGCGGTCGATGCAGAAGGCGCGCACCGGGGGCTCGGGGTGGGCCGCGAGGTGGCGGATGGTGACCGCGGTGGTGTGGGTCCGGAGGACGAGTTTGCGGGCGGCGGCCGGGTCCCACGGGCGGCGCCAGCCGCGGCTCCCCGCCCCGGCGCCGGTCTCGTGGACCGCCTTCACCCTCTTGGCCACCGGTGGGAGGGGCGCCTCCCTCTCGAGGTAGAATGTGTCCTGCATGTCCCGCGCCGGGTGGTCCTGCGGCTGGAAGAGCGCGTCGAAGTTCCAGAAGGCGGGCTGGACGACCTCGCCGCGGATTTCCCGGAAGCCCATCTCGAGGAAAATCTGCCTCAACTCGTCGAGCAGGCGCGAGTAGGGGTTGCGCTTGCCCCCCCAGTGGGGCGCGGCGGGGAGGGTGACGTCGTAGGGGCGGAAGGCCTTGCCCTTCCACCCCCCGCTCTTCAGCAGGTCGCGGGTGAGGTCGCCAATCTCTTCTGCGGCCTCCTCCACCCCTTCCGCCAGGGCCTTGCGGCCCGCGGGAGAGAGGGAGATGCGGCGCGAGGTCCTCTCCTGGAAGGCGAGGAGGCCGCGCTTCACGAGCGCGTCAGCCACCGTGTGCTCGGCATCTCCGGGGCCTGAGGCGAGGCGCTTCAGCAACCGCTCGTCATCGCCGGGCGGGGGTTCCTCGCCGGAAACGGCGCGCTCGAGAGACCCCTCTTGAGTTCTCTTCGCCCACCCTTTCCGCAGAATCCATCCAGGCACAATCGGGATTTCGTGGGGCGAGAGAACGTTGCGCGGCGGCTTGGCCCATTCATCCAGGGCAGATATGGCAATGGGTCCATGAACCAAAGCACCCAAAAGGCGCCTTTCGGGGAGCCCTTTCTGTTGATAGAGTTCACCCTCTGCGGTCAGCCGGTAGGTCCTCTTGCGCTCCTCTCGGAGGTCCACGAGCCCCTTCTGCTGCAACTGAAACGCCGCCGAGAGGGCGGCGTCGGGGCTCAGACCCGTCCGCGCCGCAAGGTCGTCGCCGGTCGCAGGCCCCGATTCCAGCCCCCTCAGGACTTTGCGCTCGTTGGGAGAGAGCATGGAGGGAAGTATGGGTGAGGGTATTTGTCTTTCTCCCTTGATGCGGAACTCCTTTAAGGCCTGCCGCCCCAAAAACCGAGGATGGCCCAGAGGAGTCTGGAGAAGACCGGCCGTCTTGCCGAGGAAGCCCTCAACTCCGGAATCGAGCTCGTCACCCTCAACGGACAGGTCCGCCACCTCCTGGAGGAGCACCGGACCATCCACCCCAGACTCCAGGGAACACTGCGGATTGCGGAATCCGAATATCGCCGGAGGCTCCGGCGGCTCATCCGGGCGATGAACGGAGGAAAGAGATAACTCTACCGATTGCGGTTTCGCCGAGCAGCAGCAAAGAGCGCCGCAACGACCGCCACCGCGGCCTCAAACCCCTGCTGCCTCGGCGTCGGGGAGTGGACGGCGGACGGCGGGAGTGAAAACCGGGGCGCCTCGGATGGGGCTGGAACCGACGGCGACGGGCTGGGGGCGGGCGTCGGGGAGGGGGGAGCCGGGGAGGCCTCCGGCACCGCCGTGATGGCGAAGATGCTCGTCCCCGGCACCTCGGCCTTGAACTTGACCTCGGCAGGGCTCTCGCCCACCACCCTCGCGGGGTGGGGCGCCCACCTCATCTCGGCCCCCGACCCTCGCGTTTCGGTGTCCGAACGGGGCTGGGTCGGGGGCCTCGCCCCCTCCAGCCGCGCAAGGGCCACCCGCTCCTGCTCCACCCCGTTCTGGTTCATCCAGGTCCGCTCCACCGAGAACTCCATCGCCACGCTCTTCGCCTTCACCGGCTCACCGAAGGGGTCGGCCAGCGACACCTCCATGAAGCGGGCCACGGGCCCGGGGGGCGGGGGCGCGGAGAGCGGGAGGGAGAGGAGGGGCTTCACCGAGACCTTGACCGCCACCGGCTCGTCGGTGACCACCTCGATTCTCTCCACGGGCGCCCCGGGGGGCAGGAGGACGACCACGGGCTCCCCGGCGCGGGCGGGGGGCGGGGCGGGGGGGCAGCAGCCGCCCCCGCTGGTGGTGGTGACGGGGGCGGGAGGGGCGGGGCAGGCGGTCGTGGTCGAGGTGAGGTTCACCCAAGTCGAGTTGAGGTGGTTCTTGTTGTCCGTCGCGCGGAGGGAGATGGTCCGGCTGGTCCCGCAGGCGAGGCTGGCGTTCTCGAATGTCGCGTTGGAGCGGTTGCCGGCGAAGAGCCCGTCAATCCAGACCTCGACGTGGCTGAAGTCGGCGTCGGTCGGGTTGGTCCAGGTCCAGTTGAGGGCGCTCGCCGTGACCGTGGCTGCGAGGTTAGTGGCGGAGGCGGGTGCGTTGTCGAGGGTGACGTTCCCGGTCTGGTTGCACTGCGAGAAGCCGTTGGCCCGGACCCGGCAGACGCGAAGTTTGTAGTTGCCGTCGGAGAGGTTGGAGGAGTTCCAGGAGCGGCTGCCGTTGAACTCGACGCTGTTGTTGGGGAGGATGCCGCCCACAATCGGGGTCCAGGTGGCGCCGTTGTCCGCGGAGTAGGAGATGTTGTATGTGTCGTTGGCGGGGTCGGCGGAGAAGGAGGTGAAGGTGATGTTGGAGTTGGAGGTCCATGTGGTCGTGGTATTGTTGGGGAAGGTGACGGTGACATTGGAGCGGGATATCCAAATTGTGGAGTTTGTGGTGCGCTCAGACCGGAAAGATACCCAGATTGTGCCATTGTTGTCAACAACCATGGTCGGATCGAGGTCAACGATGGAGTTGTTGGTCAGAGAAATGGGCGGGCGCCAGTTGACTCCGTCCGCAGAATAGGAGAAATGAATCTCGCGGGTCGCCGTTGAGCCACCGTTCGGGCATTCTGCGTAAGGAGGGTTTCCACATTGCGAAGTCCATACGAGAAGATAGTGCCCGTTTCTTGCCTGTTGAAAGTCCAGCCTAAAGTTGTCCTCCTGTTCAGTAATGATTCGACTGGGTAATGATTCGACTGGGGGAGGTCCAGACCGAGGTATCTGTAGAATTGATTATGCAGATATCATCGTTTCTATCCGCTGCGGCCACCCCGCATGTCCATATAACCCAGTGAACCCCATTTGCATCTTGAAATACCTCTGGCCAGTCATTTCGATTCGTGTTGTTCGTTAGATTTTTTTGCGGACTCCAAGTTTTCCCGTCCGAAGAGGAGGAAAAAAAGATATCCCCGTTGGCATTTAGGATATTTGACCTCCAAACTAAAATGTACTGCCCGGTCGAATTCTGGAGGAGCGATGGAAAGAGGTTAGCGAGGCAGTTTGTGACTCGCTTAGCTGTGGATTCGTTTATTGACAGGTTCGTCGCCCAAGTCATTCCATTGGTAGAGTTTGCGAGCCAGATATCGCTGCAGGGGGAGCTTATCGAGAGCCGGAACGCAATCCAGAATGTTCCGTTCCCATCTCGCAGTAGAGAGGGAGCCCCTTTGCTGCTCGTGTTGTTTGTCACCCGGAGTGGTTGTGACCATGTTAGGCCATCTATCGAGTTGGTGAGCCAAATTTCCCATTGGGCGTACACCCGTAAGGACTCGTACGCCATCCAAAACGTGGCGTTTGGAGCGTCGTAAATCAGGGATGGATTTTCATCCCAAACCCAGGGTCCCAGTTGCGTGACCTGGGCCGGGTCACTCCAGCCCGGCGGGGCCTCCCCTGCCGCTGAGATGGGGATTGCGCCAATGAGGACCACGAGTGCCAGCAATCGGGAGCCCGGCAGGGACCCACGAAAGTCCGCCTCCATCAAACAGTCTTGGCTTTCTTCGCGTTTAACCGTTATCTTTTTATACTCGCGCTGCGATGACGCGCACAGGAGGAGGTCTTGAGCATATCGGTGCTACGGAGGGTCATCCTGTTTCTCTTGGCAGCGCTCCTGCCGACGGTTGCCGGTGCCAGCACACTTGGGGGCTTCGCCTTCTCGCCACCCTTCCAGCAATCAACCGAACTGCCTCCAGATGTCGAGCCCCCGATCCAGATGTCGAGCCCCCGAGGTGGACCGATGTCCGCCAGAGTCTTCAGAACGTCACTCCGGGCCAGAGCGTCCTCCTCTACGCCCGCCTTGAGGACGACAGGGGGCTCGCCACGGCCATCCTGGCGACCAACGAGACCGGGGAGTGGAGGAACTGGACGGGGAGGTACAGTTCGCCCCAGGTTCTGAGGGACGAGACCTCCGCCTGGGTCGTTTTTTCGTGGAAAAACGCCTCCGTCGCCAACGGGACTCGGGTTGGTTGGAAAATCTGGTTCAGCGATTCAAGCGGCCGCTGGAACTCCACGAGCGAGCGGAGCTTCGAAATCCAAGCCCGGCAACGATTCCTGCCGAACCGGACTCCCAGCAACACCATCTTCGTTCCGAATGCGGCGTGCGGGGTCCCATTCCAGCCTACCATAACCCTGGCGATTCAAGCCGCTGGTTCCTTGGAGCCCATCATCGTTTGTCCAGGGACCTACGTTGAATCGGTCGTAATCGATAAAAACGTGGTTCTCCGTGGACGAGACGGGCCCGCATCAACAATCATTGACGCGCGCACTCTGTCCACCGCAGTTCAAATCACAAGCCCGGAGCCTCTTGCGACGATAACCGGTTTCACCCTCCGCCACTCCGACTTCGGCGTCCACATCAGCGGGAACGACGCGGTGGTCGAGAACGTGGTTCTCGACGAAGCCGGAGCTCTTGGTGCCGGCCCCAACCGCGGCGTCCACGTGGACCCGGGTGTGACGAGAGCCCGGATCAATTTCACCCAGTCCAATGGCAACCGGGCCAGCGTGGGAGCCTTCGTTTCCGAGAACGCTCAGCGTGTCAACATCACCAACTCCTCGTTCTCGAACCACGCCATCGGCATCCATGTCCAGGGCCTCGACGGATTTCCAAGCCGCTTCATCAACATCACGAACGTCACCGTCAACAGCTCCAACGAGACCGGCATCCTGCTGGAGTTCTCGGACGACACCAACGTCACCAACAGCCGCTTCGTGAACTTCAACCGGACGGGCCTCCTCAGCACGGGCCAGAACGTCACCGCCCTCCGCGCCCGGGGGGCGAACTCCGGCCTCAACGTGACGGGGAACGTCATCGACAACATCTCTTGCGTCATCTGCTCTGCCCTCGGCATCGACATCGACGGCATCGCGCCCAACGGGACGGTTCTCGGGCCCGCCAGCAGCGTCGTCGTCCGAGGGAACGTCTGACGGTCTTGGCCCGTCAGACCCGCAAAAGAAACTCGGCCGGTGAACATGCATCTGCACCGCGGGATTTCACACGCTGGACGAAGTGCGCCCGGTCGAGCGAGACCAGCGCGGCCCCGTGGTCGAGGGCCGTTTGAAGGTAGAGAGCATCCGTGCCATAAATCCGGTGCGCGTATCCGGTGTGTCCCGCCCGGCTGCAGAACTCCACGTCGCACACCACCCAGTGCGCCACCATGTCCCGGAGAAGCCCCTCGACCCTCCGGGCCTCCCGTGCGCTCCGGTGCCGTCCGACCGCATCCACCACCTCGGCGAGGAGGACCGCCGGCTCAACCAGCCGGACCGCTCCATCGGCGATGCGCCGGATGAGGTCCGTGCAGGCCGGTGACGCTTTCTCGTCTCCTTTGAGGGAGCTGATGAAAACGTTGGAGTCGAAGACCGCGGGTCGGGGCTCGGCCATCCCGCCGCCGGTCAGCGGTTTCGCCGACGCCTGCGGGAAATCTCCACCGAGGAGGGGGCCTCGGGACTCCAGCGGCCCCGCCCCTCCCCCGCGAGCCGCAGCCACTTCCGAGCCGCCTGGGACGCCCGCGAAGCGTCGGAACCGGCGCTCTGGACCCCTGTTTTATCAACCTCTATTGCCATTTCTGCCATCGTCATCGGTTCAGGCGTTCGACCATAAAAACGTGCCGGTCAAAACCTCCTCCGTCGGACCATCGCCATAGCGGCCAAACCGGCCAGCGCCCCCACCGCCACCCCCACCTCGAACCCCGGCGACCTCGGCGTCGGCACCGGCGGCACGTGCGTCCCGTCGTTCCCGGGCGTTGGCGACGGGGGCCCCGAGATGACCGCTGGCGTCTTCGCCGGGCTCGGCGACGGCGGGGGCGGCGTAGGGGTCGGCGAGGGCGCCGGCCCCGCCCCAACCGCGAACACGCTCAGCCCCGGGGTCTCCGCCTTGAACTTGACCTCGGCCGGGCTGTCGCCCACCTTCTTGGCAGGGTAGGCGGCCCAGTGGTCGCCCTCCAGCCTCAGCAGGGCCACCCGCTCCTCGGGGACCGCGTTCTGGGCCATCCAGGTGCGCTCCACCTTGAACTCCATCGCGGCGCTCTTCACCTTCACCGGCTCACCGAAGGGGTCGGCCAGCGACACCTCCATGAAGCGGGCCACGGGCCCGGGGGGCGGGGGCGCGGAGAGCGGGAGGGAGAGGAGGGGCTTCACCGAGACCTTGACCGCCACCGGCTCGTCGGTGACCACCTCGATTCTCTCCACGGGCGCCCCGGGGGGCAGGAGGACGACCACGGGCTCCCCGGCGCGGGCGGGGGGCGGGGCGGGGGGGCAGCAGCCGCCCCCGCTGGTGGTGGTGACGGGGGCGGGCGGGGCGTGGCTCATCTGGTTCGCATACAACCGCCCCTGGAGGCGCCCCGGGTGAGGTGGCGCGACGCCGCGCCCCCGGACGGAGAGGCGGCTCAGTCACATCCAAAATAAAAAAGAAGGCGCCCCCGTCGGGGGCCGGGCCCCGGGCGGGCGCGGACTACTTCGAACGGCCTCTCCTGCCGAGTTTCCGGAGCACCCGCGCCACCTCGGCGCCGTTCCCGGGCAGGACGATGGGGCTGGGTTGGGGTTTCTGCGGGTCGCCATTTCCGGACGCGGCTCCCAGGAGGCCGCAGGCCACATACCTCTTCCGCAACTCCTCGTTGGCCAAGGTCGCATAGATCCTCGTGGTCTCAAGCGATTCATGACCCATCAACTCCGCCAGCGCGTCGAGGTCCATCCCCCGCAGCCGTAGCATCACGACGAGGAGGGCGAGGTTGGGGCCGAACCGGGCGTTCGGGAGGATGCCCGGCGGCCGGGCGAGGTGGAGCTGGCCGCAGCCGGGGCAGCGGTAGCGGGCCTGTCGGTAGAGGCGGACCACCAAGTGGCCGGGCTCGATGTCCTCGACGGCGTGGTCCACGTATTCGAGGGGCTCGCCGAGTTCCGCCCTGCAGTCGGGGCAGCGGGGGAGCGTCACCCTCAGAGTCTCGCCGGGCTCGGGCGATGGTGGGCCTCGTGTCCGGGCGGCGGCCCTTTCGGCTTCGGGTCGCGGGGCGGGCGGACGTCGAACTTGGCGAGGGCCGAGGGGCGCGGGGTGGCCTGGAGCTCGCGGAGTTGCTTCTCCGGGGCTGCGACGCGGCGCTTGAGGCGGGAGTTCTCGCGTCTGAGCTCGCGGTTCTCTCTCCGCAGTTCCTCCATCCCTGGGGGCATCGGAGGCAATATGTGTAGCGTAGGATATGCTTTTCTCCGCGCCTACTGTGGAGAGCGAAGGGGTTGTAACCCCATCGACTGATGGTGGTTTTCAGAAGTGCGAGGTGTTACGAAAACGCCCCCCCGTGTCAATTTGCAGTTCGATACGGTCCAGCCCGGCGTCATCTTGAGCGAGGCCCGTGAGGAGGATGGTCTCGCCGGAGGGGGTCGGGGCGCTCCGGAGGTGGGCCCAGGTCGGGGGCTGGGTGTCGGTGAGGGGCGTGAACGAGAAGGGGTTGTCCGGGAGCGCGGAGGCGGGGGCGGCGAGGCTGACCACGGCCAGAACAAGAGCGGCAACCCCCCGTGGAAGATGGCGGTTCATGAACCTCCCCACTACGGGGGGGCGTTTGGGTTGGAAAAGGATTTCGACACAGCGTTGCATCGCATATCCATGGAAATCCTCATCGAGGGCCCCGAACTCCGCGACCTCGACCGCTCCCTCTCCCGCGAGTGGTATCTGGCCGACGGGACCGGGGGCTACGCCGCCTCCACCGTCCCGGGGGCGAACACCCGCAAGTACCACGGCCTCCTGGTGGTGCCCCGGAACCCCCCGGCCGGGAAGGAGGTCCACCTCGCCCTCCTGGAGGAGGAGGTGGCGGCGGGCGGGAGCACATGGCATCTCTCCACATTCCTCTACGAAGGCGCCATCCACCCCCGCGGTTTCGAGCACCTGGAGCGGTTCGCCTTCGACGGCCTCTCGGCCACGTGGGAGTTCCGCTTCGGGGACCTGAGGGTCCGCAAGCGACTGCGGCGGCTCCCCAACGCCGTCGAAATCGAGTACTGGACGTCGAAGAGCGCCCGGCTGACGGTGCGCCCGCTGGTGACCCGCCGCTCCGCCCACGGGCTCCGGAGGGCCCCCGGCGCCCCCCCGGACCTCCACCTCCGCCTGCGCCCGGGCTCCCGGGCGGCCGAGGGAGGGCCCCACTACTGGAACTTCCTCTACCCCTGCGAGCGGGAGCGCGGCTACGACGCCGTGGAGGACCTTCTCAACGCCGGGACCCTGGAGGGGCCTGTGGGACCCGGCGGCGCGACCTTCGAGGCGTGGGTCGGCCCCCGCCCCCCCGCGAAGGACCCCCGTCCTGAGAAGCCCCCGCGGGCCCATCCGTTGCTGCAGTGGCTCTGGCGCTCCTCCGCCTCCTTCCTCGCCCGCCGCGACGGGGGGTGGACCGTGGTCGCGGGCCACCCGTGGTTCGACGACTGGGGGCGGGACACCTTCGTCTCCCTGCCGGGGCTGGCCCTGACCACCCGTCGCTACGACGTCGCCCGCTCCATCCTCGAAACGTGGACCGCCCGGATGGAGGGGGGCGTCGTGCCCAACCTCTTCACCGACGGCGGCCCGGACTACCGCTCCGCCGACGCGACCCTCTGGCTCTTCCATGCCCTTGGCGAATATTTCCGGGAGACCCGGGACCGGAGGCTGCTGGCACGCCTCTACCCCCAACTGGAAGCGTCGGTCGAAGCCCACCTCTCAGGGACTCCCGCGGGGGTCAGGGCCGACCCCGACGGCCTCCTGCGCTGCCCGCCGGGGCTCACCTGGATGGACGCGAGGGTGGGAAACGTCCCGGTGACGCCGCGCGGGGGCAAACCGGTGGAGGTCGAGGCCCTCTGGCACAACGCGCTGCGGACCGTGGAGTCCTTTGCCCGGGCCCTGAAGCGGGACCCTGCGCCCTACGCGGAGATGGCGGCCCGGGCCGCGGCGTCGTTCCGGCAGAAGTTCATCGCCCGGACCGGCCTCCTCGACGTCGCGGAGCCGGACGACCCACGCCTCCGGCCCAACGGGCTGGTGGCGATCTCCCTCCCCCACGCCCTCTTCGGGGGGCCGCAGGCGGAGTCCTATCTCCGGGCGGTGGAGGGGCGGCTGCTGACCCCATTCGGCCCCCGGACCCTCGACCCCGCCGACCCGGACTATCGGGGGCGCTACGCCGGCTCCCCGGAGGAGCGCGACCGCGCCTACCACCAGGGGGCGGTCTGGCCGTGGCTTCTCGGGCCCTACCTCTCCGCGGTACTCCGGGTCCGCGGCCCCGCGGCCGCGCGCCGCCTGCGGCCCCTCTTCGAGCCCTTCCTGCCCCATCTGCGGGAGGCGGGCCTCGGGACGGTCTCCGAGGTGTTCGACGGCGACCCGCCCCACCGGCCCGGCGGCTGCCCCTCCCAGGCGTGGTCGGTCGCAGAACTCCTCCGCTCGGGGCGGCCCCTCCTGCGGTAGGATTCGATGTTACCACGGGGTAGGAAAGTTATTTGCTCGCGCGCGCCGTTTCCGGAGGGATGGAGTCCCGCCTCGAGAGCCACGACCTCCGGCTGGTGGACGTCCTCGAGGACTTCTGGTTCACCGAGATCAAAGCGAAAATCTACATCTACCTCCGGAAGGCGGGCAAGTCCACCGCCGAGGACATCGTGAAGGGGACCAACCTCTACATCACCTCGGTCCGGGAGGCGCTCGCGGAGATGACCCGCGCCGGGGTCGTCAAGCGCTCCAAACTGCCGAAAAGCGGCGCCGGCAAGCCCCCTTACGTCTACGAGGCGATCCCGCCCCGGGACCTCATCGAGACGATGGCCGCGCCCATCCAGGAGAAACTGAGCCAGATTTTCATGCTTGACGACCTCCTGAAGAAGCCGGTCGAGATGGGCATCCCCGGCATCCCCATCAAGGTGAGAATCGAGAAGGCGTCGCGTTCCCGGAAGGGCTGAGTCCTCCGGTCCGTGGCGTTCGAGAATCGCGCACCCCCTCTCACCCGCCCTCCCGGGGCAGTTAAAAAGAAGGATTTTCGGAAAGCGGAATCGGTTGGCTGCGTGGTCGGGAACCACAAGATGGCATGCCTCGAACCAACCCTCCTGATTTATTTCAAAATCTGATTTTTTAACAAAATCCCGGAACGTTTAAGCCGCACCGGGAGAAAGGCCTCCGATGGCCTTCTGCCCCGCCTGCCTCTCCTCGACCCTGCGGAAATACGGCAGCGACGCCTGGGCGCGGCAGAAGTTCCGTTGCGTCTCCTGCGGGAAGCAGTTCACCGAGGCGACCGGGACCCCGCGCTCCGGGATGCGATTCCCTCAGCGGGTGGTGGACTACGGCCTGAACCTCCACTTCCGGCACCGGCTGGTCCTGCGCGACATCCGGGCCCGCCTCGGAGAGCGGGGCATCCCGGTGAGCCATGTGGCGGTTCACACCTGGGTGAAGAAGTTCGGCCCCTCCTTCCAGGCCCTCTCGATGCGCCACAAAGAGTACGCCCGGCGCTGGCACCTCGACATGGCCCACACCCGCCTCAACGGCCGGACCGCCTTCCTCTGGTCGGTCTACGACGCCAACGGCGTCCCGCTCGCGGTCCGCGCGGGCCAGCGCAAATATTCCCACGCCGGCGAGGTCCTCCGGGACGCCCAGGGGCTGGCGGGTTTCAAGCCCGAGGCGGTCCTCTCCCACGTCGAGGGCATCCAGGAGGAGCTGGCGAAGTTCACCGGGCCCCCGGTCCAGGTGGCGGCATGAAGGGCGACGCCGACCCCGGGGAGCGGGTCACCACCGGGAACAAGGATTTGGACGAGATGCTCGGGGGCGGCATCCCGGCGCGCCACGTCGTCGTCCTCGCCGGGCCCGCGGGGGCGGGCAAGACCATCACCACGCTCCAGTTCATGTGGGCAAACCTGCAGGCGGGCAAGAAGTGCATGTTCGTCTCGGCCAGCGACGACGACCGGGCCATCCTCGAGAACGCCAGGAAGTTCGGGTGGGACCTGAAGCCCTACATCGACTCGAAGTCCCTCGTCCTGCTGAAACTGAAACTGGTGGAGGTGGAGCACGGCCTCGTGAGCGACCTCCAGCAGCAGTTGCCGAAGCTCATCCGGCAGGCCAAGCCCGACATCCTCGTCGTGGACTCCATCACCGAGTTCGACGACCTCTGCGCGAGCGACCTGGAGCGGCGCGGGCGCCTCCTCTACCTCCGGGAGGTCATCAAGGAGGTCGGCGCGACCGCCATCATCACCGCCGAGGCCGACACCGCCCGCGGGGGCATGGCGACGAAGTACGGCATCGCGGAGTATGTCGCGGACGGCTTCATCCTCCACAGCCGCTTCCTCTCGGAAGACTACTCGCAACTTTTGTATGTCATCCAAATCATGAAGATGCGGTGGACCGGCCACAGCAAGGAGACCCGGGCCTACAACATCACCGGGAAGGGAATCCAGATTTCGAGTCCGCTCTACACGATTCTGGCGACGAGCGGGAAGCAGAGGGTGTAGTTGTTGCCGGTCCACTCGGAAACTTTCTCGCATCGTCGTCGCGGGCCTCTATCTCGCGTGCCTTCGGCACGCGCGGCAGTCAATGGATGAAAGAAGTGATATGGAACGATAGCCCTTGTTGACTTCCACAGCCCCGTCTTCGGTTCGAGAATTCGGGCGACAGTTAGTGCAGGGTTTTCTTCGTCGCAGCCACGATTTCCGTGACCACCTTCTTGGCGTCGCCGAAGACCATCATGGTCTTGTCGAGGTAGAAGAGCTCGTTCTCCACGCCCGAGAACCCGGTGGCCATCGAGCGCTTGATGAAGACCACGGTCCGCGCCTTGTCGACGTCGAGGATCGGCATGCCGTAGAGGGGCGAGTCCTTCTTCGTCTTCGCGGCCGGGTTGGTCACGTCGTTCGCCCCCACCACGATGGCGACGTCCGCCTCCGGGAAGAGGGGGTTGACCCGGTCCATCTCCCACAGCTTGTCGTAGTCCACCTGCGCCTCGGCAAGGAGGACGTTCATGTGGCCGGGCATCCGTCCCGCGACCGGGTGGATGGCGTACTTCACGTCCACGCCGCGGGACTCGAGGACGCTCTGCAACTCCTTCACCGCGTGCTGGGCCTGGGCCACGGCGAGGCCGTAGCCGGGGGCGATGATGACCGAGTTGGCGTTCTCGAGGATGGTCGCCACGTCCTCGGGGGTGTAGGCCTTGACGGGCTTCGCGTCGGCTGCCGCCCCCGCGCCCCCGGAAGGCGCCGCCACGGTAGCTCCGACTCCGGCGAAGAGCACGTTGGCGAAGGAGCGGTTCATCGCCTTGCACATGACAACCGCGAGGATGAACCCGGAGGCGCCGTCGAGGGTCCCGGCCACGATGAGCAGTTTGTTGTTGAGGACGAACCCGAGGCCCGCCGCCGAGAGTCCCGCGTAGGAGTTGAGGATGGCGATGACCGTGGGCATGTCCGCCCCGCCGATGGCCATGACGAGGAGGAAGCCGAAGAGGAGGGCGAAGAGCGCGAGGAGGTAGAGCGCCCATGTCCGGGAGGGGTCGAGGATGAGGAGGATGGCCGAGGCCACGGCGGCCCCCATGACCCCGAGGCTGACGATGTTCCGGCCCGGGTAGATGAAGGGCTTGCCGGGGATGAGTTCCTGGAGTTTCGCGAATGCGATGCAGGAGCCGGTGAATGTGAGGAACCCGAGGACCATCTCGGCGGACAGGACAGACATGGTGAATCCGTCCACGTCCGGCGCCAACTCGAAGTAGTGGGCCACGCCGACGAGCGCGACGGCGAGGGAGCCGAAGGCGTGGGACATGGCGGTCCGCTGGGGGACCGCGGTCATCGGGAGCCGGAGGGCGATGGGGACGCCGACGAGAGTCCCGATGGCGATGGCGGCGATCAGCAGGTCCATCCGCCGGATCGAGAACGCCACCAGGGTCGCCGCGATGGCGAGCCCCATTCCCGCCGATCCCGCCCAGTTCCCGCGCCGCGAGGTCTTCACCTCGCCCATCCACTTCAGCGAGAGGACGAAGAGGGCCGCCGCCACGACGTAGAGGTACTGGACCAGGAGAGGATACCCGATTCCGCCCGCCTCCGCCATCTACTCGCCTCTCCGCTTGAACATCCGCAGGATGCGCTCGGTGATCATGAAGCCGCTGACGACGTTGGTGGTGGCGAGGGCCACGGCCACGAGGGTCAGGGTCACGACGAGCTCCCCACCGGCCCTGGCCTCGCCCAGGCTCATGACGATGAGGGCCGCGACGATGCTGACCGACGAAATCGCGTTGGTGAGGGCCATCAGGGGCGTGTGGAGGAGCCGGGAGACGTGGCGGATGAGCTCCAGGCCGAGGAATGCGGACATGATGAAGATCATGAGGTTGACGACGATGTCCGCCTGGGCGATTCCGGCCACCTACGCCACCCCCAGCGCCTTCTTCGTGGGCTCGTGAATGACCTGGCCGTCCCGGACGACCATGGTGCCCTTCACCAGTTCGTCCCTGTCGTCCACGGCGAGTTTGCCCTCCTTGAGGAAGGTCAGCAGGAAGGCGACCACGTTCCGCGAGAACATCTGGCTTGCGTGGGGCGCGAGAGTCGCCGGGAGGTTCAGGAGCCCGTGGATGGTGACCCCGTGCTTGACCACGCTCTTCCCCGGCTCCGTGAGGGGGCAGTTGCCGCCCTGCTCGGCCGCGAGGTCCACCACAACCGAGCCGGGGCGCATCCCCCTCACTCCGGCCTCGGGGACCAGGGTGGGCGCCTTCTGGCCCGGGACCAGGGCAGTAGTGATGACCGCGTCCGCCTCCGCCACGTGCTTGGCGAGCAGCTCCTGCTGCTTCCGGTAGAACTCCTCCGACTGCGCCCTGGCGTAGCCCCCTCTGTCCTGCGCGTCGGCGGCCTCGACGGCGAGTTGGACGAACTTGGCCCCCAGGGACTCTATCTGCTCCCTGACCACGGGGCGCAAGTCGTAGGCGCAGACCACGGCCCCGAGGCGCTTCGCGGTGGCGATGGCCTGGAGCCCGGCGACCCCGGCGCCGATGACGAAGACCCGGGCGGGCGAGATGGTCCCCGCCGCGGTCATCAGCAGCGGGAAGAACCTGGGCAGGGAGTCGGCGGCCATCAGGACCGCCTTGTAGCCGGCGACGGTCGCCTGGGAGGAGAGGACGTCCATGGACTGGGCGCGGCTGATCCGGGGCATCAGCTCGAGGGCGAAGGCGGTGACCCTCCGCGCCGCGAGCCGCTTCACCGTCTCCAGGTTGGCGGCCGGGTAGAGCATCGAGACGAGGGTGGAGCCCTCCTTCAGCATCGAGGCCTCGTCGGGGGTGGGGGGCCGGACCTTGAGGAGCAGGTCGGCCTGGCCGTAGAGGCTCCTGGCGTCGGGGGCGACGGAGGCGCCCGCCTTCTGGTAGGCGTCGTCCGGGAACCCGGCCGCCTCGCCCGCGCTCCTCTCCACCGCGACCTGGACCCCCTTCAACTTGGCCACCGACTCCGGGGCGAGGGCGACCCGGGTCTCGCCGGGGAGGATTTCGCGGGGGACTCCGACAATCACATCGGCCTCCCGGAGGCGCTGGGTGCGGCGCGCATCGTGCGGATACGGGGGAGAGATTTAACGTTTTCCCGGGCGACTCGCCGTCGTCATCACCTGCAGTAGCGCTGGCACCGCGCGCACCAGAAGCGCCACTCGAGCGGGTTGGCGTGGCCGTGGGGGAGGAACATCTTCCGCTGCTGCGCCCGGAAATACTTGGTCTTCAGGGTCGAGCCGCAGCGGGGGCAGGTGCGGGAGAGCCCGGCCATGGCCTCCAGGGGTGGGGCTTTCTTCTTATCTCTATCTCTGTGGATGCGCCCCGCCTTTGAGGCCGGAGTACTGCAGGGCCACGCCGGGGCTGTGTTCTCCCTTCTTTTCGTTGGCGGAGTCGTCGATGACGATGACGCCCCGGGGTCCGCTCACCTCCCGGTGCATCTTGGCGATGAGTCCATCCAGGGTCTTCTCGGAGTCCCAGGGGGAGTCGATGATGAACTGCTGGAGGACCTCGTAGCTCACGTCGGCCCGGGAGGCGATGGGCTGCATGGAGTTCCGTTCCCCGGGGATGAGCTGGCCGAGGATGTAGGTTTCGACGAGGGACTGCCACTTCCGGGTCCGGGGACTCCTCAGGGGTCTGCCGTCCACCGGGACATCGTGAAGAAAACCCGTCAGACCGGGGGGTTGTCCTCGGTTCTGGTGAAGCAGGGTCTGCAGTTCCATCCCCAGCCGAGCGGAGGAGGAGACGGGCTATCTGCTTTCCAGGCTGGCTATCTACTTTCCAGGGACGGAAAGAAAGTAACAAAGTAAGAAAGTAACAAAGTAGTGGGTGTTACCGGTAATCTTTTTATGCTGTTCAATGTACTGGAGGAGCAACGACGGGAGTAGAGATACGGAGGATCGTGGTTGGGGGATTCCTTTTGCTTCTTTTTTTTGGTCGGCACCGCGCTTGCCCAAGTGCCCGATTCAAATACCGTCGCCCTCTACCGTTTCGATGAGGGCTTCGGGACCGTCGCCAACGACGCCACCGGAAATTTCCCTGGAACATTGGCCAACGGCGCCGCCTCTGTTTCCCCTGGCCGCTTTGGCCTCTCTGCCGTCCACTTCCCCCAATTCGTGGGTCCGAATGGCGAGGAGCCGGTTGTGGACCTCGGACCCAATGTCGGGAATGGTCTCGCCCAATACACTGTCGAAGCGTGGATCCGGTTTACCAATACCCTCACGCCCGGGCAACAGCACCCCTCAACTAAAAATCAGAACTCACCCTCCCACTATTTTGTCTTCCAGAAACTTGGCGGTGTGAACACCGCCGGAATCAGCTTTGGTTTCTGTCCCGCGGGCGGCTTCCCTACAGGATGCGACGGCAATCTCCGCCTGTGCCATCAATCGACGTGCGCCTACACTGCGCAGAATACCTGGACTGGGGGCCAGTGGTACCATGTGGCCGCCGTGGTGGATACGGTGACGAACACCCTCTCTATCTACGTCAATGGCCAATCGGCCTCGGTGACCATTTCCAATCCTGGGGATATCGCGCCCATCAGCAGTTCGGAGCATGCCAGCATCGGCACAGGCATCGGGTCGGCCTATCAGGGCGGCTACGACAACCCGTTCCTCGGGGACATTGACGAGGTCTGCATCTCTAACGTTGCGTGGACCTTCACCCCGTCCTCAGTTCTTCTGACCCCTGCATCGTGCGTGGTTCAACCTCCCCCCACAATCGCCGCCACCGTCGACATCGACCCCGACACCCTCAACAAGAAGAGCAATGGCAAGTGGATCACCGCCTACATCAAACTCCAGAGCGGTTTCGACGTCGCCGACATTGACGTCTCGACGGCGAAGCTGAACAGCGTCGTACCTGCCGAGGCGTTCCCGACGTCGGTCGGCGACCACGACAACGACGGCGTTCCCGACCTTATGGTCAAGTTCGGCCGCGCGGCGGTGATTGCGCTGGTGAACCCACCGTCGGCCACGCTGACCGTCACCGGCAGCTTGACCGGCGGGACGCAGTTCGAGGGCAGCGACACGATCCGGGTCATCAACCCGGGGAAGTAGTCCGCGCGAACCGGAATCGTGCGCTCGGGAGGGATATTTTGATAGGGAGCAGCGCGCATCTTCAAGGATGGCCCACTGGGAGTCCCGCCCCGAGCCCAACTGGAGGAAGTTCAAGTTCAACCAGCCCTACGAGAAGGGGCTGAAGCGGTTGAAGGAGGAGGTCCTCGGCAAGACCGACTTCGACCCCGCGACCCTCTGGCAGTGGGGGACGATGCAGGCGATGGCGGTGATTGAAATCCTGAAGGCGTGCGAGGCGAAGTTCGGCAAGGAGGGGCAGGAGGTGGTCTACGACGCGCTGCGGCGGGTCGGGCTCGACGTCGGACGGCAGGTGCTCAAGGGGACGACTCTGCCCGCCGACGTGCCCGACGTGGAAATCGCCTCCTACTACGCCACCGTGGTCAACCGCATCGCCTACGCGTCTCTTGAAGGGACCCGGGTCGAGGGGAGGGACCGGGCCTCGTTCGACATCCTCTGGTGCCCCCACCAGGACCACTACGGGGCGTTCGACTGCCGGGTCCAGCGCTACTTCGTCCAGGGGATGATTGACGCCATGGAGGAGCACGCGGGGTCGGGGCACAATTTCAACGTCAGGTTCGACTCGACAATCCCCGCCGGGGCGCCCACCTGCCACTTCACCCTCTGGAGGGCCCGGGAGGGCGAGAAGGACGCATGGGGACAGTTCACGGAGAGAATCAACGAGAAGGCGATTCAGATTGCGCAGGGGAAGTTGAAGGCCAAGGGTTCCGCGCGCTGAGCGCTCACGTATTTTTATTTCCGGTTCACCGTTTTCCGGTCCGCCGGGTTCCGGAGCCGAAACCCTTATTTGTATTGCCCACGAATTAGGTGGGAATGCCCACAAGCACAGTAGACCGGCGAGGCCGGATTACGGTCCCGGGCGAGTTCCGCGCGCTCCTGGGCCTCCAGCCCGGGTCCGCCGTCCACGTGGATGTGGAAGGGAAAGCCCTCCGGATTGCTCCCGCCGGAACCCCGCAGAGGGACCCGTTCCTGGAGCGGGTCCAGAAGCAACCCCTCCGCCTGGGCCGGAAGGTCGCTGCAGAGGAGACCCGAAGGCTGCGCGAGGAAACGTGGGGTACCTGATCGACACCTCAGTGCTGGTGGCCGCCTCCGTAGAGAAACATGACGACCGCAAGGCGGCTATCGCCCTCCTCGGGAGGCTCCGCGAGCCCAAGATTGTGGACACGGTCGTCGTAGCGGAGTACGCCCATGTGGTTCGCCGCCTCACCGGATCTGAAGCCTCCGCTTCCCTGGTCGCCGACCTCTGCCGGGCCTACGACTACTACCCGGTTCCCATCTCAACCATTCTCGGGGCCATGCCCCACTTCCGCCACGGGGTCGGGGACGCCCTCATCGGCCAGCACGCCATCGAAAACGGCTGGAAACTCGTGACCCTGGACCGCGGATTTCGGCGGTTCGTGCCAGAGAACCTGCTGGTGACGAGATAGGCGGCGCCCTCTCCGCGGTCCGACCCGCCTTACCTCGACCACTCCCGCCGTCCCGCGAACGCCATCACCGCCAGCGCCCCCACCGCCACCCCAACCTCGAACCCAGGCTGCCTCGGCTTTCTGTCGCCGGGAGGGGCGGGGGCTTCGCCCGAAGTCCCGGGCCACTCGGAAGCCCTCTCGTTCCGCCGGGACGACGACATCGTTGCCGACGAAATGCGGACGGTTCAGGAGGGGACCGCGCGGGGCCTCATCCTTTGCTTGCCACGCGCGCCGAAGGGTTCGCGAGACAGAGGCCCCGCGCGACGAGGCATAGGGAAGAGCGAGGGACTCATCACCGCCCGCATCGAGCTGACCGAAGGGTTTAACCCGGCCGACATCGTCGGCTCAACCGTGAGGCTCAACGGGACGGTCCCGGCGGAGCCGTCGCCGACGTCGGTCGGGGACCACGACAACGACGGGATTCCGGACCGGATGGCGAAGTTCAGCCGGGCCGCGGTCATCGCCCTCATGGCGCCCCCGGAGGCCACGCTGTCGGTCGGCGGGCAGTTGGCGGACGGGACGCGGTTCGAGGGCAGCGATGCCGTCCGAGTGATTTCGGGGAAATAGTGAGAGCAATGCCCGGCAAATACTACGAGGAGTTCAAGGTCGGCAAGACCATCGAGCACCGCGCAACCCGCACCATCACCGAGGCTGACAACCTGCTCTTCTGCGCCCTCACGATGAACAACCAGCCCCTCCACCTCGACGAGGAGTATGCGAAGAGCACCCAGTTCGGCCGCCGGGTGGTCAACGGCATCTACGTCATGGGCCTCGCGGTAGGCATCAGCGTCGAGGACACCACGGCCGGCACGCTGGTGGCCAACCTCGGTTACGCCGACGTCGAGCACCCCAAGCCGGTCTTCATCGGGGACACGATTCGGGTCAAGACCGTCGTGAAGTCCAAGCGCCTCTCCTCCAAGCCGGGCCGGGGGCTCGTGGAGTTCCGGCACGTCGCGGTCAACCAGAAGGGCGAGGAGGTCCTCACCCTCCTCCGCAAGGCCATGGTCCAGACCCGGGCGAAATGAGAATCCGTCGTTCCGTCCTCTTCGCCCCCGCCGACCGGGAGGAGCGTGCCCGCAGGTGCCTCACCGGCGCGGCCGACGTGGCGGTCCTCGACCTGGAGGACGGGGTCGCCCCCGACCGGAAAAAGGAGGCGCGGGAGATCTCCCGGCGGCTATTCGCGGAACTCCGGGAGGCCCCCGGGCCCGAGCGGGCCATCCGCATCAACGCGCCGGGGAGCCCGGAGCACCCGGCCGACATGGCGCTGGTGGCGCGGGTCAGACCCGGAGCGGTCGTCCTCCCGAAGGCGGAGGACCCGCGGAGGGTCCGCGCCCTCGCCTCCCGCCTCCCGAAGGGGACCGCGCTCCACCTCATCCTCGAGACCGGGCTGGGAGTCCTGAACGCCCGCGACTTGGCCCGCGCGAGCCCGAGGGTCGCATCGCTCGCCTTCGGCGCGGAGGACCTGGCGGCCGACATCGGCGCCCGGAGGACCCCGTCAAGCTTCGAGGTGCTCTACGCCCGGAGCCACGTGGCGCTGGTCGCGGGGACCTTCCGGCTGCCCTCCATCGACCAGGTCTTCGTGAACTACCGCGACCCCGGCGGCCTGCGGCGGGAGGCGGAGGAGGCGCGCAACCTGGGCTACCGCGGCAAACTGTGCATCCACCCCGACCAGGTCCCCGTGGTCCACTCGGTCTTCACTCCGTCGGCGGAGGAGGTGGAGAGAGCCCGGCGGCTCGTCGAGGCCGCCGCGCGAGCGGGCGGGGGCGCCTTCGCCCTCGACGGCCGTATGGTGGACCGCCCCCTGGTGGAGCAGGCGCGGGAAGTCCTGGAGGCGGCCAGGCAGGCGGAGTCTCGGGCGGCCTCGGGCGGTGCTTCGCCTGGGCGATGATGTGCCGCACCTTCTCCAGCGCAAGTTGACGCTCCGGGGCGAACGGCGAGCCGCTGATTTCAAGGAGAGGCTCGAGGGCCGCCTCCCCCATCTCCGCCAGCGTCTCGATGGCGATTTTCCGGTTGTCCGGCGTGAGGGCCGCGCTCAGGGCCAGTTTCCGGAGGCGTTCGACAATGGGCCGGCTCATCCAGAGCCGGACCGCCTCTTCCACCGTCCGCCCCAGGTCCCCCTTCCTCCCCCCGTAGCGCTTCGCAATCTCCACCCGCAGTTGCGCCTCCAGTTCGTCGGGGAGAACGACGTCAATCCGGCCCATGGGGGCCCATGGGGTGGGTCCCCCATAAAACGGGCGGGTCCCCCATATCCACAAACTTTATATAGCGTGTGGATATGTGGTTATGTGTAAATCATGGCCCGGATGCGCCAAGCCCCGCCCGAAACCGAGGTCTACGGAGCCTTCTCCGCCATCCTCGACGAGGTCAACCGGATGTTCTCTATCGGCTCCCTCGGGAAATGGTTCGCGATGAACCGGATCAAGAGCCACGGCGTACGGGAGACCCTCGACTTCATGCAGCGGGTCGCCGCCCACGGGTTCAACGCGGTGGTGACCCCCGAGGAGCGGGAGGTGCTCCACCGCGCCATCCGGAGGCTGGAGGTCCCGGAGTCCGACCGCGTGGTCTGGGAGCGGCTCCAGGCGAAGATGCGCCGCATGAAGATGGCTCCGTAGCCGCCTCCCGAAATCGGTTACGTCCAAAATCATCCCGGGGGAGTGAGGGTGCTGTGGACGGGGGTCGGGGGCTGCGCCCCCTCTCCCTCCGGCGACGGAGGTTGGACCCGTGGGAATCCAGCAGCAAATACCGGCAAATCTCCGCGATGAAAGTGTTTTTTCGGGGGCATTTTGACTGCCCTATTCACCTCCCCCTCCCCGGATGGTGCTCCCTGCAGTCCTGAGGTCTCCTCCAAAGTGACCCGGTGGTCTGCCGGGGTCCCAAGGAGGTGTCCACAAGGCCGGTCCCAGGCCGCTGAGGTCTGGGTAGGCCCACCTTCGAGGTGCTGGAGGTCCTCCCGAGCAGGTCCCCGCGGTGCTCATGGGGGCCCTCACGAAACCCTCCAGCGGAGGGTCGGGCAGATGGAACGGGATGACCGGAGGATGCGGGGGATGGCGGAGGGCTGGACGTGAGATTGTCGGCAGATGTCGGGGATGGATTGCGGAGGATTGGAGGGTGTCATCGGGATGGCACCGGCAGATTGCCGAGGTCAACCGGGAAGACTCCGGGTGACCACCGGGAACTGACCGGGAAGGCGCACAGCGGGGGCATATGGCGGGTGAGAAGGACTCTCATCCAGAGGGTCTGTGCCAGGCTCGCCCCCTGCACTTCCCGCGTGGGCGCGGGGCCCCCCTCCCCCCTGTCCCGCTTGTGGAGACCGCCCCGGACGCCTCCAGCTCGCCTCTACGCCGAGCCGAGTAGAGGACGAGGAGAGAGCCGAGCAGAGGGTGCCCCACCGCTTCCGGCTCAGGTAGACGTGGAGCTTCCGGTTCAATTTCCGGAGCAGGTGGGTCTGGCAGAGCTGGTGGCGGAGGCCGAGGTTCCGGGCCACCACCGGGTAGCTCCGGTGGTCGTCGGTGACGATGGTGTGGGCCCGCGTCGCCTCCACGACCGGCCTCAGGACAGCCCCGATGGCCTCCGGGCTCCGGTCGGGGAGGACGCGGACGGCCGGGATGATCCGGGTGGTTGCGTCCCGGACCACCAGGGCGGGCACCATCCGGCCCGACAGGCTGATGAACTTCTCGTCGACCGAGGGGCATGCCGATGGCGATTTTGGCCTTATCCATCCCCTCATCCTGACCCCCGGGAGGCGGGGGTTGATGGTGTTGGAGGTTTAAAAGGCGGAGAAGGTCATCCTAAACCGTGGAGGGAAGCCGGTTTTCGCATGTCGCAGAGAGAATCCTTAACGATTCCTCACGGAAGTGCTCAACGCCTTTCGGCATCAGAGGTTTTCGCATAGGAAAAAGGGCGGCAAGGGCGGCCTGCTCGGATTGTAGGTGCTCAACGCCTTTCGGCATCAGAGGTTTTCGCATCCTCCGGGGGGGAGTAGGTTTAAGCCGATGGAGCGTGTGCTCAACGCCTTTCGGCATCAGAGGTTTTCGCATGCCGCCGGACGAAGCCCCCGACCGCGTGGGGTCATAGTGCTCAACGCCTTTCGGCATCAGAGGTTTTCGCATGGCCTTGGTCGTCTGCTTCTCGGCCTTTTTTTCGGTTTTGTGCTCAACGCCTTTCGGCATCAGAGGTTTTCGCATTTCTCGATACGACGACATAAATCCGAGTCGGCTCGAAGTGCTCAACGCCTTTCGGCATCAGAGGTTTTCGCATCCGGATAGCATCAACACCATTCCCAGCATATGACTGTGCTCAACGCCTTTCGGCATCAGAGGTTTTCGCATTTCAGGATGGCATCCATCCGGGCCTTTTCGTATCTCTCTTGTGCTCAACGCCTTTCGGCATCAGAGGTTTTCGCATCCGGGCTTACCGGCCCGGGTCGGGGTGTTGGTTTGGTGCTCAACGCCTTTCGGCATCAGAGGTTTTCGCATGCCTTGGTCGTCTGCTTCTCGGCCTTTTGGTTGGTTTTGTGCTCAACGCCTTTCGGCATCAGAGGTTTTCGCATGCTTTGTCAAGGACTCCGGCGGTCGTTTGGCGGAGTGCTCAACGCCTTTCGGCATCAGAGGTTTTCGCATGCCTTGGTCGTCTGCTTCTCGGCCTTTTGGTTGGTTTTGTGCTCAACGCCTTTCGGCATCAGAGGTTTTCGCATCAGGCTTGCCATATCGACCGGCATCCGGCGGGAGGAGTGCTCAACGCCTTTCGGCATCAGAGGTTTTCGCATGCGCTTCCACGCGCGCGGGCTGGACCCGAGCCACTAGTGCTCAACGCCTTTCGGCATCAGAGGTTTTCGCATAGGCGCTCGTCTGACTGCTTTTAACCCCCCGAAAAGTGCTCAACGCCTTTCGGCATCAGAGGTTTTCGCATGTGGGGGCGCCGGAGACCCCAGGATTCTGGGGGCTGTGCTCAACGCCTTTCGGCATCAGAGGTTTTCGCATTGCTCACGGCCAAAAGGCCGATTGTCGGTGTCACGAGGTGCTCAACGCCTTTCGGCATCAGAGGTTTTCGCATTAAATAGTGGCGGCGAGTAGTGGTTACGATATGACAAGTGCTCAACGCCTTTCGGCATCAGAGGTTTTCGCATTTCAGGATGGCATCCATCCGGGCCTTTTCGTATCTCTCTTGTGCTCAACGCCTTTCGGCATCAGAGGTTTTCGCATCCGGGCTTACCGGCCCGGGTCGGGGTGTTGGTTTGGTGCTCAACGCCTTTCGGCATCAGAGGTTTTCGCATGCCTTGGTCGTCTGCTTCTCGGCCTTTTGGTTGGTTTTGTGCTCAACGCCTTTCGGCATCAGAGGTTTTCGCATGCTTTGTCAAGGACTCCGGCGGTCGTTTGGCGGAGTGCTCAACGCCTTTCGGCATCAGAGGTTTTCGCATGCCTTGGTCGTCTGCTTCTCGGCCTTTTGGTTGGTTTTGTGCTCAACGCCTTTCGGCATCAGAGGTTTTCGCATCAGGCTTGCCATATCGACCGGCATCCGGCGGGAGGAGTGCTCAACGCCTTTCGGCATCAGAGGTTTTCGCATGCGCTTCCACGCGCGCGGGCTGGACCCGAGCCACTAGTGCTCAACGCCTTTCGGCATCAGAGGTTTTCGCATAGGCGCTCGTCTGACTGCTTTTAACCCCCCGAAAAGTGCTCAACGCCTTTCGGCATCAGAGGTTTTCGCATGTGGGGGCGCCGGAGACCCCAGGATTCTGGGGGCTGTGCTCAACGCCTTTCGGCATCAGAGGTTTTCGCATTGCTCACGGCCAAAAGGCCGATTGTCGGTGTCACGAGGTGCTCAACGCCTTTCGGCATCAGAGGTTTTCGCATTAAATAGTGGCGGCGAGTAGTGGTTACGATATGACAAGTGCTCAACGCCTTTCGGCATCAGAGGTTTTCGCATCGCAAGAGGTTGGGAGAGATTCTTGTCAACAACGACAAGTGCTCAACGCCTTTCGGCATCAGAGGTTTTCGCATGTGAACCCCGGGCAAGACGGGGACATGCTGGCAGAGGTGTGCTCAACGCCTTTCGGCATCAGAGGTTTTCGCATCGTCTGCTTCTCGGCCTTCTTTTGGGTGGCCATTTGTGCTCAACGCCTTTCGGCATCAGAGGTTTTCGCATATCAGCCCCGGGCCGCCTCCAACGCTTCAGGGGCGTGCTCAACGCCTTTCGGCATCAGAGGTTTTCGCATCGGCGCGACGCGCGGCGTCTTTCAGCCGCGACCGCCTGAGTGCTCAACGCCTTTCGGCATCAGAGGTTTTCGCATACTCTCGCAATCACCGGCGGCGGCGGGAGGGCGACAATCGAGTGCTCAACGCCTTTCGGCATCAGAGGTTTTCGCATGGTGTAATCTGCGGGTGATAGGTTGTTCGGCCACCGTCGTGCTCAACGCCTTTCGGCATCAGAGGTTTTCGCATGGAACGATTTGTAGGCCCGATGTACGGTTCCGAGCCCTAGTGCTCAACGCCTTTCGGCATCAGAGGTTTTCGCATCGTGATGCAAGCCGCACTCAAGGCTGAACCTTCACAAATTAGTGCTCAACGCCTTTCGGCATCAGAGGTTTTCGCATGCCTGTCGTAGGCTATGCCTTCGGCTTTGGCCGGGGTGTGCTCAACGCCTTTCGGCATCAGAGGTTTTCGCATTCCGGGGTCTGGCGTCGGGCGTCCCTCGCCGCGATGGCGGCGTGCTCAACGCCTTTCGGCATCAGAGGTTTTCGCATGCGACTCTTCGTGGAGTGTCTGCGGGACAGGTCTGGGTGCTCAACGCCTTTCGGCATCAGAGGTTTTCGCATTCGAGCTGTTGCTCCACTGCGAAATGTTTCCGGCAGGTGCTCAACGCCTTTCGGCATCAGAGGTTTTCGCATGAGGTGGCGGCGGCGAGGGCGGCGGCGTGGTCGCGCTAGTGCTCAACGCCTTTCGGCATCAGAGGTTTTCGCATGTGGAAGCGACTCGCAGCGGCCCGCCGCCACAAGTGGAGTGCTCAACGCCTTTCGGCATCAGAGGTTTTCGCATGACGCCAGCGACGCGGTGACGGCGGGGAGTGGACGGGTCGCGTGCTCAACGCCTTTCGGCATCAGAGGTTTTCGCATTAGCCCGCGCGCGTTGATACGCGCTACGGCGGACGTGTGCTCAACGCCTTTCGGCATCAGAGGTTTTCGCATAGTCCCACAAACGTTCACCGATGAGAGCCTCGCGTCCATGTGCTCAACGCCTTTCGGCATCAGAGGTTTTCGCATAGGCCAAGACCGCGCGGATTGTCTCGCGGCTTCGGATTGGGTGCTCAACGCCTTTCGGCATCAGAGGTTTTCGCATTCGGCCAGCACCGTATCAAGAGACGCCTGCAGCTCGGGTGCTCAACGCCTTTCGGCATCAGAGGTTTTCGCATGTGACCGTGCCCCTGCCCGTCTCCCTCGGCGAGAAGCAGTGCTCAACGCCTTTCGGCATCAGAGGTTTTCGCATGGCCTTCTGCTGCTCGGCCTTCTTTCGGTTGGTTTTGTGCTCAACGCCTTTCGGCATCAGAGGTTTTCGCATATGACGGTTCGGGAGAAGCACGCAATCAATATCACCGAGTGCTCAACGCCTTTCGGCATCAGAGGTTTTCGCATACGCCCAATTGGACGCCGAATTGACTTGTTAATTTGGGTGCTCAACGCCTTTCGGCATCAGAGGTTTTCGCATTTTGGTGTCACCTCCTTGGCTCCCCGTTTGTTTTCGGTGCTCAACGCCTTTCGGCATCAGAGGTTTTCGCATGTCTTCACTGTCACCGATTCCGCGGGGACTCCCGTGTGCTCAACGCCTTTCGGCATCAGAGGTTTTCGCATGTCACCTCCCGCTCCCCGTTTGTCGTCGTAACATAAAGTGCTCAACGCCTTTCGGCATCAGAGGTTTTCGCATTGGCGACCCACGTGGCAGAGGCTCTCATCCACCCCGAGGTGCTCAACGCCTTTCGGCATCAGAGGTTTTCGCATATGGCTCCGTCGATGTACGGTTCTCCGGCCATCTTCCGGCATAGTGCTCAACGCCTTTCGGCATCAGAGGTTTTCGCATTCGGTGATGCGTCCGGGGGTCCGGGGGGAAGGGTCATCTATGTGCTCAACGCCTTTCGGCATCAGAGGTTTTCGCATGGCCACCTTCTTGGCGCGCAGGATTTCCTCGATCGGGACTTGTGCTCAACGCCTTTCGGCATCAGAGGTTTTCGCATTAGAAAAACATGAGGACCTCACGGTAACTGAATAGGTGCTCAACGCCTTTCGGCATCAGAGGTTTTCGCATTTAAAATCCTGGGGACCCTTCTCCATGAGGCGGTCGTGCTCAACGCCTTTCGGCATCAGAGGTTTTCGCATTCCGGTCTCGGGAAAATCCTTGGCGGTCCCTCTCCCATGTGCTCAACGCCTTTCGGCATCAGAGGTTTTCGCATCCCGCGCCGTGGATTCGCGCGGGGCCGTTCAGGAACCAAGACCTCATTCAGGCTAAAACCTCTCGCAGACCAAGCGTCAGAGGCCGGTTGTAGACGTGGTGGAGCGTTGAATCGAGAGCGGGCGGGGCCTCCCTGCGCCCTTGAAGTGTATTCAAGCACCCGAAGGGCCGAGAAACAGGCCTTCGAGGCCCCTCTGAGTTCCGGTTTTACCAAAAAATGCCGCCGTTCCACCCGTGCCACCGGGAGGTCCTTGAACGCCATCACACGACCACATGCCCGGGGGGCTCTTCGGGCCAACTCCCGCGGGAGTCCCGCCGCTTGAGGCGGGTCGTGCACGCCTTGCACAGCCCGATGAAGAGCGCGTCGTCCTCGTGAGCCATGACCTTGGCCAGTTCCCAGCGGAGACGCTCCACGTCGCGCTCGGAGAGGTTGCAACGGAATACGCTGTACTGGAGCCTCTCACCGTAGCCCTCCAAGATTCGGGCGACGTGGCGGAGGCGCGTGTCGTCCCGGATGTCGTAGCTGACGAGATACCATCTCTTCATGGCCTATCGCAGCCGGAACTTGGCGAACAGGCCTGGTTGGGAGGTCCACTCCTTCTCCAGCAGGCGGGCCTCCAGTTCAATCATCCGGGCGTAGGAGAGCGAGTAGCCCGTCACCGGGTGCTTCCACACCTCCTCCAGCCGCCCCTCATACAAATCGATGGCCTTCCGGCGGCCCGCGTCAGAGAGCCAGACGTGGTCCCTGGCCACGGAGAAGTCGGCCTCGGGGTCCCACTGGCGCCGGTTGATGGAGGCCACCACGCTCATGTCCCAAACGGGGACGCGGAAGAGCTCCATGAGGTCGAGGACGAGAGGGTGGGCGGAAGACCGCGGCGTGTGGAAGAACCCCAGGGCGGGCTCCAGCCCAACCGCTAAAATCGCCTGGTGCACCGAGCGGTAGAGGAGGGCGTAGCCGAAGGAGAGGAGGGCGTTGAAGCGGTCCCGGGGCGGCCTCCGGGTCCGGCCCCGGGGACGCAGGGAGTCCGGAATCTCCTTTCCGAGGAGGAGGGGGAGCGCCTCGAAATAGGCCCGGGCGGCCGACCCCTCCAGGCCCCGGAGGGCGTCCACCCCCTCGGCCTTCACCATCTCCCTCATGCGCTGCCGGATTTCGCCCGCGGCCCGGTCCACCTCGGGAAGCCGGCCCTTCTCTCCGCGTGTGGCCCGCAGGAGGAACCGGAGCTGCCCCTCCGCCCGCGCCATGGCCAGCCGCCGGGCCAGCCGCAGGCAGACGCCCGGGTCGGAGAGGGCCTGGTACTGGCGGATGCGCCTCTGGACGGGCCCCGGGCCGGCGGCGAGGCCGCCCACATACCGCCCCCCGCCCGTGAACCAGTGGACTGAAACTCCGCGGGCGGCGCAGAGGTAGAGCGCCTGGGTCGTCGCCTGGGCGTGGCCGTGAATGACCAGCGCCGAGACGCTCTGGATGGGGAAGGAGTGCTCCTTCCTCTCTTCGTCCTTGACCACGAGGGTCTCCCCCGACCGCGAGACCCGGGCAGAAGGCGACACTACATGGACCGCCTGCCCGTCCGGGTGGGGCGGAAAGAGCCGGACCGGTTCCCACGCGGGGTTCTGGGCCAGCCGCTCCTCCTCCGGGAGGCAGACCGGGGCCAGGGAGCACCGCAGGCAGAGGCGCTCGTTGGCGGTCACCGGGGGCCGGACCCCCGCGGCCCGGAGAGCCCGGGCCCGCTCCACCGCCTTCCGGACCGCCTCCCGGGCCGCCCCGTCGAGGGGGACGCGGGCGGTGACGTTCTCCGCGTGGTAGCGGACGCGCCCCTCGGCCACGGGGCGGCCCGTCGCCTCCTCCAGGAGCATCCCGTAGGCCGACACCTGGAGGGCGTCCGAGGGCCACGCCTCGGGCACCTCCTCGGCCCCCCTCCGGGACCGCCCCCGCTTGTGCTCGTAGGGGACCCAGCCCCCCTCCCGGTGGCGGAGGGCGTCCACCTTGCCCGTGAGGCCCAGGGATTCGCTGGAGAACTCGAAGGTCCGCCGCTCGGCCGCCTCGTCCCCGGCCAGCTCCTCGTGGAGGGTCCGGCCCGCGTAGACCGACTCGTCGGCGATGCGGATTTCCTCGACCCACTCCAGGTAGTAGAGCCGCTCGCAGTATTCCAGGGCGTGGAGGGCCGCGACGGGAATCGTGGGGTTGTCGTCGTCGCTCACGGGGGGAGGATGGGGGTCCAGGCCTCCGGGGGCGGCCCATCGGTCCAGGACCCCTCTCGAAGTTGGTACTGCCCCCACCGGGTCCCTGCAGAACCAACGTGGTCGGCCCAGACTGGAAGGGTCAGGTCGCCCTCGGGGTTTCGGGCCAGGATTTGCCCGGTGGTGCCGTCATCCCTGCGCCATCGCCTCGCTTCGTCCACGAGGTGGGTGCTCTCGCCAAGCGAGAGGGCGCCGAAACGGTTGGACCGCGCGGGTTGCTCGATGGCTCCATGCACACGCTCGGCCAGCGGCGGATTGGCCTCTTCCTTCTCGCCGGGCCTAGTCCATACCACCAGCCGAACCCCCGTGAGCAGTTCCTGAAAGTCGGGGCGCTTGTTCTCCCCAACCCCGGGCGGGGTGTCCTTGTCCTTGACCCGCCATAGGGTGCGGAGGACTACCGACCGGGCTGGTGGGGGGTTGAGCAGGGCCAGGGCGACCTCGGCCCCCTTATGAGCCAGGCGGTTCGGCTCCCCTGCGAGGGAGAGGAGCATCCCGTAGACAGTGGAAGGGGCCGGGCAGGGGAGGGTCTCGAAATACTCCCGGGCCTGGGGGACCCGGAAGCACGCCACAGGGACGGAAACATAGAGGGCCACCGGCGGGTCCATGGGCCCTACTTGAGTTTGAGGTCCTTCTGGATTCGGCCCTTGACCTCTTCAGCGGCTGCCTTGACGCCAGGGAAGACTTTCGCCCCCTTGAGCGACTCTGCGCCAGCGACGGGGCCGCCGATGACGAGTTCCTCGGGGTCGATGTCCCCCGCCTCCGCACGCCGGATGATGTCAGGGATTTGGAGCCCTGCCTTCCCGTCCATCTGGAAACCGTAGAGCATGCGCGGGGCGAAGTCATCGGTCCAGCGGAACACCACCGCCTCGGGGGAAAAGTCGAAGAGGAAGCGGCTCTGGTTGCCCGCGACCTCCGAGAGACTCGCGATGGCGTCCACCACGTGGAGCGCCCGCTCTTTGAGAGCGAGGCTTTCGGGAGTGAGGGCGAGTCCATACTGGTAGCGGGTGGCGTGCACCTCGGTCCCGTAGGGCACGGGGTCCCTCTGGGTTTTGCTGGCCGAGGGCGTGGCCCCGACGCTGGCCGCGTTGAAGGTGATATCGCCGGACCAGGGGGTCAGGGAGATGGCACGGGTCACTTCCAGTCGGGAGCGGCGCACTCGGGTCGTGCCTTTCTTCCGCTCACGCTTACCTTCCTTGGCTCCCGCCTCGGCGTCGTTTGCCTCCTCCTTGGCAGCCTCGGCAGACATGAAACCCAGCACATCATCGTCGACGTATTTCTTCTCCGACCCCTCCCCGAATTTGCCGTCCTGCCAAGTGTGCTTATTCCCGTCATCGTCCCACGTCCGGTTGAGTTGCAAGCCTTGGCGCTGCCACTGCTTGCGGATTGCGTTCCGGATCGCCTCGGCGGAAACGGTGGTGTGGGTCTCGCCGTTCCAGAGTATCTTCTGCAGAGTGGTGATGTTCCCTTCGGTCTCTCCGCGGTTGTTGGCTGCGGTGCCGAAAGGGGTGGCAATCAGCCCGAAGAGGTGCTTGCTCATGTCCCGCTCTCTCCGGTCTCGTCTGATTCACTTGAATCTTTCTGTTGACCTTTGTAGCTGGCCAGGGCCAGCAGTGCAAGGTCCCTGCCCTCGCGCCATCTCTCCCCGAGGAAAGGCATGACCTCGCCCCAGCCGTCTTTGAGGACGTCCAGGGGGCCGCCGCGGGCCCAGAAGTCAGCGATGGTCTCGCGCAGGGCCTCCGGGCTCTTGCAGCGCGCGAAGGAGACCCGGACCTTCTGGAACTCCGTGTCCCAGTCCGCGCTCTGGCGGCGGGCGAACCTCCGACCCATGTGGTTCCGAAGGGCCTGCTGGCAGGCTCGGACAAATGTCTTCGCCGGACCCTGGGGGAAGGCCTCGTTGCTGTCCACCATGTTACCAAGACCTCGCCGCTCATACTTAAAAATGTGGTCCCGCCGGTCCCGGTCTGCCACATAGTCGGCGAACCCCTGCCACCAAGGGCGTCCTCCGATGAGGTTACGGGCCACCAGCTCCGGCACCTGGGGCGTAGCCCAGATGGGCCGTCCATCCTTGGACAACACCGGCTTGCCGTCCTTCGACTTGGCCAAGTGAGGAACAAGATCCGGTTGTTGGCGACAGACCTGATAGGCTCTCAATACCTCCTTAGAGCCGACCTGGACTGTGAAAATCTGAACCCGGGTCTTTTGTTGGGTTGACCAAGGCACGGTGCCGAAAGAGATGACCCGACAGGTGTTCGAGCCAAGCCCATCTCGACCCAGCAGTTTCTCAGCCTCCAGAACAGCCAGAACCCGCAGTCCTGCTTCGGCCGTTCCGGCCGCCTTCAACTCCTTCACCCCGTGCTTCAGGAAGACGGCGCGCGCCCGGGCGTAAACCTCCAAATCGGCGACGTCGGGAATGACCAATGCGAATTGCGGGCGCACGCCCTCTCCGCGATGTTGCATTTCGAAGTAGATGCCACCCACAGGGGCGTAGAGGAGAGAGAGCAAGCGCTCGGCTGGCTCCTCCAGCGCCGTGGAGTTTTGACCGTGGCCGGTGTGTCGCACGACCCCTCCAGGATATTGCCATCCCGCGAGGGACAGGCTGGAACCGTCCAAAGGAATCATCGCTCCTTGATGCGCATATCCCGCCACTTTCCGGAAGTTCAGTGGATACCCCACTCCGTCGATCTCGGGGGCGAAAGAGCCGGTGGGCTTGTTCGAGGGGTCGGCCTTCCGGGTTTTCCCGTGTTGGAGGAAGGTCCCAAGCACGGCATTTTGCAGAACCACCGCCGCCTGCTTGTTGTCGATGGGCTGCCCCAGTGCAGGGAACCAAATGAGGCCGTTCTTATCAATGCGGAAGGACTCCTTGAAAAGTGCATCAAAGAACGCTTTCTTCTCCCACTGCAGAGTCACGCTTCGGCGGGTCCTCTTCCATGTGCCGCCCGCCTTCTGGAGCCTCGCTACCGCCACCGGGTCACTCTCCAACGCCTTCAGCGTCATCCAGAGCCCCGCGAGCCCAACCCGGTGAAGGGAGGTCATCCCCGGGCTGGAAAGGTCGATGGTGAGTTCGCTCATTTCCGCCATGTCGCCCCCCACTCCTCCGAGTAATCGATGCGGCCCTCGGGTGCTACGAGCGCCATGCCCAGGCGCGGCGGCCAACTGCGAATCTCCTTGGCCACGGGAGGAAGAAGCATCGGTATGGCGTATCTGACCACTTGGTCGGACTGGACACGGCCTCTCCAGTCCTTGCAGGCCGCGGCATCTTCACCCCGGACGACGGGAATGGTGGCGCTCCACTCGCGTAGAGGGGAGGGGGCAGCGAAAGGTCCGCCATCCAGCCAAGCCGATGTCACAAGCCCTTCGACTGATGGGGCTCCATCCATCTCCCTGAACGCCTGGGCGATGTCTTTCTGGGATAGCGGTCCCGCGCCCAGGTTCTCCAGCCATCTTCGAGCGACATCCAGTTCCTGCCCTGCGTAGGGATTTGGCTTCTCCGGTTGCAGGAAAATCGCCCGCTTCGGTTCGCCTGGAACTTCCGGGCCGGCCCTTCGGTTCAGGCGCCCCAGGCGCTGGATGAGGGCGGGGACCGGAGCCATGTCCGATACAAGGAGGTCGGCAGATAGGTCCAGGGAGACCTCGCAGACCTGGGTAGTAACGGCGAGGGCGGGCCCTCCGGCTCCAAAAGCATCGACCACGGCGCGGTGTTTGTTCAACCTGTCGATGTAGCGGTAGCGGCTGTGGTATGGGAGGACGGGCGCGAGCCCGCGCTCCCTCGCCTCCCTGGCAAGGGCAACCGCCCGGTCCACTGTATTGGCCACCCAGAGGACCTTTCCTCCCGCCCGGAGCGTCTTCTCGACTTCTGGCCAAGGGGGGTCGGCTGCGGGTGGAGACAGGACGTATCTCGGCAGTTGCTCTATGTCGGAGGGTCCCTGGACTTCTGCCATGTTCTCCCCTAGGTCTGTGAGCACTCGACGGATGGCCTCATGCCTGTCGCGCGGGAGCGAGGCCGTCATTAGCAGGATCGGCGAACCGCGAAATGCCTTCAGGAAATGGAGCAACGTCCCGAACATCCGGTCGTCGTAGGCGTGAACCTCGTCGAACACGAAGGCCCCGCCAGCGATGGCCGGGAACTGGAAGAGCCCGCGACGGTAGTTCTGCACGAGCCCGAGGACGGTGTCGGCCGTGCAGACCACCAAGGGGACGTCCCAAGCGGACAGGGCCTCGATTTTGGTCTGCTCCTCTTCCAACCCGGTGCCCGTGTGGTCTCCGTTTCCCATGATTCCCTCCAGGTCAACCTCGGCCCGGCTGTGGATGAGGCGGCCCTCGATATCGTCAGGATGGACGTAGTCCCGGTAGCCTTCGGTGGCCGTCCCCGTGGTAGGATAGCAGAAGAACAACTTCCGCCCTCTCGCCCGATTGGAGGCCCAGAGGTAGGCGGCCAGGGTCTTCCCGGTTCCGCACCCGGCGCTCACAAAGGTCACCCGGGCGCTGCTTTCAGCGACTTCCTCTTGGAAATGGCATCTGGAGCAAAGGCAGGGATGCTTCCCGCCGAGTTTCCTTTGGGCTAAGTCCATAAGGTCTTCCGGGGAGCAGTTCCGGCTGAGGACTTTCTCGGACCACTGGACTGGGTCCATGCCTTCTCGGGGCAGAGCCGAACTTGCCACATCGGCGGCTACAACGAGTGCTTTCACGAGTGGCACGAATCGTTTCTCCTCGGGTTTTGCCTCTTCCCACCATCCATAGGCTTGAGGAAGCCAGGTTTTCACTACATCCAGGGGGTCGTCCAAGAGGTTCAGGTCAATGTCTTTGAGGTCCGGGATGGAACCGGACGCATTCAACAGGGACCTCGCCTTCCCGAACAGCGCCCGAACGTCAGGATGGCCGGTAAGCATACGCACGGTGGTGTCTCCGCTTCCCTGGCGCGGCTCCAATGCGGAGCCGACTTCAAAACGGAGGTGATGCCCAGCCACTGCGAAGAGGGCTGCTTGGCGGGTGACCCCATCACACCCATTAAACAACCACGCATCCAACTGCGGGAACCGAAGAGGCAGCCACAAGCTAAGCCGGTCATGGAAGAGCGCCTGTGGCGGGTCCGGTCCTTTCCGGAGCATGCGCTGGAACTGGTGGTTGGCTTTCCCGAGGTCGTGGAGGAAGGCACATCGAATCGCCGCCTGTTTGAGACTGTTTTCCCAAACCTGCGGGTCGAGCCCGAGGGATTGCAGATAGAGGTTGCCCTGGCTCTCGACTATGGCATTAGCAACCCTCATTGCAGCGAGAGTGTGACCAATGAGCGTCTCCCGCTCCTCCGGATTGTCTGGACGTTTGCTTGATTTCGCCAGGAGCCGTCGGACCATCATCTGGTTTCCGTGCGAGATGGCACGAATATCCCGCACCCAAACCTCCTCCTTCCCCCCAGCCCCGCCTCCTGCAGCCGGACCGACTCCTCTGCCGTCAGCCCGCCCACCTGCATCGCATACCCGACCACCATCTTGTCCCGAATGCGGAGCGTTCTCCGGACGAAGGGGGACCGCCCCTCGGCGCCCGACTTCCTTTCCAGGGAGCGCGGGGCCGTGCGCCGGAGGAGCCCCGGGGTCCCCTTCACACCGAGTTCTTCGAGTTGCCTCCGGGCCGCGCCCAGGAAGGGTTCCGGCTCCATGAACCCCTTGATGACCACCAGGCGGCTCCTCAGGCTGGCCGCTGGCCTGAGGGCAAGGGTCCGCGGGACCCCGACGCGGACCTCGTGGCCATCGACTTCCAGATTTTTGCCCGCCAGGGGCAGGAGTTGGCCGATCCGCTCGCTCGGGACCCGGAAGGTCAGCCGGCTTGCGGGGGTGAGGGCAAGAAGGCGGTTGCCCGTCAGAACCCCGGGGACGGGATGGACCCCGATTTCCCCGTCCTCGTGCAGCCACGGCAGCAATCGGCAGAGGGCGGAGTAGAGGGGGTATCCGTGGTCTGCGGGCATCTCCTTTCCTTGGAGGGGGAAGGCGACGTCTACTACCGGCATACCCAGCCATAGGAGCACGGAGTTTATAAAAATTGGGCGAGCACAGCGAGCCCAATTTTTATTTCTTCTTGATTTCTTTGAGCGCCTCTTTCACCGTCGCGTTCCCGTGGACCACCCTGGCAATCGCCCGGGTCATCCCGGTCGGGTCGGCGTGCTGGAAGATGTTCCTGCCGATGGAGGCCCCCTTCGCTCCGGCTTCCATAGCCCCCCGCACCATCTCCAGGACATCGGAGTCGGAGTCGGCTTTCGGGCCCCCCGCGATGACGACGGGAACCGGGCACCCCTTCACCACCTCGGCGAAGGTGTCGGGGTCTCCGGTGTAGGGCGTCTTGATGATGTCGGCCCCGAGTTCGGCGCCGAGGCGGGCCACGTGCTTCACGTGCTCCGGGACCCCGCCGTGATTTATGACTCTCAACCACAAACTTCTCCCGATTTTTGAAGACGGAGGGGGCTCGGGTGTTGGAGGTTTAAAAGGCGGAGAAGGTCATCCTAAACCGTGGAGGGAAGCCCTCAAGTCTTAGCGAGCAGCGGCCTCATCCCGTGCTTCCCGAGGAGGCCGTCGAGTCGCCGGATGCCCTCGGCCACGTCCCTCTCGGTGTGGACCAGGGGCAACTCGTATTTCCGGACGAACTCCACGAACTCGTAGAGGCTCGACCCCGCCAGTTCGGCCGCCCGCTCGAATGAGACATCCTCCAGGTAATACCGCTGGAGGGCCGCCAGAGCGCGTTTCTCGTCCATAGAGCCTCGAAATCAAGTAGGGAACGCAGAGATATAAAGGTTGGCGCCCGCGCGGGCGGGGCGTCGCGGGGTTCTCCTTATTCATTTTGGACAGGCGAGCCCTGGGGGGGCCCTGACACCGAAACCAAAACAAGCGCGGCTCCCATCCGACTCATTCATTTCGGCATAGGCGTCGCCCCGGAGGCCCTGGAGGCGTGTTGAGAGAGGGTTGTCAAAATGGTTGCCGCGCGGCCCCGAACTCGACAGTGCGAAAGAGAATGGTTTGAGAGTTCGGGGCCGCGTAGCGGCGAGGGGACGCCCGAAGGGCGCAATCCTTTTTGAACGGCCCGACCGGAGCCGGAGGGGCCGGAGGGGGCCGTGCGGTTGAGGTCTAACAAATATTTAAGTTCTGCCTTCTGTTTTAGGTTCAAGGAAAGATGCATCCTTGACAGGCGACGACGATGACCAGACCCCAGAGCTTGGACGACTTCAAGGCCCTCGTGCAGGCTACCTTGGAGAAGAACGAGGACTCCCTTCAGGCATTCGGCAAGACCCCTTCGGCTCAACTCAAAGGATATTTGATTGAAACCAATCACCCCTCAATTGATAGCGCGGGGTGTCCTGCGGGGGAGTGGGAACCCCTCGGCGCTCCCAGTTGGTACGTGAACAAAGATCCAAAGCACGGGAGGTCACTCTTCGCAGACGTATCCACGGGTAGGGTCTGGCGAATCTACAGCCTCCTTGATGCGACGACCTCCGACGGATTCATAGACTCTTGGGTAAGGGAGACGAGTGGATTGGATCACTGCTGGCTTTCGAGGAATCTTTTGTTACGCTACGAGAAGGCACAAAACTGGCAGCGGCGTGGACTCGGCCTGAGGTACGTGGATACCCTCTCTCCAGAGGAGGAGGCAGGTTACTTCAGTTTGAAAGCATGGCTCCGCGCATCAGAGTATCTTCCAGCACTCAGCGAAGTCTTGAAGATTGCTGAGGAGAAGTTTGCAATTTATAGTGTCCGCTGGCAAAAAATCTCCAACGGCTCTGTCTCAATCTCCGGCGAATGGTACAGCAACGGGAAGGTCACCATCAACAGGGGTGTCGATGTCGACGAGGTTCTGACCTTCATTTCCCAGATGGCGGTTCACTACGATAGAGAACTACACAAGGTAACGAAGATGCGCGATCAGTCGATGGCCGCATTTGAGATTAGTTTCTCCCAGAAGCCAAATCTGGATCGTTTCGCCGATGTGACCGCTGGGGGGACGGGGGAGACGGGGATGTGGCTTACAGAGCTCGAAAAGAGCGCGGGGTTGAGGAGATTCAAGGGAGTCGACCTACACACCTGGGACCGTATCTTCTTGGACATTTCAGAGGAATTCGCCCACTTGGTGATTCCAAAGAAGGGATGCATCAATGCGGCACCGAGATTCGCCGTTGCTCAAGGGGAGAACAATCTGGGCAAGACGACTATTCTGTACGATGGGGTTGAAGTATTTGTCTAAACAATCCCGGATTCAGTTGTGGTCGCATACCATCCAGCTTTTCCATAAATACGATAGATTGGGCTTTACGGGGCCTTTTAAGAAATTGGGATTTGAGTACAAGGTCGAACGGAAGCTCTCGACCGTCGAAGGCGACGAAGAGAGCCCGGACATTGTTGGCAGCGGAGCGAGCGGTTGGTGCGTCATCGAAGTGACCCTCAGGGACAAATCGAAAGCACCGATAATGGCAAAATACAGTAAGTTGGACGGCCTCTTTCTTAGCACACATGGACTCACCGTCCACCGCAGTGTGCCGGACGTCATGACGAGTCGTCTCGAATTTATTGACGACGGCGATTACTGCCAGTTACTCGTCAAGGACGAATTTGAGGCGCGGAAGGTCGAGCGTCTTCGAAACGAAGAACTCAGAGTGGCCCTCTCTGAAACGAACCGCTTCAATCTTGAGTTGCTGCCCCCCATCCCGATTTCCTTTGTTCCGGAGATGGCGGCTTCTCCCGATGAGATCCGCAACGGCCTCGTAGACATCGTGATGCAGATTTTTGAACCAAGTGGCGAGGGGAAATCACTACAAGAAATCGTCAAGGATGGTCTCGAACGATTGGTCGACAAGATTACAGACGGAGGCCGTCAGATGCTCACCGAAGCTGTTCGTAAACAGATGGACTCGTTGGTTCGGGGGCCGCTCCGTGATTATTTAACCTACGAAAACGGGAAATACCGGCCTACTGATCGGTGGAAGAGACATCACGGCAACATGGAGTTCATATCAAAGAAGCTCTGCGAGTGGGCAGTCAAGGTGACGACGCTGGACGATTTTTCGGCTACGACAAAATCATAAGGGAATCGCGTAGAGTGGGAGGATTTGAGCGTTTGAGCTAAACCCGGACCAACTTTGGAGGCCATAGGCTGCCATCTACGCGCCACCAGCTCTCTGCCAACTCGCTTCAGATGCGGGTGATGGCCATTTCCTGCGCCGGCGTCTCCCACGGCCTCACGTCCCGGATGCTGAGAAACCCTCCACTCTCGCCGATGACCACATGATTCGGCAGCGGGATTCCCAGGAGTTCCCCTGCGAGCCGCAGCCTCTCCGTCAGGGAGAGGTCGGCCTGGCTCGGCGTCAGGTCTCCCGAGGGGTGATTGTGAACCACGACGACCGCCACCGCCGCGTGGCGAATCGCGGGCCGGAACACCTCGCGGGGGTGGATGAAGGTGCCGTTCCTCTCCCAGTAGTGTAAGCGCTCCCCGAAGGGTGATTCCACGTCGGGCCTGGATGCCGACCTGTGGTCGCAGTAGGGCCATTCTGCGCCCTCCGTTCCAGCCTATACTTTGCCGCAACCGAAGCGAAAGTAATGTCCCTCCCACTTTCGCTACGCTTCGCCCCTGATTCTTGGGTGACGGTGGGAGAAGTGGCGGACCATGAAGCGGGTCCAGGCCTACCCCATCCGAATCTCCCTCGCGGTCACGGGTCCTCCCTGCTGGGACTCCTCCCGCGGGTGGATGGTGGGCGAGGCCAAGGGCCCGGCCATGGACGAAGTCCTCCAGGACGCGGCCCGCCTGGTCCGCGAAGCGGTGCCCCGGCTGTTGAAGGGCTGGTCCCACACCGACGCGACCGTTGTGGATTCGGTCCGGGTCCACGTGGAGGTGGAGGGGCCGCCGAAGCACGCCAATTCGGTGGAGTTGTTCAGGCTCGGCAGGGCGACCGTGGTGAGCAAAAAACGCATCGAGGAGGTCGTCCGGAAGACGACCAGCTTCATCCATGCGGAGGCGGCCCGGATGGAGGAGGCTTGGAACGGCACCATCCGCTATTGGAAGTGGATGCGGGAGCAGGAGGAAGCCCGCCGCCAGGGGAAGCGAGGAGGCACTCCCCCGGGCAAATCTTCTTGACGCATGAAGCGGAGGCGCAGGGAGGGGATGGAGGACGACACCCTATCCGACGCGACGCTCCGCGGCTGGGCCAAGGCCTGGAGCGGTTCCACCAGCCGGCGGAGAGCCTCCAGCGCCACATCGCCCTCCTGCGGCAGAGGGAACGGGCGCTCCGGGGGGAGATTCGGGGCCTGCGCCGCCCATCCCGGAAGGCGCGGGCCCCAGACTCGCACCTTTCTATGTCGATTTCGTGACCATGGAGGTCCAGATTGAGATTTCCAAACTGGAGACGTTGGACATCAGGCTTCCCTAATGTTCTTTACCAGCAATGTAGCGCAATATGCGCTCTACGTCGGAGCAGCCTCTTGACAATCTACGAAGCCGGACCGCATCCCTCACGTCCCGCAAGCCGTAGCGGAGGCAGAGGTCGGCGATGGCCGCCGCTTCGGTCTGGGGAACCCCCTCCCGCTTCACCAAGACCCCGACCATGACCTCGCGCAATTCGGTGGCGAGGTAGGGCCGCAACTTCACCCTCAAGAACCGCGAGAGCAGTTCCGGCGGCAACCCCCGCTCGGAGTTCCCCGCCGCAAAAACACGGAGCGGCAGGTCCTCCTGGACCACCCGGCCCGCCTTGACCTCCACCAACTTCCCGTCCTCCATCACGGAGAGCAGGACCGCGAGGTCCTCCCGGAAAGCCTTGTCGAGTTCGTCCACCAGGAGGTAGCGCGGCCTCCGGTCGGCGAGGAAGCGGGCGAGGCCCTGGCGGGAGGTAGTGGTGCCGAGGGCATACATGGAGCCCGGCAACCTGGCCAACTCCATCAAGAAGAGCGACTTGGCGGTCGAGGGCGGGCCCACCATCAGAACGTGGACCGGCTTCAGGGCGAGGAGGGCGCGACGGCAGATGTCCTTGAGGGCGTCGTGGCCGACAATCACGTCGAAGAGGTCGGAGGGCATGCTCGGGGCCCCGCTTTCAAGGGACGGAGGTTCCGGCGGGGCCTCCAGGAGCGCCCGGACCTCCTCCGGCCCCTCCACCCGGTAGTGGGTCCCCGAGTTGCTCCGCCACTCCACCCGCAGGAGCCCGGCGAGGAGCAGCCTCCGCAGGACGTGGGGCTCCGCCTTGACCTCGAACCACTCCCAACTCGGCGGCCACTCGGGATGCTGGGCCCGCCTCTCCTCCTCCAAGACGAGAGCCCTCCCCAGGAGGGCCCGGTGGGCGAGGGCGAGGTCGCGGGCGGCGGAGTCGAGAGCCATGCCGGTCGAAACGTCCCTACGTCCTCTGGCTGCGCTTGATTCTCTCCATCATGACCTGGGTGTCGTGGACCTCCGCGCTCCGGGGGTCCCACAACTCCAGTCCGCAGAACCCGCAAGCGTTCTCATGGGCCTGTCGCTCCGACGAACAGGGGCAGCCTGCCGCACTCGTCGTGGGAGAGGGCCACGGGGAGGAGCCTCATCATCCCGCCCGTCACCAGCCCCAGAGGAGGAAGTCGCGGGACCCCAAGGGGCCGGGCTCGCTCCGCCCCTCTCCGGTGAACCCGCCGATGAACCGGAGGGCCGCCGCGAGGGTCGCGAACCCTTCGCTGGCGAGGTGGGCCCGCCCGTGGTCGGGGACCTCGGCCCGGAAGATGTCCACGGTCCACACCCCCTTGCCCCTCCGCAGGTAGATGTCGAAGGTCTCCGTCAGCAACTCCAGGCCGTCCTCCGGGGTCGGCCCGAGCATCTTGAACCCGACCCTCCGGTCCTCGGGCCTCTCCACGACCTCGCGGGCGCTCATGCGGTCGCCCCCTCCTTGCGACGGAGGGGAGCGGGAGGGCCTCCCCGCAGGAGGTCGGCCAGCCGGGCGGCCTTCTCGCGCTCCCCGGGCGGTTCGCGGCGGGCGTGGGCCGCGTAGTAGTCAAGGAAGCGGAGGACGTGGCCCCGGACCGTGCCGTCTGTTTTCAGGTATTCGACATCGTGCCGGGTCCTGACGGTCTCCCGCGTCCCGTCCGGGAGTTCGACCGTGGCGGTCACGTCGCACTTGTGATAACTGCCGTCCTTCGGGGCGGTCCGGCTGATGTCCCGGAGCCGCTCATCCGCCCGGGCCTCGGCGTCCTCGCCCTCGTAGGTCCATGTCCCGCACTCCTCGATGCGCCCCTCGGCCCGGCGGACGGTGACGGCGACGATGCGGGCGCGGGGCTCCGGGGCCTCCTTCGGGTTCATGCGGTCGCGGCCTCCTCCTGGGCGATGGGGACGGGCAGCGGCTCCCGGGCCAGCCTCCGGGCCTCGGCGATGAGGGCGGCGTTGAGGCGCTGGAATGGGAAGGCCATCTCCAGGGCGTGGCTCGTCGCCTCCGGGTTTTCCCGGAGCAGGGCGACGAGCCTCCGGAGGGTCTCCCCCCTCCGGCGGGCGGACTCGGCATGGGTGTAGCCGCCGAGGCCGTTGGGCGAGGGGCGGGGGCGGTGTTCGGCGCAGTAGTGGAAACGGTGGGAGACGGGGACCCCGCAGGTCCGGCAGATAGGGAGGAGGCCTCGGCCCGACTTCACCCACCGCCTCCCGCTCCGGCCCTCGACCACGGTCCCGGGCCGGAGGTAGTTCAGATTCCACTCCTCCCTCTTGACCGCGTAGGGCAGGGGGCTCCCCGGCCTCATGCTTCCGCCTCCCCCTCCGAGAACTCCTCCGACGCGGACCGGGCGCAGAGGTCGCAGACCGCCATGCTCCCGACGACCATCGTGGCGGGGAGTTCGCGGCACACCTCGCACGGTAGGCGGGCGTTCATTCTCCCACCGCCTCCAGGGGCCCCCCGCACATCGGGCAGAAGCGGGGCTCCTCAATTCCCGCCTGCTCGACCGCGATGTCCATGCGGGTCCCGGGCCAGAGGGGGCACCAGCGGCCCCGGGGAGCCCCGGCGCAGACGTAGCGGGTGATGGCCTCTTCAGCCATCTCACTCCCCCACCGGCCCGGAGAGGGCCGGGACCAGCGCACTCCCGCAGCCGCCCGGGACAGGCTCGGCGTGGGTGGTCAAAACGAAATCGGGGTAATCGGTGGAGTCCACCAGGGCCCCGCACCCCTCGCACCGGAGGACGCTCATGGCGGCCCCCGGGCCGATTTCCGGAGGGCGGCGCGGGCGAAGTCGCAGATGGCGGCCCCGGAGAGTTCGCCGTTGTCCGGCAGGTCCCCGCCCTCCGGGGCGAGGGAGAGGAGGGCCTGGACCGCTTCGAGCAGTTCCGGCGCGGCCCGGATGAGGCGGGCATCCTCCCTCCGATAGACCTTGGCGATGACTCCGGGGGAGCGGTCGGGGTGGATGTAGTAGGCCCCCTTCTCGCTCGACACGGCCCACGGGGCGGGGCTGGCGCTCATGGGGCCGCCCCCTTGGCCCGGGCCAGGACCTCCCGGTCGAAGTCGCAGAGTCCATCCGGGCCCACCCGGGTCCAGGGGGAGTCGGGGAGACGGCAGCGGGCGCACTTCTTGGGGCCCTCCGGCGCGGGGGGTCTCGGCAGAGCCAGGACCGACAGGGCCAGAACGAGGGGCCCGGCGGCCTCCCACTCCGGGACCTCTTCGGAGTCGGGGGTCTCCTGGGGCTCCCCGGCGGGTCCGGCCTCCGGCTCCTCTTCGGGTGCTTCCGGTGGTTCCGGCTCGGAAGGCTCCCGGGGAGCCATGAGGACCGAGACCTCGCCCCCGCTCTCCAGCAGGGCGGTGAGCCGGGCGGGCCCCCGGTCGGCGAGTTCGGCGCGGAGTTCGGAAGGCTTCAGGGCGAGGAGTTTCGAGAGGGCCGGGGTGAGGAGTTCAGCGGAGAGGTGGGTCAGGGCCTCTCCCCGGGCCATCGTCTCGCCGGGTCCGAGCGCGAGGTCGGCGAGGGGCTCCATGTCGCCGTCCAAGATTTGAATGGAGGCCGCGCCCTCCTTGACCCGGAGGGCCGCGAGTTCGGCCTGCTTCGCGGTCTTGCGGAGGGTCCGCAGGAGGTCCCGGAGGGAGTCGGCGGGGGCCTCTACTGTCGCCTTGAACTCGATGGCCAGCCCCTTGACGGTCTTGGCGCTCTCCGGGGGCGCGGGCCGGGTGGTGAATGAGAGGCCACCGCTTTTCAAGAAAATGACCGGCCCGCGCTCGTCCGTGGCGGTCGAAAGTTCCCACTCCCCGCCCTTCGTTCCAGCGGCCACGAAATTTTTCAGTTTTTCGAGGTCCACCGCGAGGCTCTCCTCCCCCGCCGCCTCGAAGTCCGCGAAGAGGTGGCGCGGGAGGTGCGCCTCCGCGAACAGCACGTTGTTGGGGTCGAGGACGGCGAGGTGGAGACCCTCGGGGCCCGCACTGAAGAGGGCTCCGCTGCCCTCCGTCAGGTCGCCGACGGCGGCGAAAACGCCGCTCCAGAGTTCTTTGGGCGCTGTGGCGCGCATGAGCAAGAGGTGGGTTTGTGGTTCAAAAAGCAAAACAAAAAGCGAAGTGAAATTGTTATTTTATTCGCCGATATGTCCATATCGCAACCGCTACGCTCTGGCTATTTATTGGTTTTGCTGTTTTCGTTTTTTCAAAACATTTTTTGAAAAAAGCCCCACTCCGGTTCCAGAACACCACCACTTATCGAACACTTATCGGCCCCACGACCCCGAGCAACCCGCCCGACCGTTTACCCGGGTAACCCCGGCCCCAACGGGGCCCGGGAGGGGTCGTAGAACCCCGTGGAGAGGAGGCCTTGAACTCCGCCCGGGGGGGGTGGGGGGGACCCCCCCTCCCCCCACCCCGGGGGCAACCGGTCCCCGGAGTCTTCAGAAGAAGGAGGGCGGAGCGGAGGGCCGAGGGGGTCAGAAGAGTTGCGGCGGCTCAAACTTCGGAGGGGCTGGCGGCGGGGGCCCCCGCATGCGGCGATTGCATCGCAAGCCGGATCTCGATGGTGCTGACGGCGACCTCGCCCCTCTCGCCGGCGACAGTCTCGGTGCCGATGTGGACCGCCTCGACCCTCGCCTCCTTGAGGAACTTCCGCCGGACCACTTCGGCCACGTCCACGGCGCGGCTGATGGCCCGGCCCCGGGCCTTGATGGCGACGGTCGCGGACCCGCTGTTGAACTGGGTCACGACGGCCAGGACGTAGGCCATCACGGGCTTGTTGCCGACGTAGACGGTCCCCGGCTCGCTCACCGGCGGGGCTTCCGGGCGGCGGAAAGGATGGCCCGGTCCAGATGCTTCTCGCCCATCCACCCGACCACGCGGGCGACGACATACCGCTTCGACCGGATGGGGGCCACGAGAGAGAAGAGGAGGCCGGGGAGCCCGCCCCCCTCGGAGAGGGCCCGGTCTAGGTCCAGGGGCCCCATTTTGCGGACCCGCTTCAGGATGGCCCGCCGCTTCCGCTCGGGGCCAGCCAGGCGGCAGTAGAGGTTCGCCAAGAGGGCCATTCTGCTTTTTGGGTGCCCGAAGACCGAGAACCTTTCGAGACGGCTCAAGCCGCCGGAGGCCGCGTCTGTTCCCTCGGCCTGGGGGCCTCCTGCGGCGAGCGCAGGGCCGCCAACTCCTCCCGGATGGCCTTCGCCTCGTCCCGGGGGAGGGGGCGGGGGTCGAGGAGGGGGCGGTGAGGACCGACACCCCCCTCTCCACCCCGGGCGATGGGGGCCGGGAGGGGGACCCCCTCCCCCGGGGGGTGGGGGGTGGCCAGGGGAGCTGCGGGGGGCCCCCTACGGTGAAGGGGCCGGTTTTTGAGAAAGGTGCGGTTCCCCGCAGAGCCGGACGACGAACTCACCATATTCCGAAAGTCGGTAGATGTTCTCTCTCCCCCTCTCTTCCTTGGAAAGTTCCCTGCGGAACTTCTCGGCGAAGTGCTTGATGGCCATCCCCCGCCGCGCCGCCTCGTTCCGCACACGGTGCCCGGTCGATTGCGGGTCCCTCGCGAGCCCCGCACTCCGCAGCAGCGCCCACAGGTCGGCGGAGGAGACCTGGCCCTTCCGCCCCATCTCGCACAGGACCCGCTGGGCCGGGGGGTCGGGCAACGCGAAGGTCGGAACCCCCAGCGAGGTGACCTCCAGGGGGACTACTTCCCCCCGGCTCGCGCTCAAGCCGTGCGTCTTTCTCTCCCCGCCCGCCGTGGGATACTCCCGGGCGACGACATAGTAAGCCTCCACCCCGTGGGCCATGGCGACCAGGGTGGCCGCCACCGCGGCGAGTTTCCCTGCGGCGGACATGTTGATGCGCACCAGGTTCCCCCTCTTCCTCTCCTCGACCACGATGGCCGCAATCCGGGCGGCGATTTCGTCCATGCGGAAGGGGTCCACGGGGACCTCCCGGACCTCGCGCACCCCCGCCGCCAGCAGCCGTTTTTTCACGGCGCCCGTGTAAAGGGGCTGCTCGCCCACCAGTTTCTCCTCCGTCTTCCCCCCGCCCCGGGGCAGGTCTCCCGGGTGTATCCGGAGGAGATGAACCCGGTGGGCGACGAGCCCCCCGCGCTCCTCCGGCAGCTCGAAGGGCGCCACGGCCCGGTCAATCTCGTGGCCGAGGGGGACGATGTGGACGGTGCGGTCCATTCGTTAACCATGTTAAGTGCCTATTCCTTAAATCCTTCGTGGCGAACTTGTCCCGATGGAGCAAATCGCCGCGAACCCTCCCTTGACGGCTCCTGTGTTGACTGGCCGGGTCTGTGACTACATAAGTTCCCGCGGCCTCCAGAAACTTCTCGCCCTGGAGAAGGGGGTCTACGAGAGCCTGCTGGATTGCGACTCCACGGAAATCATCACCATCCAACGGGTGTACCGGCCGTTTCAAACCCGGAACGTCCAGAAAAACCTGGACGACCTGCTCGACCGGGAGTATCAGGTTCTCTTGGAGTTCAACTATGACCGTCATGACAAGTTGATTCCGGCGGTTCGCAGGACCATCGAGGTGGCTCCTGGACGATTTGAAGACCACTTCTATGACGGGGTTCGACTTTGCGCAGACGGGGACGGCACCCGGTTCGTTGTAAGCGTCTGTCCGGGTGGGACAGGCTATTACGCCACGGTGAGGGCGCCCTCCCGGGACGTTGCCGTGGCCCGTGAACTGCTGGCCAGGCTCGACCACGCCATCCGCGCCGGGAGCATCTACCGGGGGCAGAAAATCCGCATCAACGGCGACTTCCTGAAACTTGCGCCCCGCACCTGGTCCGACGTCCACGTCGACCCCCGGGCCATGGAGGAGATTCGCAAGAACGTGGTCTTCCCCATCGAGAACGCCAACCGGTTGCGGCAGTGCGGCATACCCACGTCCCGAGGCGTCCTTCTCGAAGGACCCCCGGGGACCGGGAAGTCCCTCATCGGCTCCATTCTGGCCAGCACGGTTTCCTGCACCTTCCTGCTGGTGACCCCGCAGGACCTGGAGCGAGCCTCCGATGTCAAATACATCTACGACATCGCCCGTGAACTCGCTCCCACCATCGTTCTCCTGGAGGACCTTGACCTCTTCGCGGAGGACCGGACCCCCTCCTCCCACTTCCGCAATTTCATGGGTGAACTCCTCAACCAGCTCGACGGGGTGGAGACGAAAGAGGCCATCGTCACCATCGCGACGACCAACCGCCCCTACGCCCTGGACAAGGCCCTCGTGGACCGCCCGGGCCGCTTCGACCGCAGGATTCTCATCGACCTCCCCGACCGGGAGCGGAGGGAGTCCATCCTGCGCACCGCCATCGCCTCCCGGAACCTCCGGACCGCGGAGGACCTCCTCCTGTCTGAGGTCGCGGCGGCCACGGAGAATTTCTCGGGGGCCCACCTCCACGATCTGGTCCAGACGGTCGCCTTCGACCTCCTCGTGGAGGGCAACGGGGGCCCCCTTCCGCCCCTCACCATGGCCCATTTCCGCGCCGCGCTGGAGCACGTCCGGGGCTACAAGGCGCAGTGCAAGGAGATGTACGTGTGAGCGACGCCATCGGATACTTCGGCGTCCTTCTCATCACCGCGTGCCAGGTGCCCCAGTTGGCGAAGACCGTGCGGACCCGGCAGGTGGAGGGCATCAGCGCCCTCTACTACCTGCTGCTGGTCCCGGGCATCGGCAGCATGCTCCTCTACGCGGTCCAGGTCGACAGGAGGCCGTTCGTGATGAGCAACTCGGTCGCCCTGCTCGTGGCCGCCGCGCAACTGGCCCTCGTGTTCAAATACCGGCGCCGACGTGACGAAACTTTCAAGTGGCGAGAAACGAGGGGGGGACGACATGACCCTTCCGGGCGGAGCGGCGGGGGGGGTGAAGGGGGCAGCACACCGTAATGGCCGCGAGGGACTCGCACGAGGGACCCACAGATTTTAGAGAGTATTTTAGGAAGGGTCTCGGCTCGTTCTTGAACAGAGTCGATGAAATGGAGAATCAGCACGTAAATGACGAGCGCGAACTCCACTGGCTCCTTGCAGAAGAGTTACAGGCAACGAGTGGGTGTGCATTCAAGTTGCGATGGGAATTTCCTGTTCGTGGGCTAAAGCGAAACGAGGGTAGGTTAGTCGAAGGCGTATCCAAAACTCCGGCGAAAATTGACCTTGTGGTAACACCGCGCTCGTCGGAACGCCCTATGATTGGGATTGAGTTCTATTTTGCCACAGGCCAGTATCCAGGAGGTGGCGTCCGCCAGGTTGGAAGGGATGAGGGTAAAGGGCCTTTTAGGACGCATCTCGACAATGACATAGCGCGGCTAACTTCACAAAAACTTGGACTTGATGAACGCTACCTTCTCTATTTCGTCTTTGGAACTGGAAAACCTGGATACAACAAGGGAATTAATGCATTTAACATAACCATCGAAGACTATGGCCGACAAATGAAGGAGAGGCTCGCTGGAAAGCCACAAATTCGCGCTCTTCTGGTCTCGCGCTACGAGGAGAGGGTGGGCAGATGCGAAACACGGTACTACGAGTTGCCTGACCCATCAGTTGGATGGTTTGTATGTCCATCCAGTTGGAGACCCTATGAATAATGAAATCCGACAGGGGGAATCATGGTGAAACCGCACCTCACCCTCTACGGCGGCGCCAACGAAATCGGAGGCAACAAAATCCTCCTGGAATCCGCCGACGCGAAGTTCCTCCTCGACTTCGGCATGTCCTTCTCGAAGTTCGGCAAGTATTTCGCCGAGTTCCTCCAGCCCCGCGCCGCCGGGGGCCTCCAGGACTACCTCGACCTCTCCATCCTCCCCCGGGTCGGGGGGCTCTACCGGCACGACCTCCTGAAGACCACCGACCTGAAGCCCGCCGAGCCCGAGGTGGCCGGGGTGCTGGTGAGCCACCCCCACATCGACCACGTCGGGGCCATCCCGTTCCTCGACCCCCGGATTCCCATCTACTCCTCCCCGGTCGCCCGGAAACTCCTGGCCGCCTACCAGGAGACCTCCCAGGCGACCGTCGCCCGGGAGCTCCTGACCTACAAGCCCCGGAACCCCGGCGAGTCGCCCCGCCGGAAAGAGAAGGCCCTGGAGCGGCCCTGGCTGGACATCTCGAAGTTTCGCGATGTCGGGTGCCAGCCCTTCGAGGTGGACCACTCGACCCTCGGGGCCACCGGCTTCATCCTCCACGCCGACGAGGGGACCGTCGCCTACACCGGGGACATCCGCTTCCACGGCCGGCGGGGAGAGAAGGGGAAGGCATTCGTGGAGGCCGTGGCCGGGGAGGATGTGGACACCCTCCTCATCGAGGGGACCCAGGTGGGCCCCGAGAACCCCGAGGAGGAGGCGGTCGTCCGCATGATGGGGGGCAACCCGGGCCACAAGATGTCGAAGGAGGAGGAGGTCCTGAAGAGGTGCGCCGACCTGGTGAAGGGTCACCCGAAGAGCCCCGTGTTCCTCGACTTCATGCAGCGGGACTTCGACCGCTTCAAGACCTTCCACCAGGTCGCCAAGGCCACCGGGAGGAAACTCGTGATTCCCACGAAGATGGCCCATTTCCTGAAGGTCGTGGAGAAGGAGGTGGGCGTCTCGCCTCAGGACGAGGACCTCCTCATCTTCGTGGAGAGGCAGAGGAGCGGCTCCTTCGACGACGGGGACTACGCGGCCAAGTGGCCCGAGAGGGAGATCATCCACTACCCCAACGCCCGGAGGGCCGATTGGCTCAAGGAGCATCTGGATGAGGTCATGGTCTACCTCGACTTCTGGAGCCTCCAGAACCTCATCGACCTCAAGCCCCGGAGCGGGCTCTTCATCCACTCCTCCAGCGAGCCCTTCACCGAGGAGATGGCCATCGACTTCCGGAGGTTCAAGAACTGGCTGGACACCTTCGGCCTGAAGTACGAGTATGCCCACTGCTCGGGCCATGCGGGGCGGGAGGAGATTTTCCAGGCGATACGGGAAATCGAGCCGAAGGAGGTCATCCCCGTCCACACCCTGGGGTTCGAACAGTTCCGGAAGGAGTTTGAGAATGTGGTCGTGCCTCCCGGAGGATAGGACTGGCGCGCCCATGTCCCCCGCTCACGTCCCTCGGTCTCGCGGAAGAGGACGGAAGAGTGCCTGCCTGATTTGCGGGCAGGACCGCGAGTGCGAGGACGCCCATTTTCCAACCCCCGCCGAATTCGGGGGGAAGAAGACCATCCCGCTCTGCCCCACGCATCATCGGTTGCTCGACCACGGAAGGATTCGGCGCGAGGAGGCCGAGCGAATCTGGGAGAGGGCCTTCCGGAAAATGGCCTCCACCGTTGAAGAATTTGTTGAATGGGCTCACCAACAGGGTTACCCTTACAGCGTTTCCGATTTGAAACGCAAGTTCTGGGACGCCCCTCCTCCGTAGAAAGGGGACAATCAGTCCGCGTGCTTCAGCACCCGGTTCCCCAGCGCGGTCCTCCGGTAGAGCCTCCCCTTCCGGGCGTCCGGCGTCAGGCAGGCCACCAGCCCCTCCTCCTCCAACTGGAGGAGGGTCCGGCTCGCGCTGGGCCGGTCGATTTTCAGTTCCCGGGCCAACTGCGTGGGGGTCTTCGGCGAGTCCAGGGCGCGGAGGGCCTTCGAGCGGGTGGGCCCCCGGAGGACGAAACTGACCTTGTCCCAGTTCTCCGGCACGAAGTAGGGCGGGGCAAACGTTAATATTCAGTTTGGTAGCACTTGCGTAACATATGGGTGGGTTCCGGGTCGCTGCGGTCCTCGGCCTCATCCTCGTGGCCGCCCTGCCCCTCCCGGCCCTGGCCATCGGCGAGAGGATTGGAGGGGCCCTCCCCACCTCCATCCCCACCGCAATCCCGACTTCAGTCCCAACCCTTCCCCCCTCCCTCCCCACCTCCATCCCGACCTCCATCCCCACCCTCCCCTCCGGGGTCACGGGGACCGTCGAGTCCCTCCTGAAGCAGATTCCCGCCTCTCCCGCCGAGGCCCCCGACGGCCTCTTCGAGGGGCTCTCCCTCGACCCCTGCGTTCCCGCATCGGTCTCCCAGGCGGTCAAGTCGGCCGGGGCAAAGGCGGACAAGGTGAAGGGGGTCCTCGACAAGGCGCGCAGCGGGGCCCCGCAAATCCAGTCCACCGTGGAGTCGTTGAGGTCCCAGGCCTCCAAACTCAAGGACCTCGTCTGCCTCGGGTCCGCGAAAGAGTTCGTGGGCGCGGTGTTCAACGCCCCGCCCTCCTTCTCGGAGCCCGTTGCCGCCTACAAGGTCGAGGTCGCCAAACTCCTCCCCGGCCGCATCCCGGAGAACCCGTTCCTCTTGCTCACGAAGCAGGGGCTCTTCCTGGCCCTCGCCGACGCCAAACCCGTTCCGAGCCTCGGGACCGTCCAGGGGCGGGAGATTCCGGTCCCGATGGAGTTCCAGGGGCTCCGCATCGGCGTCATCTTGGCCGAGTCGGCCTCCTTCGCCACCGACGGCCAGCCCGCGACCATATCGCAGGTGAAGGGGGACCCCGACCGCTACGACACCACCCTGGTCCGCATCGACGCCACCCTCCGGCAGGTGGCGGTCATCATCGACCCCGACCCGGCTCCCGCGTGGACCGTGACCGCCGGGATGGTCCTCGACAACCCGGTCCAGGTGGCACCGCTGGCCCGGGAGCTGGTGACCTCGGCCGACCGCATCACGAAGGCGCAGGGGAGCATCCAGAAGACCTTCCTCGGGAGCGAGGACCACCTGCTGACCTTCAACTTCGCCGAGGACTGGTGGGGAGATGTTCCGGCGGCGGTCCACGGGGTCGTGTTGAGCGGGAACAAGGTCAAGCAGGCCCTCCCCGCCATGCCCTCCCGGACCGGAGGGGCGGTCCTCTCCGACGAGACCCCCATCCTCTACGTGGTCAAGGTGGTCCCCAAGCCCCAGGAGGTCTCTCTGTCGGACCTCCTCTCCAACCCGAAGGCCTACGATGGGAAGGTGGTTTCCTTCGAGGCCCCCGCCCTCGGGTTCAAGGTCTCCCTCCAGGAGACCGCCCGGCTGGCAGGGGAGAACTATGAGGCCGATGTAGTGGTCCACGGCCTGGTGGCGTGGAGCGAGGCGGCCAGCGGGGGCGGCCTGGTCCCCGGAGGGGCGGTCGCCCGCATCCTGCCCGTCGTGGCCGCCAACAATGAGCACTTCGAGTCGCCCGCGGGTGGGGTCTTGGGACGGTTCCGGTTCATCGGCAAGGTCGTGACGGCGGGGCAAATGGTCGAGGGGCTCCGGGGCGAGCCGGTCCTGCTCCAGTACCGGCGGGAGAAGACCGGCGACCTCGACCTCTCCCAGGTGGCGGCCGAGGTCCGGGCCCAGGTCGAGAAGGAGGCGCAGGCCGTGTTGGGGATGGTCAAGGGGTTGGGGGCCGTTTCGGGGTCGGCCTCGCTGAGCGTCGGGGCCGCAGGGGGTCAGGCGAGCGTCTCCGTGTCGGTCGAGGCCCCGCCCGGGACGACCCCGACGCCCCAGAGGGTCTACATCGGAGAGCCAGGGGCTCAGCCCAAGGCGTCGCCGGGGTTCGAGGTGGTGCTGGGGCTGGGAGCCCTGGTGGCGGTGGGGCTGGCACGGAGAAGGCGCTGAGCCACCTGTTCGGGGGACTCTCCTGGGGGTCCCGACATGTGCGAATCCCGCGCGGGGGTTGTTGCAAGTCGCAAATCGCAGGGGTTTGTCGCATCCGGGTGGCGGGCGTGAGTTCGCCAAACCCCGCACTACTTTGATGCCATGAGAGTTCTTGCGCCCCGCTCTCGGCGAGAGCCAAAGCCATGGCCAGGAAGAAGCGGAGCAAGATGTTCATCGGCATCGACTCCTGTTGTTCCTCATTTTCCGCAGCATCCCCGTGGCCGCTTATGGGGGCATGGGTTACCTTTCCCACGTCGTCGTGGGAGACAGTTGGTTGTTCAAAAAAAGACACGCGCGAGGTATGGTTTAGCGACCCTTTTCGTTTCCACGCAGATATCAGGCTTTGGTAAGCGGTCAAGAGCGGACACCCGGGGAGGATTGATTGGCCAAACACTTGCCTTCGATCCATGGACTTGTAGTCGATGGCTTCCGAAAGCGAGTACATCAACTGCCAATTTTGTGGCGCCAGGGTCCGGCGATCCGGTCATCCTGGAGAGATGCCTAGGACTACCGAACGGGCTGTTGAAAGCGATGAATGGGTTACTTGGTCGCCCTACTCCACCGGCCTCTTGGCCGACCTTTTGGTCTCCTCTCCGGTTGCCCGGGGCGGCTTGGCATCTTTCATCAGCGCGGTCATGGCAGGGAGCACCTTTTCGAGTTTGGCGGCTGTCTCCTCGACCGACCGGGTGCTCTTCCACGCCTGTCTGACCGCCTCCCAGAGCTTGGCGATTTCCGGCTCCAACCGCCGGTTCACCGCGTCGTCGACGCTCTTCTGGGTGGCCTCAAGCAGTTCGTCTCTCTCTTTCCTCAGTTCCTGGATTTGTCTCGCCAGGTCCTCCACGCGCTGCCGGCCCTCGAGCGAGCCGCCCTCGAGAAGGGTGAGGTAGGGCACGGCCTCCAGGTATTTGTCCAGGAGTTCGTCCTCGCCCCTCCGGTCGTAGTGCCTGTGGAGGCCCGTCCCGTGCCCCATCAGCACATCCACGGTGTAGGGGGAGAGCCCGGCCCGGAGGCACTGGGTCTCGAAGAACTTCCTGAACCCGTGAAGGATGGCGACATCGTGGCGCTTCTCCCCCTTTCCGGAGCGCCCCACGGTCCCCTCCCGGAACCCCAGCCGCCGGAGCCGGACGTCGAGGAGCGAGCGGAGGTCCGAACCGTCCATGGGGACGGGGCTCTTGCCGTGGCGGGGGCGGAGCTTCTCCAGCACGAAGGCTGGGGACCCGGGGCCAACGCTCTCCCCTCCCTTTCGGCGCAGTTCCAGGTATCTCTGGTACTCCTGCCAGAACTCGGGCGTCGCGTAGGCGGTGTATCTCTCCTTGGCTCCCGCGTAGACCCGGACGCGAACCGCCACGACCTTCCCGCCCCGCTCGACCGGCTCCAGGTGGCCGACCTTGAACTCCCCCAGGGCCCCGCCACGGATGCCCGAGGAGGCGAAGAGCAGGACGGCGGCCCGGAAGCGTGGGTCAGTGTCCCCCGCCAGGGACTGAACCTCCTCCAATGTGTAGGCCCGGTCATCGGCTACCGCATCCCCCCCGGGGACGAGTTTGTTGATGCGCTTCCAGTTCAGGCCAGTGATGTCGTTCATGTCGAGGAACAGTTTGATCGGTTTCTTGTAGGTGTCCACAGTGTAGGGCGAGAGTTCCCCCTTCTTGACTCTCTCCAACAGGTGGAGGATGTAGGCAATGATGCGACCCTCCACCCACTTGGGGTTCCCCCTTGCCTTCTGGGCAAACTCGGCGGCCAGGCTCTCGGTCCACTTTGTTCGTTCCTTTGCCTTCCCGGGGATTGTTTGGGGGTCGATGTTGTTTAGGAAGGCCAGGAAGGAGCCGAGCCTCCGCTCGTAGTAGTATTTGCTCACCTCCGACCGCACCCCGGCCCGGAAGAGCGTCATGGCATCCTCGTCCAGCACGATTTCTGGGTGTTCGGGCCACGGCCGCGAGACGGCCTCGGTTGCCATCCCATACACCTCTATAGACCGGGTATTAAATGTATTTTCTTATGGACCCGTGGGGATTTGAACCCCAGACCCTCCGGTTGCAAACCGGATGCTCTACCGCTGAGCTACGGGCCCGAAGGAACAGGGGGAGGAGCCCCCCTACTAACTTTCTGCTTAAGGTGAACATAGGCCGCTTTCCGCGCGGGCGGAGCCCGCGCGGCAAAGGGCGGCCCCACCCCCCGGGGCCTCCCCCCGCGCAACGAGGTCCCCGGGGGTCGGCCCCCGCGGAACCCGCCCGGAGCGAGCGCGAAGCGCGAGCGGAGGGCATGGTTCCGCGCTATAATTTCCTTGCACAAGGACATGACCGTCCCCTCCCCCTGCCCTTTCGAAACCTTCACCCCCTCCCCTTGCCCTTTAGGACCACCGAAATTCGGGTCGAGCAACGTTTAAATAAGAAGCCACGCAGACCCTCACTGTCCCTTGCAAGGGTGCTGCGAAGGCGGCACTGAGAGGATATCTGTCCGGTCCACCCCCTCTTGGGGGCGGCCAAGGGGCCCATCCATGGGCCCGCCGGCTTTTTGGGACCCTCTCGCGCACCGTGAGGTGCCTCAGTGCACCCGGCGAGGAAATCGCCGGGGAAGGAGCCAATCGAAACCCCGAAGGGGGCTCTTCGAGATGACGCCGCGTAAAGTCGTGCCACCACACATTACCCATACAGATTGTCCTCGAACTCTGACGAGTTCGGGATGATTGAAATCGCGCGTGAACTCTCGTTCACCGCGATTTCGGGTCCTACACATTATGCCTTCTGGTGAATGGCTCGGCTCCAGAGCCGAAGAAGGGCGCGCCAAGCGGCGAAATGCTCCGGGGAGGCGCACGGTGCCCGCGAACCGGAGATGCCCGAATGGGAATCCTGACGGCTTCGGCCGTCGTTCCGAAAGGAACGGGAACGCCCTGAAGCGAAACATCCCAGTAGGGGCAGGAAGAGAAATCAATCGAGATGCCCTGAGTAACGGCGAGTGAAAAGGGCGCAGCCCAAACCGAATCCCGTCCCGGCAAGGGACGGGAGATGTGGTGTCGCAGGCCGGTGCCTCCCTTCAGTGGGAGGCGGCCCCGCCCCGTCCAGCCGAAGTCCGCTGAAATGCGGCTCCGCAGAGGGTGAAAGCCCCGTAGGCGAAGGGCGGGAGGGCCGCGGCGTCGGCCGGGGTACCGCGGATTGAACAATCCACGGGAAACCGGGGGTCATCAACCTCCAAGGCTAAACACTCCTGGAGTCCGATAGCGCACCAGTACCGTGAGGGAAAGCTGAAAAGAACTCTGAACAGGAAAGTGAAAAGGGCCTGAAACCAGAGGGCGACGGAACGTGAGGGCGTGAAAGGGAAGAAGGGGCCAAAAGGAAGCGGCCGCGAGGTCGTTGTACGATGGCCCTGGACCGACGTCCTCCCATTCCTTTTGGAAAAGGAGCCAGGGAGTGTGCCTCGCCGGCGAGGTTAAGGGCTACACGCCCGAAGCCGGAGCGAAAGCGACGGGACGCAAGCCGCAAGGCCCAGGTCCGCCGTGGGTTCGCGGGGAGTCGGCGGGGCACGACCCGAAGCCGGAGCGATCTAGGCGGGGGCAGGGCGAAGCGTCCCGAAAGGGGCGTGGAGGCCCGAACCGGTGTTGATGTTCAAATCGCTCGGATGACCTCCGTCTAGGGGCGAAAGACCAATCGAGCTCGGGAATAGCTGGTTCCTCCCGAAACATGTCGCAGCATGACCTCGCCTGAGGTCGCCGACGGGGTAGAGCCACGGATTGGTGGGATATGTCCCGGAAGGGACGGCCCTCCTGTCCAACTCCAAATTCGCCGGCACCGGAGAAGGCGGGAAGTCCGCATGTGGGGGGTAAGCCTCTACTGCGCGAGGGAAACAACCCAGACCGGGGTTAAGGGCCCCAAATGTCGGCTCAGTGCCAATTAAAGGGCGTCTCGGTCCCGAGACAGCGGGAAGGTGAGCTTAGAGGCAGCTATCCTTTAAACAGTGCGTAACAGCTGACCCGCCGAGGGCCGGGGCACCGAAAATGGACGGGGCTCAAGCCGACTCCCGAGACCCCGGGGTGCCGCAAGGCAATCCGGTAGGGAGGTGCGCCGCCTGGGCAGAAGCCGGACCGTGAGGCCCGGTGGACCGGGCGGCGATGAGTATCCTGGTGTTAGTAGGACCTGAGTCGGGTGGGAACCCCGACCGCCGAAAGGGCCAGGTTTCCTCGGCAAGGTCTGTCCGCCGAGGGTCAGCCGGTCCTAAGAGCGTCCCCAACCGGAGACGTTCGAAAGGGAAGCCGGTTAATATTCCGGCGCCACTGGACTATTCCGGTCCCGGAAGGGATGCCTGACGCTTCAGGCTCGGGGGAGCGGCGCAGCCGCGCCGTCCAACCGCTGAAACCCGGGGAGTGCCGCCATGGCGAGAACCGGGCGAAAGCGCGATGGGGAAACTCCCCTCATGCCTGGAGCCCATGAAAAGGGCCGTCCAGTGACCGTACCGAGATCCGTCACAGGTGCCCCTGGCTGAGAAGGCCAAGGCGTGTCGGCGTAATCCAGCCTAGGGAATTCGGCAAATTCGCCCCGTAACTTCGGAAGAAGGGGTGCCTGCTCCGCGAGGCGCAGGTCGCAGTGACTAGGGCTCACCGACTGTTTACTAAAAACATAGGGGATCGCCAAGCCGAAAGGCCGTGTACGATTCCTGAATCCTGCCCAGTGGCGGTACCTGAACACCGGGTTCAACCGGACGAAGGGCCGCTAAACGGCGGGGGTAACTATAACCCTCTTAAGGTAGCGTAATACCTCGTCGCTTAATTGGCGACTTGCATGAATGGATCAACGAGTGAGCTACTGTCCCGGGCTGGAACCCGCTGAACTCTTCGTCCCAGTGCAGAGACTGGGGACCCCCAGGGGGAAAAGAAGTCCCTGTGGAATTTTACTGCAGCCTGCTGTTGTGGCGCGGTTGCGGATACAGAGCGTAGGCAGGAGCCTTCGAAGGGGCGTCTCCGGGCGCCCCCGAGGCGACAATGGAACACTGCCTATCTGTGGCTGCGCTGCTCACTCCCGCCCTCGGGCGGGAGGACACCGGTAGGTGGGCAGTTTGGCTGGGGCGGCACGCCGTCGAAACGATATCAACGGCGCCCAAAGGTCGGCTCAGGTGGGTCAGAAATCCACCGTCGAGTGCAAGGGCAGAAGCCGGCTTCACGGGAATCCCCACAGCACGGATTCCCGGGTGGAAACACGGGCCTAGCGAACCAGTGCGGCCCCTTGATGGGGCTCGCTGATGACAGAAAAATTACCCCAGGGATAACAGAGTCGTCCCCGGCAAGAGTCCATATCGACCCGGGGGCTTGCTACCTCGATGTCGGTTCTCCCCATCCCGGGCGTGCAGCAGCGCCCAAGGGTGTGGCTGTCCTTCAATTAAAGGGGATCGTGAGCTGGGTTTAGACCGTCGTGAGACAGGTCGGTTTTTATCTACTGGGGGCGCTCCGAGCCTGAGGGTAAGTTCCTTTTAGTACGAGAGGAACAAAGGAACGGCGCCACTGGTGCATCGGCTGTCCGGCAGGGCAGGCCGAGCAGCTACGCGCTCATGGATAAGGGCTGAAAGCATCTAAGCCCGAAGCCAGCCCCGAGACGAGGCTCGGTTCAAGACCCGCATGGGTAGAAGACCCGTTTGATGGAGCGGGGGTGTACGCAGGGAGCTTCGGCGACCTGTTCAGCCCGCCGCCCCCAACGCGGGAAACAAAAAGGACCCTCATGGGTGGCTGGTGCGCGACTTTACGCGGCGCTCACATTTTTCACCCTCTCTTCGGTTGAGCCGCCGCCCTCTCCCGATACGCCTCCTCGTACCCCACCACCGTAGCCCTCCCGACGAACTCCAGGTGCTCCCTCACCAGCCGCGCCACCGTTTCGTCGGCGACGGCCTCTCCGCTCTCGACCTCTTTCCGCAGCAGTCCCCGCAACTCGTCGAGGGGCAGCCCGGGGCTGTCGAGGACCACCTGCTCCGCCTCGACGCCCGTCCGCTTCAGTTCCTCCAGGGTCTCGGCCGGGAGGTCGAGGGCGACGACCTCTCCTCTCTCCTCGACCCAGAGCGCCACCGTCTTCGCCTGCTTCTTGCCGCCGTCCCGGGCGAGCAGGAGGTCGTCCGTGAGCGCCCTCCGCCACTCCTCCGTCTCCACGGAGCCCATCCGGCCCCGGAGGGTGAGCACCACCAGCCGCGCCGAGACCTCCGCGCCGAAGGTCCGCCCCTGGGAGTCGCCGGCGCACGCGACGTCCTTCGCCAGGCTCGGCAGGTCGCTCATCAGAGGCTCGAGCGCGCGGTACTCCTGGCTCTCCTCGGGGGCGCGGACCAGCCCCTTCTCCTCCATCTCATCGAGGGCCTCGGGCCACGGCTTGCCCCGGTGGACCCGCCGGAAGTGGGCCTCGGTCTCCGGCGGGAAGTCGAGGAGGAGGCGGGCGGCTGGCCTCCGCGCGAGCCGCCCCGCGGCCTTGGCCTTCGACCAGCGGGTGTTCACCGTCTGAAACACGAGAAGGTCCGCCTTTCCAGGGCGTTGCACCGAGACTCCCATCCCCTGCTGTTTCTTTTTCCGGGGAATTGAAATAGTTCCCCGTTCCGTTAAGTTGCGGGACGCTTCCGCGACCATGCCGCATCCATCTCTCTGCAAAAGGCGTCAGAGAAAATCTCCGAGGTTCCGTTGCCTCCCGTTCGGCGCCGGGCCGGTCGCCACCCGGACCGCATCCGCGCCCGGTTCAGCGGCGCCGGCGTCCACCGGAAAGAGCGTGGTGATGTAGGTCTCCAGCAGCCTCAGCCGCTGCTTGGTGTACTGGGGGACGTTGTATCTCTCGGCGATCTCGATGGAGACGTCGAGATATTTCCGGATGCCCCCGGGGTGGGTCGTGAAGAGGACGTTTCCCCCGCACCGGAGGCACTTCCCCGCGAGGGGGGGCCTCCGGTATTTGTCGCTGCACTGGACGCACCGGAACCGCTGGACCCCGAACTGGCGCAGGTTTCCCTGGAGGTCCCGGAGGAGGTGGGAGTTCAGGACCCGCTCGGCGACGTCGGAGGCGTCCACGGCCCGGATGCGCTCGGCGAGTTCGAGTTCGGCGATGAGTTTCTCCCGCATCGTCCCGAGTTCGGTGTAGGCGCTCCGGGCGGGCCCCGCCAGGAGGCTCGTCGCAGGGTGGGTGTACCGGAAGCCGCTCATCTCCCCGGCGCTGCCCAGCCGGTGGGCGACGATGTCCATCTGGCCGCGCACCGACATCGGGGGCGGGAATTTCTCGGCGGCCCGGTAGAATGCGAGGGGGTAGCCGGTCCCCACGTCGAGGTTGTGGGCCTCGTCGTCGATCTCCATTGGGTCGATGCGCAGGGTGAGGACGATGGGGGCGTCCATGGCGCCCCCCCGCCTCTCGGGCAGGTAGGCGCGGGAGAAGTTGAGCAGCCCGTCCAGGAGGAGGATGACCGCGTCCTCGTCCCCGTCGGCGTTCCGCCGCTTGGCCGCGTGGAAGAAGGGGTGGGCGAAGCCGCTCGCCTTGGGGACGAACCCCACGATGCGCCCCAGGACCCCGGCGCTGGTGTGGGGGGCGAGGCCGATGACGAGGTGGCCCACCAGGTCGGCGGGCCCCCTGGCGCTGTAGAACGGCGGCAGGCCGTAGAACTTCGCGAGGAGGTCGTCCACGAACCGCGCCACGCTCAGGAGGTATTCCGAGCAGGAGGGGTCGTCCTCGCTCCCCAAGTCGCTCAAGATGAGGTCCTGGGGTCGGAGTTCGAGGACCTGGTCGGGGGAGGAGAGCGGGTTCCCGCGGATGTCCTCGGTGTAGCCCAGTTCCCGCAGTTTCTCCACCGGGGTCCCCACTTCCTGGGGCGTGAAGTGGGTGAGGGGCAGGTTGGTCATGTCGTAGCGCGCGGTCCCGTCCTTGAAAATCGTCACGCCGTGCTTGGCCCGCAGAATCCCCTTCTCCAAGGGCTCGGGCACCTTGGTCCGGGAGATGAGGCCCTGGACGCCCTTGAGTTTGGCGCTCCCCTTCCTCCCTTCCGGGGGCGGGGGAGACTCCCCGAGCCTCTCCCACGCGCGCCGGTGGAGGACCGCCAGGTCCAGGGGGCGTCGCTGCCCGAAGGCCACGTCGACCGCTTCACCGCCGTGCGCCTCGCACCGCGGACACCGGGGCTCGGAGGCGCTGAAGTGGCACCGGGGGCAGGTCCCCCGCAACTCCGCCTCCTCGCCGCAGCAGAAGGTCCCGAGCGAGTCCTTCCCGCACTTCCGGCAGTGGCGCCACCCGAGCTCGACCTCGATGACCCCCTTCGCGGCGGCCTCCTGGACCAGCCGCGAGCGCCCCCCGGAGTCGCCGAGGGGGAAGAGGACGTGGACCGGCGGGTCCATCTTTCGGGGCTTCGCCTTCTCGGGGCGACCGATGCGGAGGCCGATGCGGGTGGGGGCCCGGCGGCGGAGCGCGAGGCCCGAGCACCCCATCGCCAGCGCGAGCCCGTCCTCCCCCTTCGGTTCCGGCGGGAGGGCGAGGCAGGCCAAAAGGGCCTCCGGCCCGGGGACGCGGAGGAGGCCCTCCCGGACCCGGTGCTCCACCAGGAGCGATTCCAGCATCTCTTTCGCCCCGGAGTCCGCGGGGAGGAGGAGTTCGCCCCCCTCGGTCCTCCCCTTCTCCCGGACGAATCGAGCGAGAGAGAGGAACTCGTCGGCCGACAGGTCGTGCCAGAGGTAGGTCCAGCGCGGGTGGAGCGGGGTCCGGGTCTCCCGGGCGAAGCGGAGGGCTTCGGCCGCCGATTGCAACTCCCTCGGGACCACCTTCGCCTCCTCCACCTCGAGCCTCCACACCTCCTCCCCGTAGGCTCCCGGGAGCAGCGGGTGGTTGTTCTCCAGGAAGTCCCCGTAAGCCACCAGGATCTCCCCCACATCCACGATGAGCTCCACCCGCCCCTTCAGGGAGCGGGCCTCCTCCTCGGTCCGGACCTGGAGAAAGTCGCCGCCCTTGAGCCGGACCCACGGCCCCTCGATTGAGTCCACGGGGGCGGCGCAGGCGCCCTTGCCGGGCCGCTCGACCTTCAACTGGGTCCCGGAGGCGACGAAGTTGTCCGTGAGCACCATGGTGGCGGGGTGGATGCCCACGGTGGCGAGGCCGGTGTTGCGGGCGCGGCCGTAGCGGAGCCGGAAGCCCCCCCGGGCGCTCGGGTTGCTGAGGACGGGCCTCCCGGCGGTCATCTCCTGGAGATACTTGTCACTCTCCGGGTCGGCGACGCGTCGGGGGCCGACCCGCTGCAGCCAGGACCACTCCTCGCGGTCCGCGAAGGCGGAGAGGGCCCCGGTCGCGATAAGCTTGAAGAGCTTCGGGGCCTTGGAGACGAGCCCGTCGGCGAGGACGAGGGCCATACCCCCCCGGACGCGGTTGGTCTCGACCCGCTTCAGGTTGCCCCCCCGGGAGACCTCCTGCTCCTCGGTCGGCTCGCCGTCGATGCAGACGGGGCACCGGGTCACCGCCGTCCGGATCTCCTCGACCGTCGGGGTGTACTGGAGGTTTCTCAACTCCTTGTAGAGGACCACCTCCTCCACGTAGCGGTCAATCTCGTCGGGGAGGACCCGGAACCGGTCGAAGCCCGCGGCCCGCCGCGCCACGTCGGCCGCCACCACCGAGAGCGCCTGCTCGGTCCCCCCGGCGCTCCGGATAGGCCCGGCGAAGAGGACCCGCAGGTATGGGGTGCCGTTGTCGTTCTTCCCCTCCTTCACCCCGGCGATGCCGTCCAGCGGGGCGGCGACGACCCCCTCGGTGAGGATGGCGAGGGCGGCGCGGACCGCCGCCTCGACGCGGGCCAGGGGCGGGGCGTCGCGCTTCCCGAGGGCGCCCTCGGCAATCTCCTGGGCGATGCGGAGGGCGGCCACCTCCCGGGCCATCCCGGAGGACCGGAGCTCCCGGAGGCGGGCGGCCAGGCCGGCCACCCCGATGAGGCTCTCCGCCCTCTCCGCCAGGTCCCGGGCGGGGCGGATTTCCGGCTCCAGGGAGGGGTCGAGCCCCTTGCGGCGGGCCTGCTGGGCCACGGCGAAGGCGCGCTGGAAGGCGTCGTCGAAGGAGTCGGCGGCGGGGGCGCGGGCGGTCAGGAGGGCGGCCATCCCGCACTGGGGCAGGGGCTCTATGAAGTGGTTTTTTCTTGAGCGGCTTCAGGCGAAGCGGAGGTGTCCGGGACCCTCTCCAGCACCGACTATCGAGAGCAGGGGAGTCGAGGCCGCCTCACGCCGGTTTCAACTCCCCCTCCAGCATCGCCATCTCCCTCTCTCCGAGGGTCCGGGGGTCGACCGGGACGATGAGCCTTCCCCCGGTCTGGAGCACCAGTTCCCGGAGGTCGTGGATGAGTTTCAAACTGGAGGAGAAGCCGTGGTGCTCGGCGAGGTAGGCGAGGCCGTCCAGGAGGAGGGCGCTCCCCGGGGCGCGACGGAGGAAATCCTCGGCGGTGACGAAGATGTCGTGGAGGGAGTAGAGGGCGTGGGTGTCCCCGAGGCTCCTCCGTCCGAGCCAGAGGACGGCGGTCTTCTCGAGGCCCAGTCGGTTCCGGAGGTCGTCCGGCGGCTGGCGGGTGACCGCGAGGCCCGCGACCCCCTGGAAGACGAGGCCCGAGAAGAGGAGCAAACTCCTCTCGGGGCGGGGCTCCTTGACCATCACGCACTGGCCCCCTCCGAGGGCCTCGGCGCGGGGGGCCGCGGAGGGGCGTCCCGTCTCCGCCCGGGGGGAGACTGCGAGGAAGCGGTACCTCAGGATGGCGTAGGCGGAGGTGACCGCAGCGATGGAGGTGGGCCACGAGCCGAAGAGGGGGGTCGGGACCCCCGCGTAGATGAGGACCGTGTCGAAGAGGCCCGCGATGTTGAGGGTCGCGATGGCCCCCGCGGCGACGAGACGAATCTGGCGCCGCTCGATGGGCGAGGCCCCCCGGAGGCTCCGGCGGATGTTGTCCCCGGCCCGGGCCATGAAGCCGACAAGGATGGCGAGGCTGAGGAACGGGAAGGGGTTGTCCATGGCGTACTCCGGTACCCAGCCGTAGTCGAAGGGGACCATGCGCCGCACGTAGACCTCGGTGGGGAGGGGCCCGTAGAGGAGGAACGCGAAGACCGGAACGGCGGCGTAGAGCCCGCCCACTGCGAGCCAGGGCCTCACCTCGATGGGCGGGCGGCGCGGGAGGTGGAAGATCCAGAGGTCGTAGGGGATCGGGCGGGGGAAGACGAACGTGAAGTGGGCCATGGCTACGCACATCAGGGCCACGAAAACGAGCCAGCTGCGGAACCAGAAGAGGGCCGAGGCCTCGCCGGGGGCGAACCGCATCAGGATGTCCCCGACCGACCAGAGGGCGAAGGAGAGGGCGACGAGAGCGAAGACCCGGTGGGGGGTCGAGCGGGGGTTCTTCGAGAGGACGTAGAGGCCGAGGAAGCCGTGGACCACGAGGGTCCCGACGGCGACGAGGAGGTAGGGGGAGACCATCGAGGGTAAACGATGCGCGGAACCATAATATTGCGCGGCCATCAGGGGCCGGGGAGTTTGGCTGGGTGACCCGGCTCAAAATTGCGCGCGAGAGGACCTGCAAGAACACAGGCCGTTTTCCGCGCGGGCGGAGCCCGCGCGGAAAACGGCCTGTGTTCCGCAACAAGCGCGACTGGAGTGGCAACAACGCCGGGCGCGCGGCCCGTCGAGCGGCCCCGCGGAAGGCGAAGCATCTTAAGCCGCAGAGTATACTTCGTATACATGCCCCGAGGCCTCAACCTCGACGACCGGGTTTCGGACCTCCTGCGTTCCGGTCCCAAGACGGCCCGCGAGCTGCTGAAACTGGCCGGCGTCAGCCGCCGGACCCTCTACCTCGCCCTGGAGCGGATGGAGTCCTCCGGGGCCCTGGTGGCTTTCCCCATGCGCTCCAAGACGGGGACGTGGGCCGGCCTCTACGCCCTCCCGGCGCAGGCGGAGCAGGCCTCCGACATCGCGGGGTTCGTCCCGAAGCACCCCGTCCCTCCGGACCTCCGGGCGCGAGCGGCGGAGGCGGTCGAACTGCTGAGGGCCAAACTGCTGCGGAACCCGCTGGTCGAGGAGATTGCGGGCCACCTCGGGGAGAACCCGGAGGCCGCCCCCGTCCGCGAGGCCATCTTCCGCGCCGCCGCGCCCCTGGGGTGGCGGCCGCCGACAGCGGAGGAGCGGGCGAAGGCCGAAAAGGAGCGGGCGCGGGTCGTGGCGCTGGCGAGGATGGTGAAGAAGGGGCTGGTGAGGAAGGGCGCCAGCAGGGCTGAGGCGAAAAAGGCTGAGGAGTATTTGAGGAGATTTCCGGAAGAAGCGGGGTGAGCAGGGCCGGGCGCCATCTTCAAATAAGCGGAGGCTCGACACCTTCAAGGAGAGTCCCCGCCAGACTTATGGAGAGACCATCTTGAAACTGGTGGACCTGGCCATGGAGGACCGGGCCGAGTTGGCCCCGGAGACCAAGAAGGCCCTCGCCAGGGCGCGCGAGGACGTGAAGCGCGGACGGGTCTGCACCACCCGGGAACTCATCCGAGAACTCGGCATCTGAATTCGCAGTTCAACGAAACGGCGAACGCCCTACCCCAGTTTCATCACCGGCGCCACCCTGAACCTCCCGTTCCGGAAGAGCAGCGTCAAATCGTCCAGCCCGTGGGCCACCCCGCGCATCTTCAGCACCGCGATGCGCCGGCTCCGCTGCACCCCCCCGCTCTCGTCGGCGATGCGGACCTGGAGGATGCCGTCCGCCAGGAAGTCCGCCCCGGCGGGGTGGAGGCCGTCCCCGGAGCCCTCGGAGATGGCGAAGGCGGTGAGCCCCGCCTCCCGGAACTTCTCGAAGAGCTCCATCACGTGGCTCCGCTTCACCTGCCCCGCCAGCGCCTCGTGGAGGGTGAGGGAGTCGAAGGCGGCCAGTTTCGTCCCGCGGCCGGCGGCCTCGTCAATCAGCCCCCCGAGAACCTCGAGCCACACCTCGCCCCACGCCTGGTCGGTGGTCTCGCGGCGCGCGCCGGCGAGGTCCACCACATCGAGTCGGTCGCCGGCGGGGCCCGGGGGGAGGCCGGTCTGCTCCATCTGGGCGGTGAAGCGCGCCTTCGTCTGCTCCAGGCAGAGGTAGAGCCCCCGCCTCTTTTCGCGGGCGGCGTTGCCGAGGAGGATGGAGTAGGTGAGCGTGGTCTTCATGGAGCCGGGCGGGCCCTGGACGAGGACGACGTGCCCCTCGGGGACCCCGCCCCCGAGGAAGTCGTCGAGGCCCTCCACGAACGTCGGGACCCTGCCCATCGGCAGGATCTCGCAACGCCTCAAATGAACTTTAGGAGGGCCGCGAGGTCATGTGTATACATCGTATATTCAAAGTAACAATTCACTGGACTCGGTTTTTGAACTATAGTATACGTCGTGCATCCCCAGCGTTGAACAAGTCCCCGGAGCGCGCCTGGAGGACCATGCGAGCCGTCGCCCTGGGGGTCCTCGTCCTGGTCGCCCTCTCCGCCACCGCCCTCGCCGAGCGCGACCCGGTGGTCTTCGTCCACGGATACCTCGGCGGCGGCTGGAACTTCTTCGCCATGAAGGAGCGCCTCGAGGCGGACGGCTGGAACTCGAGCCGCCTTCACGCCATCTCCTACTCCAACCCGGTCGGCAGCAACGTCCAGAACGCGAATGAACTCAAGGCCTTCGTGGAGGACGTCCTCGCCCGGACCGGGGCCGCCAGGGTGGACATGGTGGTCCACTCCATGGGCGGCCTGAGCAGCCGCTACTACATCAAGAACCTGGGCGGCGACGCCAAGGTGGACACCCTCATCACCCTCGGCAGCCCCCACCACGGCACCTGGGCCGCCCTGGCGGGCGCCCTGACCACGGGGGCGCGGGAGATGATTCCCGGGAACTCCTTCCTGAGCACTCTGAACTCCGGGGACGAGTCCTGGGGCGCGGTGAAGTATGTCTCCATCCGCTCCAACGTGGACGAGGTGATGATTCCCAAGTCGAGTCCCATCCTGGACGGCGCCGAGAACATCGAGGTGAAGTGGATCGGCCACCTCGGGCTCCTGCTCGACAGCGGGGTCTACCAGACGGTGAAGGCGCGCCTCGACTTTCCGGAGACCCTCCCCCCCGGGCCCTCCCCGCCCCCCTCGCCCGGGCCGGCCCCCGCGCCCTCCCCGGACTCAACGGTCGAGGCCGACCCTCTCCCCTGCGTGACCTCGACCGGGAGCATCGCCTTCGAGACCTCCCCCCTCTCCGCGCCCTCGCTCCTGGGCCAGCCCCTCTCCCAGGTCCCGCAGCTCCAGGTCGGGGGCGGGGTGCTGGTCACCGCGACCAACGGCAGCTTGAACTCCAGCCTCTGGTGCGTCAACATGACCGCGGTCGGTGCCACCGTGGCGGCGGTCGGCGGTGAACTGTTGCCGGGCGTCCAGGCGGCGGCCGTGGACGGCGCCGTGGCGTTCACCGTTAGCGACCCCTCGGTCGTGGTCACGGTCCAGTCGGGCAACGTCACCTACTCCCTATCGGCGAACGGTTCCGGCGTGGAGGTCTCCGCCTCGGGCGAGCCGGTCGCCACCGTCGCCCTCCCCGACGGCGCCGCCACAGCGGGCGGCCAGGCGCTCAAGTCCGCCTTCCGCATCGCCCTGCCGAGGACGGTGGTCAACGCCACCTCGACCCTCTCGACCGTAGGCCTCCGGTGGTCCTCGGTCGCCGGGGCGGCGGTCTACGAGGTCCAGAAACTCGTGAGCAAATCGGCCCCCTGGGCCTCCCTGGGCAACCTCACCGCCACCTCCCTCGACGATCCCCAGGAGGCCGGCATGGCCATCTTCCGCATCCAGCCCCGGGACGCCGCCGGCCTCCCCATCGCGGCGCCCTCCGTCGTCTCCAAAACCACCCGGACCTTCACCTACCAGCCCGGCAAGACCAACCTCTTCTGGGTCTCCATCCCCCACGGCTCGAAGTTCGCCAGGGCCTCCGACATCGTCGCCGCCCTCGAGCCGGAGGGCGGAAACTCGAAGGTCAGC
>JAWCQZ010000006.1:0-78111 GCA_038869515.1 Halobacteria archaeon
ACGGCCCGGCCTGGGACCTCTCCCGACCCGAGACGCCCCGGCCTTCAGGCCGGGGCATCGCAGAACTCGCGCGAGCGCAGCGAGCGCGAGTTCTGTCACGGCCAGCGACCCCCCGGGGCGGAGCCCCTCCCCCCCGGCGACAGACGCCGGGGAGGGGACGCGGAGCCGTGGTTCAAGTCCCCCCATTTTTCGAACCCTCTACGCCCCCCGGGGCGCCTTGGGCCTGAAGACCTCGATCATCTGGGGAAGGAACCCCTGGTCCCGGAGCCTCTCATCCGCATCCTTGCCGTTGGCTTTCTGTAGGACCCACCCCAGGATCTCCCCGGCCTTCGCCTCACCCATGAGGGGCGCCATCAGGAGTATTTGCCAGGCCTCCCTGTGGAGGGCAGAGGTCTTCCCCTTCTCCAGGAGGATGGCTTTGGCCATCTCTAGGAGGTCATCCCGGCTCTCCGGCACCTGCTGGAAGATGTGGCGGAACAGAACCAATAAATCGGCTCTCAACTCGCCATCCAGACCGGCGTTTTTGGCGGCCTCCACCATGGAGCCGTAGAGGGTTTTCATCACCCACTTTTTCGCCGCCGGATCTCTGACCATTCGGGGCATGGCGTGGCGGAAGGCGTCCCAGAGCCCCCTCTCCACGTCGCCGCGCGCCGGTGTTCTGACCAAGCTGGTGAACACGGCCCGGACCTGCGGGTAGTCTTCGACCTCATACTCGTAGGCCAACTCGGAGAAGGCCTTGGCCAGCCCCTTCCTCGCCTCGAAGTCGAGGCTCGGGTCGGTGGCCCTGAGGTAGGTCAGGACCAACTCTAGACTCGGTGGGGGCGCGGGACGGGTCCTCGGCCCCATGGCCGCCAGGAAATCGAGGAGGCCTCTCCCCCGCTCGCTGAGCCTCAAGATTTTCCGTGGCCCTTCCCCGGGCCTCCTCTCCACGAGGCCGACCTTCTCCAGACGTTGGGACCACATGGTGACCTGGGGCGGTTTCTTGCCCATCCTACGTGCAACATCGGTGACGGTGCCCTCTCCCTTGGCGAGTTCCAGCATCAGGCTCAGGTGGCGGGCAACAGCGGAAGTGGCCTCTTTCAGCCAATTTTCACTGCCCATTGACTCTATTTTTATTTTTACTCTTAAAATATAAGGCTTTTGGCCGTCCGGGGAGACCCCCCAACCATGGAAACCTCTGAAGGGGCGCCCCGGTGGATTGCCCTCTTCGAGGAGGCCGAAGCCCGTGCGCGGCTGTACCGGCGTCGAATCACCCAGGGCAGCGTCTCGCAGATTGGGACCACTCCCCCGGAGGAAGGTCAGCCCCAAAACTCCGCTCCCGGGCCGGAACTTACCGCCGGGGAGGATGGGTCGAAAATGCAGACCCGCACGAAGGGGGGAGAGCACCCGGGTATCCCGGGCTCGCACCCCCGGAGACCCGGTCCCGGCCGGCCCCGCAGAACCGTGGACATGGAGGAGGCCCTTCGCCTGCGGCGACAGGGCCGGTCCCTGCGCGAAGTATCCCAAGAGTTGGGTATCGGGATGGGGACCCTCCATCGGGCGCTCCAGAAAGTTCCAAAACAGCAAACGGCCCGTTCTGGAACTGGGGCCGGGACATCCAAACAGCGGGTGATTGCAGAGGAGGAAGTTCTGCCGGGTTCCCAGCGGACTCCGCGCTCGATGGAGGAGGACGAAGATGGTGGTGAGACGGCATGACCGACCCGCAGAAGCGCCGCAGGCCCCCCTCCTACCACCGCTACATGGCGGCCAACCCTACCGTTACTCTCCACCTGCCGAAGGAACTCAAGGAACGCCTCGACCAGTGGAAAGGCGGGCGATCCTACGGGGAGGTCGTCCGCGCCCTCTTGACCAACTACGAGGCCGCCGTCCAGCAGAGGGTCGCCGAGGCACGGAGGTCTTTCGAAATCACCTACCCCTGTTGCATCTGCGGCCAGCCGCTTCCACTCCGGCCCGGAAGCCAAGAGGCCCTAGCCGCCGTCGAGCATTTGAGGCAAGCGGGATGGGGGCACGCCGCTTGTCATGAGAGACGGCAACAGTCGGGGTTCGGATGAGTCGGAGCGCATCGTTCCTGGCTCGGAGAGCCCGGCCCTGGCCCTGGGGTGGAGGCGCTCCTACGCGCGCGTGCGCGCGCACGCGCCCCCCCAAACCCCCCCAAATCGAGCGAGAAATTCATGCCTCAGGACCCGCGTGAGAATCCTCCCTGAAACCCCCCGGTTCGACGCCTGTTCAGAGAACCCGTTCAGGTGCCGACCCAGATACAGACTCAGATGACTGGCTAGGTAACGGTTCAGTCCAACCGAATTCGCGCAGATTCGGTTTCGAATTCGCCCCATTCTCGAAACTTCCGGGAGATTAGGCGCCTGAGGTAAGGCGCCAAACAGGAAATGGGAGGCGATTATACCCAAACAACCCCATGGGCTCCAGGGGCCTACTTCGAGCACGGCCATGGGGGACGCAGACAGATCCCCCGGCAGGGCTTCCCGTAAAGATAAAGCCCTTGCAGTGATGTTCGATGAATGCACCAATGGCTCCGTGACCTTTGGAACAGCCGCTACCGGCTCGTTGTCGTCATTGTACTTTCTGGAACATCTGTGGCCGTCTTGACGCTGTGGCTGTGGGAAGGTTTTGGCGAGAATCTCCTTGCGGAGATGATCGGTCTTGCTTTGACTGCCATTGTAATCGATTTCATCCTCCTTCGGTCAAACAGATTGAAATGGATGGGGTTGGAGAACAAGATTCGAGGGACTATATCTCACCAGATAGAGTCGACTCTCACTGATCTGGTAAATATCTTGGACCATTCGGCGGCGGAGTTCGTTGCTGAGCCTCAGGACTCAGAAAGCGTCGGGAGAAAAATCGACGCCGCCTATCTTAAGAAATTGCACACCTTGGCGAGCATGGATACTCGTGAATTTCGCAAAAAGGTTGACCCGGGACTGTTTGAAAGCCATTACGGGGATTTGTTCGATCATCGCCAGCGCACGTTTAACAATCTGGAACTGAAGTATCACGAGCACTTAGAGCCCCAGGAAATCTCACTCTTGATGGACCTTCAGGAGTTGCTTTGGAGTTTACATATGGATATCTTCATTCGCAATAAACAACTTGGGGGGGTTGACCCGATCAACGTCCAACTTAGAATGATTACGGAGAATCGTATCATACAGACGATTCACGCGCTTGTAAAGCGGATTTCAGAATCTGCCCGGGATGGTGTGTGGCGCGAGAATCGATAAAACAAGGGTAGAATGCGGCATTGCTCAGTGGAGGAAACGTGGGTCTAATTTACGCAGTTCAACGAAACTGCGAACCTGGGACTCTCCCGCGCACCCCAGGACGTATCAAATTCCGATGCAATAGGCAAAAGTCGGGGCCGCGGAATCTAGCCGAATTTGAGTACTATTCCGTCGCCTACCGGCCGATTTTTATGGAGAAATCGGCACTCGTAAGTCGTTTGTAAACATGCCATCCCTTTTGCAAGGCGACTGAGTCGCCCGTTACTTTCAAATATCTGTAACCGAGTTCATCTTGCCGCGAGCGGAGGCCGGGGCCTGCGGGCGACCGGGAGGGGACTCAGCGGCACCGCATGGAGTACCAACGGGTGGGTATGGGGGGTCGGCCGCTCTGGGCATTGTTGACGTTGTGCCTCCTCGCTGGAATCCCCGCAGCCCAGGCCCAGATCACAGTCTACGACAGCGGCAATCCCTCCGTGACCTTCACGACCTCCGGCTCATTCCAGTGGTCCACGAGCCCTTGCTTCGGGGCCGCGGCCTTCACGAGCGTCACCCTCGGCGGAGACCCGTCGCTTCGCATCTTGAGTTCCTCGGCGTCCATCACCGGGCCCGGACTTGGATACACCGCCGTGGTCAGTCCGGGCGGCTACGGCGAGCAGCCGGCGGGCCAGTCCGTCGTCTACACCTACTCGCTGACCGCCAACGCCGGCGTCTGCGCGAGCAACGTCGTCTCCACCGTCTACCACACCACCACCTACGCCCAGTCCCTCTGCGATAGCGGGGACCTCGACACGGTCTGCGTGGTGAACCGGAGCCACGCGTTCCAGACCCCCCTCGACATCCTGGCCAACGTGGTCGAGTTCCAGGGCGGGGGCGACTGGGCGGCCGGAGCTCCTCTCGCGCTCACCGCCGACGAGGTCCGGGTCCGCGCGGGCGGTTCCTTGACCGCCTCCCCCGCAGACCTCTCCATCACCGCCGGCAACGTGACCCTGGACGGGACCATCACCGGCACCGGCAACGTGGGCATCAACGCCACCGGCGGCGTCACGGGCTCCGGTTCCGTTCAACTCTCCGGGCCCTCCGTGGGCCAAAAGGGCGGCGACATCACGCTCATCGCAGGAGGCCGGGTCGCCCTCCCCCTCGTCCGCTCCACCGGGGCCAGCGGCGGCTACATCCCGCCCCTCTCCTGTCCCTACGGGTCCTCGCCCAACGGCCCTTCGCTCTGTGGGGGAGGCCTCGGCGGCGCCATCCACATCTCCGGCTCGCGGGTCACGATTCCCACCATCGAGTCGAGGGGCGGGCCCTCGGTCGGGGTCTTCTTCAGCCAGTTCTGCACATCGGGGGCGACCCACGGGGGGAGCGGTGGCCCGGTGACGGTCCGGAACCTGACGGGGCCCGCGGCCATCAACACCAACGGCCGGGACGGAGCCGCCGGCAGCTTTTCGTGCAGTTCTGGGGGCAGCGGGGGAGGCGGGGGCTCCGTCACCCTGATTGACCCCGTGGGCATCGTCTCCGTCCAGAGTGTCGGGGGCTTCGGGGGACCCGGGTCGTCCAACACCCCCGCCGGCTTCCCGGGCCGGGGCGGCAGCGTCGCCGTCTCGGGGGCCTCCCCCCAGACGGTCCTGAGCGTCGTCAACAGCGAGTCGGGCAAACCGGGGAACGCGGTCTCCGCCACCGGCACCACCTACTCCCTCTCGGCCATCACGGGGAGCGACCCGCAGGCGGTCGTGACCGTGGACGCAAGCGGGAACCTGACGCTCAACGGGATGACCGCCGGGTTCGCCTCCATCCGGGCCACCGGGCTCGGCCTCGGGACGACGGTCACGGCGAGCGGCGGCGACGGGCGCTACTGCCACCTGCTGCCGGGCAGCGGCCTCGGCAACTGGGTCATCGGGGGGGTCGCGGCCCACCCCTCCCTGAAGCAGGAGTTCGGACTCTGCGCCAAGAACGTCTTTCCGGAACTCGTGAACCGGTCGGTCTCGGAGGTCCAGGACGTCGCGGCCCGCTCTCCCTCCCGCCTCCGCCCCCGACTCCAAGTGGAGAAGGCCTTCACCATCAACGGGAGCCCGGTCACGCAGGTCCGGGCCGGCGACCTCCTCGCGGTCGACGTCACCGTCCGGAACCCCATCTCTCCGGAACTCGACGGGCGGGCCCGCATGGCCAACATCACCCTGCGCGAGATTCTCCCCGACGGCCTGGCGGTCGTGTCGGGCTCTCCGGGGACGACTCTCTCCTCGCTGTCGGCCAACGAGAGCGCGCGCTACGGCTACACGGTGCGGGTCTCGGGCAACCTGACCTCCCTCCCCGTCCGCACCGAGGGGACCTACGACTGGCAGGAGCTGGAGGCGGTCAATCTTTCCGGCACCTTCGGCTCAGACCCGGAGCCCTTCTCCGGGGGCTGCCTGGCCTTCGTTTCCGTCACGGGGTCCTACGACTCCGACGGGGAAATCCTCGCTTCGGGCCTCTTCGACGCGGCCGCCCGCGACCTCGTCCTCGACACGGAACTGGTCGCGGTCAACTTCACCGACCGCCTGAACGACCTCGTCCGGTTCCAGAACCGCCTCCAGGGGACGAAGTGCATCCACCACACCGAGGCGGCCGACTTCGCCTCCGGCAGCCACGTGGGGACCCGCGTGGCCCCCGTGGGGGACGGAGCGATCGAAATCCAGTCCACCGGGGGCACCGGCATCTACACCTCCCACGTCCTCCAGGACCCCAACGGGACCGTGGTCCGGTGGAGGAACATCTCCTGGACCCCGGTCCTCCCCCCCAGCACCTCGGTGGTGGTGCAGTTGCGGACCGGGGACACTCCGGCCCCGGACGCGACTTGGACCCCCTTCATCAACTACACCCAATCCGGCGGCGGGGAGATTCAGAACCCGCCCTCCCGCTACATCCAGTACCGGTTGCTCATCACCGCGCCGGGGGACAGCTCCCTGGCGGCGCTGTGGCACCTCAACGGGGACGGCGTCGACGCCTCGGGCCGCGGGAACCACCTCTCGCTCTCCGGGCCCGCCAACTACTCGGCCGACGGGCCCCGGCTGGGAACCCACTCCCTCGCCCTCGCGGCGGGTGGGGGAGGGTTCGCCCAGGCCCCCAACTCTCCTTCGCTGAGCATCTCCGGCGATCAGTTCACGGTCGAGGCGTGGATCCGCCAGACCGACCGAGGGTCGAACTGCGGCGGGTTCAACTTCGGGACCCAGGGAGTGGTCTCGAAATACGCGGGCTCCAGCGCCCCCTACGACCTGCGCGTCGAGAACGGGCGGCCCGCCATCTTGGCCCAGACGTCGTTCACCGGGGGCGCCATCCTCCTCTACTCCCCCGACACCATCCCGCTGGGCGAGTGGGTCCATCTGGCCGGGGTCTACGACGGCTCCGCCCTCCGGCTCTTCGTGAACGGCACCCTGAACGCCTCCACTCCCCTCTCGGGGACCCTGGTTCAGAACTCCGCCCCCGTCAAGGTGGGCGCCACCTCCGGCGACGGCTGCGACGTCTCCTTCCGCGGGTTCATCGACGAGGTACGCATCAGCGGCATCGCCCGCTACGGCGCGGACTTCGTTCCATCCGAGGAGGAGTTCGCCGGGGCCCCGCCCGACCTCCTCGCCTCCCTGCCCGCCGTCGAGGACGTCACCATTGAGTACGGCCTCTCCCCCTGCGCCGGCGCCGACCCCTCGGCCAATGAGACTCTCTGCCCGGTGGCGGTCAAGGTGGCCTCGGCCTCCTCCGGAATCGTCAACCTCTCCAACCTCTCCATCCGCAGCGCGACCACGAACGCGACCCTCCAGGCCTTCTCCGGCGGCCAGCCCTCGGTCGAACTCTCCTTCCCGGCGGCGGGGAGCCAGACCGTCGAGTTCGCCATCCCTCTCGCCTCCTTCGCCCCCGTGAAGTCGGCGACCCTGGAGGTCCGGGGCGGCTCCTTCGGCATCCCTGCAGTACCCATCCCCCCCTCCACGGCGGCCCTCTGGCACATGAACGGGAACGGTGTGGACTCCTCGGGCCACGGGAACGCCCTGAGCCTCTCCAACACCGCCGCCTACTCGACGGCCCAGGCCAAGTTCGGCACCCACTCCCTCCAGGTTTCGGAAGGCTCCACGAACTACGCAATCGCCCAGGACTCCCCGTCCCTGAGCGTCTCCGGCAACCAGTTGACCGTCGAGGCGTGGGTCTACCAAATCCACCCGGCCTCTCATTCCGCGGCCTGCGGATTCAGCCCCGACACCCAGGGAGTCGTCTCCAAGTACACGGGCGGGAGCGCGCCCTACGACCTCCGCGTCACGGGCGGTCGCCCCCAGATGGTGGTCCAGACGGGCTCCGGGGGAACCGCGTTCGTCACCTCCCCCGAGGTCATTCCCATCGGCACCTGGGTCCACCTCGCCGGGGTCTACGACGGGTCGGCGTTGCGGCTCTTCGTCAACGGGGTCCAGAAGGCGGGCACGAGCCTCTCCGGGAACGTGGTGGTCAACAGCGACCCCGTGCGCATCGGCAACACCTACCAGGGTTGCCCCAACGCGGGCGAATTCGCCTTCAACGGCTTCATCGACGAGGTCCTCATCAGCAGCGCGGCCCTCCACACCTTCGATTTCACGCCCCGCGACCGCGAGGCGGGGAGCGGCAACTTCCCCCGCAGCCCCTCCCTCGACGTCGGAGGGGATGGAATCCTGGAGTGGACCCACGGGGACCTGGAGTTGGACTCCCCGGCCGGCCTCCGGGACCACCGGGTCCTCGTCACCGGATTCACGAACGCCGGGGGGACTCCCACCGTCAACCCCCGGGTCTCGGTCAACGGAGCCCCCTTCCAGTTCACCGGGAGCCTGGGGACCGGCCAGCGGGCCCGCATCGGCTTCCAGCCTCTCGCGGGGCACAACAGCCTCGTCTTCGACGCCGCGGGGAGCGGCCGGTTCGACTTCCAGGTCCGCGCGGTCCGGGACCAACCCGTGGAGTTCCCCCAGGAGCCGGTGCGGCCCTTCCTCGTCCTCACCGGGGACTCCGTGGACGGCGTGGAGGCCCAGAACATCTCCGCCATCATCAACGGGCAGACCTTCCTGCACCCTGGGCCTCTGGGTCCTGGGCAAAAGGCCAGCATCAGCATCGCCGCCGCCCTGCAAAACGGGAACAACGACATCCGGTTCGACGTCACGGGGACCGATTCCTCGGGCCTCCGGGTGGGGCGGTTCTCCTGGGAAATCTTCGACGGCAAACGGGAGAACGTCACCGTGCCCGGCTTCCTGACCGACGCCGAGGTCGCCTTCGAGCGGACCGGGACCTTCACGACATCCACCAACGGGACCCACGGCTGCATCCGCATCAGCGTCCAGTTCGGCTGCCAGGAGTCCGTGAGCGACCCGGGGACGCACCTCCTCTCGATTGACGGCTCAACCTACACGACCTCGACCGTGACCCCCACGGAGATCCCGACCCCGGCTTTCCTGATAGCCCCGGACGACCACACCCACACCCTCACGGTGGACGGGCGGACCTACGAGAGCACCCCCTCCGGGCGCCACGTCCACACCTGGCTGTGGCGGGTGGCGGCCAACAACCACGACTGCCTGAACTTCGTCCCCTTCTCCGGCACGTTCCTCAACATCCCCTGCAGCGCGGGCGCCCACAGCCACGTCTTCCGCATCGCGCCGCTCTTCGGCCCCGCAGTCCTGCTGGGCGGCCGGGAGTATGCGGACGAAATCCGGACCGGGAAGTTCGGCGAGGCCGTGGTCCCGCTCCCCGGGCCCCTCGGCGGCCGGGTGGACCTCGCCTTCTCCTCCCGGGAGCCGGGCAACGCCAAGTTCGCCCTTCGGGGCAACCTCTACGACAGCGAGCCGGTCCGCAACCTGACGCTCCAGGTCCCCGGCAATGTGCGGAACGCCACCCTCACCATCACCGGCGACTCCCTCTTCCTGCCCTTCCAGGGCCCCCGCACCGCGGACTTCCTGGGAGCCGGGGTGGCCTTCCCCGGATTCCGCCCCACCCAGGCCCGGCTCCCTCTCGCCGACCCCTCCCACCAGGGCCGGGTCTCCCGGGCCTCCCTCTCCCTGACCTTCGGCGCCGCAGGGCTCTTCGACAAGCCGGTCCAGATTTTCGTGGACGGGGCCAAGGTGTTCGACCAGACCCTCCCGCCCGGAGAGTTGCCCCAGGAGTTCCGCGACTTCACGATTCCCCTGGGCATCTCGGGTCCGAACCAGCGGGGGTACGTGGACGTGAGCGTCAACTCCCCCCAGGCGGGCTGGTACGCCTCCCTCGACTACGAGGTCGAACTGAAGACCCGGAACCCCGCGGTCGCGAACACCCGCCAGGTCATCACCCCGGTGTTCCCCCCGGTGAACACGACCGACGTCGTCGTTTCCGACGACTTCTCCGACGGCGAGATTACCTCCAACCCGGCCTGGACCGAGGTCGAGGGGGGATGGACCGCATCGGGCGGCGTCCTCACCTCCACCGCTTTCAACTCCCGGGCCCGCCTGCCCCTCGGGGCGTCCTTCGACCGGCTGGCCGTCGAGTTCGACTTCGCGGGCTCGGGCGGAATCCTGACCCTGGACGGAGCCACATCCCCCCAAAACACGGGGGCGGGCTACGCCCTGATTCTCTCCGGCGATTCCGTCCGCTTCGGCGTGATTGCGGCCTCCGGGGCCGGTTTCTCCGACCTGGCGCCGTCCGTCCCGCTGACGGCCGACGGCCAGTTCCACCGCTACCAGTTGGTCCGGGACGGGCCCCGATTCACCCTGCGTGTGGACGGAGTCCAACTCCTCTCCGCCGAGGACGCCGCCAACACATTCCCGACCTCCAGCGAACTGGAGGTATTCGCCGGCGGGGCCATCGGAGCGGACCGGTGGGACAACCTGCAGGTCTCCGTCGCGCCCCACGTCGAGCCCGTCGGGTTCGCCTCGACGAACCGCACCACGGTCGCCCGCGTGGCCGGGACCCTGAACGACGGCCAGGCCGTCGTCCTCCCCGCCCCCGGCTTCGGCGAGGGGCTCAACCTCCTCGGGTTCTCCACCGACCCGGTGGGCCAGCCCATCGGCCTGCCGTTCGTCAAATCTACCGCAACCTCCGGCAAGTTCCGCTGGAACCTGAAGGCAGACATCGTGGAGACCTTCAACGTCTCGCGCTCCGACACCCTCTTCGTCGAGCCCGAGGCGGCGCCGGCCAACCTGGAGGTCCCGCCGCCGGTGAACGAGAGTCCGCTGGACACGGGGCTGGTCCTGGAGCGGCTGAGCGCCGCCGACTCGTCCGCGTTCCTCGAGAGGCTCGCGCTGCTCCTCCGCGAGTTGGCCCGGCTGCGCGACGAGTCCCTCAACGCCACCCACGACCCGCTCCTCCGGGCCCGGGTCCGGATAGTCGAGAGGGAGAACGCCACCCTGGACGAGGCGGGGCGGCTCCTCTCCTCGGACCTCTCGGGCCGCCTCTCGGTGGAGAACCTCGAATCCATCCGCGGCGTCGGGCTCTTCGACCTCCTCCTCGACAACGGAAGCCTCGGGGGCTCCACGGGGCTTCTGGAGCGCTACCGCATCCTCGGCCTGGGGCCGGGGGAGAACCCCGTCGCCGACTACACGGTCGCCGGGGAGCCGAGGCTCCGGGCCACCGAAACTGTGGAGGACCCATCCTTCGACAGTTACGTGGAGGCCCAGATTGCGCTCGGGAGGCTCGCCCCCGAGGCTGCGGTGGCGAAGGGAGGGGTGCGGCTCCTCTTCGGCTCCGAGAACATCCTGAGGCTCACCCTCTCCCTCTCCAACCCCTCCAACCTCACCCTGGAGGGCGTCACCCTCCACCGCCCGTTGCCGGCCGGGGTCTCCCTGCGAAACCTGACCGGCGGGACGTACGACGCCGCCAACGACACCATCCCCGTCGGCGACCTCGCTCCCGGCGAGAACCGGACCCTCACCGTCGAGGCCGCCCTCCCCGCGTCGGCCTTCTCCGACCCCGGCGCGGACGAGGTGGCGGTCGTCAGGAACACGAGCGTCACCTACCTGGTCAACGCCAGCCTCTCCGGAGTCCGCGTCCTCGACCTGCTGGGGAACGAGGTCGACACCATCGTCCGCGAGCCCGCAGTGGAGGAGTCCCGGGGCGAGATTTCGCTCCGCAACTCGGTCTTGGAGAGAGTGCCGCTCGTCAAGCCCCTGGGTATTCGGACCTCCCTCGACGAGAGGGTCTCCGGCGTCTTCGACACCGCCGGTGTCTTCCATGAGAGCCGCGCTTCCCGGAGCGGCGTCCTCACGGTCGAGAACCGGGAGGCCTACGACGGCCGCCTCGGGTTCGCCGTCAACCTCTCGAACACCGCCTTCACCTCCCTCTTCCCGGCGGAGAACTTCACAACGCTCTCCCCCGGCCCCAACACGCGCACCTACGTGGAGACCCTCGGCCCGCGGGCGCGGCTGGCGCTGTCGGCCAACACGAGCCTCGCGGCGGGATTGAGGTACAACTACAACGAGACCCTCACCCTGCGGCTCGACCTCCGCAACCCCTCGAACGAGACCCTGGTCGCCACGGCTCGCCTCATCCTACCCGCCAACCTCAGCCTCTGCTGCGAGTTCTCGGTCCAGACCCTGACCCCGGGCCTCACCTACGGGACGGGCGACCGGAGCCTCTTCTGGAGCGGGACGCTGGGGCCCGGGTCCAACACCAGTTTGGAGGCGCGCGTCTCCCTCCGGGTCACCAACCCCGCCCTCGCCCTCCAGGGCGCGCTGGTGCTGCCGCTGGAGTGGAACGCCACGACCGAGACGGGCCGCACAGTCTCGGGCGTCTCGGTCAACCGCGTCGTCGGCAACGACCGCTTCCTGGCGCTGTTGGGCAACAAGACAGAGAGGACGGCCGAAGAACTTACGTTGGACGAAACGTTGAGAATCCCGCTCCTGTCGCGGCTGGTCCTCGCCTGGACCACCGACCCGGCCAACCTCGACTTCGTCGGCGCGGTCGCGGCGGCCCGGCCAGACATCCAAATCACCAACGTCAGCACGAAGGCGGACTTCCTCAACGAACTGCGGACGAAGTTCCACAACGTCCTCTGGCTCGCCAACACCGACTTCGGCGAGAAGTTCACCGACGCCGAGGCGGCCGAGGTCAAGGCGCTCGTGAAGGCGGGCTCGCCGCTGGGTCGGGGGCTCATCGTGAGCGGATTCGGCCTCAAGTACGCCCCCGAACTCGACACCGTCCTCGGGGTCAAGTACCGCGGCTCCCTCCCCAACGGCGAGAGGTTCGACCTCCGCCCCGTCGAGGTGGTCCGGGAGCACAACATCACCGAGGGCTTCACGGTGGGGCAGGCCCTGCAGTCCACCTCCTGGTTCGTCCGCGCCGAGGTGAAGCGGGCGACCCCGTTGGCGCGGCTGGCGGAGCCTTTCATGCCCGGGAAGCGGCTCGGCGTCCCCGACTGGCAGAAGGAACTCCCTGCCCTCACCGCCTCCATTTTCGGGAACGGTTCCGGCGTCCTCTTCGCGCCGGACACCGGGACGACCTGGCAGCGCGGCCTCAGCGCGAAGGGGTGGCTCAACCTCACCATCAACGCGATTGACTGGATTCCCGGAGCTCAAGGAGCGGAAGCGCAGTTGGAGGTCGATACGAAACTGAGCCCGCCCTCCGTCAAGGCGCGGCTCAACGACCACGGCAACGACGAGAAGAACGTCCACGTCAACGTCACGCTGAAGAACCTCGGGAGTTCCGACTTGTTCGACCTGCGGGCCTCCACCGCTCTGCCCGACGGGTTCGGGCTCAGGGAGGGCGCCCCGAACGCGACATTCGTTTCCCTGCGGTCGGAGAGCGAGGCGAGTTACGACTTCTCCGTCGAGGTCCCGGCGAGGGAGGTCGCCGACTACTTCCTGAACACGACGGTCTCCGCCCTCGACGTCCAGGGCGTCTCCCACCTCTTCAGCGGCAACACGACCCTGAGGGTCGAGATGCCGCCGGGCCAGGTCTGCGTCGACCCGCCCGAGCACCCCGGCCAGGGCCACGGCAAGGGGGCGGCGAAGGGCAAGGCCAAGAAGTGCGAGCGGTTCATCACCCCGGGCGGCGGCCCGGAGGCGGACAAGAAGTGCCCGCCCGGGTGGCTGAAGAAGAGCGGGGACGGGACGTGCGAGCACCCCGGCGGAGGGAACGGCGGCAACAACGGGAACGGCAACGGACAGGGCAACGGGAATGGCGGAGGGAATGGAAACGGCAACGGCGGAGGCAACGGGAACGGCGGCGGGAATGGGAATGGCAACGGGAATGGAGGTGGGCCGTAGATGGTTCAGCCGCCCCAGCCCCGGAAGCGGATGACGATGGGCATCGCGGCCAAGCGGGGCTTCTCCCTCTTCGCCATGGCGCTGATGCTGGCCGCGCTGGTCCCGCAGTCGGCCTTCGCGCAGACGCCGCAAGCCCCGCCGACCGAGGCCCCGGCGACCCTCCACGTCCGCATCGAGGAGGAGGTCGCCTCGGCCTACAACGCCACCTCGCGGCTGAGCACGACCGCCACCGGGAGAATCGTCGTCAACAACACCGAGAACCGCACGCTGACGAACGTCGTGGTCCGCCTCAACTCCACCTCGGCCACCGACCTGCCCGTCAACAACACCCTCACCGTTCCGTCGCTTCCTCCCGGGGAGACGGTCGTCGCCACATACAACATCACCACGCAGCCGAGGCTCTCGCTGGGCCACGAATGGAAGTCCCTCACCTACCTCGAAACCGTCGAGGAGCTCTTCCAGCAGGGGAAACTCTCCCAGGTCGGCCGCCAGATTGCGCTCAACCCGCACAAACTGGCGTACGGCCGGGAGAACCTGCTGGAGTTCAACATCACCGTCTCGAACACCGGGAGCAAGAACCTGACCAACGTCACCGTCACCGACCTCCTGCCGAACCGGACCGTGAACGGCTCGCTGGTGGCGGTCTCGACCTCCTCGCAGGTGCCGGACCCCTACGGCGGCGTCCTGACCTATGAGAACGCTTCGGACTCCGTCACCATCCCGCTCCTGCGGAGCGGTTCCAGCACCACCCTCACCCTCCGCGCGACCCTCCCCGCCTCCGCCTTCGGCCCCGCGGAGCCCCGGTTCACCGACCTGAGACGCGAAATCCGCGCCTACTACACGGTCGAGCGGACCTTCACCCAGGAACCCACGCCGGGCCGGACTGCGGAGCGGGAGGCCGAGTTCCAGTCCCGCCTCCTCACGGTCCTCGCGGGCGAGCAGGAGCAGATTGTCCGCGACACCGACCCCTTCGAGTTGCTCGACTTCGCGAAGACCCTGGGAACCCTCCAGGAGTTGCCCGGGACCCTCCGCCAGGAGGCTTTCGCCCGCGCCGCGGCCCTCGGCATCCCGTTGGACAACCAGACCTTCGCCGCCGAACTGGAGAACCAGACCCGGGCCCGCGCCCGCGATGTCGTGAAGCCCCTCGACGACACCCTCAACTTCAGCCGCGAGAGGTTCGGCCGGTTCATCACCAACTACGGCCGCCTCGCGGCCCTGACCTTCGAGGCGAACCGGACCCTGCAGAGCATCCTCGCCCCCCTCAACATCACCGTCAACGAGACCGACCGCCGCGAGGCGCTGCAGAACCTCTCCGAGAGCGGCTTCCCGGCCGAAATCGTGCAGGTCCTGCACAACGAGAGTTTGAACGACACCCAAATCGAGGAGTTGCGCCAGTTCCTGCTGAACAACTCCGAAACCCTCGCCAACACCAGCCTCGAACGGTCCCTCCGGAACCTCCAGAAGACCTATCTCTCCGCCGGTGGAGAGTTCCTCAACATGAGCACCCAGGTGCTCGCCAACCGGGTGATGCTGGCGGAGAGCCTGGGCCTCCGCGGCAACCTCACCGGTGCCGAAATCCAATCCTTGCACTCGGTGCGGACCGCCCTCAACGCCTCCCTGCAGGTCCGCAACTGGACCCAAATCCGCGACCTCGGGAAACAGCTCATGGACCTCGGTTGGAACTACACGCTCCGGACCGGCGACGTCCTCTTCGCCGGCGTCTACTGGAAGGCGGCCCGCTTCCACCAAGCGGGCATCCTGGGAGTCGCCGGAGACAACGCCTCCGCGGAGTCCCTCATCCTCAACCTCACCCCAGAGTCCCACATCTACGGCTTCCTCACCGCCACCAGCGCCACGATTTCCGGGGGCGATCCGGTCACCATCCCCCTCCGGGTCCTCACCTCCGACCTCCCCGAGAGGAGCTCCGGACTCCTCCACCTCCGGGTCGTCGACCCCGACGACAACGTCCTCACCGAAGACCTCATCTGCGGCGACTTCGAGGCCACCCAAGGCGGCGTGTCCGAGGCGTGCTCCATCCCCGCCACGGTCTCCAGCGCCCTCTTCTCCTCGGTGGGCAACTACCGCGCCAACGTCCGGTGGCTCTCGAACCACGAGACCGGGGCCATCGGCCAGACTTTCCTCGTGGTGGTCACGACCCCGGCTCCGCCCCCGGGAGGGGGCGGCGGCGCGCCGTCGCCCACCCCGACCCCCTTCCCGAGCCCCGCCCCCACCCCCACACCGCCCGCGGGCCCCAAGGTCACCATCCGCGTCGTGGTGAAGGACGCGAGCGGGCAATCGGTGCCGAATGCGAAACTAACGATTCTGGACAAGGACGGGAGGTGGTCCACCTCCGGCACCTTCTTCGGGACCGTCCCCGCGGGAATCTCCGTGGACTGGCGCGAGGCCCTCTCCTTCTTCCTGTTCTGCTCGAACCGGGGGTACGACCCCTCGATGGCCAAGGTGGAGGTCGCGCAGCTCCAGCTCGCCCCCGGGACCTCTTCCCCGGTCTTCGAGTGCAAGTTGGGATCCCCCGCCTCCCCGGAGGCCGGGAAGGTTCCCGTGACCGTCCACCTGCCGGAGGTCATCACGGTCGACACCCGGTTCCTGTCGATTTCCACGGCGGCCGTCCTCGCCTCGGGCGAAGACGTCCCTCTCATCCGCACCCCCATCGCGGGCGCCGAGGTCCGAGTGTTCGACCGGCAGAACGTCCTGCAGGGGAGGACGCTCACGGACCCGAATGGCGACGCCCTGTTCAACCTGAAGCCGAACCAGCACTACTCCGCCGAGGTGTCGCAGGCCGTCATCTTCCTCGACCACGCCTGGACCAGCCTGCCCCGAGGGAGGGTGGAGTTCGACGTGCAGGCTATCGGTGTGGGCGGGGTCGCCCAGGGGCTCGTTGTGAACTGGGACCAGCCGTGGGTGGAGAATGTGAAGTTCAGGTTGCGGTCTGCAACATGTCCGTTAAATAATGCATTCTCTGCACTTCCCCCGGAAGTGCCTGCCGCTCTTTGGGGGGGTGCCCAGACACTCAATCGAAAATGGTCGATTCAGACTACTTTGTCTGGGTTGAAAGGCTTCGAATTAATTAAAGCGGTCAAGGAGTTACAAGCAACACTGAAGCCAATTGTAGCCGAAGCCCGTTCCAGTCTCAATTACTTGGGAATCATTAATGCGGCCCTGTTTGGGACCTGCACCGCAACGGGCGGAGAGGGGAAATTCTTTGGAGCCAGTGTTGATTTAGTACAGCGGAAAGCAGTTGTACCAATTTTAGGTGAGATACGATGGTGAGGCGCCGTACCGGAACCATAATTCCTTTACGAATTGTAGGGCTGGCCTCAGGTTTCATCCTGCTCGGAGCGTCACATTTTACAAGTACTCCTTTATATGGAGTCGTCGGATTCGTGGCGCTGCTCCTGTTCGCATCTCCTTGGGATAGAACTATCGGACGTTTCATGAAAAAGTCATTGGCCGAATTCTTCGTTCTATTTGGGTTCGGATTAGGAATTGGCATAGCTTTACTCGCAGTAGCATACGTTGCAAGTAACATACTTCTGGGCTTGGCTGGAGGCGTCCTCGTTGTATTGTATTTCATACTACTCCCCTCTGGCCTTCGTGTCGACTCTCCAACCCAGAAGAAGATGAAGGAATGAGCTTTTTCGAGGAACACTAAGCGTCCTCAACGCCTCCCTGCAGGTCCGCAACTGGACCCAAATCCGCGACTTCGGGAAACAGCTCATGGACCTCGGTTGGAACTACACGCTCCGGACCGGTGACGTCCTCTTCGCCGGAGTTTATTGGAAGGCTGCAAGGTTCCACCAAGCGGGCATCCTGGGAGTCGCCGGAGACAACGCCTCCGCGGAGTCCCTCATCCTCAACCTCACCCCAGAGTCCCACATCTACGGGTTCCTGGAGTATTCGTGAAAGGAGGCTCTACTTTGGCGAAATTCGGGGCCTGACGGGGCTCCAGAGTTGGCGCTGATGGGTGAGCGCGCTCGCGCGCCGTTCCACTCCTCCAACCGGGGAGCCTGAGCCCCGGACTCAAGCCCACTCTCCGCTCTCGCCAAATACCGGGTTGCCGAACTCGTTTTTCTCTCAGACGCCCGTTCTCATCCGCCCTTCCGGACCATCTCGGCCAGCAGTTGCAGGCCCAGAGGCAGCCGGCCCCCGAGGTCCCTCTTGGCCTCCTCCAAGAGCCGTTCGACCACATGGTTCACCACACCCCTCCGGGCTTCGGGCAGCGTCGGCATGGGCGCGTCCGGCTTCTCCCGGTTCTTCCACCGCCACCACGTGAGGTAGGCGTAGGCCATCTGGGTCAGCACCGCATGGTGGTGGAAGCCGTTCCACGTCCGCCCCTCGAAGTGGGTCCAGCCCAGTTCGGACTTCATGTGCCCGTTGGAATATCCTTCCCCGCGTCCTGAGTCAGTGAACGGATAACCGCACTTTATCGGGTTCAGAGAGCCCGCAGAATCGACCGGGCCGCCCTCGGGCTCATTCCCATCCGCTTCCCGAGGAACGCGAATACGTTCATTCCGATGAACGCCACGAGGACCACCGAGGCCACCCGCTCCGTCCCCCGCCAGCGCATCTGGCGGAGGTGGAACCAGTCGAGCAGGCGGGCGAACATCCGCTCCACCGCGGTCCGCCTCTTGTACTTCGGGCCCCGCTTGTTCTCGGGCCTCCCGGGGCCCGGGTTCCTCCGCGGGTTCTTCTGGATGACCGGCTTGATGCCGACGTTCGCGCAGGAGGCCCGATGCTCGGCGCTGTCGAAGGCCGAGTCCGCCACCACCCGCTCGATGTCCAGGCCGAGGACCTGCCCCAGGAGTTTCGGGAAGGGAACAGAGTCGTGGACGCTCGCCGGGGTGAAGTGGAAGGCCATGGGGAGCTCGGACCGGCCGGAGGCCACCGCGTGCGTTTTGTAGCCCCAGAACAGGCCCAGCCTCGTGGAGAAGCCGTGGTTGGCACCCCAGTCCGCGCGGTGGGCCTCCAGGGGGAACGAGTCGGGGACCGCCGTGCGGACCCGGAGGACACCGCGCTTCGCGAGTTGCAGCACCAGGTCGCGGAAGATGGGCTCGAACCGGGGGCCGACTCGGGCGAGGAAATCGGTGTAGCAGGAGTGGTCGGGGGCCTCGCGGAACCCCAAGTAGCGCTTCCAGTAGTCGCTTTTGGCCAGGAAGTCCTCCATGTCGCGGTAGGTGAACCCCTTCGCCAGCATGACGGCGAAGGAGAACAGCATGCCCTGTGGGGAGTGGGGCGGGCGGCCGGGGCCGCCCAGGCGCCACTTGTAGCAGGACCGGAGGAGGGGAACTATATTACCGAGGTCCAACGAATCGATAACGTGCCTGAGTCGTGCTCGGCTCACCAAACCAGAGTCGGCTCAGGCTCCCCATCAACTACGTGGTTTTCCAACAGGCACGTCCCTATCAATCCGCAAGACGACTTCGCTGTCTTCGGTGAGGACTGCCGCAGCATGGGCGATTGAAATCTGAGATAGCGAGATACAGAGGAGTAATAGCGCTACACGGGTAAAATTGGAAGGGCTCGCCAATCGTCTTCGGTTTTTTGGTGGCGGTGATATACGTTGAATGGGTTGGATTTCGTCGGAAGGGTGCATCGTGGCTTTGCAACTTTGGCATGGCGACTTTAAGGGATGCGAGAGCGGAGTGAAAGTATTCAGAGAAGGGTGACTCCACGCCGAGTCGAACGCCGATACAGGCCACGACCATGCCCAAACTCCAATTCGGGCAAGGTCCGGTCGCAGTAGGGCCAAACGGCGAAGGGTCCAATCAAGCGGCAAGGGAAGCAAGCGTGACAGCCTTGAGTCTCCTCAGCCGCCGCAGGACCAACCGCATCCGGGTCGAGTGGTGTCTCCGATTCTTCTTGGCGTCCCGAGCGCTGTGACCGCCGCAGTAGCAGGCCTTGGGCTTCCGGGCACGAACAACCTCAGCCGGGGGATTTGACCCCGGGGGAACCTTGGGCACAGGATTGCAAGGTAGGCTTGGTGCAAATAAACCCCACACCTCTCCACTGCCAACCCCACTGCCGGAACCCGCTACCGCCACCGTTGATACGCCGCGGGTCCTGCCGACACTGGAGGCCGCGGCTGCAGCCAAACGCGGTCTCCCGCTGTGGTCGCCGCGCCGGCTCCCCACAGAGGCGGTCGCAGAGGCCGCCGCGACCCAGCCGCTGAGGCCGCCGCAGAGGTTGCCCCTCGACCCCACTGCGAATCGGACCGCAGTTTGTGGGGGGTAGGGGGACGCGCGCACGCGCGCGCGTACGCGTGCGCGCGCGTGCCGCCACTGGCCCGAGTGGAGGCCAGGGTGCCGCCGCCGACTTATGTGCTATTCGGAGGGGCAAGAGGGACACGCGCGCAGGGACTATGCACGTCAAACCAGCCCTTTTTTGGCCATGAACCGCGCCAGGATGTCGCGGAACCCCTCGTCCTCCAGGACAGTTTCCAATTTCTTCAGCTTCTCCTCGTACTCCAGGGCGGTCTCCTGGGTCAGGGGCGACCCGCACCGTCCGCAGTACCGCATCCCGTCGGCGTTGATGAACCCGCACCGGCAGCGGATGGGCTTCAGTTTCCTCTCCTCACGCTGCCCCTCTTCGGTTTCCAAGCCGTGGTGCCTGAGGATGGCGCCGTCGGTGTCGCGGCCGGAGAGATGGACGTAGACCGCGGCCATCGAGGAGTCCTGGGTCCAGCCGAAGTACTCCTTCATCTGGGCCTCGGTCATGAAGGTGGCCGCCCGGGTGGCAGCCGCGTGGCGGAAGGAGTGGGGGTTCACGCGCTTTTCGATTCCCGCCTGCCCCGCGACGGTCTGGAGCATCTTCCGGACCCCGGGGTAGTCCATGGACTCCCCGTTGCGGGTCGCCCCAATGTTGACCCAGAGGGGAGCGTCGTTCTTGAGGATGGGGTGGGCGTTGAGCCAGGCGGTCAGATAGGCGGTGGAGAACACGACCCGGGCCCTCCGGGGGCCGGTCTTACCGGTCACTGTGACAACGGCCCCCTTGTCGTCGACGGTGACGCTTTTGCGCCGCATGGTGAGGAGCTCACCGATGCGCAGACCGCTCTCTGCGAGGAGCGAGAGGAGGGCCTTGTCCCTCGGATGGCGGGCGGCCTCGACCATCTTCTTGATCTCCTCCTCGGTGAGGAGGTCCTCGGGGAGGCGGTGGTTGTTGTTCTTGACCCGGGCCTTGATCCAGTCGGCGGCCTCGGGCAACTCGCCTCCGTTGAGGACGGCGAGGAACTTCTTCAGGGCCACCTTGTAGTCGTGTTTGGTCCACTCCGACATCTCCCCGGAGCGGCGGCTCCCGGGGACCCGGAGGGTGCTGGACTCGACCTTCATCACCAGCTGCTCAAGGTCGTGCCGGGAGGCCTTGCGGAACTCTCCCGGGAAGTTCCGGGCTAGGATGAAGACATGGCGCAGGAGTTTCTCGGTCCGCTCGACGCTGAGGCCGCCGGCCAGGCACTTGTCGTGGAAGTCAAGGAGGGCGCGCCTGTTGGCCTCCGAGATCTTCGAGGCCAGGACGGAGCGGAGCAGCCCCTCCATCTTCTGCCGCCGGTGGTGGGGGTCGTTGTCTCCGGGGCCCATCCCACGCGTGGAGGGCCCCTCGGACTTGAACCTATGGTTATACGCCGGGGAGGGGACTTGAACCCCCGCGTCCCTTACGGGACAGCTGGTTTCGGGTTCGGAAATGGGGTTTGGGGCGTGGGAACCAAAATCCCCCGATGGTTTCCGAATCTCGAGCCAGCCGCAATAGCCACTATGCGACCCCGGCTGTCGCCGGGAGGGGGGAGAGGGCGAAGCCCCCTCCCCCCTCCCGTCCACAGGCCCACTCTCCCCCCTCCCCGCTGAAAACTTTGCCCTCCATCCCCTGCGCCACGAGCCAATCCCCACCCCACCGGAAAGCCCATCTATCCCGTCTCCCGTTCCGGGGGATGGTCCGGCGCACCCGGGGCTTCCGCGCCCCCTCGCGGAACATGCCCGCGCTCCCCCTCCGCGCCCCCCGGGTCGCCTCCTCCTGGCCCCTCCGCCTCCGCATCGTGGAGAGCGCGCACCGGGTCCTGCAGGCGGAGGGGGTCGGGGGCTACTTCGTCACCGTGAAGCCGGGGGTCTGGTCCACCTACACCGACTGGCGCAAGGGGCGCATCCAGTTCGGGGAGCGGATGGTTCTCTACTCGAACAACGGGCGCCCCTTCGCCCGCATGGGGGGGCTCCGGGGGCGGGAAACGCTCCTGCGGGAGCCACGGGCCAAACTCGGCGTCCTGGTTCTCCACGAGTGCGCCCACGCGGTCACCCACCTCCGGTTCCCGGCGGCCCGCCCCCACGGGGTCGAGTTCTACCGGACCGAGCGGGAGCTCCAGGACCGCCACCTGGGCGACGTGGTCTCCACCCTCTCGGAGGCGTGACGCCGTGCGGGTCGCGGTCCTCGGCGCCGGGGCCATGGGGAGCGCCCTCGCCCTCCACCTCCAGCGGAGGGGCCACCGGGTCCGCCTCTGGGCGACGCCGAGGGACGGGCCGGTCATGGAGGCGCTCGCGGCCGGGGAGGTCCACCCGGCCCTGGGGGTCAGGGTACCGGCCGAATTGGTCCGACCCGGGACCGCCGAGGAGGGGTTCCGGCGCTCCCAGAAGGTCATTCTCTTCGAGAACCGCGCCCTGGAGGGGGCCCTGGAGGGGGCCGACGCCGTCCTCCTGGGCCTCTCCTCGGAGGGGCTTGGCGCGGAGTGGCGCAGGCTCAAATCCCGCATCGGCGGCCGCCCCGTCCTCAACATCGCCAAGGGGCTCTACCGCGGTCCCCGCGGGCGGGTCGTCCCCTTCTCCTCCCTTGCGGGGCGGAAGGAGGCTGCCCTCGGGGGCCCCACCATCGCCCGGGAGGTGGGTCTTGGCCGCCCCTCGGCGGCGGTCGTGGCGGGGGAGCGGGGACCCCGGGCCCTCTGGACCCGAGCCCTCGACGGGCCGGGCCTCCGCGTCGTCCCCCTCCGGGACCGGGTCGGCGTGGAGGTGTGCGGCGCCCTGAAAAACGTCTACGCCATCGGGCTCGGCGCGGTGGAGGGGCTCCGCCGGAAGCGGGGGTGGGAGACGCTTGACAACCTCCACGCCGCCCTCTTCGCCCGCTCCCTCGGGGAGATGTCGGCCCTGAGCCGGGCCGCGGGCGGGGAGGCCTCGACGGCCTACACGGTGGCGGGCGCGGGGGACCTGGAGGTCACCGCCCGGGCGGGGCGCAACTACGGCTTCGGGGTCCTCCTCGGCTCCGGCCACTCGGTGGATGGGGCTGCGGGCCGCGTCGGCTCCACCGTGGAGGGGGCCCGGACCGCCCGCCTCGCGGCCCGGATGGCCGCCCAGCGGGGGCTCGACCTGCCGCTGCTGAAGGCGGTGCGGAGCCTCCTGGGAGGCGGGGGGAGGGCGGAGGACCTGCTCGATCTCGCGTGAGGCCTACTTCTTGACGACGTAGGTGCAGAAGTTCTGCTTCCCGTAGGCCCGGCTCTCCAGGGCGACCGGCCGGCCGACCACGTTCCGGAAGAACCCCTCGTCGAAGCGGCAGATCAGGGGGAACTTCCGCATCACGTCGTGGTAGGGGCAGGACATCTCCTTGACGAGGAACTCGCCGTCGGTCTCCTCCATGCTCGCCTCGACCCCCATCTCGTTGAGGATGCGGGCGAAGAGGGAGACCCGGTCCCGCAGCCCCATGCTCGCCACCTCGGGGCCGTAGCGCTGGGCGAAACGGGCCGCGATGGAGTCGGTGATCTCCTTCGCCTGCTTCCCGTTCTCCAGGAGCTCCTCGAGCAGGAGCTCCGCCACGAGGCTGTATTGCTTTGGGAAGGTCGCCTCGCCCCGGTCGGTGATGGAGTAGAGGATGCGGGGCCGCCCCATCCCCTTGCGCAGGGGCGCCTTTTTCACCAGGCCGTCCGCCTCAAGGATGGCGAGGTGCTGCCGGATGGCGGTCTTGCTCATCGAGAGGCGCTGGCTCAGGTCCTCGACGCCGAGCCCCTCGCTCCGCAGGAGCTTCAGAATCTCCAGGCGCGAGTCCTTGACGACCGGGTTGGCCATGGCTCCGTTTCGAGTGTGAAAACTGATAAAACTTTGTTTATCAAAAAAGCGAGAGCGGCAAAGCAGAGCCGTCACCCTTTTAAGCGGCCCCGGGAAGTTTATGCAAGGAAAAGCGAGGAAACATGGCCGCCCCGACCGCCACCCGAATCGTCAATACCGACTACATCGCCGCCCGACCGGTCGACCCCCGGGTGGTGGAGGCGATGGTCCCCTGGTTCCGGGAGAGCCTCGCCAACCCGTCGAGCGCCCACTCGGCGGGCCACAACGCCCGCGTGGCGGTGGAGGAGGCGCGGGCCAAGCTCGCGGCGCTCGTCGGCGCGGCCAAGCCGCGGGAGGTGGTCTTCACCGGGACCGCCACCGAGTCGAACAACATCGCCATCACCGGCCTCGCCCGGCGCAACAAGGCCGCCGGGAACCACATCGTCATCTCCGCCATCGAGCACATCTCCATCCTCAACATCGCCAAGGCCCTCGAGAAGGAGGGGTTTCAGGTGACCAAGGTCCCCGTGGAGAAGGAGACGGGGCTCCTCGACCTCGCCGCCTTCCGGGAGGCGCTGAGGAAGGAGACGGTCCTCGCCTCGGTCCAGTACGCCAATCCCGAAATCGGCACGGTCCAGCCGGTCGCCGATGTCGGGAACATCTGCCGGGAGAAGGACGTCTACCTCCACGTGGACGCCACCGACGCCGCGGGCCACATCCCGGTGGACGTCCAGAAGGAGGGGGTGGACCTGCTCACCTTCTCCTCCAACGACATGTACGGCCCGATGGGGGTCGCCGCCCTCTACACCAAGGATGGGACGAAGGTCGAGCCGGTCCTCCACGGAGGGGGGCAGGAGAAGGGGCTCCGCTCGGGGACCGAGAACGTCCCCGCCATCGTGGGCTTCGGCCTCGCGGCGGAGATAGCGAAACTGGAAATGGGGGCCGAGGGGGCCCGTCTGGCGAAGTTCCGCGACCGGCTCATCGGGGAGGCCCTGAAGCGCATCCCCCGCAGCCACCTCTCGGGCCACCCGACGAAGCGGCTCCCCTACCACGCCTCCCTCTGGTTCGAGGCGGTCGAGGGGGAGGCCCTCACCCTCAACCTGAACGACCGGGGCATCCTCACCGCGACCGGATCCTCCTGCATGTCGAAGACCCTCGCCCCCTCCCACGTCCTCCACGCCATCGGGCTCAACGAGGTCCAGGCCCACGGCTCGCTCATCTTCTCGATGGGGCGGTGGACCACTGCAGAGGAGGTGGACTACCTCCTCGAGCACCTGCCGCAGGTCCTCGAGAAGTTGCGGCGCCTCTCGCCGCTCTGGGGCAAGGACTGGGAGCCCCTCTACGCCGCCGGGATGAAGTCCGAGGAGGAGCTGAAGAAGAGGGTCCTCGACGCGGAGAGGTCCCGGGGGCCGGCCGCGACCGCCCGGGGGCCCTGAGCGGAAATCAATTGGACGAGGGCGGTTTCTGGGCGAGTTTGACGGAGAATCCTTGCCGCTTGGGGGGCGGGAGCCACAACTGCCACCCTCCCGCCAGGAGGTGCGCGGCCGCGTACTCGGGGACCTCGTGGAGCCCGGGACCGAGGTGGAATCGCTCGGGGCCGAGGCGGAACCGTATTTCTCCGGCCACCTCCAGGGCGACCGGGTCCCTCCCGAGGACCACCGCCTCCCTCAGGGGGTCGAAGTCCTTGAGGCGGTCGGGAGGGAGGGGCGTGACCTGGAGGGCGGTGGTCCCGTGGAGGCTGGTGGGGGTCCGGGCCAGCCGGTGGACGTCGCCGGTGACCAGCTGGTCGGGCTTGGCGAGCATGGGGACGGTCATCCGCTCCACCAGTTTGGCCCATGGAAACCCCTTGATCTGGTCGATCTCGCCCCGCTCCAGGATCCGCGCGAGGGCCTTCGGGTCGCGGCCCTTCGCAACCAGGCTGCGGGCCTGGGCGGGGGAGAGGAAGTCGAACTCCGACCGCACCCGGGCGACCGCCTCTTTCTCCGGCAGGGGGGCCAACTCCTCCAGGAGGGAGACGACCCGGCGGGCCATCCTGCGGCCCCACCCCCCCTCCGCGCGTATGCGGCGGGCCCTCGTCCCCTCCTCCCGGTAGAGGACGGAGCCCTCCAACTCCAGCCCGGTCGCGGTGATGTAGTCCACGATCTCCCTCCGCCCCGGGCCGCCGAGGGGGATCACCTCCGGGTCACGGACGTGGAGGTGGTAACCCTTCTGCCCCGAGAAGACCGTGGCGACGCTCTTCAGGGCGAAGTCGTCGAGGAGGAAGTCGAGGAGCTTCCGGGTCTCCTCCTGGATGCGCTTCAGGAGGGCCTCGTAGGTCCGCTGCTCGGGCGGCACGCTCATCGGGTCCAAGTCGAGGTCGAAGAAGAGGTCGGCCCCGCGCCACCCCTTCTTGCCCATCACCGGCTCCCCGGGGCGGTCGAAGTAGGCGGAGGAGTAGAAGAGGTGGGCGGGGGCCTGGGACTTCACCGTGGCCCGGAGGGCCTCCACGGTGGGGAACGCCTTGTGGCGCTCCATCATCCTGTCCGGGAACATGAAGGCCCACTCGCGGCGGACCGGGTCGGGGGGGAACTCCAACTCGCGGGCCGCGTAGTAGCGGCGGAAGCACTCCCGGACAAACTGCGCCTCGGGGGTCATGGCGGAACAGGTGGCTCCCGACGTTTAGCCCTTGGGGAGTTGCGGAGGGGGGCCGTCCCCGTCCCCCTCCCTCGGCCGAAGGAGGGTCCCGGAGCGGCCTTCGGGGGCTCGTGCCCCCTCCCCGTCCAGCGCGAGACCGGGAGCGCGCGGGGCCCGCCGGTCCGCCCCCCCTGGACGCCGGAGGTCAAGGGGGTGCGCCGGGCGGAGGGTGAAAGTGGGTGCGACTTTCAACGCTTTTCGCTCTACAGGGCAGCCGGATGCCGATGTCCCCAGCCTTTTTCGCCCACGGATGCGACGGCTCGCCATGGCCATCCCCCGGGACGCCCAGGGCCCCCTCGAGGTCCCGCCCGAGCTCTGGACGGTCCCGGGCATCCGCAGGGAGAGCAGCCTGGAGGCCGCCGCCGACCGGGAGGCGCCCCTCCACTACTTCTTCACGCCGGTGGCGAAGGCGCGCTTCCTCAAGGGGCTCCTGCCGGTCCTCTGGTTCCGCATCCCGAGCCTCGCCCTGCGGCTCTGGAGGGGGAGGCGGTCGGCCTCGGTCCGGCCCGCCGGGACGAAGTTTCCCGGGAGTCCGGCCGAACTGACCGCGGCCCTGAAGGCGGAGGCGGCGCGGCTCGGCCTCAGGGCGGGCGTCGCGAAGTATGACCCCCTCTACGTCTTCTCCGAATTCCGGGGCTACTACCGGTTCGCGACCGTGGTCCCGCTCATCCACGAGCAGCGCCACGCCGAGACCAACACGCTGCCGTCGTGGAGAGCGGAGAACGAGGCGATGGCGGCCTACGCGCGGCTGGCGCGCCGGGGGTTCAAACTCGCCCGGTGGCTCCGGAGGCGGGGCTACCGCGTCCAGTTCCACGACCCGATGCTCGGGGACGCCATCTACCAGAGGTTCGCGGTGGAGGCGGGGCTGGGACAGATGGGCGGGAACGGGCAGCTGCTCTCCCCCGACTTCGGCTCCCGCCTGCGGCTGATGCTCCTGACCACCGACGCCCCCCTCCTCCCCGACGGGCCGGTGGACTACGGCATCCCGGGCCTATGCGCGAAGTGCCAGGTCTGCATCCAGAGGTGCCCCGCGCGGGCGCTGGGACGGGAGGTCGTCGAATACCGCGGCGTCTGGAAATACAAGACCGCGACCGAGCGCTGCTTCCCCCTGGTCCTGAACTACAAGGGGTGCGCGGTTTGCATGAAGGTCTGCCCCGTCCAGAAGTTCGGTCTGAGGCCGGTCCTGGAGCACTACAAGAGGACGGGAGAAATCCTCGGCAAGGGGGGCGCGGACCTGGAGTTCTACGAACTTCCTGGCAAGGGCGCCTTCGGGCCCGGGGAGTTGCCCGCCTGGAGGCCGGAGGAGTTCCGCGTGAAGGGGTGGCACGGGCCGCCGACGAAGCCGGTGGCGGCGCATCGAGTGCCGAAGGGGTCGGGCAACGGTCCCGGGGGCCGGTAACCTTCTTTTTGCAGACGACGGTCTCCCGGCGTGGCCTTCTCCGTCTCCCCGACTCCTCTCCAGCAGCAGCGGCTCGACGAGGCGCGCCGGGTCGCCCGCAAGTGGGTCGCCCCCCGGGCCGCCGGGATTGGCGGGAAGAACGAGGTGCCGAGGGGCCTCCTCCGGAGGGAGCAACGGCGGAGGCCCCTCCCCACGATCTCCCTCGGGAAGCGCTTCCCCTGCTTCGCACTCACCGAGCGGCAGGCGGGGGATGGCGCGGCGCGGGTCATGGGAGCCGCCGGGGACGATCCGTGAACACCCGTGAAGGGCAGGTAGCCGTGGACCTCGCCCTGCCACCCCACCTCGCGGAGCTGCAGGCGAAAGTGCGGGGATTCGCCGAGGGGCCGATGCGGGCCGCGGCCCCGGCGGCCGAGGCGCGGGAGGAGTATCCGCAGGAGTTCGCCCGGGAGGCGCTGAGGTTCGCCCGGGCTCTCGACATCCTCGACCTGCGGCGGATGATTGCGATGCCGGGGACCGCGGTCCCGTGGGCGGCCGACAAGCACTTCGCCACGGTTCTCGTCGTCGAAGAGCTCGCGCGCGGGGACGTCGGACTCACGATGAACCTCCCCGGCCCGCAGCTCGGGGGCTCGGCGCTGATGGTCGTCGGCACCGAGGCGCAGAAGGCGCGCTGGCTCAAACCCTTCACCGGCCCGGAGCCCGCCTGGGGGGCGATGGCGATGACCGAGCCCGGGGCGGGGAGCGACACCGCCTCCATCCGGACGACAGCGGTGCGCGACGGGGACTCCTGGGTCCTCAGCGGCGAGAAGGTCTTCTGCACCTCCGGGGGCCTGGGGCTGGAGCGCTCGAAGGGGTGGGTCGTGGTCTGGGCGAAGGTGGTGAACAAGGGGGCATCCGGAGACGCCGTCAAGCACGCCGCCATGCGCCCCTTCCTCGTCCCCGCCGGAACGCCGGGGGTCCGGGTCACCAAGCACGAGCGGAAGATGGGCATCCGCGCCTCCGACACGGTCGCCTTCGTGATGGAGGAGGCGCGAATCCCCGCCGACCATCTTCTCGGCGCCGAGGGGGATGATGCCGGGTTCAAGGGGGCGATGCAGACATTCAACGTCGGCCGCCTCAACGTGGCCGCCATCGGCCTCGGCATCGCCCGGGCGGCGCTCGACCTCCTGCGGGAACTGCTCGGGCCGGTCCCCGCCGTCCACTCGCTGACGGCGGCCCAGCGCGAACTCCTCCGGATGGAGGCGGAGTTGCAGGCGGCCCGCCTCCTCACCTGGCGCGCTGCGTGGCTCGCCGACCGGGGACTCCCGATGGCGGCGGAGGCTTCGATGGCGAAGGTGGTGGCGGGGCGGGCGGCGGCTTCGATTCCGCAGAGGTGCGCGGCGCTGGCGGGGCCGCTCGGGGTGCGGGCGCGGGACCGGTTCGAGCGGCTGGTGCGGGATTCGAAAATCGTGGACATCTTCGAGGGGACCGGGCAAATCAACACCCTGATTGTGGCGCGGAGGATTCTGGGGTATTCGAGGGAGCAGTTGAAATGACGAAATCCGAATCCTCTCAACCGCTCGTCCCCGGCATGGAGAACCGGTCGGGATGGAGAAGTTTCGCGATGCTCCGGACCGCCTCGGCGTTGCGGACCCCGGGGGTGAGCGCCGCATAGGGCAGGGCGAGGAAACAGTCGCTCTTCACCGCCGTTAAATTCCGGAAGGCCGGGTTCGTCTTCATGAAATCGCGCTTGTGCTGCCAGGTCACCTCGCCGTAGTCGACAATCACGATGCACTCCGGATTCCGGGAGGCGACCTGCTCCCACGAAACCGTCGTCCACGTTTTCTTGAGGTCCGCAAAAATGTTCACGCCCCCGGCCCGTTCGATGAGGTCGGTCGGAATCGAGAGCCCGGGAGCGGTGAAGGGGGCGTCCTCGGCGCTGTCGTAAACGAATACCCGGACGGGCTTCGAGCCTCGGACCCGGTCTCTCACTTCCGCAAGAATCGCCTGCTGCGAGGCGACGAGTTCCTCCGCCTTCGGTGTGACGTTGAAGATGGCCCCGATGTTGCGGATGTCGCCAAAAGTCTCCTCGATGCTCGTCGCGTTCTTCCCGGGCATCACGTGGGCGCACGACTCGGTCAGGACGTAGGTCTTCACTCCGCGCTGCGCGAGGTGGTTCGGGGTCATGCCCGCCGCCTCCCCCAGTCCGTAGTTCCAGCCGGCGAAGAGGAAGTCGGGGTTGACACCCAGGAGCGGTTCAAGTTCGATGTATTTTTTCGAGATGACCTTGACCTTCTCGAAGTCGCTGCGGAGTTCCGGCAGAATCTCCCGGTCCTGGAAACCGGCGATGCCCGCCATCCGGTCCGCGAGGCCCAGGGCGAGCATCATCTCGACCATGTTGATGTCGTTCGCGACCGCCCGCTTCGGGGATGCGTTGAAGGTGAGCCCCTCACCGCAACTCGTGACGGTCACAGGGTATCCCGCCTCCGCCGCGTGCACTCTTCCATCACCGGGGTTCGAGGTGCAGGCGCTGAGCAGCAAGACAGGGATGACGAACCCGGCGAACGTCGCGAGGAGGCGAGGGGGGGCGCAGGTGGCGGCGCGTCGTCCCCTCATGGCTCCCTCCGAGGCGTGTTCCCGGACGACGGGGACGGCAGCGTGGGAACGATGTGCCGCCTGCCGTTGCCGGGGTGCGTCACCAGCGCCGCGTCGACGCCGAAGACGGAGCGGATGACTCGGGGCTCGATGGCCTCGTCGGGAGTCCCGGACGCGTAGATCTTGCCTCCGGCAAGAATGTGCGCCTGGTCGCAGTAGGCGGCGGCGAGGTTGAGGTCGTGGAGGGCGGCCAGCACCGTCACCCCCAGACCGGAGAGGAGTTCGAGGACCTCCAGCTGGTAGCGGACGTCGAGGTGGTTCGTGGGTTCGTCGAGGAGGAGATGGTCCGCCTGCTGGGCCAGGGCCCGGGCAATCAGGACGCGCTGCTTCTCGCCTCCCGAGAGAGCGAGGAAACTCCTCTCCGCGAAGCGCTCCATCCCGACTCGCTGAAGGGCTTCTGCGACCAGACGATGGTCTTCAGAGTTGTCCGGGTCGAACGCCGCCTTGTGGGGGGCGCGGCCGAGCATCACCATCTCCCAGACCGAGTAGTCGAACTCGACGGAGGCCTCCTGGGCTACGACCGCCAGGCGCCGGGCCACCTCCCGGGGCTCCATCGCGTGCACGCTCTTTCCATCGAGCGCCACCTCCCCGGAACGGGGGCGGTGCATGCGATAGATGGTCCGGAGCAGTGTCGATTTTCCGCTGCCGTTGGGCCCGAGGAGCCCGACGAATGTCCCGTCCTCGACCCGCAGGGAGACCGATTCGAGGATTCGGTGACCCCCCAGCTCCACGGAAACGTCGCGCACTTCGATGCTCATGACCTACTCCCGAAGGAGTACACGCTCCTCCGCAGCAGCAGCAGGAAAAACGGCGCCCCCAGGAACGCGGTGATGACCCCGATGGGCATCTCTTGGGGAGCCACGATGGTCCGGGCCAGCAGGTCCCCCCAGACCATGAACGAAGCCCCCAGGAGCGCGCCGACCGGGAGCGCCGCGCGGTGGTCCGAGCCGAAGAGCAGCCGTGTCATGTGCGGAACCACCAGGCCCACGAACCCGATGGCGCCGCTCGCGGCCACGGCGACCCCCGTCATGAGAGAGGCGGTGACGAACAGGCCCCGGCGGAGAGCCGCAACGTCGACGCCGAGGGAGAGCGCCGCCTCCTCGCCCAGGGAGAGCGCGTTCGTCGAGCGCGCCCGGGCCATGGCGTAGAGGAGGCCCAAGATGAGGACGATGGCTGGCGCCGCAAGCAGCGACCAGGAGGCACGCCCGAAACTCCCGAGGAGCCAGAAGAGGACGGCCTGGCTGGCCCGGGGGTCGGCCCAGAAGACGAGGAAGCCTGTGATGGCCTGGAATACGAAGGCCATCGCAACTCCGACGAGGACCAGGCGCAGGGGGTTGATGCGGCCGCGCTCCTGGGCGATGGCGAAGACGGCAACCATTGCCACGAGGGCCCCCAGGAACCCGCCCACGGAGATGGCGTAAATCCCGAACGCGCCCAACGCCCCGAGAAGAATGACGCCCGCCGCCCCGACCGAGGCCCCCGCCGAAAGCCCCAGAATGAATGGGTCGGCGAGCGGATTGCGCACGAGGGCCTGGATGACCGTGCCCGCCACGGTCAGGGCCGCCCCCACCACCGCAGCCAGAAACACCCGCGGCAGGCGCAACTCCCAGACGATCTGCTCGTGGCCCTGCGGCCAGTTCTGTGCCGAGCCGCCGAACAGTTTGCTCCAAACAATGGACCATACATCGGTCGGGCTGATGGGGACCGAGCCCCACGTGACCCCGCCGGTCACAGAGACCCCGAGGAGCACGGCCAGCACCGCCACCACCAGCGTGAGGGGTGCCCCGCCGAACATGCCGCGGCGCCGGGGCCTCGACCCGGGTGCTGGGGAGGCGCCTGGAAGCGTGGCGCTCACGGCCCATTGCCTCATTCCCTCGCCAGGAGCATCGCCATGCATGGACAGCCCGCCTCGCCGTGCTGGGCGTCGCACGCCAGGTGAAACCGCTCAAGCCGCATGGTTGGTCGGGCCGGAGGCTGCGGAATGGTTTAAATATAGTTTTTTAGGTATAATATGTTATCCAAATAGGTATCAATGTTGCTGAAAACAGTAGCCAGCCCCACCCGGGTCAAAATCCTCAAACTTCTCCTCCAGGAGGAACTCCACATCTCCGCCCTGGCGAGAAGGTTGGGCATCTCGGTCCCGGTGGCCGGGAAACACATCCGGAGGCTTGAAAAGGAGGGCCTGATTGAGCGCCGGCCCGTCGGCCGTTCCCACGTTCTCCGTCCTCGGTTGGACCGGCTCTACGCCGACCTCGAACTGCTCTGCGACAACAGGACCGTCGAAGTAGGTCCGGGCTCCACCCTCGTTGAGGCGCTTCAGCGGTCCGGTGTGGCCGTCGAGAAGCAGGGGGACCGGGAGTGGATGATTTCAGTGGATGGTTTGCCGGGCTACTTCGTCTACGAGGTGGACGGGAAGATGCCCGAGGTCAGCATTGGCAGATACAGGGTCGAGCGGGATGTGACCATTGTGGTGCGCCGCATCGTCCCGGTGCCGGTCAAGCGGGTTAGAGTCCGGATTTCCAGAGAGAAATCGTCCAAACAAGCGTGAGGCATCCCTGGGCAGCCCGTGGGTGAGGGGCTCGCGGCGGGCGATGGGGGCACTTTTTTATGCCGTCCCCCACAAATCCTTCGCCACCGTCCCCATCCCGAGTTGGCTCAACTTCTCCGCCTTCGGCTTCCCCGTGGCGATGTCCCAGTTCCGGAAGGCGTAGTAGTCCTGCAACTGGACCTTCAGGTCGGGCACCTTCCCCCGGGTCCCGCCGGTGGCGAGGGGCTGCATCGCAATTTCGGGCATCGTGTCGTCCTTGACCGAGAGCCCTGCCCGGATGTTGTAGGCCCGCTTGATGTTGTTGATGCGCTCGCCGACGACCTTGAGGTCCGGAATGGTGTATTCGGTCCCGCTGACCGCGTTGAGAAGGTCGGCCATCTGCTGGACCGAGGGCTTGGCGAACTGGCAGATGACCAGCGCGTTGTAAATCGCCATGAAGTCCTGGCACTTGGCGGTGAGGGTCCCCTTCCCCTCGTTCACCATCCGGTTCGAGGGCTTCAGGTCCCACTCCGGCACGCCGGAGCCCATGTCCACCTCGAAGGGGTTGCCGTAGAGGTGGCAGGCGCCCCGGTTCGAGGTCGCGTACTCGGCGGCCATCGAGAAGAAGGCGCGGGCGTCGTGCATCGGGAGCTCCATCCCCTTGACGTGGGCCGCCCACTGGGGGCAGTTGTACTTCTGCCCCATCGCCCGGGTCCCCTCGGCGATGACGTTCCCGATTCCCTTCCGGTGGGCGGTCGCCTCGACAAGGTAGTTCATCGCGGCGGGGTCGCCCCAGGAGAGTTCGCGGCCCGCCGCCTCCTTGGTGATGAGCCCCTTCTCGTAGAGGAAGAGGGCGAAGGCGACGCTCACCCCGGCGGAGATGGTGTCCATCCCGTGCTTGTTGCAGAGCCAGTTGGCGTGGGCGATCGCCTCGAGGTTCTCGTTCATCACCAGAGGCCCGAAGACGCTGGCGGTCTCGTACTCGGGGCCGGCGGTCTCGCCCCCGGGGATGGCGAAGGGGCCCGAGGGGACCTCGACGACCCGTGCGCACCGGATCGGGCAGGAGTGGCACGCCTCGTTCCCGGTGAGGATGGAGGCCTTCATGGCCGAGCCGCTCACCTTCTTCGCCCCCGCCTTGAACGAGCCCTCGGTGAAGTACTTGATGGAGACGTCCCCCATCATCTCCGCCATCTCCATGTAGCCCGCGGTCCCGAGGGCCTGGAACATCTTGAAGACGGGCGACTTCTTCATGTGGGCGAAGGCGTGCTTGGTCGCCTCCTTGAACTTCTCCGGGTCCTGGATGGGGACCTTCCGGACCCGCTTCGCCACGATCGCCTTGAGCCGCTTCGCCCCCATCACCGCCCCGGGGCCGCCGCGGGCCGCGGCGCGGCCGTCCTCCGAGACGATGGCGGCGTACTTGACGAGATTCTCGCCGGCGGCGCCGATGCAGGCGACCCGGGTGTCGTAGTCCTTCGCCCCGAGCGCCTCCTGGGTCTGGTAGGTGTCCTTCCCGACGAGGTCCCTGGCGGACTGGAACTTCACCGAGTCCCCCTCGATGGCGAGGGTCGTCCACTCCTTGGCGCGGCCGGTGACCGCGAGGCCGTCCCAGCCGGAGTAGCGGAGCCAGGAGCCCCAGTCGCCCCCGGAGTTCGCCTCCCCCCAGCACCCGGTCAGCGGAGACTTGAAGCAGACCGTGTGGCGGCCGGTGTCGGGCGCCCCGGAGCCCGTCAGGGGGCCGGGCTGGAAGAGGAGGATGTTCTCGGGCGAGAGCGGGTCCACGGAGAAGTTGGCGTGGTCGTAGAGCCACTTCGCCCCGAGGCCCGAGCCGCCGATAAACGCCTTGGCGTCGGCCGGGTCGTAGGCCTGCGGGGTCGCCTTCTCCTTCGAGAGGTCCACCACGAGGAGTTTCCGGAGCATGCCCACCCCCTCTCGGACCGCTATCTTTTAAACGATTCGGCCCGGGGAGGGGGGAGCGGACATGAACCTCCAGGAACTCCACTCCCTCCTGGCCGCCGAGCGCCGTTCCGAGTCCCTCCGGGGCCTCCCGGCAGACTTCGAGGGGGGGGTGGCGAAATACATCGCCGACCTGGAGGCGGCCCGGGCCGAGGAGGGGGGAAGGGAGTTCGTGGAGGACGAGTTGCGCACGGCGCGGCAACTGGTGGAGCGGCTGGTGGACGAGCGCCTCCTCAAGATGGCGAAGGCGGCGGTCTTCCGCGCCCGGGGGATGGAGGAGGGGCCCGGAGGGCTGGGGCCCAAGGAGGCGGAGGTGTTCGGGAAACTGGAGGCGCTCCTCACCGAGGGGCGGAGAGGGCTCCTCGGCTCGACGGGGAGCCCGGAGGCTCCAGCCCGCAGGAGGGGCCGGAAGGGCGAGAGGCCCGCGCCGAGAGCCGAGGCTCCGAAGAGCGAGGGGGTGGCCCTCCGGGTCCTGCAGGACATCGCCCCCTTCACCGGGGCCGACGGGAAGGTCTACCGCCTCCGGAAGGAGGAGGTCGTGCGGCTCCCCCCGGCCAACGCGGAGCCGCTGCTGAAGCGGGGCGTGGTGGAGAAAATCGAGGCCCCGACCTAGTTCGGCATCAGGAGCGCGCGCCGCTTCAACGCGAGGGCGTGGCCCGGGAGGGCGACGAGCGCGAGCGCGTAGAAGGCGGTGGCGAAGCCGAAGCGGTCGTAGAGGAAGCCGCCGAGGGGGGCGCCCCCGATGAAGGCGAGGCTGATGGCGAAGGAGAGGAGGCCGAAGCCGCTCCCCCGGTGCTCGGGGGGCATGATGTCGGCGAGGAGCCCCCCGATCGCGGGTCCGGCGAGGGCCGCGCCGGCGCCGATGGCGGCGGCCAGGAGGGCGAGGCCGGCGAGCCCTCCGGCCCAGGGGAGGAGGAGCCACGGGACGCCGGCGAGGAGGGCCCCCGCGAGGATGTAGCGCCTCCGCCGCAGGGTGCGGTCTGTCCTCCAGACCGCGGGGAGGAAGACGAGCAGCGCGACCAGCCCGGCGGGGAGGAGGGCCCGCGCAATCTGGTCGAGGGAGAGGCCGAGGCCTTTCGGGGGCGCGTCCTGGAGGAAGGGGAGGAGGACGACGCCGACGCCGACCACCGGCATGACCACCGGCACCGCCACCAGGAAGAGGGTCCGCATCCGCCTCTCCCGCAGAATCCCCCGCAGCGGGCTCAGGAGGCTCCCGGCAGGGGAGCTGCGGGGGACCTCGCGGAGCGCGAGGGCGAGGGCGACGGGGATGAGCCCGAGGAGCGCGACGAGGGGAACCATCCCCTCGAACCCGAAGCGCGACAGCAGGTAGCCGGCGGCGAGGAACCCCGCGCCGAACCCGGCTGCGACGGTCGCCCCCGAGGCGCTCATCGCCTCGGCCCGCTGGTGGAGCGGCGCGCTGTCGGCGATGAGGGCTGTCCCTGCGACGCCCCCGGCCCCCAGGAAGCCCGCGAGGAGCGAGCGGAGGAGGAATTCGGGCCCGGTCGAGAGGGCGAGCAGCCAGAGGGCGAGCGGCGGGCCCGCGAGCGCCCCGACGAGCAGCACCGGCTTCCGGCCCCACCGGTCGGCGGCGGCTCCCCAGAGGGGGAGGCCGAGGATGGTGGCGCCGCTGCCCAGGGCGCCCGCCACGCCGAGGGTCGTGACGTCGATGGAGATGCGCTCCCGGAACCCGGGGGAGGTGAAGGTGGTGTAGAGGGCGGCCCCCGCAGCGGTGGAGACCAGCCCCATGGCGCAGACGAGGTTCACGTTCCAGGGGAGGATGAAGGCGCGGACGGGGGCGGGGAGCCGGTCGAGGAGGGGGGCCACGGACCGGGATGGGGGCGGGATGTAAAGACCGTTTGTGGCCCGGGGTGCCGAGTCCGGCGGCCCTTGATCAGAAGGATGAAAATTAACTCCCGCCCAGATGCTGAATGACCGGCGTTCGAGCCATATGGCATCTCTCACTCTTTCTGGAGGGGCCCGGAAGTCGATGGGCTACTTTCAGGGCAGAGTCCCGGCGACGGCGTCTCAGCCGGAGCCTTGCCCCTTCACCGGAATCGGCCGCCCCTGCGGGTCGACCGCCACGTAGGTCACCACCGCTTCGGTGACCCGGACGGGCTTCGCGTCGAGCCCGAGGCCGCGCTGCGTCTCGACGGCGACCTTCACGGTCACCGATGTGCGCCCGACCTTCAGCGTCTCGGTGTAGAACGACACGATGTCCCCGACGCGGACCGGCGCGATGAACTCCACCTCCTTCATCGCGCGGGTCACGAAGAGGCGGGCGCCGTGCTTCCGCGCCTCCACGGCGCCGGCGAGGTCGATGTAGCTCAGAATCACGCCTCCGAAGATGTTGCCGAGGCCGCCGGTGTCCTTCGGCAGCAGCGTCACGCGGAGGGAGGGGTCGGGCATATTGTCGGGTATCGGGTCACCTCTCGAATGGGGTGAGGACGGCAATGAGCCTCCTCTTCCCCGCCTTGACTGTGTGGAACTTTTCAGGTGGAACATCGAGGTCGGTGATGTAGCCTCGGTTGTTGTATTCTTCGAGGGTCAGAAGTTCAAGGTGGTGAGGAGCCTTGTTGATGTAGATGGTGGCCAATAAGGCGGTCTCATCTCCCATGGTGTCCTCCAAATCTGTCGCAAAACCAAGGGTGGAATCTTCAGCCAAGGGGGTCCCAGGAGAGACAACGACGCGCGGGATTCGAACCATGGAGTGTGTAGCCATTTTCATTCACGCAAACTTGATGATGATCCCGTCCCCCTCCCGGGTGCTCGAATAGTAGATCACATTGGCGTCAATCCGTTCGGAGAGTGCGACCATCTCTTTGTACGAAACTGGCTTGATGGACACAGGTCGCTTCCCCACATATCCATCGATGCCCTTTGACTCCTCCGCGGGTGAAGCAAGCCGATATTCACAGGAGTTCATCTGCGATACTTTTCTCAGAATCGCCTCTTGAACCCGCAGGCCAATGAAGGTCTTGACGAGGACCAAGTCTCTGACCCATCGTTCCACCAGTCGGCGGTCAATTCCGCCCATCGACGTTTTGAACTGCTCAAGCATTGCCACGATTTTGCTTGTCGCTGCCGCAATGGCTTCCGGGTGGCGTTCGAGATACCACTCCTCCCACTCCGCAAGCCGCTTGCCTGGAACCTGTTTTATGAGTTCGCTCAATTGACCGACCACCTTCGGGCGGGTTCCCTGCGAGAATCGATTGGCCCAGTTGATGAATAGCGTCGCATATTTTGGGAACTTTTTCAAGGATCCCCCGGTGATCTTCTCGACCTCTTCCTCCGTGAAGCCCATCTCGCGGTAGGTGAGACGAATCTCTTTAAGCATGCAACGGCTTCCGACGGCCTCTCACCCCGAGCCCCGTTCCGCAATAAACTTCCTCTTGGTTCGGTAGTTGGAAGCATCATCCACCTCCACAAGACCCGACCGAACCAGATGCAGGTTCACGAAGGTCTTGTTCTTCAGAAAAAGATAGGCAAGGAGGTCCCCTCGTGCATCATATTTTTGGTCGTCGAACTTCAGGAACACCTTCTGCCCTCTCACCAGACCCTCGACGAAGCGCAATGCCTCCTCTCTTGTCTGCGCCACCGGCTTGACGCCAAGCAAACGGACCCTCAAACCGGTATCAAGTTCTATGAGATCCGGTGCCTCGATACTCTTGACAGTGTGCAATCGCGCGTCTGGCGTCTCGGTCCCGTCGATTTTGGAGCCGAAGCTAAGCTTCCTGGGATCCACTTTCTTATCGAAGCACACCGGATCTTTGAAAACGTAGGGCAACCCGGCGATCCGCTCGTTGAAACTGGGAAGGGGGCCTTCTTGTTCTGCGACTTCAAACCGCAGAGGTGCCTCGGCTTGCAATGAGATGAGGCGGTTTTCGATGGTCGCAAGGAACTTTCGATTGATCTCATAGCCAACAGAGTTCCGCCCGAGCCTGCCTGCGGCGACGGAGGCAGTCCCGCTTCCGAGAAATGGGTCGAGAACAGTGTCGCCTACGAAAGTAAACATCCGAATTAACCGCCGGGGCAACTCCTCGGGGAACGCCGCAAGGTGCTTATCCTGTTTTTCGCCGGGAAAATTCCAATGGCCGTAAAAATATTCATTCCATTCCTCGGTTGTCAGCTTCGATCTTTCCTTCGCTTCCTCGCCGGGTTGTGGTGGTTTTCCGAGTTTCTTGAAGAGGAGGATGAATTCGTAGTCGATCTTGACAATGCCGTTCCGGGGGTAGGGAAACGAGCCCATGACCGTGGCACCTCCGGTTGTGTTGGTGGTGGTCACCTTCTGCCAGATGATGGCCCCCATGTAGTCGAAGCCGAGGGTCTCGCAGAATTTGGTAATCTCCGTCCGGATGGGGATGACCTTGTAGCGCCCGTAATAGACCGACCGCGCGAACTGGTCCCCGATGTTGATGCAGAGGCGGCATCCCGGATGGAGGACCCGGTAGCACTCCTTCCAGACGAGGTTGAGGTTGTTGATGTAGTCCTCATAGGTGTCGTTGAATCCGATCTGGTCCTCGTGGCCGTAGTCCTTCAACTGCCAATAGGGAGGTGAGGTCACAACGAGATGAACGCTCTCGTCCGGGACCTCCTTCATGGCCCGAGAGTCCCCGAAAATGATCCGATGATGGGTCGGTGACGGGCCTGGAAAACCGGTCGTCGCGGGCAGTGTCCTTTCTGCACCTCCCCCCGCCTTGGTCCCGTTCGACGTCATAGGATTTGGATTTTCCACGCTTTCATTTCAAACCACCCCAGAGCGCCGTGAAAGTGCTTTTCTTCCCGTCCGTTGCCGACGGGACGGGAGGGTTTCCGAGTGGACCGGCAACTCACCCGCACGGCCCCTGCCACTCGCAGAGGATGGAGGAGCACTTCTGGCACCCGCCGTGGAGGGTGATGGCCGCGCCGCAGAGCGGGCACCCGCCCTTGGTGGACTTCGGCGCCGCGGTGACCACGACCGGCTCGCCGCTCTCCTTGGCCGCCTTGCGATTCAGGTGGTACTCGAGGATGAGGGCGAGGGCGTGGTAGGGGGAGTGGACCTTCCGGATGGCGTTCCCCGCCGAGTCCACGAACCGGTTGTCGTCGGCGGGGAGCCAGTGCTCCTGCGTCTTGATGTTCCGCAGCATCTTGATGGCGACGTCGAGGCTCACCCCGGCCCGGAGGAGGCCCGAGACCAGTTTCCCGACGGCCTGGAGGGCCCCGTCCTCGTCGGTCCCCGAGTCGCCGAGGCGGCAGAAGACCTCGAAGGGCCTCCCCTGGACCTCGTTCACCGTCACGTAGAGGTTCCGGTTGGGGTAGGCCTCGATTTCGTAGGTGGTCCCGACGAGGTTCTTGGGGCGGTCGACCATCCGGACCTTGCCGAAGTACTCGGGGGCGATGGTGAACTCCTCGCTCGAGTGCTGGACGACCCCCTGGGCCCCCGCCCCGTGGTAGAGCACTTGGACCGACTTGCAGCCGTCCCGGAAGACCGTGATGTTGCGGCAGCCGGTCTCCCAGGCGAGGCGGTAGGCGCGGTCCACGTCGGCTTCGGTGGCGGAGTTGGGCAGGTTGATGGTCTTGGAGATGGCGCTGCTCACGTAGCGGGTCCAGGCGGCGAGCATCTTCACGTGGCCCTCGATGGAGATTTCGTTGGCGGTGGAGAAGAGGCGCTTCAGCCGCTCCGGGAGCATCGACTGGACCTCGGCGGGGAGCGCGGAGAGGATGCCCGCCTTCTCCACCTCCTGGACGATGCGCGGGCCGCCCGGGAGCCCCTCCACCGCCTTGCGGAAGTAGGGGTTCACGTGCATGAGGTTGAACTGGGGGGTCACCCGGCGGTAGGCGAGGCTGAAGAAGGGCTCGCACCCCTGCCCCTCGCACCCCGCAATCTCGGCGGTGGTGCCGGTGGGGGCGACCGTCGTGACGTTGGAGTTCGCCAGCCCGTCCTTGGCGATTTTGCGGTCGAGGGCTGCCCAGTCCTGCCGGCCGTCGTGGAAGTGGTCGGCGAAGGTGAAGCCCCGGGCGAACACGCTCTTCTCCCACCAGGGGAAGCGCCCCCGCTCCCTGGCGAGGTCGGAAGAGGTCCAGAGGGTGTGGTAGGTGATGAACTCCTGGAGGCGCTCGGCGAGGCGGCGCGCCTCCTCCGAGTCGTAGGGGGTATGGAGGGCGACCAGGGCGTCCGCGAAGCCCATGACTCCGAGGCCGATGCGGCGGGTTCCCCGGGAGACGGCGTCGATCTGGGGGATGGGGTACTTGTTGACCTCGACCACGTCGTCGAGGAATCGAGTCAACGTCTGGACTGTGGCCTTCAGGGAGTCCCAGTCCACCGAGTGGCCGTTGCCGTTCGACTTCCCGTTCGTGACGAACTTGCCGAGGTTGATGTGGCCGAGGTTGCACGACTCGTAGGGGAGGAGCGGCTGCTCGCCGCAGGGGTTGGTCGCCGCGATCCGGTAGGGTGTTTCGTCGTTCCCGGCGAAGGCGTTGCAGAGCGGCCGGTTCGCGCGGTCCACGAAAAAGAGGCCGGGGTCCCCGGTGCGCCAGGCGTGTTTCACCAGGAGGTCCCAGAGCCAGCGCGCCTTCACCGACTCCGCCCGCTTCCAGACCCACCCGTCGGGAATCTCCTCGAACACCGCGAAGCCGTCGGGCTTGCCGCTCCGGGGGTTGACCGCCCGCCACTCGCCGTCCCGCTCCAGCGCCTCCATGAAGGCGTCGGTCACCGCGACCGAGATGTTGAAGTTGGCGATGTTCTTGTTCTCGGCGTCCTTGCAGGTGATGAAGCGGACCACGTCGGGGTGGTCGCACCGGAGGATGGCCATGTTGGCGCCGCGCCGCTTGCCGCCCTGCTTGATCTCCTCGGTGGACTTGTCGTAGAGGGAGAGGAAGGAGACGGGCCCCGAGGCCACCCCGCCGGAGCCCTGGACGACGTCGCTCTCGGGCCGGAGGGCGCTGAAGTCGAAGCCGGTCCCTCCCCCGGAGTGGTGGATGGTCGCCATGTCCTGCAGCGTCCCGTAGATGGAGGCCTCGCCGTCGGTCAAACTGTCCCGGATGGGGAGAACGAAGCATGCGCTCAGGAGGCCGCGCCGGGTCCCCGCGTTCATCAGCGTCGGGGAGTTGGGCATCACCCGACAGGTCGCCATGAGGCTGTAGAACTCCCGGGCCCAGAAGAGCACCTTCTCCTCGTCGGCGCCCCACTTGCGCTCCGCCTGGGCCACGGCCCACGCGACGCGCCAGAAGAGTTCGCGCGGAGTCTCGATGATGTTCCGGTTCTCGTCCCGGAGGAGGTAGCGCCCCTTCAGAATCTCGAGGGCGTTGGGGCTCAGCTCGGGCTCGACAAGGTCCTGGGGGACCGCGGGAATCTGGAGGGCGAGGGCGGCGGCTTTCATGGCGGGCTCAGGCGCGGGCCCGGCGGAGCCGGGCGAAGAGCGACGAACCCCCTGCGCGGATTGTGACCATGCGAGGAAGTGCCGTGTTAGCCGTTCGTTCCTATTTAGGTGTTTTTCCAAACCGACTTCAGACGAACGGGTCGGGACCTTCCCGAATACTCTCGATAGTCGGTTAAGATAAATCTTTTCCGGCAACGGGAAACCGATTTTCATGCTCCGCCTCTCCACTCCGGCCCTCCTCCTGGCGGCCGGGGCGGGACTGGCGGGGCTCTGGCTTCTGGGGTGGGCGGTCCCCCTGCCGGAACCGCCTCTGGGGGACCTCGCGCCCTACGACGGACAGCCGGTCGCCTTCGCCGGGGTGGCCCGCGACGTGGCTCCCCTCGCCGCCGGGACCCTCGTCCTCCTCGAGTCCCCCACCGGGTCCGCCCGGCTCTTCGTCGAGGCCAACGCGACCGTCGAGCCCGGGGACCGGGTGTCGGGGCGCGGACGCGTGGAGAGATTCCGGGGCGAGTGGGAGGTGGTGGCGCCGGAGGTCCGCGTGGAGCCGGGGCCCGGTGAAAGTGTCGGGGTCGCCCAGGTGGCGGCGGAGCCGTGGCGCTTCCTCGGGAGGAGCCTCAACCTGACCGGCCGGGTGGACCGGCTCTTCGAGAGGAGCCTCCACATGGAGGATGAGTTCAGCCTCACCGTCCTGAAAGTGGAGAACCCGCCCCCCGGGCTCCGGGCCGGAGAGCGGGCGACCGTGAAGGGGGCCCTGCTCTACGACCCGGAGCGGCTGGAGTTCCGGTTCCGGACCGCCAACGCCACCCGCTGAGATGGAGGCGTTCCTCGGGGCCCTCCTCTTCGGCGGAGGGGGCGCCCTCCTCGGCCTCGCGGCGGGCCTCCTCCCCGGACTCCACTCCAACACCACGGCCGCCCTCCTCGCCTCCCTCGCTCCCGCCGCCGCGGCGGGCCTTCCCGCCCCCCCGGAGACCGCGGCGCTCTGGCTCGCCTGCGCCATCGTGGCGGCCGCTGTGACGGAGACCTTCGCCACGTTCATCCCGGCCACCTTCTTCGGCGCCCCCGACGAGGGGACCGCGCTGGTCACCCTGCCGGGCCACCGGATGCTCATGGAGGGGCGGGGCTACGAGGCGGTCGCCCTCTCCGCCCTCGGCTCCCTCGGCGCTGTGGCCGTCGGCTTCGGACTCCTCATCCCCTTCCGGCTCCTGGTGGGCCCCCCGGTGGATGGATACGGAACCCTCCGGGCCGCCCTCCTCCCCCTCCTCGCGGGAATCACCGCCCTCCTCATTCTCACCGACCACGACGTCCTGCGGCCCCGGGGGCCGCTGTGGGCGGCGGCGGTATTCCTACTCAGCGGGGCGCTGGGGATGGTCGCCCTCGACCTCCCGACCCCGGGGCTCCTCGGGCCGTGGGGCTCGCCCCTCATGCCCCTGCTCCTGGGACTCTTCGGCCTCCCCGCCCTCCTCGCCTCCTCCGACCGGCCCCCGGAGGTCCCTCCCCAGAGCCTCGGGGAGCCCAGGATCTCCCCCGGGCCCGCCGCCGCTTCGGTCGCCTCGGGGACCCTCTGGGGCGCCCTCATGGGATTTCTCCCGGGCGTCACCTCGGCCCAGGCGACCGTCCTCGCGATGCTGGCGCGCCGCCGGAGGGAGCCCGAACAGGTCATCCTCACCCTGAGCGCGGTGAACACCGCCAACGCCCTCTTCGTCCTCGCCGCCTACTTCACCATCCTCCGCCCCCGGAGCGGCGCGGTCGTCTCCATCAGCCACTTCCTGCCCCCCGAGCCCTGGAGCGGCCTGGCGCCCCCCGCGCCACTCGCGGGCCTCCTCGCGGCGGTGGTGGTGGCGTCGGTGGTGGGCTACTTCGCCGTCCGCTGGATGGGGCGGAACCTCGCGCCGCTGATGGCACGGGTCTCCTACCGGGCGCTGAGCCGGGGGCTGCTCGCCGCGCTCGTGCTGCTGACCCTCCTCCTCACCGGCCCCGTCGGCCTCGCCATCCTCGCCCCGGCCACCGCGGTCGGGATGCTCCCGCCGAGGGTGGGAGTCCGGAGGACCCACGCGATGGGTGTGCTCCTCCTGCCGGTGATGCTCGGGCTGGCGGGACTGCGCTAGAGGCGGAGCGCGATGGCGGCCGCAGCCCCGATCATCGTCCCGAAGAGGTTCGACTCCTCCTTCGAGAGGAACTTCAGCCGCGACGTAGCCCGGACCACGAGCCAGCCGCCGAAGCCGCCGACCATCGAGGCGGTGAAGGCGGGGAGTCCCATCCCGGAGGGGTTGAAGAGTCCGAGGAGGAGGAGCCCCGTCACCGCGCTCCCCGCGAGGGCGGCCCCCGCCCGCGTCGCGATGGAGCGGGAGGCGATGCGGCCGCTGGCGGTGTCGGCGGCGGCGGTGGCGATGGAGCCGGCGAAGAGGAGGGTGGCGAAGGCCGGCGAGGCGGGGTAGAGGACCGCGGCGAACGCCGGGACCGCCCCGTTCGCCACGATGGAGGAGGCGGAGCGCTTCATCTCGGTCCCCCTCAGGGCGACCGCGAAGCCGAAGAAGAGGAGGAGCGCGAGGAAGAAGGAGGGGCCTGACGCCTGGTAGACCAGCGCCCCGAAGAAGACCGCCGCCCCCGCTCCGAGGCCGTCGAGGAACCGCGTGAGGTAGGCCGCCCCCGCCGCGCCGAGGAGGATCGGCATGATGACGAACCAGAACTGGGGGCTCGGGTTGAGGAGGGGGGCGTCGGCGCCGCTCACCAGGACCATCGCGGAGATGGTCGGCAGGATGAGGTTGTCCCCGATGCGGAGCGGCAGCGACTCGAAGAGCGCCGCGCTCATCGCGACCATCAGCGCGAGGAGGGGGTGGATGCGCTCTTCCTCGGGGAAGAACAGGTTCAGGAGGAGGACCGAGTAGAAGGCGGCGAGGACGAAGGCGATCGAGCCCTCCTTGGTCTTCTGCGGGTTGTGGGACCAGTGGCGCTTCCCGATGAGCCGCCCGACCAGGGCCGCGGCGGGGTCGGCGTAGGTGAGGACCGCGATGGAGACGGCGGCGACGAGGGGCGGGACCATGAGCGCCACCACCAGCGCCGCGCTCAGGAAGAAGAGCGGCGCGAGGAGCCCCTCCGCCTCCTCCCCGCGCATGGCGGGGTTCATGATGCGCCGGAGGAATGTGGTGACCGGGTTGGGGTCGTCCAGGCGGCGGAGATATTCCGCGACCATCAGCAGGGCGATGACCACCCCGAAGGCGAGGATGAAGAGGCTGGGGCTCAACAGGAGGAGGGCGAGCCCCGCGCTGCCGGAGGTGAGGTGGACGAAAGAGCGGTAGACCTGGTGGGGGACCCGGCCGCTGAGGAGGTAGGCCGCCACGAGCCCGCCGGCCAGGATCGCCCCCGCCACCCAGACGCCCGAGGGGACCTCGGCGAGGAGGAGGGCCCATACGCGGAAGGTCTCCGCGTTCCAGGCGAGGGCGTCCCCCCGGTAGACCAGCAGAAGCATGGCGAGGGGGGCGCCGGCGAGCCCGACCGCGAGGGAAGGGATTGCCGGGAGCCGACGTCGGGCGAGGTGGGTGAAGGCGAGGACGAGCCCGCCGAGGCCGATGTCCACCCCGAGAGTCTTCAGGACGAGGGGGTCGATGGCCATGGCGCTGGTTGCTCCTCCGGCCTTAAAGGGCGGCGGCAGCGGCCGCCCCCGCCAGGGTCCCGAAGAGGTTGGACTCCTCCTTGGAGATGAAGGGGAGGCGGGAGGTCACGCGGACCACGACCCAGCCGCCGAAGCCGCCCCCGAGGGTCGCGACGAGGAGGAGGCTCCCCGGGCCCGCGGAGCCCAGGACCCCGTAGAGAAGGAGCCCCATGAGGCCCGCGCCGGCGGGGGCGGCGACCCACTGCCGGCGGGGGCCGGAGACCCGGGAGGCGGCGGTGTCCGCGGCGGCCGCGCCGATGGAGCCGGCGAAGAGGAGCATCGCGAGGGCGGGGGCGGTGGGGTAGAGGACGGCGGCGAAAGCGGGGATGGCGCCGTTGGCGACGATGGAGGCGGCCGACCGCTTCACCGAGGGGCCCCGGAGAGCGACGGCAAACCCGAAGAGGAGCAGGAGGGCGAAGAAGAAGGGGCTCCCCGAGGCCTGGTAGACGATGGCGCCGAAGAAGATGGCGGCGCCCGCCCCGAGGCCGTCGAGGAGCCGCGTCAGGTAGGCCGCCCCCCCGACGCCGAGGAGGAGGGGGAAGACAACGAGCCAGAAGTGGGGGCTCGGGCTGAGGAGGGTCGCCTCCGCGCCGCTGACGAGGACCATCCCCGCGATGGCGGGGAGGACGAGGTTGTCCCCGATGCGGAGGGGGAGCGACTCGAAGAGCGCCGCGCTCATGGCGACGAGGAGGGCGAGGAGCGGGTGGATGCGCTGCTCCGGCGGGAAGAGGAGGCCGAGGAGCAGGAGGGCGTAGAAGGCGACCAGGACGAAGGCGATCGAGCCCTCCTTGGTCTTCTGCGGGTTGTGGGACCAGTGGCGCTTGCCGATCTTCCTCCCGACGAAGCCCGCCGCGGGGTCGGCGAAGGTGAGGACGGCGATGGAGGCGGCGGCCGGCAGGAGGGGGAGGAAGAGGGCGACGAGGAGCGAGGAGACGAGGAAGAAGAGGGAGGCGACGTAGCCCTGCGTCTCCCCCGCGCGGAGGGCGGGGTTGAGGATGCGCCGGAGGAACCTCGGAATGGGACCGGGGTCGTCGCTCCGCCGCAGGTACTCCGAGAGGCAGAAGAGGACGATGGCGACCCCGACGGCGAAGAGGAAGAGGTTGGCGCCGAGGAGGAGGATGAAGAGGAGGAGCGTTCCTGCGGTCATGTGCATCAGCGAGCGGTAGGTCGGCCCCGCGAGGCGGGTGCTGAGGAGGTAGGCGATGGAGAGGCCGCCCGCCAGGAGCCCGGCCGAAATCCCCACCCCGGCGGAGGCCTCGGCGAGGAGGAGGGAGGCCATGGCGCTCCCCTCTCCGGCCCACGCCGCGGGGTCCCCCCGGAAGAGTGTGAGAAGAATTGTGGCCGGGGCTGCGGCGAGCGAGACCGCCAGGGCGGGGGCGAGGGGGAGCCGTTTCCGGAGGAGGTGGAGGGTCCCCACCACGAGGGCTCCGAAGAGCAGGAGGACCGCAAGGGAGCGGAGGGTGAGAGGGTCCACCGCCATCGGTTGTCACTCGGAATTACGTCATTTATCAACCTTTTTCTACGGCAAATGACGTTGATTAAGTTGCCATTAAGACGATGATTCAGGGGGCCGGGGGGCCGAAGGTTTCGGCCACCAACTCCGCCCCCCGGGAGGCGATTTCGCCCCGGACCGCGACCCTCGCTCCGAGGGCGCGGGCGGACTCCAGGGCCGCAATGTCGGTGTGGCCGGTGAATGCGAGGACCGGGGTCGGACCCATCCCCTTCCGAAGCAGGGCGAGGAGGTCGAGGGCCCCGGGGGTCGAGAGGTCGAGGATGGCGCCCAGGGGCTCCCCCTTCAGCGCCTTCCGGACCTCCGCCTCGCCCCGCACCACGGCCACCGGGTAGCCCCGGCTCTCCAGGAGGGTCCGGAGGCGGGAGGACCAGAAGAGGTCGGAGATGATGAGGAGGAGCGGTTTCGTCACTCTTTCAGGACTCTGCGGTACTCCCTCAAAAACTCCCGCGCCACCCTGTCGGTCACGTGGGGCATCACCACCAGCCGGAGGCTCGGCGGCTTCGAGAGGGTGGAGACCGACCAGCCGCGCTTCCTCAAGCGGGCCACCACCCGCTTCAGCCTCGGCACCGCGGCCACCACAATCGTCAGTTCGGGCTCCACCCTCGGCGGCGTCCCCGCCTCCTCCAGCCCCTCCCGCAGAAGCCGGGTCGTCCCCAGGCATCTCCGGGCGACCCTCCGGTACCCTTCCGGGCCGAGGCGGCTCCAGAGCGCCCACGCCGCAGCGGCGGGGCCGCCGCCCCTCGTCCCCACGAGGGTCGCTTGGCTCTTCGTCGGCAGATAGTCCACCGGAGTCTCGATCCGCCTGAGGTCGGCGGGGTCCCTGAAGAGCAGCGTCCCCGCCTGGATCGGGACCATCCCGAACTTGTGGGGGTCGAGTCCGACCGAGGTGACGCCGGGGGCCCGGAAGTCGAAGGGCCTCCGGCCGTCGAGGAAGGGAAGGAGGAGCCCCCCGTAGGCGGCGTCCACGTGGAGGGGGAGGTTCCACTCCCGGGCGACCCTCCCGATTTCGGCGACCGGGTCCACCGCGCCGAACTCGGTGGTCCCCGCGACCGCCACCAGCCCGACGGTCTTGTCGCTCACCGCCGCCTCCATCGCCGCGGGGTCGGCGCGGAAGCGGGGGTCGAGCCGTGTCCGCCGCAGTTCGAGCCCCATGAGGCGCGCCGCCTTGTTGAAGGAGAGGTGGGCCGATGCGGGGAGGACTACGTTCCCGCCCCGGATTTCGGACCTCCGCGCCATGGCGGCGACCGCCAGGAGGTTGCTCTCGGTCCCCCCGGTGGTGAAGGTCCCGGGGGCCCCCGGCTTGCCGAGGAGCCGCGCGTAAGCGGCGAGCACCTCCTGCTCCAGCCTCCGGGTCCCTGGGAAGAGGGCGTGGTCACCGAGGTTGGTCGCGAGGAAGAGGGAGTGGGCGCGGACCGCGACGGGATGGGGCGGGGTGCACATCGAGGAGAGGATGCGGCCCCAGGGGAGGTCCCGGGCCCGGGCGGCCTTCAGTTGCCGGAGCAGAGGGTCGGCCCGCGCCATCGGCCCTTTCATTTCCCCCGGACCATAAAGGGTCCGATGCGCCAGCGACAACTCGAAATTCTCCTGGAGCGGGTCCGCCCCTTCCCGAGCCCGAAGGCCGAGATGGAGCAATACTCCCTGCCCGCCCCGGCCGCCGCTGCGCTGCTCCACTTCGCCCACCTCCGCGGGGAGTTGCGGGGCGCGGTCTACGACCTCGGATGCGGGACGGGCATCCTCGCCATCGGGGCGGGACTCCTCGGGGCGCGGCGGGCGGTGGGGGTGGATCGGGACCCGGAAGCGCTGGCGGTGGCCCGCGAGAACGCCGGCGCCCTCGGGGCCGGGGTCGAGTGGGTGGAGGCGGACGTCGCCTCCCTCGACCCGGCGGCCCACCGGGCCGACACAGTCCTGATGAACCCCCCCTTCGGGGCGCAGGTGAAGGGGGCGGACCGTCCCTTCCTCCGGAAGGCGCTCGAATTGGCGCCGGTGGCCTACGGATTCGGGAACCGCGGGAGCGCGGAGTTCGTGAAAAGGTTCATATCCCCGGCCCGTCTGACGGCCACCATGTCCCTCGACATCCCCCTGAAGCGGACCTTCTCGTGGCACCGGAAAGTGGTCCGGGCGCAGGAAATCGAACTCTACCGGATGGAGCGCTGAGATGGCGGAGTCCAAAACCGTTCTCCCCGGCGACTTCCTCGGCACCTCCGAGGAGTTCATGCCCGGGCCCGGGACGTGCGACGAGGACGGCAAGATCTACGCGGTGGCCCGGGGGACGCTCAACGTCAACACCCAGGAGCGGGTGGTGTCGGTCCTCGCCCCGAACGCCCCCCCGGAGATCAAGGAGGGGACGGTGGTTTACGGGCGGGTGAACGACGCGCGCGGCACCTTCGTCCTCCTCGAGGTCGCCTGCGTCCAGGGCCAGGAGACCCGGGCGGTCCCGAAACTCGAGAACGCCCTCATCCACGTCTCCAACATCCGCGACTCCTATGTGGAGTACGCCGACCGGGAGTTCGCCTACATGGACATCGTCCGGGCGAAAATCATCGACGCCAAGGCCCTGAAGCTCGGGACCGCCGGCAAGAACCTCGGGGTCGTCAAGGCCTACTGCTCCTCCTGCCGGGTCGCCATGGTGAAGAAGGGGGAGAACCGCGTGGAGTGCCCCCTCTGCCTCCGGACGGAGAGCCGGAAACTCGCGGACGACTACGGAAGGGGGCTCCCGGCATGAGCGCCGAGGCCGTCCGGGTCGAGGTGACCGAGCAGAAGAACCAGGGCGTCCTCACCTTCGACCGGGAGGGCTACACCCTCCTCAACCTCCTGCGGACCGAAATCCTGCGGGACGAGCGGGTCGAGGCGGCCAACTACCGGGTGGACCCCGCCACCGGGCGGAAGTCCACCTTCACCGTCGTGGCCAAGTCCAAGCCCCTGGAGGCGGTCTCCAAGGCCGCCGGGCGCATCGCGGAGCGCTGCGACGAACTGCTCGGACTGCTGAAGAAGTAGGATGGCCCGCGACGGGTCGCCTCCCTGGAGGGGGTGGACCCACATCACCAAACTCGACCCCGACCGGCCCATCGCCCCCGAGGCGGTGAAGGCGGTCGCCGAGGGGGGGACGAGCGCCGTCATGGTGTCGGGGACCCAGAACGTCACCTCGAAGAAAATCGCGCGCCTGGTGGAGTTGCTCCGGCCCTACGACCTGCCGAAGGTCCTGGAGCCGGTGGACGGCTCGATGGTGACCTACGACCCCTTCGATTACGTCTTCGTCCCCACCGTGCTCAACAGCGGGAATCCCGCCTTCATCGTCGGCAAGCACGCGGCCTGGCTGAAGCGGGGCGAGGTCCGGTGGGAGCGGGTGGTCCCCGAGGCCTACCTGGTGCTGAACCCCGACTCCGCCGTGGGGCGTCTCACCCAGGCCAAGCCCCTCGACGCCGAGACGGCGGCGGCCTACGCGGCGGCGGCGGAGGGATACTTCAACTTCCCGGTCGTCTACATCGAGTGCTCCGGGACCTTCGGCAGCCCGGAGGTGGTGGAGGCGGTGAAGAGGCGGCTGAAGGGGGCCGCGCTCTTCTACGGCGGGGGCATCGACGGCGCGGAGAGGGCGAAGACGATGAAGCGGTGGGCCGACGCCGTCGTGGTGGGGAACGTCCTCTACGAGAAGGGGCTCGACGCCTACCTCGAGACCGTTGTCTGACATGGCGGTCCGCGTCGGGCTCATCGGCTGCGGCGCCATCGGGCGCGCCCTCGCCCGCGCGGTCTCCCGCGGGGAGGTCCCTGGCGCGCGGATGGCGCTCCTCTTCGACGCGGATCCCGCACGGGCCCGCTCCCTCGCCGCGGCCCTGAGGCCGCGGCCGCGCGTCGCCCCCGCCTTCGCGGAGTTCCAGCGCGCCGCCCCCCTCGACGTGGCGGTGGAGGCCGCTTCCCAGGAGGCCGCCGCGGAGTATGCGGTCCCGCTGCTCGCCGCCGGCCGCGACCTGCTGGTGATGAGCGCGGGGGTTCTCCTCCGGCCCCGGTGGCTCGCCCGGGCGGAAGCGGCGGCGCGGAGGTCGGGGGCGCGCCTGGTGGTCCCCTCCGGTGCAGTCGCGGGGCTCGACGGGCTCCGGGCGATCCGGGACGAGATCGAATCGGTCGCCCTCACCACCCGGAAGCCCCCCGCCTCTCTGGGATTGAAAGTCTCCCGCCGGAGGCTCCTCTACGCGGGACCGGCGCGGGAGGCGGTCCGGAGGTTCCCGAGGAACGTCAACGTCGCCGCCACCCTCGCCGCAGCGACCCTCGGGGGGGAGAGGACCCGCGTCCGGCTGGTGGCGGAGCCGGGGCTGCGGAGGAACATCCACGAAATCGAGGCTCGGGGAGGGTTCGGGCGGATGGCGTTCCTCCTCGAGAACGTCCCGAGCCCGGAGAACCCCGCCACGTCGCGGCTCGCCATCCGGTCCGCCGTGGAGGCGCTGCGGGGGCTGGCGGGCGGGCCGGTGAGGGTGGGGAGTTGACGGGCGCCGGGGCGACCGCCACCATTTTTTAACCCTCCGTGCGAAGAGCCGCCATGGCCTCCGACGACCTGGGCGCCCTCCCCGTCGGGGAGCGCTTCTTCCCCACCGCCCGGCTGGAGGAGGCGCGGAGGCGGGCCCGGGAGGACCCCGGGGGGTTCTGGGCGCCCATCGCCCGCAACCTGGACTGGACCCGGACCTGGGACCAGGTCCTCGACTGGTCGGAGCCCCCCTTCGCGAAGTGGTTCAAGGGCGGGGTCCTGAACGCTTCCGCCAACTGCCTCGACCGCCACCTGGCGACCTGGCGGCGGAACAAGGCGGCCCTCCTCTGGGAGGGGGAGCCGGGGGACCGGCGGGCGCTCACCTACCAGGACCTCCACCGGGAGGTGAACCGGTTCGCCTCGGGGCTCCGGAAACTCGGGGTCGGCAAGGGGGACCGGGTCACCCTCTACATGCCGATGGTCCCGGAGGCCATCGTCGGGATGCTCGCCTGCGCCCGGCTCGGCGCGACCCACTCGGTGGTCTTCTCCGGCTTCTCGGCGCAGAGCCTCGCCGACCGCATCAATGACGCGAAGGCGAAGGTGCTCCTCACCGCGGACGGCGCCTACCGGAGGGGGAACGTCGTCCCGCTGAAGACCACGGCGGACGAGGCGGTGAAGCGCTGCCCGTCGGTGGAGAGGGTGGTTGTCCTCCAGCGCACCGGCAGCGACATCTCCTGGACGAAGGGGCGCGACCTCTGGTGGAGCGAGGTCGTGACCTCGGGCGACGCCGCCGTCGCCCCGGAGCCGGTGGGGGCGGACCACCCGCTCTACATCCTCTACACCTCGGGGACGACCGGCAGGCCCAAGGGGTGCGTCCACGCCACCGGAGGATACCTGGTGTGGCTCTGGGCGACGATGGAGTGGGTCTTCGACATCCGGGACGAGGACGTCTACTGGTGCACCGCCGACGTGGGGTGGGTCACCGGCCACTCCTACGTCGCCTACGGACCGCTGCTGCGGGGGGCGACCCAGGTGATCTACGAGGGGGCCCCCGACACCCCCGGCCCCGACCGGTGGTGGTCCCTGGTGGACCGCTGCAAGGTGAACACCCTCTACACCACTCCGACGGCAATTCGGATGTTCATGAGACTCGGAGAGGAGTGGCCGAAAAAGCACGACCTCACCAGCCTCCGGCTCCTCGGGAGCGTGGGCGAGCCCATCAACGCCGAGGCGTGGCGCTGGTACCGCCGGAACATCGGCCGCGATCTCCTCCCCATCGTGGACACCTGGTGGCAGACCGAGACCGGGGGCATCATGATCTCCCCGGCGCCCGGCCTCGGGCTCGTCCCCCTCAAGCCCGGCTCGGCCACCCTCCCCCTCCCGGGGATCGAGGCGGAGGTGGTGGACGAGAAGGGGCAGCCATGCCCGCCGGGCGGGAAGGGGTTCATCGTCATCCGGAAGCCGTGGCCCGGAATGTTCGCGACGCTCTGGGGCGACCCGGAGCGGTTCAAGCAGGTCTACTGGTCGAGGTTCCCCGAGACCTACTACCCCGGGGACTACGCGGTCCGGGACGGCGACGGATACTTCTGGTTCCTCGGGCGGGCCGACGAGGTCATCAAGGTGGCGGGCCACCGGCTCGGGACCCTCGAAATCGAGAGCGCGCTGGTGAGCCACCCCTCGGTGGCCGAGGCGGCCGCGGCCGGGGTCCCCGACGCGGTGAAGGGGGAGGTCATCGCCGCATTCGCGGTGCTCCGGCAGGGGAAGCAGCCGAGCGACGCGCTCAAGAAAGAGCTCCGCGACCACGTGCGGAAGGTCATCGGCCCGGTCGCCACGCCGGAGCAGATCTACTTCGCCACCAAGTTGCCGAAAACCCGCAGCGGGAAAATCATGCGGCGGGTGGTGAAGGCGGTCATGAGCGGCCAGCCGGTCGGGGACATCTCGACCCTCGAGGACGAGGCGAGCGTCGCCGAGATGAAGGCGGCGCACGACGAACTGGCGAGGGAGATGAAGGGGTAGCCACCCCCCCATTTTCTTCGGGAGGTCGTTGACGCGGGATGGCCCGCGACTCCGTCCTGCTCATCACCACTCGGTCGCTCCGCGGGTTCTCGACGGGTCTCCTCGCGGTGCTCATCGGGCCCTACCTCGCAGGGCTCGGATATGGCCCTGGGGCCGTGGGGCTCCTGGTCGCCCTCCCGGTCGCGGGGGGCGCGGCGTGGACCCTCCTGGCGCTCCTCAAGGCCGACGCCTTCGGCCGACGGCGGATGCTCGCCCTCTTCTCCCTCCTCGGGGCGGCCTCAGCCCTCGGCCTTTTCCTCACCCCCGAGCCGGCGGTCCTCGTGCTCGCCCTCCTCGCGGGCGGCCTCGCCCTCTCCGGCGCAGACGCGGCCGCCTTCATCCCGGTGGAGCAGGCGCTCCTCCCCCAGACCGTCCCCCCCGAGAGGCGGAACCGCCTCTTCGGCTCCTACGCCACGGCGGGGACCCTCTCCATCGCCCTCGGCGCCCTCGCGGCGGGGGCGGGGGAGGCGCTGCGGGCGGGGGCGGGGGAGCGGGTGCTCTTCCTCCTCCCCGCCGCCCTCAATCTCGCCGCCTTCGCCCTCTACCTCACCCTCTCCCCCCTCGTGGAGCGCGCGGGAGCGGCCCGGAGCCTGCGGACCGACCCGGAGTCGCGGGGGCGGGTCGCCCGCCTCGGCCTCCTCTTCTCCCTCGACTCCTTCGCCGGGGGGTTCGTCCTCTACTCCCTCGTGGCCTACTGGTTCCACCACCGGTTCGGGTGGGACCTGGCGGCCCTCGGGCCCCTGCTGTTCGCCGTGAACGCCCTGGTGGCGCTCTCCTTCCCGCTGGCGGCCCGCCTCGGCGACCGGTTCGGCTTGGTGAACACGATGGTCTTCACCCACCTGCCCTCCGATTTCCTCCTCATGGCGGTCCCCTTCATGCCGACCGCGGAGGCTTCGGCCGCCCTCTGGTTGGTCCGGGCGCCCTTGAGCCAGATGGACGTCCCGACCCGGCAGGCCTACACGGTGGCCATCGTCCCCCCGGAGGAGCGGACCGCCGCCGCGGGGCTCACCCACCTCGCCCGCACCGCGGCCCAGGCCCCGGCGCCCTGGGTCTCGGGGTGGAGCCTCTCGCTGGCGGCCTCCGCCCCTTTCCTCTTCGGCGGGGGGCTGAAGGTGGCCTACGACCTGATGCTCTACCGCGCGTTCCGCAGGGTGAAGCCCCTGGAAGGGCGGGGCTAGGAGTATTTCGCGCGGAGCTGGCGGGCCGCCGCCGCCATGTTCCTCAACTTGGCGTTGGCGATCTCGCGGGGGAGCAGTTTGAGGCCGCAGTCGGGGTTGACGTAGATTTTCTCCACGCCGACGATGTCGATGCCCCGCTCGAGGTTCTTCACGATCTGCTCCACCGGCTCGGCCACCCGGGTGTGGGCGTCCATGCACCCCATGCCCAGGTCCTTGGTGAGTTCGTGCTCCTCGAAGAGGTCGAGGGTCCGGAAGTCGTTGTTGAGGAATTCCAGAGCGAACTGGTCCACCGGGATATCGAGCATGTCGGGGTAGACCTTGGAGAAGTCGCCGTAGCAGGAGTGCATGCCGGTGTAGGCCTTCACGCCGCGCACGGTGGCCCGGGTCACCTCGACGAAGAGTTCCATCTCCTCCGGCCGCGAGGAGAATGCGGGCTCGTCGATCTGGATGAAGTCGGCCCCCGCCGCCACGAGGGTCTTGCACTCCTGGTTGAGGGCTTTGGCGAGGGCCATCATCGCCTCCGCGCGGGTGTCGTAGGCCTCGATGAAGGACCAGTCGGCGATGGTGTAGGCCCCGGTGATGGGGACCTTGACCGGACGGTCGGTGACCGAGCGGAGGAACTTCAACTCCTCCACCAGCATGGGGCCCCGGTACTTGATTTCGCTGAAAATCGCCGGCCGGTCGTAGTAGTTGTTGCCCCACACCCGCACGGGGCCGTAGAAGCGGAATCCGTCGAGCCGCTTGGCGAAATACTCGGTCATCTCGTCGCGCCGCATCTCGCCGTCCCACAGGATGTCGATGCCGATCTTCTCGTGGTCCCGGACCGTCGTGACGACCGCGTCGTCGAAGGCCTCGTTCAACTGCTCGTCGGTGATGCGCCCCGCCCGGTGGGCCTGGAGGGCCAGCCGGAGCCAACGGGGCCGGGGATGGGAGCCGATGATGGTCGTCGGCAGGACGGGCAGCCCCGCGATTTTCCTGCCCATCACGACACCCCCTTCGCGACGCGGGAGAGGAGGACCAGTTTGCGCTTGGCGACGGCCCGCGGGATGAACTCGAGGCCGCAGGAGGAGGTGATGAGGAGTTCGGCGGGCTTCGCCTTGGCGGCGATTTTCTGGACGCGGGCCCGCACGGCCGCCGGGTCCTCCATCTTGGTGTTCCGGCCGTTGACGCACCCGAGAGCCAGGACACGCCCCTCCATCTTCGGCAGGGGCACGCCGTCGGAGGTGGCGTCCACCACGACGCCGCCGGCCATCTCCAGGAGCCCGCTCAGCACTTTCTGCGTGGGTTTCCCGAAGTAGAGGGAGACGAGGGTCGTCGCCTTCCGCCCCTTGAGGACCGGGGCGAGGGCGAGGCGGGCGAGGTCGAGGTCCTTCGGGTTCGCCGCGAGCGCGGGCTCGTCGAACTGGAGGAGTTTCGCCCCGGCCCGCTCCAGCGACGCCGCCTCCTTCTTGAGCGCCTCGGCGTAGGCCCTCGCGACCCTCTCGACCGAGCCGTAGTGGTGGTCCTCGGAGTAGCGGGCGAGGGTGACCGGGCCGGGGAGGACCCCCTTGACCCGAGGGGCGGAGCGCCGGGCGGATTTCGCGTCGGCCGCGAAGGCGGGCGCCGACCAGGAGACCGCCCCGCGGATCCGCGGCCGCCGGTAGTAGAAGTTGTTGTCGGCGAACCGGATGAGCCCCCCCATCTCGATCCCCTTGAGGCGGGCGCAGAGGGAGACCGGCCCGTCGTCCCACTTGAGTTGCCCGTCGGTGACCCAGGCGACCCCGGAGGTTTTCTGTTCCCGGACCACCTCGGCGAGGGCCCGGTCGTAGGCCTTGGAGACCTCCGGGCCGGGGCGGGCCTTGGGGTGCTTCTGGAGCCCCAGGCTCTTCTTGAGGACCTTGACCAGGGAGTCGGGGCGGGGGTAGGAGCCGAAGTTCATCGCCCGGGCGGCCATGGGGGGAGGGGAGGTAGAAGGGTGATAATACTTGCCCCCAAATGGGCCCAGGAAGAGGGGGGGCACGGGCCCGGCGGGTCGCCGCCGAGTCCCCGCCTCGCACGGGTGCGCCGGGACAACTTATCGTTGCCCCGGCGTCCCCTGGGGATGGGCGCGTGGCCAAGCCAGGACAAGGCACCAGTTTCCTAAACTGGGGATCAGGGGTTCAAATCCCCTCGCGCCCGACCCCTTGGAGGGGGCTCCGCCCCCATCTCCATTACGGTCCGATTCCTCTCCCCCACCCCCACGCTTTTCGGGGAACATTCACTCCCGTAACGCGTAGTTCAATTGGGGTTGCATGCCCAGATCGGGACATGCCGAATCGGATCATCTTCCACGTGGACATGGACTCCTTCTACGCCTCCGTCGAACTGCTCGACCACCCGGAGTACCGGGGCAGGCCGCTGGTGGTCGGGGCGGACCCGAAAGAGGGGAGGGGGCGGGGGGTCGTCCTCACCGCCTCCTACGAGGCGCGCCCCGCCGGGGTCCGCTCCGGGATGCCGATCTCCCGGGCGTGGAAACTCCTCCCCGGCGGCCTCTACGTCCGCCCCCGGTTCGAGAGGTACGAGGAGGTCTCCCGCCAGGTGATGGGGGTCCTGAGGGGGTTCGCCGACAAGTTCGAGCCGGTCTCCATCGACGAGGCGTTTCTCGACGTCACCGCGCGGACCGGGGGGGACTGGGGCCGGGCCGAGGCCCTGGCGGGCGAGGTGAAGGGGGCGGTCCGGGAGCGGGTCGGCCTCACCTGCACGGTGGGCATCGCTCCGAGCAAACTGGTCGCGAAAATCGCCTCCGACCGGAGGAAGCCCGACGGCCTTACGGCGGTGAAACCGGGGGAAGAGGAGGCGTTCCTCGCCCCCCTCCCGGTCCGGAGTTTGCCGGGCATCGGCCCGAAGAGCGAGGCGCGGCTGCTGGCGATGGGGATTGAGCGGCTGGAGCAGCTGGCGCGGGCAGACCCGGAGGCCCTCCGGAGGGAGTTCGGGGTGTGGGGCCCCCGGTTCACCGAGGAGGCGCGGGGGGTGGACCCCGGCCCGGTCGAGGAGTCCACCGAAATCAAATCCATCGGCCGGGAGGGGACCCTGGAGGAGGACACCGGCGACATGGAGCAGGTCCGGGCCACACTCCGGGGGCTGGCCGACGAGGTGGCCGCCGCCGCGCGGGCGCAGGGGCTGGCGTGGCGGACGGCGACCCTGAAGGTCCGCTTCTCCAGCTTCGACACCCACACGAGGAGCACCACGACCCGGCAGCCCCGGGAGGGGGCCGGACCCCTCGCCGAGGCGGTCCTCCGCCTGGCCGACATCTACCGGGAAGAGGTCGAGCGCCGCAAGGTGCGCCACCTGGGGGTGCGGGTCTCGGCCCTCTCCCCCGCGGGGCGGCAAAAAACGCTCATGGACGGCTGACCTCGCGGCGCAGGAGCCCCACCAGATGGGGCAGCTCCGGGAGGAGGATGCGCTTCAGGGCGACGCGGACGCCGTCGGGGCTCCCCGGGACGCAGAAAATCGCCGTCGACTTGACGACTCCCGCCGTCGCCCGGCTGAGGAAGGCGGCGCTCCCCAGGCGCCGGGTGCTCAGGGAGCGGAACATCTCCCCGAAGCCCGGCAACTCCTTCTCGAACAGGGGCCGGACCGCCTCCACTGTGACGTCGTCCCGGGTGACTCCCGTCCCGCCGGTCACCACCACCACATCCACCTTCTGGACCCATCCCCGGACAGCGGCGGCGATGGCGCGCCGGTCGTCCCGCACCACGCGGTAGTCGGCGACCGTGTGGCCCGCCGCGGCCAGGAGGTCCCTCGCCGAGCGGCCCGAGGCGTCGGCGGCGGGAGTCTTGGAGGAGGAGACGGTGAGGAGGGCGACGTGGGCCCGGAGTTCCCCGTACTGGCGCTTGTGCTCCTCGTGGGGCCTCCCATTCGAAACCATCCCGGGTCTTTTCCCTCCCCACGGAAAAGGGCCCCCATGCTTCGGGTGTGGGTGGAGTTCCTCTCCGCCCGGGAGTTGGCGGCCCACCTCGACCTCCTCGCCCGCCGCCGCATCTCGCCCTGCCTCGCGGTCGAGGGGTGGTCCCCCGACCTGGGGAGCCTCCTGAAGGGGTGCGCCGCGCGCGGCCTCGAGCCCGGACTCTGGCCCCTCCTGCCGCTGGAGCAGGGCTACTTCCCCAACGAACGGAACCTGGAGCCCTTCGGCCGACTGCTCTCGGACCTGGTCCACGGGGCCGAAACCGCGGGGGCGGAGCCCGCCTGGATGGTCTTCGACCTCGAGCCGCCGCTCGACCGGGGGGTGGAGCTCCTGCGCGGCCCGCCGCTGCGGCGGTTCTCCCGGCTCGTGCGGTGGCCGCTGGAGACCCTCCGGCCGGAGCGGTTCGAGGCGGCCCGGCGGAGGCTGGAGGAGATGGTCCGCCGCCTCCGGAGGGGAGGGTGGCGCACCCTCTGCGCGGCCGCCCCCTTCCTCCTCGACCAGCCCGAGGGCACGGCGGGCCTCGAGGACCTGCTCGAGAGCCCGGTCCTCGGGGTCGGGTTCGACCGGGTCTCCTTCATGCTCTACTCCTCCATGCTTCCCGGCCCGGGCGGCCCCGGGGGCAATCCGGCGTGGGTCCACTCCTACGCACGGGAGGCGCGGAGGAGGCTCGGGGGCGCCGCCGCGGTCTCCCTCGGGGTCACGGGCCGCGGCGTGCTGGAGGTGGAGACGCTGATGGCGGGGCCGGAGGTCCTTGCGCGGGACGTGGGGGCCGCCCGGGCAGCCGGAATCGAGGATGTCGCCCTCTACAACCTGGAGGGCTCGCTCCGCGACCCGGAGGGGTGGCTCGGGGCTCTCCGGGCCCCGGCGCAGGAGCCGCGGGAATCGATTGCGGTAGAGGCCTCTCGGGCCGCGGTGCGAGCGGGAGCGGTGGCGGCCGAGTGGGGGCGGAAAACCGCGCGAGCCCTCGGGCGCTGAAGTTTCAACAAACCTCGAAGGGTCGGACTAGCAAAAGGGCAGCGGCTCGCAGATGAGCTTCGCGACGTCCACCCCGGTCCACCGGAAGACGAGGTAGGGTCCCGCCAGCCACGCCCCGACCATCGTCCCGACGTTGGTGAGGGCCGCGACCATGAGGACCCGGAAGGCGCGGTTCCTCCAGAGGCTCCCGAGCGAGGCGGCCGACATCAACTCCTTGAAATCCCCGGTCCCGGGGGGCCGCAAGGCGAACTGGGCGAGCCCTGAGAACCAGCCGGTCGCGAGGAGCGGGTGGAGCACCCCGAACCAGGCGAGACCCAAGGCCACGACGACGGCCAGGGGGTGGCCCCCGGCGAGGGCGGCGCCGCCGGCGGCGAACGCCCCGGTGACCAGCGACCAGACGAGAAAGGCCCAGAGGAAGGTCTGGACCGGGACCGAGACCGCGATGGCGGCGAAGAAGGCGAGGATGAGCCCGAAGAGCCCGATGCCCACGACCCGGCCCGCCGAGACCCGCCTCCGCCGGACCTCCATGAGGCTCCGGGGCGGCGGGAGGGTCTCCGGGTTCCCGAGGTAGCGCTCGATGCCCTCCCGGTGGCCCGCGCCCACGACCGCCACCACCCTCCGGTGGCTCGCGGAGAGGGCGGCGAGGTGCGCCGCCATCGTCGCGTCCCGCTCATCCACCAGGACCCGCGCCGCGGTCGGGGAGAACTTCCGCAACTCGCCGACGAGCCGGTCCACGGTCGCCCTCTCGGTGATGTTCCCGAGGTCCACCTCCTCCCCGCGCCCCGCGAGGGAGCCCATGAGGGCGCGGAAGAGGCGCAACTTCTCCCGGAGCCCCATCTCGGCGAAGAGGCGCTGGAAGGTGACTCCCACGTCGCGGTCGATCAGCGCAACTGCGGCTCCCGCCCTCTTCGCCTCCTCGTAGGCCGCCTTCATCTCCGCGCCCGGCTCGACCCCGACCTCCGCGCCCAGTTTGCGCTGCAGCGTCGCGAGGAGCCAGTGGGCGAGGAGCAGGTACAATTTCCCGGACTTCAGCACCTCCCGCAGCGGGACCTCCTTGACCTGCCCGAGGAGCGCGCTGAGCCGGGCCGGGTCCAACTCCAGGGCGACGACGTCGGGCTTCTCGCGGGCGATGGTCTCCTTCACCTCGGCGATGGACCTGTCGAGGATGTGGGCGGTGCCGACGATGACGACGTTCTCAGGCGCGGGCATGGGGAGGGGTGGGGTAGTTCGCATAACAATCTTTCCCGCGCCGTCCTGAAGCCCGGAGTGCCACCCGTCTCAGCGGTAGAGCAGAATGAAACCCACCCCGAGGAAGAGGGCGAGAATCAGAAGGAAGAGCAGAGGGTTGATTTTGAACTTCACATCGGACGGTGCTGCGCCGGTTCACGACCCGCCCGGGTAGTTCGGGTTGTTGACCTTCTCCGGCCTCTTCGCCGCGGGCGCCACCGGCGCCGAGGAGTCGACGCCGGCGCATTCGCCGGCCCCGATGTCGGCGGTGCTGAAGGAGGCGAGAGCCCCGTAGTCGGTGTAGAATTCGGCGCTCTCCGCGAACTTCGGCACGCTCTCGAACTGCTCGAGGAACTGCTTCATGGTGCCGTGGGGGTTGCCGGTGCCCTTCATGCCTTCCTGGTTGTATCTCTCGACGAATTGGTTAAAGGTTTCCCCGCTTTTCCGCTTCCGCTTGTAGAGCTCCAGCAGGCCACGAATCGCCTCGGGGACCCGCTTCGCCGGGAGGCGGATGACCACCTTCCCGTACTCGACGGGACCGTGGCCCGCGTCGCCGCCGAGGTGGAACATGTAGTGGGGGACCTCGCGGCCGTCGATGTTCCGCGACGCGCCGTAGAGGCCGATGCTGGCGATGGTGTGCTGGCCGCAGCCGTTGAAGCAGCCGCTGATTTTCACCGAGAGGGGCCCGAGGTCGTCGAATTCCGGACTGTTGAGCATCTCGGTGACGACGCGGCCGACGCCCTTCGAGGAGGTGATGGCGAGGTTGCAGGTGTCCGCCCCGGGGCAGACCGTGACGTCCTGCACCCGGTCCGCCCCGGCGAGGGCGAGTCCGGCCGCATAGAGGTCGCGGTAGAGCGGCTCGACGTCCCTCTCCCGGACCCAACGGAGGAGGACGTTCTGGAGGATGGTGGTGCGGGAGTAGACGCCGTATCTGCGGAGGATGGCGGCGAGGGCGCGCGTCTGCTTCGGGGTGAGGTCGCCGAGGATGGTCCGGACGGTGACCGCGACGTACCCCTTCTGCTTCTGGGGGACGACGTTGGTCTTGCGCCACCTCCGGTAGTTCTCCGTCGGCTGGAATCCCTCCCCATCCACCGGGGGCGCGTCGAGCGGTTTCGGGTTTTCGGGGGGCGACTCCAGGTTCCGGATTCGGCGGTCGGGCAACTCCTTCAGCCGATCGTACTCCTTCTGCCAGAGTTTGCGGAACCCCTCGATGCCCAGCTTCTCCACGAGAAACTTGATGCGGGCGCGGTTCCGGTTCTTCCGGTCGAGGTGGGTGTCGAAGTGGAACTGGTAGGCGGCGACCACCGCCTCCCAGGCCGCGAGGGTGAGCTCGGCAGGGATGAAGTCGGAGAGGAGCTCCGCCTTCTTGGCGTGGGTGGAGAGCCCGCCCCCGACGTAGACCTTGAACCCCCGCTCCTCCTTCCCGTTCCGCTTCCGGACCACCGGAATCGCCCCGATGTCGTGGATGCCGGTGACTGCCCGGTCGCTCTCGCAGCAGGAGAAGGCGATTTTGAACTTCCGGGGGAGGTCCTCGTTCAGTTTCCGCCGCAGGAAGTGGAGGGTGACCGCTCGGGAGTAGGGCCAGGGGTCGAAGGGCTCGTCTTTGCAAATCCCCGCCCACGGGTCGCAGGTCACGTTCCGGACGGTGTTCCCGCACGCCTCCCGGGTGGTGAGCCCGACGGCGGCGAGCCTCCGCATCATCTCGGGGGCGCTGTCCAGCTGGACGAAGTGCAACTGGACGTTCTGGCGGGTGGTGATGTGGACCTTCCCGTGGGCGTGCTTCTCGGCGAGGTCGGCCATCGTCTCCCACTGCTCCGGCGTGACCGTGCCGCCCTGGGGGAGTTTGATGCGCATCATGTGGCCCGCCTCCTCCTCCTGCCCCCGCTGGCCGTAGGTCCCCTGGAGGAGCCGCCGGAACCGCAACTCGTCGCGGGTGATCTCCCCCTTGTGGAACTTCCTGATTTCGCCCTCCACCCACTCGATCTCCTTCGCGTCGGTCAGCGCGCTCGCCATCGTGGGGATGGTTCACCTTCCCACTTAAAGGTCACCAGTTTTAATAAACATGCGAACTCCCCAGGGAGGGGATGGTCGGAAAGCCCCCCGCCGCCATCATCGGCGCGGGTTGCACCCGGTTCGGCGACCGCCTCGACGCGGGGCTGAAGGAGCTCTTCGTCGAGGCGTGGCGCGAGGCCGCGGCCTCCGTGGAGAGGGGGTTCGACCCGAAGCGGGTGAAGGAGGCGTTCATCGGCTCGATGGGCTCCTCGGGCCACCAGATCGGAAACCTCGCCGGCGGGCTCGTGGAGCAGGTCGGACTCCGGGGCATCCCCGCGGTCCGGGTGGAGAACGCCTGCGCCTCGGGCTCCTGGGCCTTCCGCCTCGGCCTCCGGGCCATAGCCGACGGCGCCGACCTCGTCCTCGTCGGCGGGGTGGAGAAGATGCGGGAGGTCACCGGCTGGGAGTCGCGGCGGTGGCTCGGGGTCGGGGGCGACACCGACAACGAGCGGTGGCACGGCCTCACCTTCCCCGGGGTCTTCGCCCTCATGGCCCGCCGCCACATGGAGGAGTTCGGGACGAAGCGCGAGCACTTCGCGGCGGTGGCGGTCAAGAACCACTCGAACGGGGCGGAGAACCCAAAGGCGGCGCTCCGGAACCGCGTGGCGCTGGAGGAGGCGGTCAAGGCCCCGATGGTCGCCGCGCCCCTCGGGCTCTACGACTGCTGCCCCGCCGCCGACGGAGCCGCCGCGCTCCTGCTCTGCCGCGCCGAAGACGCAAAAAAATACACCGACACCCCGGTCTACGTGGCGGGCCACGGGGCGGCCACCGACACCCTGGGGGTCGTGGACCGGAAGTCCCTCACCACCCTCGACGCCACGGTCGCCGCCTCCCGGGAGGCCTACCGGCAGGCCGGGGTCGGGCCGAAGGACCTCCACCTGGCCGAGGTCCACGACTGCTTCACCCCGACCGAAATCGTCGCTTGCGAGGACCTCGGCTTCTGCGAGAAAGGGAAGGGGGGCCCCTGGGTCGCCTCGGGCGCCTCGGGGCTCGACGGCGACCTGCCGGTGAACGCCAGCGGCGGCCTCAAGGCGAAGGGCCACCCCATCGGGGCGACCGGCGTCGGCCAGCTCTGCGAGGTGTGGACCCAGCTCCGGGGCGCGGCGGGGAAGCGGCAGGTGAGGGGGGCCGAGGTCGGATTGACCCACAACATGGGGGGGTTCGGGGTCGCCTGCGCGGTGACGGTGCTCCGGACGTAGGAAAGATTCAAAACCCCTCCCTCGAAACCGGGCCCATGGGCAAGGTCCGCGTCGGCGTGAACGGCTTCGGCCGCATCGGCCGCAACTTCCTCCGGGCAAGCCTAGGGCGGAACCTTGAGTTCGTCGCGGTGAACGACCTCACCGACGCGAAGACGCTCGCCCACCTCCTGAAGTGGGATTCGGTCCACGGGCCCCTGGGGAAGCCGGTCCAGGCGACCGGCAGGGGATTCACCGTGGACGGCCAGGAGGTCCGGGTCCTCGCCGAGAAGGAGCCGGCGAAACTGCCGTGGGGAGAGCTCGGGGTGGACGTGGTGGTCGAGTCGACGGGGCGGTTCACCGACCGGGAGCCTGCGGCCCTCCACCTGAAGGGCGGGGCGAAGAAGGTGGTCATCTCCGCGCCGTCGAAGAACGCCGACGCGACGCTGGTGATGGGCGTGAACGAAAAGGCCTACGACCCGGCCAAGCACTCCGTGGTGTCGAACGCCTCCTGCACGACCAACTGCCTCGCGCCGGTCGCCCACGTGCTGCACTCGAAGTTCAAAATCCAGCGGGGGTTCATGACCACCGTCCACTCCTACACCAACGACCAGTCCATCCTCGACCTCCAGCACAAGGACCTCCGGCGCGCGCGGGCAGCCGCGGTCTCCATCATCCCCTCCACCACGGGCGCCGCCTCCGCCCTCCACCTGGTCCTCCCGGACCTCAAGGGCAAGATGGACGGCATCGCGCTCCGCGTCCCGACGCCCAACGTCTCGATGATCGACCTGAACGCGGTCCTCGAGAAACCCGCCACAAAGGAGGAGGTCAACGCCGCCCTCAAGGAGGCGGCCAGGGGGCCCCTGAAGGGAATCCTCGACTACACCGACGAGCCCCTGGTCAGCGTGGACTTCAACGACAACCCCCACTCCGCCATCGTGGACGGCCCCTCCACGAACGCCATCGGGAACCTCGCCAAGGTCTTCGCCTGGTACGACAACGAGTGGGGATACTCCAACCGGCTGGTGGACCTGGTGGAGTTCATCGGCAAGAAACTGTGAGGGTTTTTCCCTCCCCCCGGTCCCTCTGACCCATGCCCCCGAACGGTCCCTTCCCCTACCGCACCCTCGACTCGGTGGAGTGGAAGGGCAAGCGGCTCCTCGTCCGCATCGACATCAACTCCCCCGTGGAGGAGGGGAAGGCCCGCATGTCCCGCCGCATCCAGGAGCACGCCCGGACCCTGCAGGAGTTCTCCAAGGCGAAGGCGAAGACGGTCCTGCTCGCCCACCAGGGGCGGCCCGGGGACGACGACTTCACCACCCTGGAACAGCACGCCCGGCTCCTCTCCGAGGCCTCGGGGCTCCCCGTGGGCTACGTGAACGACGTCATCGGCGAGCGGGCCAAGGAGTCCATCGGGAAGATGAAGCCGGGGGATGTCCTCCTCCTCGAGAACGTGCGGACGGTGCCCGGGGAGACCGACGCCCGGACCCCCGAGGAGCACGCCCGGGGGCCCCTGGTCCGCGCCCTCGCCCCCGGGGCCGACCTCTACGTGAACGACGCCTTCCCCACCTCCCACCGGGCCCACGCCTCGGTCGTGGGGTTCTCCGCGGTCCTCCCCTCGGTGGCGGGGCGCCTGATGGAGCGCGAGCTCCGCTCCCTGGAGAAGGTCCGGCACCCCGAGCGGCCGAGCCTCTTCCTCCTCGGGGGGGCCAAGCCGGCCGACTCCTTCCGGGTGATGAAGCACCTCGTCAAGGAGAAACTGGTGGACAAGGTCCTCACCTGCGGGGTCGTCGGGAACATCTTCCTCTGGGCCCGCGCCTTCCAGGGCTCGCAGTTCGAGTCCTTCTACGACGACGCGCAACTGCTCGCCCTCTGGGCCGAGGTCCCGATGGACGTCGCCATCGAGAAGGAGGGCGAGCGCATCGAGATTCCCGCGGACGACGTGCGGGCGGAGCACCGGGCGTGGGACATCGGGGAGAAAACCATCGCCCGCTACAAGGAGGAGATCACCCGCGCCCGGACCATCGTGGTCAGCGGGCCCGCCGGCAAGTACGAGGCCCCCGCCTTCTCCAAGGGGACCAAGGAGCTCTTCCGGGCCGTGGCGCGCTCCTCCGCCTACTCGGTGGTCGGGGGCGGAGACTCGGTGACCGCCCTCGAGTCGCTCGGCCTCTCGGTGGAGTCCTTCTCCTACGTCAGCCTCGGGGGCCACGCGCTGCTCGACTTCCTGACCGGGGCCAAACTGCCCGGGGTCGAAATCCTCCGGGCATGACCTCCGACAAGGCGCGCGACCGCAAGAAGAAGACCTACGCCCTCGTCATGTTCGCGGTCATGTTCATGGGGATTTTCGTGGTCGCGGGGGTCGCCGGGCTCGAGGGGGTCATCCGCGCCATCACCGGGGGCAACCAGAGCGGCCCCCCGCTCGGCTCGGCTCCGACTCCGACCCCCGCCCCGCCGCCCCTCTTCCGGCGGAACCTCACCTCCTTCGCCGACGCCCTCTCCCTGACCCCGTCGGGCGCGGCGCGGGTCTCCTTCACCAGCGACCGGGGGCTCTTCGGGAGCGATTTCGGGGCCTTCGTCGGCCAGCGCCACACCGCCTGGACCCAAATCTACGGGAGCCCCGTCTCGGCTGAGGTGCGCATCCTCCTCCCGCCCGAGGGGCTCCCCCTCTGGCTCCACGGCCTCTCGGGACCCGCCCCCCGGCCCCCGCCCGCCTTCACCTACAGGAACGCCACCCTCATCGAGTTCTTCCCGGGGCAGCAGCCCTGGCTCGGCATCGCCACCAACCTCCAGCCCCTCGTGGCCGGGGTCCGCCTCCCGGGGCCCCCCGCGCCCCCCTACATCGCCGGGCTCGACCCGGTCCTCGACGTCCTCGAGAACGGCTCCCGGGGGAGCGCCCTCGACCGCTTCGGCGACCTCGCCCGCCGCCTGCCCCCGGAGGCGCGCTTCGCCGGGGCTGCGGCCTCGCCCATCCAGGGGTGGGACAACCGCTCGGTATTCGGGGTCGTTTCCGAAGGGAACGAGAGCTACCGGCTCCAGGCCTACCTGGCGGGGGGTTCGCCCAACGAGGCGGGCCTCGAGGCCCTCCGGGCGAACGCCACGGCCGCCGGAACCGGGCTCCTCTGGGGCCGGGAGGCGGGAGCCGCGGGCGGGGAAGAGGTGGTCCGGATCGAGGCGCGGGGGAACTGGAGCCAGGTGCGCGCCGTCCTCTCCTCCGGCGGGTTCCTCCTGCCGGGCGAGTGAGGAGCGTTTCTTTCGGCCCGCCCGCAAACTCTTTCAATCGGGCTCCTTGTTCCCGGGATATGGACCCCTTCCTGGAGCGCGTCCTCTCCCTCGGCTACCAGTTGCACCCCGACGCCCTCGCCCTCCTCCGCTCCATCCCGAGCGAGCAGGCCGCGACCCTCCTGGCCCGCCTCCCCGAAGTCTGCAGCGACCTGGTGGTGGAGCCGCACCACCTCCGTGAGGCCCTCGGCTCCTCGGAGAGTCCCCGGGAGAACGGCTCTATCCATGTCCTCAAGGAGGGGGTCGCGGCCGCGGCGCGGCGGGACTTCACCCCCCTCTTCCGCCACCGCCTCGCCCAGCTCGGGGGGCTCCTCCGGTCCCGGGGGGAGCCGGTGGCCATGGCCGACCTGCCCCGCCGGGAGGGGCAGGAGGTGACGGCCCTCGGGCTGGTCTCCGACATCCGCTCCACCCGCAGGGGGCCCCTCGTGACCCTGGAGGACGCCACGGGGCGGGTGAAGGTCTTCCTCCGCTCCGGGCGGGAGGAGAGGCTCCTCGCCGACGAGGTGGTCGCCGTCACCGGCGCCTACCGCGGCGGCTTCCTCCTGGCGAACTCCGTCCGGTGGCCCGACGTGCCCTACGACCACGCCCCCCGCCGGGGCAAGGGGGTGGCCCTCTTCCTGTCGGACACCCACTTCGGCAGCCGCGAGTTCCTCGGGAGCGTCTGGGAGCGGTTCGTGGAGTGGCTCAACGCCGGCGAGGGGCTGGCGCCCCAGGTCCGTTACCTCTTCGTCGCGGGCGACGTGGTGGACGGGGTGGGGGTCTACCCCGGCCAGGAGAAGGAGCTGGAGATCCAGGACGTCCTGAAGCAGTACGAGTTCGCCGCGGCCCAGATGGACCGGTTCCCGAAGCAGATCCAGGTGGTCCTATCGCCGGGGAACCACGACGCCGTCCCGCTCCCGGAGCCCCAGCCCCGCTTCTCCTCCGAGGTCACCTCCCTCTTCCCGGGCCGGGTCGCCTTCGCGGGCAACCCCGCCCTGGTGGAGGCGGGGGGGGTCCGGGTCCTGATGTACCACGGAGTCTCCATCCTCGACTACATGAAGGGGCTCGGCCTCTCCCTCGACGCCCCGGAGCAGGTGATGACCGAGATGGTGAAGCGGCGCCACCTCGCGCCGGTCTACGGGGGCGAGGTCCCCTTCATCCCGCGGGAGGAGGACCTGCACGTGATGGAGGAGGTTCCCGACATCCTCCACACCGGCCACGTCCACACCGTCGGCGTCGGCCGCTACCGGGGGGTCACCCTCGTCAACTCCGGGGCGTGGCAGGGGCAGACCGAGTTCCAGAAGCGGCACAACCTGGTGCCGGTGCCCGGGGTGGCGACGGCCGTCGATTTGGAGACGATGAAGCGGCGGCTGCTGCCGTTCGAGGAGGCGTCGCGGGAACTGCTGAAGAAGAGGATGGCGGCGAAGGCTAACTCGTAAGGCCATGCCCCCGGATTGCTTTCGACCCCCGCTTTCAGAGATTGAGCCCACGCCATCCTTTAGGACAAACTTCTCCGCATTTTAAACCCCCAAGCCCATCAACCCCCGCCTCCCGGGGTCAGGATGCGATGACACACATTGCTCCTGACGCCCGAGGGGATGGAAGAGTTGCGCCGGGAGAACGAGAGGCTCGAGGAACGGGTCGGACTCCTCCAGAAAAAAGATCGAGAGCCGCCACCGCCGTCGGCCCCCGGGGCCGCCCGAGGGCCACCCGGGCGCGACCCGGCCGCCCCCGGAACGCGTGGACGAGACCCGGACCCGCGCCGCCCGAGAACGCCCGGAGGTCCGGAACCACCCGCGAGTTCTGGAGGTTCGCCCGGTGGCTCCGGAGCAGGGGGGAGGGGGCGTTAGACCCCTCTCCCCGGCGACAGCACCACAATCCCCGCCCCCGCCTGCACCGTCCGCCCCGGCTGGACGAGAATCTCCTTCACCACGCCGTCCCTCGGCGCCACGACGTCGTTCTCCATCTTCATCGCCTCCAGCACCGCGAGGACCTGCCCCGCCTTGACCGCGTCCCCCACCGTCACCTTGACACGCAGGATGGTCCCCTGCATCGGGGCGCGCACCGCCCCTTCGGGGGCGGGGGGGAGCGCTTTCGAAGTGGGGGCGGCCCGCTCGCTTGGGGCGGAACCGGAAGGGGGCCGCGGCCCCGATGGTGCCGCCGGCGCCCGGAACGCAGGGTCCCCGGGCCGCCCCGGCTCCACCACCCGCACGGTGTAGGACTTCGCCCCTACCTCCACGGTGAAGATGCGGCCCGGGCCAGCCGACGGCGGCGCAGCGGTGGCGGCCGTTTCCGGTTTCTTGAGCGGCAATTGGTCCGAGGTGAACTCCGGCTTGACCTCCCCCCTGAGAAAGCGGGTCGCCACGTCGGGGTAGAGCGCATAGGTGAGGACATCCTCGGGCTTCTTCACCAGCCCGAGGTCCTCCGCCTCCTGGCGCAGGGCCGACATCCGCGGGGCGAGGAGGTCGGCGGGGCGGCCCCGGATGACCTGCTCCTTCCAGTCGGGCCCGAGGATTTTCTTCCGGATGTCGTCGGAGATGGGCCCCGGAGGCTCGCCGTACATCCCCCGCACGTAGTCCTTCACCTCCTTCGGAATCCCCTTGTAGCGCTCCCCGAGGAGCACGTTTAGGACCGCCTGGGTGCCGACGATCTGGCTCGTCGGCGTCACCAGCGGGGGGAACCCGAGGTCGGCCCGGACCCGCGGCACCTCGCTCAGCACCCGGGGCAGCTGGTCGAGGGCCCCCTGCTGCTTCAGCTGGGAGACCAGGTTCGAGTACATCCCCCCGGGAATCTGGTGGAGAATGACGCTCGGGTCGACCCGCAGCGTCTCCTCGCTGTGGAGGTGGGCGTACTTCCTCCAGACCTTCTCGAAGTAGCGGTTGATCTCGGCGAGCAGCCCGAGGTCGTAGCGGGTGTCGTGGTCGGTCCCCCGCAGGGCCGCCACGACCGACTCCGTGGGCGGGTGGCTCGTCCCCCACGCCATCGCCGACATCGAGGTGTCGAGGATATCGGCGCCCGCGCGCAGAGCCTCCATGTGGGCCATCATCGCCATTCCAGAAGTGCAGTGGGTGTGGACCGCGACCGGGAGTTTCGTCGCCTCCTTCAGGGCCCGCACCAGGTCGTAGGCCTCCTTCGGCCCGAGGAGCCCCGCCATGTCCTTGACGCAGAGGGAGTCGGCCCCCATGCGCTGGAGCTCCCTCGCCTTCTGCACGTAGAGCTCGGTGGTGTGGATCGGGCTCACCGTGTAGCAGACGCACGCCTGGGCGTGCTTCCCCTCCTTCTTCACGGACCGGAGGGCGGTCTTCACGTTCCGCAGGTCGTTGAGGGCGTCGAAGACGCGGAAGAGGTCCACGCCGTTCTTCGCCGAGTGGTGGACGAACGCCTCGACCACGTCGTCGGGGAAGTTGGCGTAGGCGACGGCGTTCTGCCCCCGCTCGAGCATCTGCAGCGGCGTGTTGGGCAGCGCTGCGCGCAGTTTCCGCAGCCGCTCCCACGGGTCCTCGGCGAGGAAGCGGATGCAGGCGTCGAAGGTCGCCCCGCCCCACACCTCGAGGGAGTGGAAGCCGACCTTGTCGAGAGCCGCGCAGGCCGGCAGCATATCCTCGGTCCTCATCCGGGTCGCCAGGAGGGACTGGTGGGCGTCCCGGAGGATGACCTCGGTGAGGCGGACCATCGCCGGGGATGGCCGCGGCCCCCCCAAAGGGTTTTCCCCCGCGGAGCGCGCTCCGCGCGCCCGGAGAAACGCCGGGGCGGAGACGGCGTTACCCTGGAAAACCGGCACCGGAGGGGCGCTAGGGGAGAAGAGCGGAAACGGGTTTCCGGTCCGAAGACAATATCCGTCGGGAGCGCGCCATAGGGGGAGATGGTCGGGGAGGTGAGGTCCGGGGAGTCCTCGGTTTTCTTCTGCGTCGACTGCTACACCCGGTTCAAGCTCCGGACCACCCCCCAGGGGCCCGAGGTCGCCTGGATCATCCTCGACCGCGCGGTCTACCAGAACCGGGACCTGATGACGGTTTATCCGCTCCTCTCCCGCACCCTGGAGGACCTCCGCTGCCCGGTCTGCGGGACCGACTGCCTGAAGCGCCTCCAGACCCCCATCCGCGCGGCCCCGGAGCCCCTCCCCCTGGAGGCCTCCCCGCCCGCCCCCTGAAGCCACCGTCGGAGACGGCGTCACCCCATGAAACCGATATCTGTGAGTCCGCTCCAGGCCCCGGGCCGGGGGGGGACCCCCCCTCGGAAGTATATCTTCTCCCGCGATAGAGAGAGTGATGGCGACCCCCCTCTTCACCCCCTCGACCCCCGCCCCCTCCGCCCAGCTCTCCTGGGTCTACGGCTGCGAGAAGTGCCGGAGCAAGGTCAAGCTCCGGTGGGCCTCGGGGAGCGTCCAGGTCTCCTGGATTCTCCTCGACCGCGCCCTCTATCAGGGGAAGGAGACGGTGATGGTCTACCCCTCGGTCTTCCAGGAGAAGCCGGGCGAGCTCCGCTGCCCGGTCTGCGGGGCCGCCGCCCTCAAGAAGATCCAGGGCGGGGTGGGCGCCGGGGAGGCCCCGCGGCCCGCGGCCGCCCGCCCCTCGTGGATGCAGTCTATCCCGCCCCAGATGCGGTAGTTGTTGCCGCTCCGGGCCCCTCGCAGCGACCATGCCAACCGTTGCCGACGATGCGAGAGAGTTCCCGAGTGGAGCGGCAACAACTACAGCGGGATGTTCCCGTGCTTCCGCTTCGGGGTGGAGAGGCGCTTGCTCTCCAGCATCTCCAGGGCGCGGATGAGGACCGCCCGGGTCTCCCGGGGGTCGACGACCGCGTCGATGTGCTTCCGCGCCGCCGCATAGTAGGGGTTGGCGAAACGGGCCCGGTAGTCCTCGATGCGCTTCGAGCGCTCCGCCACCGGGTTCGGGGCGGCCTCGATCTCCCGCTTGAAGACCACGTCCACCGCCCCCTCGGGCCCCATCACCGCGATTTCGGCGGTGGGCCAGGCGAAGACCTGGTCCGCCCCGAGGTCCTTCGAGCACATCGCGAGGTAGGCGCCGCCGTAGGCCTTCCGGAGGATGAGGGTCAGTTTCGGCACCGTCGCCTCCGAGTAGGCGTAGAGGAGTTTCGCGCCGTGCCGGATGATGCCCCCGTGCTCCTGGGCCACCCCGGGCAGGTAGCCCGGCACGTCCACCAGCGTCACCAGCGGGATGTGGAAGGCGTCGCAGAACCGGATGAAGCGGGCCGCCTTGTCGCTCGCGTTGATGTCGAGCGCCCCGGCGAAGACCAGCGGCTGGTTGGCGATGACGCCCACGGTCCGCCCGTCGAGGCGGGCGAAGGCGGTGACGATGTTCCGGGCGAACCCCTCCTTCACCTCGAGGAGGTAGCCCCGGTCCACGACGGCGCGGATGACCTCCCGGACGTCGTAGCCCCGCTTCGGGTCGGCGGGGACCGCGGAGGCGAGGGACTCCTCCCTCCGGGCGGGGTCGTCGCCGCCCTCGACCCGGGGAGCCCCCTCCAGGTTGTTCGACGGGAGCAGCGCGAGCAGTTCTCGGATGCGGGCGATGCACTCCTCCTCGTCGGCGGCGAAGAAGTCGGCGTTGCCGCTCGTCTCGGTATGGACGCGGGCCCCCCCCAGGGCCTCCATCGTGACCTCCTCGCCGGTGACCGACTTGGTCACCCCGGGACCGGTGATGAACATCTGGGCGATTTTGTCCACGATGAAGGTGAAGTCGGTGATGGCGGGCGAGTAGACCGCGCCCCCGGCGCAGGGCCCCATCACCGCGCTGATTTGCGGGACGACCCCGGAGTAGATGGAGTTCCGGTAGAAGATGCCCCCGTATCCCGAGAGCCCGTCCACCCCCTCCTGGATGCGGGCGCCCGCGGAGTCGCAGAGCCCCACCACGGGGGCCCCGACCTTCACCGCGGTGTCGAGGAGGTCCCAGATTTTGCGGGCGTGCATGAGCCCGAGGGAGCCCCCCATCACCGTGAAGTCCTGGGCGAAGACGAAGACCGTCCGCCCCTCTACCTTGCCGTAGCCGGTGACCACCCCGTCCGCCGCCAGCCGCTTCGCGGGCATGTCGAACTCCGTCCCCTGGTGCTCCGCGAGGAGGTAGGTCTCGACGAAGGTCCCGGGGTCGAGCAGTTTCTCGACCCGTTCCCGGGCGGTCCACTTCCCCGCCTGCTTCTGCTTCTCGACCGCCTTCGGACCCCCCTGCGCCCGCGCCTCGGCGAGGCGCCTCTGGAGGGTCTCCATCTTCTGCTCCATGGAGCCGTCGGGCCGCGGGGGCGGGGGCGCCGGGTGGGTTCCCGCTGTTTCCTTCGCCATCTTCCCAGCCCGACCAGCCGAAGTAAAAACCCTGCCCCGGCCCCCGGCGATGGCCATAACTTCCTTCCCCGGTCAGAGAGGGGTCATGGTCACTCCCCGGGAGGCGCGCCGCAGGGCGGAAGCCCTGCTCGAGCGCTCGGGCATCCTCCTCACCCCCCGCGAGCTCCGCCGGATGGAGGTGGCCGACTACGGCCTCGGCCGGCTGGCGACTGTGGGTCTCCAGATCCACGTCTACGTGAACACCCCGCGCTACTGCGCCAAGGAGCTGGTCCTCCTTCCCGGCCAGACCTGCCCCGAGCACCGCCACCCGCCCATCGGTCGGGGGAACCCCGGGAAGCAGGAGACCTTCCGCTGCCGGTGGGGCGAGGTCTACCTCCACGTCCCGGGGCGGGGGCCGCGGAGGCCGAAGGCGCGGGCCCCGGGGGAGTGGTTCACCGCCGCCCGCGAAGTCGTTCTGCGGCCGGGGGAGCAGTTCACCGTGGAGCCCGATACCCTCCACTGGTTCCAGGCGGGCCCCCGGGGGGCGGTGGTCTCGGAGTTCTCCTCACGCTCGGTGGACGGGCGGGACATCTTCACCGACCCCGCCATCCGGCGGTTCCCGCGGGGAAGGCCTCCGGGGGCGGCCTGACCCCCGTTAACGTTTATTAGGGGCCGGGGCCCAAGTGGGACCCGCGATGCCCAAGCTGGTGTGGATCAAGGCCGACCGGGGGCCATGGGAGGAGCGGAAGCAGCGCATCACCGCCGCCCTCGAACTGGGGGCCGACGCGGTCCTGGTGAACGAGGAGGATGTGAAGCGGGTCCGGGAGCTCGGGAAAATCACCGTGGCCGCCTTCCACCGGGACGGGACGAGGCCCCCGACCCAGCCCCGTTCACAGACCGAAACGCGAGGGTCGGGGGCCGAGGAGTCGGGAGCCGACCTCCTGGTGGTCGGGAAGAACGGGGAGGGGGACGGCTCCAGCCCGATGCCCAAGGACCCCGCCCAGAGCCGGGACCTCGCGCTCCTCAAGTCGCTCGGCAAGCCCGCGGCCGCCTACGTCGAAATCCGCTCCAAGGAGCACGAGCGGCTCGCCGCCCTCGCCGCCAAGGCGGCGAAGACCGTCCTCGTGGTCGGAGGGGACTGGAAAATCATCCCGCTGGAGAACATCATCGCCGAGCTGCAGCCGACCGGGGCGACCATCCTCGCGGGCGCCCGCGACTCCACCGAAGCGAAGGTGGCGCTGGAGACCCTCGAGGTCGGGGCCACCGGGGTCCTCCTCGACACCTCCGACCGCTTCGAAATACAGAAGAGCGTCGCCGCCGCGCGGGGCCAGGAGGCCACCATCGCCCTGGAGACCGCCCGGGTGGTGAAGGTGAAGCCGGTGGGGATGGGGGACCGGGTCTGCGTCGACACCGCTTCGGTCCTCTCCCTCGGGGAGGGGATGCTGGTGGGCTCCCAGAACCAGGGGCTCTTCCTCATCCACGCCGAGGTGGAGGAGTCCCCCTACGTCGCCTCGCGCCCCTTTCGGGTGAACGCGGGAGCGGTCCACGCCTACGTCCTCCTCGGGGAGAAGACCAAGTACCTGAGCGAGCTCCAGGCGGGTGACGAGGTCCTGGTGGTCAACGCGCAGGGGCGCTCCGGCCGCGCCGTGGTGGGCCGGGTGAAAATCGAGCGGCGCCCCCTCACCCTGGTGGAGGCGGAGGCGCGGGGGCAGGTGGTCAAGACCCTCGTCCAGAACGCTGAGACCATCAAGTTCGTCGCCCCGGGGGGCAAGACGGTCCCGGTGACCCGGCTGAAGGAGGGGGACGAGGTGCTGGTCCACCTCTCCGGGGGAGGGCGACACTTCGGGATGAAGGTCGAGGAGACGGTGATCGAGCGATGAGGCCGGCCCGGCCTCCCGCCTCCCCCACGAACTTTATATCCGCCCCGGGAAGGGACCCCCATGGCCTCTGAAGCCGGAGCCGCCTCCAAGGCGGATTTCCGCCACATCGTCCGGCTGGTCGAGACCGACCTCGACGGCCGGAAAACGGTCGCCTACGCCCTCCGGGGGGTCAAGGGCATCGGCACCCGGACCGCCCACGTCGTCGCCGCGATGGCCAACGTGGACCCCGGGCGGCGCATCGGCCTCCTGAAGGACGAGGAGGTGGAGCGCCTCGGGGCGGCGGTGGAGCAGCTCGCCCAGAAGTCCCCCCCCTGGCTCCTGAACCGCCCCCGGGACCCGGCCACCGGCGAGAACCAGATGCGGGTCGGGACCGACTGGGTCGTCATGGTCCGGGAGGACGTCGAGGGCATGAAGCGCATCCGCTCCTACAAGGGGGTCCGCCACGAGTTCGGCTACAAGGTCCGGGGCCAGCGGACCCGCTCCACCGGTCGCGGCGGCGCGGTGGTGGGCGTCGTGAGGACCAAGGAACTCGCCAAGTTGAAGGCCGCCAAAACAGCGGAGGGCGGGAAGGGCGCCGCGGCCGCCGCCCCTGCGGCCGCCGAGGCGAAGAAGGAGGAGAAGAAGCCGTGAGGCGCTCCCGCAAGCACTACGAGACGCCGGTCCGGCCCTGGGAGGAGGGGCGGATGGCCGAAGAGGCGGCCCTGGTCCGGAAATACGGCCTCAAGACCCTGCGGGAGCTCTGGCGCGTCCAGTCGGTCCTCCGGCGCTACCGGCGGGTGGCCCGCGAACTGCTGGGGAGCCACGGTCCCTCCCGCGAGACGCGGGAGAGGGAGGTGGTGGCCGCCCTCCACCGTCGGGGAATCCTCAAGGAGGGGGCCTCGCTGGACGACGTCCTCTCCCTGAACATCGAGGACCTCCTGGAGCGCCGCCTCCAGACCCAGGTCGTCCGCCGGGGGCTCGCCCGCTCCATGACCCAGGCCCGCCAGCTCATCGTCCACGGCCACATCGCCCTCGGGGGGCGAAGGGCCCGGGTCCCGAGCCTCCAGGTGGAACGGGGGCAGGAGGAGACCCTCGCCTACTCCCCCGCATCGCCCCTCGCCAGCGACCTCCACCCCGTCCGGGTCGCGGCCAAGGCCGCGCCCGCCGCCGAGGCGGGGCCGGGAGCGGAGGAGTAGATGGCGCAGGAGGAGGCCCCCGCCGCCGAGGCCGCGAAGACCGGCCCCGAGACTCCCAGGGGGGGGAAGATGGTGTGGGCGGTGGCCAACATCTTCGCCTCCTTCAACAACACCATCATCACCGTCACCGACGTGACCGGCGCCGAGACCATCGCCAAGTCCTCCGGGGGGATGATGACCAAGACGCAGCGGGACGAGTCGAGCCCCTACATCGCGATGCAGATGGCGTCGGCCCTCGCCGAGCAGCTGAAGGCGAAGGGCATCACCGGGCTCCACATCCGGGTCCGTGCTCCCGGGGGCAAGCTCCAGCGCTCGCCGGGCCCCGGGGCCCAGGCGGCCATCCGGACCTTCCTGCGGGCGGGCATCAAGGTGGGCCGCATCGAGGAGGCGACCCCCATCCCGCGCAACGGCACCAAGCCGCCCGGGGGACGGCGGGGGAGGAGGGTGTAGGGTGGAGCTCAAGTTCCTCGAGAAGAAGGAGACGGAGGCCCGGTTCCTCCTCCACGGCGTGCCTGCCTCCTTCGCCAACGCCCTGCGGCGCATCATGGTCGGGGAGGTCCCGAAGATGGCCGTGGCCGAACTCAACATCTACGAGAACAACTCGGCCCTCTACGACGAGATGCTCGGCCTCCGGCTGGCCCTGGTCCCGCTCAAGACGCCGCCCGACGGCTTCGTCCTCCCGGCCGAGTGCTCCTGCGGCGGCCAGGGGTGCGCCTCCTGCCAGGTCACCCTCACCCTGAGCGCCGACGGCCCCCGCACCGTCCTCTCCAGGGACCTCCTCTCCAGCGACCCCCGGGTGGCGCCGGCCGACGGCAACGTCCCCCTCATCCGGCTCAAGCAGGGCCAGCGGGTCTACCTCGAGGCGTTCGCCCGCCTCGGCCGGGGGAGGGATCACGCCAAGTGGCAGCCGGTGGTCGCCGCGGGCTACAAGGAGGTCCCCCGGGTCAAGGTGAAGGGAGTCTCCAACTGGGAGAGGGTCGCCGCCTCCTGCCCGGTGAAGGTCTTCGCCGAGGAGCCCGGGAAGGTCCGGGACGAGATGGCCTGCACCTTCTGCGGCGAATGCATGGTGGTCTGCGAGCCCAAGGGCTCGGTCCAGGTCACCCCGGAGAGGGACGCCTTCCTCTTCACCTTCGAGACCGACGGGAGCCTCCCGGCGGCGGAGGTCCTCCGGCGGGCCGTCGAGATTCTGAAGTCGAAGGCCGAGGGCCTCAAGGCCGCGATAGGCGACAAGTCCTAGTTCGAGCCGCGGGCGGGCCAGCAGAATTTTGGGGGGAGGGGGTGAAGGTGTCCAGAGGACGGGGGGGAGGGGGGCTTCGCCACC
>JAWCQZ010000006.1:78121-122286 GCA_038869515.1 Halobacteria archaeon
CCCCCCGTCCTTGGGCGCGCGTAGCACAGTCTGGTCAGTGCACCGGTCTTATAAGCCGGCCGTCGCTGGTTCGAATCCAGCCGCGCGCAACTGTCGCCGGGGAGTCGCGGCCGGCGACTCCCCGGGGCTCCGCCCCGCCCCTCCGCCCACAGGCGCGCCCCCGCCCCCCAACCTTTTTCTGATTGAGCCCCAAGTCCCCGGATGTCCCTCCAGGCGGTCCTGACCAGAGGCGAGCGCCGCGTCGCGGTCTCGGTCAACCCGGCGACCATGAAGAAGCTCGACGAGGTCGAACTGATGACCCCCCGGGAGATCGATGCCGCGGTCCAGCGCGCCGCCCAGGCCTTCCCCGCATGGAGCTCCCGGAGCGTGGAGGAGCGCGCCTCCCTCCTCCGCAAGGTCCAGGCCGCCCTGGTGGACCGGACCGACGAGGTCGCCGAGACCATCTCCACCGAGATGGGGAAGCCGAAGTTCGAGGCGGTGGTCCACGACGTGATGACCGTCGTCAACCTGCTCGACTACTGCGCGAAGAGGGGCCCCAAGATTCTGCGCGAGGAGCCCATCCGGATGTCGCTCCTCTTCCGCGCCTTCAAGAAGTCCTCCATCGTCCGGAGGCCCTACGGCGTGGTGGCGGTCATCTCGCCGTGGAACTACCCCTTCGCCATCCCGATGAGCGGCATCCTCTTCGCGCTGCTCGCGGGGAACACGGTGGTCTTCAAGCCCGCCACCGAGGTGGTCCTGGTGGGGCGGAAAATCAAGGAGCTCTTCCAGGCCGCCGGGCTGCCGCCCGGGACCGTCGAACTGGTGCTCGCCTCGGGCCGGGACGTCGGCGACACCCTCTTCAAGCCCCCGGTGCGGAAGGTCGTCTTCACCGGCTCCACGGCCGTGGGGCAGGAGGTCCTGAAGCGCTGTTCGGCGAACATCATCCCCTCGGTCCTCGAACTGGGCGGGAAGGACCCCATGGTGGTCCTGGAGGACGCCGACGTGGAACTGGCGGCCAACGGCGCGGTCTGGGGCGCCTTCACCAACTGCGGCCAGGTGTGCGCCTCCATCGAGCGCGCCTACGTCCACGAGTCGCTCTACGACGACTTCGTGAAGCGGGTCGCGGAGAAGACGAAAGCGCTCAAACTCGGCCCCTGGACCGACCCCGCCGCCCAGGTGGGGCCGATGGTCTCCCCGGGCCAGTTGCAAATCGTCGAGGAGCAGGTGAACGACGCGGTGAAGCGGGGGGCGGAGGCGGTGGCCGGGGGGAAGAACCGGGAGGACCTGGGGGGATTCTACTACGAGCCGACGGTCCTCGTGAAGGTCAACCACCAGATGAAAGTGATGCGCGAGGAGACCTTCGGCCCGGTGCTGCCGATCATGAAGTTCAAAACCGAAGAGGAGGCGGTCGCCCTTGCGAACGACACCGTCTACGGCCTCACCGCCTCGGTCTGGGGCCGCGACCTGAAGCGCGCCCGGAGGGTCGCGGAGCGCATCGAGGCGGGGACCGTCTGCGTGAACGACCACGCCTACACCTACGGGGCGGTCGAGACCCCCTGGCAGGGGTTCAAGGAGTCGGGGCTCGGGGTCTCCCACTCCGCCTGGGGGCTCCGGGAGTTCACCCTCCCCATCCACATCAACGAGCCCGGAGGGCTCATGGGAAAGGCGGCCGCCCGCATGGCCACCCGCCCCTGGTTCTACCCCTACACCCCGGAGCGGTTCGAGACCGCGCGGATGCTGACCAAGAAATTCTTCGACCCGAGGAGGTCGGGGGCGTCGAAACTGGCCCTCCTGCCCAAGGCCCTGAAGTTCGCCCGCGGCAAGTAGCCCGGGCGCGGAAACCGGGTCCCCGCGGCGCCCGGTGGGGGAGAACTCCCCGCTCCCCCCTCCTCACAGTGTTTTTCCTCCCGGGAGGCCCAGGGGGACGATGTGCGGCATCGCCGGCATCGCACTTTCCAGCCCCCCGGAGCCCCACCGGGCCGCCCACGCCCTCTACTACGCCCTCTACGCCCTCCAGCACCGGGGGCAGGAGTCGGCCGGGATTGTGGTGGCCCACAACGGCGAGAGCCGGGTCCGGAAGGGGATGGGGATGGTCCCGACGGCTGTCTCCCCCGAGTCCCTCAAGGAACTGGACGGCGCGGTCGGCATCGGCCACGTCCGCTACTCCACCACCGGCTCCTCCCGTATCGAGAACTGCCAGCCCTTCGTCATCGCCTTCGCCCGGGGGACCCTCGCGGTCGCCCACAACGGCAACCTGGTGAACTACGCCGACCTCCGGACGGAACTGGAGAAGGGGGGAGCGGTTTTCACCTCCACCACCGACACCGAGGTGATCGCCCACCTCCTGGCGCGGGAACTCGCCGCTCACGGCGACTTGGTGGAGGCGCTCCGGGAGGTCATGCGGCGCCTCCAGGGGGCCTACTCCCTGGTCATCCTCTACAACGGCCAGCTGGTCGCCGTGCGCGACCCCCTCGGCATCCGCCCCCTCTGCCTCGGGGAGGTGGAGGGGGGGCACGTCATCGCCTCGGAGAGCGCGGCGGTGGACACCCTCGGCGGCCGGTTCCTCCGGGACGTGAAGCCCGGCGAAGTCCTCCACTTCCACGACGGCGCGATGGACTCCGTTCGCATCTACCGGGCGGGGAGCACCGCCCACTGCGTCTTCGAGTACATCTACCTCGCCCGGCCCGACTCCATCCTCGACGGGCGGCTGGTCTACGACGCCCGCCTGCGCATCGGGGAGCTGCTGGCCGAGGAGCACGGCGTCCGCGCCGACATCGTCTCCCCGGTCCCAGACTCGGGCATCACCCAGGCGCTCGGCTACTCCCGGAAGTCGGGCCTCGCCTACCGGGAGACGCTGATCAAGAACCGCTACATCGGCCGCACATTCATCATGCCGGAGCCCTCCCTCCGGGACCTCTCGGTCCGGCTGAAGTTGAACGCGGTGGGCCCCAACCTCAAGGACCGCCGGGTGGTCCTGGTGGACGACTCCATCGTGCGGGGGACCACCTCGCGCCGCATCGTCGACACCCTCCGCTCCAAGGGGGCGAGGGAGGTCCACTTCCGGGTCGGCAGCCCGCCCCTGGTCGCGCCCTGCTACCTCGGGGTGGACATGAAGAGCCGGGAGGAGCTCATCGCAGCCAAGAAGGACGTCGAGGAGACCCGGAAGGCGCTGAACGCCGACACCCTCGGATACCTCAGCCTCCAGGCGCTCTCGGAGGCGGTCGGGCTCCGGTCGGACCAGTTGTGCACCGGGTGCCTGACGGGGGAGTACCCGGTCGAGGTGCCGGGGGAGAAGTGCATGCGGCGGCAGATGAAATTGACGCAGTTTGACGACGGCAAGTCCGGTTAAAAAGGGATGGCAATCAGGGACTTGTTGTGCAAGGAAATTATGGCGCGGAACCCTGCCCTCCGCTCGCGCTTCGCGCTCGCTCCGGGCGGGTTCCGCGAGTGGAGGCCCCCGGGACCCCGTGTGCGGGAGGAGGCCCGGGGGTGGACCTGCCGTTTTCCGCGCGGGCTCCGCCCGCGCGGAAAAGGGCCTATGTTCCTCGACTCTCTACGCCTCGGGAGTATGGATTCTCTCCTGCGGGCTCTCTGAACACGGCAAAGGCCGGATGAACGACCCGCGCAATTCAAGAACGGCAGCAAGTGGCGGTGATTACTTTCCCCGCCCGATCCGCAGCGCGTTCCCGATTTTCCGCAGCGCCCCCCGCAGGACCCGCACCTCCGCCGGGGTCGGGTGGGCACGGCCGAGCATCTTCCGGGTGGACGCCACCGTCCGCTTTCGGCGGAAGGAGGGGAAGCGCGCGTCGCGGAGGGTCTCGTCGAGGTGGCGGAGGAGCCCCTCGACCTGCGCATGGGTCGCCCGGGGAACCGGGGCTGGAACCGGGCCCGCCAGTTCGTAGAGGAGGATGGCGGCGGCGTGGCTCACGTTCATGCTCGGGTAGCCAGGGTCTGTCGGAACCCGGACCACCACGTCGCACCGCTCCAACTCCTCCACCCGGAGACCGCGGTCCTCGGGCCCGAGGAGCAGGACCACGCGGCCCCCGGCGCCCCCGGTGAGCCGCCGCATCTCCCGGGGCTCCAGCAGGGGCCCGCGGGCGGGGGTCCCGGGCAGGTCGCGGGCGGTGGTCCCGACCACGAGGCGCGCCCCCTCGAGGGCCGCGCCGAGACTCCGGACCTTGCGGGCCCTCCCCAGGAGGTCGCCCGCGTGGACCGCCATCGCCTTGGCCTGCGGCCCGAGCCGGCAGGGCCTCACCAGCCAGAGGTCGGAGAGGCCGAAGTTTTTCATAACGCGGGCGACGGAGCCGACATTCCCCTCGTACCGGGGTTCCACCAATACGACCCGGACCGGGCTACGGGCCACGCTTTTTCGCCGGCGACCCGTTCCCGGCGCGCCGCGACAGAAGCCGGTTGATGGCGCTCACGAGCGCCTCGACCGAGGCCATGACGATGTCGTCGGCGACCCCGCGCGCCATGACGCTGTGGCCCCGCTTGTCGGCGACGCCGACCGTGACGTCGGCGAGGGCGTCGGAGCCCCCCGTGATGGCGTCGATGCGGAAGTCGGTGATGGCGATGTCGAGGTTCCCGGCCGCCTTCTTGATGGCGGCGAAGGCCGCGTCCACGGGACCCACGCCGCCGGCGGTCGCCGCGACCATCCTCCCCTGCAGTTTCGCCCGGACGGCGGCGCGGGGGGTGACGCGGTTCCCGGTGGTCACGGAGACCTCCTCCAGGACCAGGGCGCGCTTCTCGGGGGGGACCTTGCCCAGGACGGTCTCGGCGATGGTGTGGAGGTCGGCGTCGGTGACGTCCCGTCCCCGGTCGCCGAGCTCCTTCACCTTGGCGAGTATCTCCCGCTGCTGGGAGGGGCTCATGTCGAACCCCATGTCCTGGACCTTCTTGGCGACCCCGTGCTTCCCCGACAGCTTCCCGAGGGCGATGGTGCGGTGGTGGCCCACCATCTCGGGGGTCATGATGCCGGGCTCGAAGGTGCGCGGGTCGCCGAGGACCCCGTGCTGGTGGATGCCCGACTTGTGGGAGAAGGCGTTCGCCCCGACGACCGGGGTGTTGGGGAGGACGCGGAAGCTGGTGAAGCGCTCCAGAAGTTTTGAGGTTTCGACCAGGTGCTGGGTCCGGACCCGGGTCTTGTGGCGGTAGATGGTGTGGAGGGCCATGACCACCTGGGCCAGGTCGGCGTTGCCGCCCCGCTCGCCGATGCCGTTCACGGTGACCTGGACCTGGGAGGCCCCGGCCCGGACGGCGGCCAGGGTGTTCGCCCCGGCGAGGCCGTAGTCGTTGTGGCAGTGGACGTCCACCGGAATCTTCACCGCGCGGGAGACCCTCCGGGCGAGGGCCTCCATCGTCTCCGGGACCGCCACCCCTACGGTGTCGGGGATGTTCACGACGTCGGCCCCCGCCCTCTCGACCGCGCGGAAAATCTTCACGACGTAGTCGGCCGGCGTCCGGGTGGCGTCCATCGCGGAGAAGAGGCAGAGGGCGCCGTGGTCCTTCACATACTCCACGCACTCCGAGGCCTTCTCCAGGATGGCCTCCCGGGTGAGCTTGACCGTGTGCTTCACCTGGATGTCGCTGGTCGGGGTGAAGACGTGGACCATGTCCACCCCGCAGTCGAGAGCGGCGTCGATGTCGCCGGTGTCGATGCGCGCCAGGCCGGCGATTTTGGCGCCGCCCCGGACGCGCCCCTCGCGGCAGACAGCCCCGACCGCCTCCTTCTCCCCCTTGCTGGAGATGGGGGTCCCGGCCTCGACGAAGTCCACCCCCAGCTTCGAGAGTTGCCGGGCGACGGCGACCTTCTGCTCGACGGAGAAGGTGACGCCCGGGGCCTGCTCCCCGTCCCGGAGGGTCGTGTCGAAGACCGCGATTTTCCGCGCTGCCATGGATACCCTCGGTCAGACGTTAAAAAACGTTGTGGCAAAATCGCTGCCCTCGCTTCGCTCGGGCGCGATTTTGCAAGGTTGCCATTCATGGCGACCGCGCCCGCCGTCACAAGAATTTTCGCTGCGCGAAAATTCTTGTGACCTGCCCAGGCCGATCCTCGGCAGGGTCCGGGCCCTTCAGCGCCGATTTCCTGCCGCAATCTCTCTGGCCCCGTCGAGGACCCGCCGGATGCTCCTCCAGTGGCCCCCCTCCCAGTAGACCTGCCGACAGTCGGGACAGGCCCAGAAGGGCCCCGCCCCCCCTCGGGGAACGTACTCCTTCCCCGCGAGATCCCCCGGGGTCGCAACCCTCAGGGGAGCGCCATTGCAGAGGCTGCACCTCTCGAACTTCGGTTCGAGGGACAGCCCGAGGTTCCGGTGGAGGTCGGCGAGCCACTCCTCCACGTCCCCCGGTCCGAGGAGGCGGGCCTCCACCCCCCGGCTCCGGGCGCGCTCCGCCAGCTCCCGGTCGCGGGTGAGGAGGACCCGCCCTTCGGCGCGGGCCCTCTCCAGAAGCTCACCGTCGTCCGCATCGCGCCCGTAGGCGGTGTCCGCGTCGAGCATCCGGAGCCACGAGGCGAGACTCCCGAGCATCCGGTCCAGGAGAAATTTCATGGAGGAATCCGGGCTCCGGCCCCCATCCTCCCGAATCGGCCCGCGATTCTTCCGGATTTCATCTACCGACGGATTTTTACCGCCGTCCCGAAAGAAGAGTTGTGGCGGGGTCACTGGCGGAACGAATCCTCTCCATCGACCCGAGAGTCCGCTCGGTCCTCATCACCGACCGGGCCGGCCGGTTCCTCGAGTTCAAGACCCGCTCCCCCAGGACCCGCGTCCTCATGTCGGACGGGGACATCCGGGCCCTCGGAGGGGTCTCCTCCGCCCTCCTCACCGACGCCGCCGAACTCCTCGCGAAATACTTCGGCCCCGCCTCCTGCGTCACCACCCGGATGGAGAAGGCCGACGTCCACACCATCAAACTGGGGGAGAGCATCGCGGTCGTCACGACCCGACCCAACGACCTCCCGGCCGACGTCGCCCAGAAAATCAAGGCGCTGAAGCCGTGACCGCCGGTCTCCGGTAAGGTATATACCCCGCCGCGCCCTCGCCCCCCCATGGCTGAGCCGGTATCCATCGACGAGTTCCAGAGGCTCGACCTGCGGGTGGGCAGGGTGGTGAGGGCCGAGCCCCTGGAGGGCTCCAAAAAACTGGTCAAGGTCACCGTCTCCCTCGGGGAGGGGGAGCGGACCCTGGTGGCGGGAATCCGGGAGCACTACCCCCCCGAGGGGCTCCCGGGCAAGAGCGTCATCGTGGTGGCCAACCTCAAGCCCGCGCGGATTTTCGGCGTCGAGTCCCGGGGGATGCTCCTCGCCGCGGAGGGGGGCGGAAAACTGGCCCTCCTCGCCCCGGACCGGGAGATGGAGCCCGGTTCCCGCATCCGGTAGCCCGGTTCGGACCCTTGAGTCATGAGGAAGCCATGAGTGCCAGCACATCCGGAGGCGAATCGGCGGAGTTCCGGAAATACCGGTTCCGGCGGATGCTCGAGGAGTTGCGGGAAAAATCGGGGCGGGGGACCCAGCTCATCTCCCTCTACGTCCCGCCGGGGAAGGCGATGGCGGATGTGGTGAACAAGCTTCGGGAGGAGGCGGGCCAAGCGATGAACATCAAGTCGAAGTCCACCCAGGACAACGTCCGCTCCGCCCTCGAGTCCCTGGTCGGGAGGCTCAAGGACCTGCGGAAGGCCCCCGAGATGGGCTTGGCGATGTTCTGCGGCGCCATCAACCTCGGGGCCGACAAGACCAAGATGGAACTCCACATCGTCGAGCCCCCGGAGCCGGTCCCCATCTACAAATACCACTGCGACTCCCGCTTCTTCCTCGAGCCCCTGGAGGCGATGCTCGAGGAGAAGCGGCAGTTCGGCCTCGTGGTCCTCGACCTGCGCGAGGCGACCGTGGGGATTCTGCGGGGGAAGCGCATCGAGTCCCTGCGGCACCTCACGAGCGCGGTCCCGGGAAAAATCCGCAAGGGGGGCCAGAGCGCGGCCCGCTTCGCCCGCCTCCGGGAGGTGGCGGTGGACGAGTTCTTCCAGCGCATCGGCAAGGCGGCGTCGGAGGCGTTCCTCCAGGAGAAACTGGACGGCGTCCTCGTCGGGGGCCCCATGCCGACCCGCGAGAACTGGGTCAAGGGCTCCCACCTCCACCACGAGGTCCAGAAGAAAATCATCGGCTCCTTCGACGTCTCCTACACCGACGAGGCGGGACTCCCCGAGCTCGTCGAGCGGGCCCAGGACGTGCTGAAGGGGATGGACCTCATCCGGGAGAAGGAGCTGATGACCCGCTTCCTGGCCCTCCTGTCGAAGGACGGCCCCGCGGCCTACGGCGAGGAGCGCATCCGGAAGAACCTCGACATCGGGGCCGTCGAGGTCCTCCTCCTCTCGGACGGCCTCCGGTGGGAGCGGGTCACGATGAAGTGCTCCAACTGCGGGAAGGAGCGGCGGGTGACACGCCGAGGAGGCCCGGAGGAGAAGTTGCCGAGGTGCGAGTGCGGGGGGGCCTTCGAGGCCGCGGAAACCCGGGACGTCATCGCCGAGCTGGTCGAACTCGCGAGGCAGTCGGGGGCCCAGGTGCAGCTCATCTCCACCGAGTCGGAGGAGGGGGCGCAACTCAAGAACGCCTTCGGGGGGATGGCGGCCATCCTCCGGTACGAGACGCAGGTCTAGCGCTTCAGCACCGACACGAACGACACCAGCCCCGTCTCCCCCGCCCCGAGGTTGTGGGTCAGCCCCACCTCGGCGTCGGGCACCTGGACCAAACCCGCCCTCCCCTGCAACTGCTCGGCGATTTCGACGATTTGGGCCACCCCGGTGGCCCCGATGGGGTGGCCCTTCGACAGGAGGCCGCCGCTCGGGTTGATGGGGATGTCGCCGTCGAGGTTGGGCCGCCCCTCCTCGATGAACTTCCCCCCCTCCCCCTTCTTGCAGAAGCCGAGATCCTCATAATGGAGCAGTTCCGCGATGGAGTAGCAGTCGTGGACCTCCGCGACGTCGAGGTCCCCCGGCTGGACCCCGGCCATCTTGTAGGCGCGCCGGGCCGCTTCCACGGTGGCCGGGAAGACCACCGGCGGCACGCCGGGGTGGGCCAGGGGGTTCACGCTGGTCGAGAACCCGAGGCCCGAGACGAGGACCGGCTCGTCGGTGTATCTTTTGGCGAGGTCGGCGCGCGTGAGGAGGAGCGCGGCGGCGCCGTCGGTGACCGGGCAGCAGTCGTAGAGGTTCAGGGGCCAGGTGATGACCGGGGACTTCAGGACATCCTCGACGGTGACCTTCATCCGGAAGTGGGCCTGCGGGTAGAGCGCGCCGTTGGCGTGGTTCTTCACCGAAACCATCGCGAGGTGCTCCCGCTTCGTGCCGAACTCATGCATGTGGCGGGTGGCGAAGAGGCCGAAGAGCGCCGGGAGGGTCTTGCCCGCCCGGTGGATGTCGGCTGTGTCGGCCCCCTCGATGAGCCCCCCGGCCCGGTCGCGCAGCTTCTCCGCCCCGACCACGAGCGCGGCGTCGCACGCCCCGGCGGCGATGGCCATGCAGGCGTTCCGGAATGCGTCGGAGCCGGTGGCGCAGGCGTTCTCCACCCGGGTGACCGGGATGCCGTAGAGGCCGCAGGCGTCGGCGAGGGTGTAGCCCCCGCGCCCCCGCACCGTCCCGAACCAGGCGGCCTCGATGGCCTTGGGGTCCATTCCCTTCGGGACCGAGGCGAGCGCGTTCAGGTAGGCCTCCTCCACCAGGCCGTCGAACGACTTGTGGAACAGTTCGCCGAAGCGCTCCACCATGCCGGCGCCGACGATGGCGACCCTGTCCTTCATCTTTTCTCCGGCCCTCGCCGCGCTCGGGTCCGGCGCAGAACCCTGCCCTCCGCTCGCGCGCCCGCTCCGGGCGGGTTCTGCGGAGTCGCCATCACGGAGACCCCCGCAACGGCCTGAACTTGAATCCGTACAGCTCCTCCCCGTCGTCCTCCGCAATCCGCCGCCACACCGCCTCGACCGCCATCCCCACCTGCAGTTCCTCCGGCCTGCAGTCGGTCATCATGCCGTAGATGCGCCCCCCGCCCTCCAGGTCCACCACGCCCATGGGCAGGGGGGCCTCGAAGCGCGACGGGAGGTAGTGCTGGACCACGTAGGAGACGAGCGTGCCCCGCGTGGAGAGGGGAACCTCCCGGAAGGAGGCGGGGGTCTTCCGGCACCCGGGGCAGATTTTGCGCCTCCTCGGGTAGGAGATGGTCCCGCAACCGTCGCACCGGAAGCCGATGAGCCGGTGGTTGGGGCCGAGGTCGCGCCATGCGGGAGGCGTTGTCATCCCCCCGATTCGCCTCCCCCCTTCTTCAGAACCTTTCGATGGCGCAGGGCGGTGACGTAGTCCACGTACTCCTTCTCCCGCAGGAGGGCCTCGACGGTCGGGGCCCGGGAGAGCGTCGCCCCCGGGTCCCTCTCCACGAGGAAGGAGAGCGCGTCCGCCCCTCCGCCGCCGGAGGAGACCGCGAGGACCCGCTCCCCGGCCTTCGCCGCCTCGAGCGCCGCCGCCAGCCCGAGAAGGAAGGAGCCGCACCCCGCGTCCCCGGTCTCCCGGGAGGGGTCCCGGAGCCTCTCTTTCGGGAAGCCGAGCCCCTTCGCCGCGTCGGCCGCCCAGCGGGGCTGGGGGGCCTGGAGGAAGAGGTGGGCGTAGTCCGCGGGCTTCCGGCCCAGCGTCTCCAGCAGCCCCTCGACGGCCGCCGCCACCGGCTCCATGTATCCGTGGGTCCGGGCGAACCGCTCGTCGGCCTGCTTCGGGTAGGTCTCGCCCGAAGGTCGCCACCTCTCCGCGAGGTCGGTCGAGTGGGACCTCGCGCCTTCCAGCCGGGCGAGGCCCGTCCCCGGCCCGACGACCGCCGCTCCCGCGCATGCGCCTGCCGCGGCTTCGAGCGGGGAGCCGGGGGCCCCGGCGAGGACGTCGGCGGCCGCGACCAGGTGGAGCCCCGCCCCGTCGCAGGAGAGGAGGGCGAGGGCCGCTCCGCGGGCCGAGAGCGCGTGGTCCAGAGGCAGGGCCGAAGGGAGCGCTCCGAGGGCGTGGGCGAGGGGGGCGGCCAGCGAGCGCTCGGCGTACGGAGAGGAGACCGTGCAAAGCCGGACCGAGGCGAGGCGCTCGGGGGGGAGCGAGGCCCGAGCGAGGGCTCTCTCGGCCGCCGTCCGGGCCATCGTCAGGACCGTCTCGTCGGGTGCGGGGACCGCCCGCTCCCCGTCGGCCCTGCCGGGGGAACCCCACGCCCTGGCGAACTCCTGGGCCCGGATGCGGTATCGGGGCACGTAACCGGCGAATCCGAGAATGGCGGTCATCGCTTCTACTTCAACTGCTCCCGGGTGTATCCCAGAATCCTCCGGGCCACAATCAAGGTGTTGATCTGCCCGGTCCCCTCGAAGATGTCGTTGATCTTCGAGTCCCGGACCACCTTCTCGAGCAGCAGTTTCCGGCTCACCCCCTCCGGTCCCGCGAGTTCGGCGCACTTCTGGGTGACCTCCGTGACGACTCTGCCCGACAGCGCCTTCGCCATCGCCGCCTCGAGCGCGTTGGGCCTCTTCTGGTCGGCGAGCCATGCGGAGCGCCAGGTGAGAAGCCGGGCCGCGTGGACCGCCGCCTCCATCCTCGCCAGGTCCTGCTCCAGCGCGGTCAATTTCGACACCGAGAGGCCCCACCGCGGTTCCGCGCCCCGCTGTCTGAGGAGGTCCCTCAGCAGGTCGAGGGCCGCCCGGGCGAGGCCGACCGAGGCGGAGGCGACCACAGGACGGGTCCCGTCGAAGGTCGCCATCGCCGCCTTGAACCCCTCCTTCGAGCGCCTCTCGATGTCGGGCCAGCCGAGCATCTGGTCAAGCGGAATCCGCGCCTCCTCGAAGACGATGGAGACTGTGTTGGAGGCGCGGATGCCCATCTTCTTCTCGACCTTGGCGACCCGGACCCCCGGCGTGCCGGCCGGGACGATGAAGGCGCGCATCGTCCCGCGCCCCTCCGCCCCCTCCCCGCCCGGCGACAGCAGGCGGGCCCACGCCACGACCCACCCCTTCGAGTGCTCCAGGGCGAGCCCGCCGGAGGTAACGAAAATCTTCTCGCCGTTGAGGACCCAGTGGTCCCCATCGCGGTAGGCGGTGGTCCGGATGGACGCCGTGTCGGACCCGGCGCCGGGCTCGGTCATGGCCATGGCGCCCCAGGCGGGCTCCTCCCCGGCGAAGGCCGCCATCCATTTCTCCTTCTGGGCCTCGGTCCCGGCCGCCATCAGCGCCGCGCCCCCGAGCTGGGGGCCGGGGAGGCAGAGCATGAGGGCGCCGTCCCCCCAGACCAGCTCCTCCGTGACGATGGCGCCCGTCAGGAGGCGGCTCTGGCCGGGCCGGTTGCGGAACTCGCCATCGCCCCGCCGTCCCATCGCCTTCTCCATCTTGAAAACCTCGTTCACCAGCTCCCAGGGCACCTCGTGCTCCCGCTCGTCGTATTCGCGGGAGAGGGGCCGCAGTTTCCCTTTTGCGAACATATGGGCCATCTTTCGGCGCGTCTCGACCTCCAGGGGGACCTCAAAATCCACCATCCGTCGCCCTCATGGGGGTCGCGGGGTTTAACGGTTGGGGTCCGCTTTCCCTTCGAAAAGGGCCGCGCTTGTATTGCGCTTGAGGGGTAAGTCCCTTACCCGCGCCATCCGGAGCCCTGGAGGCTCCGTTCGGCAGGCGGAGGCGTTGCGCCCTCCCTTTCCTTTTGGAAAGGAAACCGGCCGCCGGTGAAGCGGCGAATATTTTTATGGCCGAGGTCATCGGCTCTTCCATGCCGAAGGAGGGTCACGTTTCGTTCGAGGATTTGAAGGTCGAGTTCGGATACAGCGCGACTCCCGCCAGCCTCTTCATGTACACGAAGGAGGAGAACCGGTTCCGCGAAAAGGTCCGCTCTTTCATCCGCGACAAGGTCGCGCCCCTGGCGGACGAGGCCGAGGCGACGGGGAAGGTGGAGCCGATCCGGAAGGCCATCCGTCTCATGGCGGACATCAACAAGGCCTACTTCCCGAAGGAGGTGGGCGGCGAGGGGTACGGCGTCGTCCACCGCACCATCCGGGGCGAGGAGCTGACCGCCGTCTCCTACGCGGTGGCCATGGTGGGCGGGACATCGGTGGACCTTTTCGGGATGCCGGTGGCCAGGCACGGAACCCCGGAGCAGAAGAAGAAGTACCTGCCCCCGATAATGAAGGGCGACAAGATCGGCGGCATCTGCATCACCGAGCCGGGAGCGGGAAGCGACGCCGTCGGGGGCATGAAGATGGTCGCCAGGAGGGAGGGGAAGGAGTACGTCCTCAACGGCCAGAAGCGGTTCATCACGAACGGCTCCATCGCCGACTACCTGGTCCTCTACGCCCTGACCGACCCGAAGGCCCCCCACGGCCGGGGCATCAGCGCCTTCGTCATCGAGACCGAGGATTTGAAGGGGTTCGAGGTCCTCAAGGACTTCGAACTCATGGGGCGCCGGGGCGTTGTGAACTCCTGGCTCGCGTTCGAGGACTGCCGCATCCCCGCCGCGAACCTCCTCGGGAAGGAGGACCGGGGCATCGAGGTGATGCTCGACGGCCTCGACGGGGAGCGCATCGGCGGCACCTCGGGCTACGTGGGGTGCGCCCGCTCCGCCTACGAAATCGCCCTGAAATACGCGGGCGAGAGGATGCAGTTCGGAAAACCCCTCCGCGCCTTCGAGGGCGTCTCGTTCAAACTGGCGGAGATGTACTCCCGCCTCGAGGCGATGCGCCTCCTCATGCTCCGGGCGGCCCGCATGGTGGACGCGGGGCTCCCGGCCACCAAGGAGGCGGCCGCGGCGAAGTTCTTCGCCGCCGACAACGGCTGGTGGATTGTGGACGAGGCTCTCCAGATTCTCGGGGGCGTCGGCTACACCCGGGAGTTCCCCCTGGAGCGCTACATGCGGGATTTCCGGGTCGGCCGCATCGCGGCCGGGAGCAGCGAAATCCTGCGGTTCCTGGTCCAGCGCGAACTCTACAAGGAGATCGGGTACAAGTGAGATGGCCAAGGGAGAGGGCTCCGGGGACAAGGTCATCCTCACCGTCGCCGCCACCGGCTCCATCCCCTCGCGGAAGGACAACCCGAACATCCCCTACACTCCCGAGGAGGTCGCGGAGGAGGTCCGGAAATGCGTCGAGGCGGGCGCCTCGGTGGTCCACCTCCACGCCCGCGATCCCAGGACCGGGGGGCCGACCTCGGACACCGCGATCTTCCGGGAATACATGGCACTCATCCGCGAGCGCACCGACATCGCCATCAACATCACCACCGGCGGGGGCCGCGAGGGGACCGGGGACAAATCGGGGCGGAGCAACGAGCAGGTCCTGGTGGACCGGCTCCGGGAACTCAAGCCCGAGATGGCGAGCCTGAACATGGGCACCATCAACGCCTGGCACACCCCGGTGAGCGACCGAGTCTTCATGAACACCACGAAGATGGTGGAGGCTCTCGGCAAGACGATGATTGAAATCGGCGTGAAGCCGGAACTCGAAATCTACCACTCGGGGATGCTCAACACCGTGGAGACCATGCGCCAGCGCGGGGCGCTGAAGGACCCCCCCCACCTCCAGTTCGTCCTCACGGGCGGGACCGGCGCGTCGCCCACCGTGAAGGACCTGCTCCACCTGGTCGAGTCGCGCCCCCCGGGCTCCACCTGGTCGGCCTGCGGCCTCGGGCGGCACGAGTTCCCCGTGGCCACCGCCGCCATGCTTCTCGGGGGCCACGCCCGGGTCGGGTTCGAGGACAACCTTTTCGTCTCCAGGGGGGTCCTGGCCAGGTCCAACGCCGAACTGGTCGCGAAGGCGGCCCGCATCGCCCGGGAACTGGGCCGGGAGCCGGCCACCGCGGACGAGGCGCGGGAACTCCTGGGGCTGCGGAAGCGATGAGCGGGACCTGGCGTTTTCTCTTCCATCCCGATCTGGGGACCCAGCGCGCCCTGGGCCTCCGCGCCCTGCGGGAGCAGGGGGGGCTCAGGGACGCCATCCTTCTCCTCGGCTACCGGGAGCGGATGGTGAGCCTCGGGGCGTTCCAGGACCTCGACTCGGGGGTCGACCTGGAGGAGGCCCGCCGGCAGAACATCGTCCTCTTCCGCCGCTCCTCGGGGGGCGGTTTCGCCTTCATCGACCCGCGGGCCTACATGACCCTCGGGTTCACGGGCCCCGCGGAGTGGTTCACCGGCCTGGAGGGGGCGATGGAGCGGACCGGCCGCATGGCGGTCGCCGCCTTCCGGAGGCTGGGGCTCCCGGTGGACTACAGGCACGTGGGGGACGTGGTCGCAGGCCCGCGGAAGGTGGGCGCGGTCGTGGCCAGCCGCCTCGCGGCGGGGTACGACATCGGCCTCCCCATCAACCTGGTCCCGGTCGACTTCGCCCCCTACGAGCGGGTCTGCAGGATTCCCCCGGAGAAGTTCTCGGACAAGGAGTTCAAGCAGACCCAGGGCTACCTGGCGAGCCTGTCGGAGTTGGCGGCACGGACGGTGCGCCCGGAGGACGTCCGGGACTCCTTCGGCCGGGAGTTCGCCGCCACCTTTGGGGTGAAGGTGGCGTTCTCCCGGGCCACCTCCGAGGAGCTGGCCCGGGCGGATGAACTGGGGGCTCTCATGGCCTCCCCCGACAGGCTCCGGCAGGTCTCCAGCCGGGCGCGTTTCCCCCGGGTCCCGGAGGGCCACCGGCTGGTCCAGGGGAACCACAAGGGGCGGAAGCTGGTGACCGCCCACGTCCTCGCCGACGCCTGCGGCAAGCCGGTGGAGGTCATGTTCTCGGGCGACTTCTTCCTGAGGCCCGCGGAGGGACTCCGGGAAATGGAGCGGGCGATTGTTTCCGCCTGGGGAAGGCCGACCATCCGGGAGCGGGCCGAGGACGCCCTGAAGGGGGTCGAGATCCCGGGCCTCACCGCCGACGACTTCCTGGCGGCGGTCCGGAAGGCGGTCCAGCCGTGAACGAGAAGGTGGCGGTCCTCGGCGCCTCCATCATTTCCCCGCAGGCCTCGGTCCGCCTCCAGAGGGAGGAGATGGTGTTCCACGCGTGCCGCAGCGCCCTGCGCCAGGCCGGGCTCGGCCGGGACGACCTAGGCGCCGTGGTCCAGTGCTCCATGGACATGCTCGACGGCCGCATCATCTCCTCTTCCACCTCGGTGGAGCCCGCCGGGGCCTACCTCAAGGAGGAGGCGAAGGTGGCGGGAGACGGGCTCCTCGCGCTCATTCTGGGGTGGATGCGGGTCCTCTCCGGCGCGTTCGACGCCGTCCTGGTGGTCGCCCAGTGCAAGCCCTCCGAGACGCGGCCCGAGGCGGCCTATCGCGCCCTCTTCGATCCCTGGTACACCCGGCCGCTGGGGCTCGACCGGGTCTCGGCGGCCGCCCTCCAGGCCCGGCGGAGGATGGAGGGCGGTGGCCCGGCCCCCGGGACCCTCGCGAAAATCGTGGAGCAGCACCGGGCCCGGGGCGCGAAAAACCCCCGGTCCCGCTCGCCCAGGGTCTCTGCGAGGGAAGTCTTGCGCTCCCCGGTCCGGGCCTCTCCGATTCGCGTCCTGGAGATATCCCCGTTCGTGGACTCCGCCGCGGCCCTCGTCCTGGCGTCGGAGGACCTGGCGCGCAGCCACCCGAGCCCCGTCTGGATTGTCGGCGCGTGTCATTGCGTCGAGGAGCACCTCCTCGGGGAGCGCGAACTCCACCGCAGCCGCGCCCTGGAGGATGCCGCCGCCCGCGCCTACCGGATGGCGGGCCTCCGGCCCCGGGATTTGGATGCGGCCGAGCTGCACGCGGAGTTCTCCTACCAGGTCCCCCTCTGGTCTGAGGCTCTCGGCCTGGACGTCGGGCGGACCTCCGTGGACCCCTCGGGGGGCTCCCTCGCGGGCCACGCCCCCTTCGTCGGCGGCCTCTCCCGGGCCGCCGAGGCGGTGCTGCAACTGCGGGGCGAAGCGGGACCGGTCCAGGTCCGCGGGGCGAAGGCGGCGCTGGCCCACGGAGCGGCGGGTCCCTGCGGGCAATCCCAGGCGGTGGCGATATTCGCGCGATGAGGGACGTGGCCATCGCGGGCATCGGGCAGACCCGCCACGGCAAGCGGGAGGACGTGAGCATCCCTGAACTGGTCTCGGAGGCGGTGCGGGAGTGTCTGCGGGACGCGAGGGCCACCCCCCGGGAGGTGGACGCCGTCGTCTCGGGGAACATGGAGTGGTTCGAGGGGCTGCTCATGCCCGACCTGGTGGCGGTGGACGCCCTCGCCTCCGTGATGAAGCCCGCGATGAAGGTCCAGACCGGGGGGACGGTGGGCGCCTCGGTTTTCCTCTCCGCCTACTACCACGTCGCCTCGGGCCTCTTCGACCGTGTCCTCGCCGTCGGGTTCGAGAAAATCACCGACTGCATCCACGCCCAGGCGGGCCTCTCCCTCGGCGACCCGGTCTACGGGAGGTTCGCCTCCTCCGGCGTGCTCGGCAGCTCCGCCCTGCAGTTGCGGCGCTACATGTGGAAATACGGCCTGACCGAGAAGCAGGTGGCCCACGTCGCCGCGAAGAACCGGACCAACGCCCTCCGGAATCCGAAGGCCCACATGCGCCAAGCCACCACCGTCGAACAGGTCCTCGCATCGCCGGTCATGGCCCACCCCATCCGCCTCCTCCACTCCTGTCCGCAGACAGACGGGGCGTGCGCTCTCCTCCTCGCGTCGGAGGATGCGGCCAGAGAGATGCGCGACGACCCCGTGCGGGTCCTCGGGACCGCCAGCGCCAGCGACACCCCCCGCCACAGTGACCGCGACATGGCCGAGGCCGCGAGCCTCGCCGAGGCGGGGAGGCGCGCCTTCAAGAAAGCCGGCGTGGAGAACCCCCGGAAGTTCTTCCAGGTGGCCGAGCTCTACGACGCCTTCGCCCACCAGGAGGTCATCTGGAGCGAGGTCCTCGGCCTCTTTCCCCGGGGGAAGGGGGGCGTGGCTGCCGAGGAGGGGATCACCTCCATGGAGGGCGACCTGCCGTTCAACCCGAGCGGCGGGGTCCTCAGCACCAACCCCATCGGGGCCACCGCCATGATTCGCATCGCTGAGGCCGCCCTCCAGGTCCGCGGCGACGCGGGCGAGCACCAGGTCCCGGGCGTGGAACGCGCCCTCGCCCACGGCTGGGGCGGGGGGCTCCCGCAGTTTAATGTGGTGACCGTCCTCGGGAGGTAGCGATGAAGAAGGCCCGGAAAAAGGAGCAGGGGCGCATCACCCGCATCCCCGGCGTGGTCACCATCGAGTATAACTGGACCCTCGGCCGCATGGCAACGAAGTTCTACGACGGCCTCAAAGCCCGGAAAATCCTCGGCGCGAAATGCCCGAAGTGCGGGCGCATCGCCACCCCGCCCCGGGAGTATTGCGCCCTCTGCCTCGAGGAGACGGCCCTGGTCGAGGTGGGGCCCGGGGGGACCCTGGAGACCTTCTCGGTGGTCCACTACTCCTTCCCCCACCAGCCCCTCAAGCCCCCCTACACCTACGGCATCATCAAGTTCGACGGTTCCGACACCGGGCTGACCCACTTGGTCAAGGGGGACGAGAGGACCCTCCGCATCGGGATGAGGATGGAGCCGGTGTGGCGGCCGAAGCGCACGGGACATCTCCGGGACATCCTCCATTTCAGGCCGGTGGAGCCCGCGCCCGGTGCTCGCTTGACCCCTGGCGTAAGTTGCCAGGGATGGGCGGAGGGAGAGGAGGTGGGTCGCAAATGGATTTCTCCCTGACCCCGGCTCAGGAGGCGTTGAGGCGCTCGGCCCGCGCGTTCGCCCTGCGCGAAATCGCGCCCAAGGTCGAGGGGATGGCCGAAGAGGAGGCCCTCGACGCGGGTTTGGTCCAGAAACTCAAAAACCGCTATGCTGGGATGTGGTTCCCGGCCAAATACGGCGGGAAGGGGACCCCCCTCGCGGACCTCGCGGTCGTCATGGAGGAGATTGGCGCCGTGAACCGCTCCTCAGCGCTGGTCATCGAGGGGGCGGGGCTGGCGGGATGCACCCTTCTCTTCGGAGGGACTGAGGCCCAGAAGAGGGAGTGGATTCCTCGCATCTCCCGGGGCAAGGCGTGGTTCGCCTTCGGCATGACCGACCGGGGCCCCGGCTCCGACCCGGTCTCCATGGCGACCCGGGCCGTGAAGACGAAAGGGGGCTACCGCATCCGGGGGCAGAAGCGGCTCATCTCCAACTGCGACATCGCGACCCACCTCCTGCTGCTGGCGAAGAGCGACCCCTTGAAGGGGGCCCGAGGGATTTCCGCCTTCCTCCTGGAGAAGGACACCCCCGGGCTCAAGTTCGAGCAGATGCGCGGCCACGGAGATGTGGAACACCACGTCTTCCGCGTCTCGGCCGATTGCGAGGTCGGCCCGGAGGCCCTCCTCGGCGGCGAAGGGGAGGGATTCATCGCCGCCCTCAAGTCCATGGACCGGGGCCGAGTGGGCCTCGCCGCCGCGAGCGTGGGGCTCGCCCGCGCCGCCTGGGAGATGGCGGTGGCCCATGCGAAACGGCGCGTGGTCTTCGGGAGGCCCCTGAAGGAGTATCAGGCGGTCTCCTTCCCCCTGGCCGAACTGGCGATTCAGATCGACGCCGCCCGCTTCCTCGTCCACCGGGCCGCCTGGCTCGACGACCGGGGACTCCGCCACTCCACCGAGACCGCGATGGCGAAATATGCCGCCGGCGAGGCCGCTGCGGCGGCCACCGAGACTCTGATGCGGGTCCTCGGGGGGCTCGGGTGGAGCAAGGAGAGCCCCGCGGGCCGGTGGCTCATGGACGCGAAGACCGCCAACTACGGCCAAGGCTCGCAGGACATCCAGAAACTCATCATTAGCCGCGCCATTTTTGAGGAGAAGGCGCAGAGCCGGAGACGATAATGGACTTCTGGGAGGTCCTCTACACCCGCCGCGCCCACCGGCGCTTCGCGCCCGTGCCGGTCCCCGACGGGAAGCTGGAGCGCATCATGGAGGCGGCGCGCATCGCCCCGAGCGACGAGAACCTCCAGTTCTCGCGCTACATCGTCGTCCGCGACCCCGAAATGAAGAACTACATGGCGGACCACCTGGCCGAGATGAAAGTCGTCTCCCAGTTCACCAAGGACCACGACCGGATGCTCTCCCGGATGTGGTACCTGCCGGAGAAGGAGCGCCTCCGCGCCTCGATGGAGTTGACCCACGGCTCTCTGATGGCGAACGCCCTGCGCCAGGCGCCGGCGGTTCTCGTCGCTTGCTACACCAGCGCCTTCTGGGATTTTCCCGGCCGCCACCCCGAGATGCTCTCCCTCGCCTCCACCGCCATCGGGGTGGAGAACATGTGGCTCGCCGCCACCGAGCAGGGGCTCGGCACCTGCCACATCGGGGCCCCCCTGATGATGGACGAGCGGCGGCGCGAGCTCATCGCGGACGGCCTCGGGGTCCCCCGCTCATGGACACCCTACACCTGCCTCCCCATCGGGGTCCCCGCCCAGGAGAGGGCCGCCGGGCCGCCCCGATTCCCAATCGAATCGCTCTTCTTCGACGAGCAGTGGGGGCGAAGGTACATCCGCAAGGCGTTCCGGACGAACGGGAAGGCCCCAAAACCCACGCCCGTCGCCCGCGCGCCCTCGTCCCCCGCGCGACAGGCGGTGTTGAAGCCCGCCGCGGACGGGCCCCGGGAGGGACTCGACCTTCGGGTCCTGAGGGCGACCCGGGAGTTCATCCGGGCGGCCGCCGCCGAGCACGGCCTCGCCCCGGAGGTCCTCGCCGCCCTCGTCCTCGACGAGTTCGCGCGGGGCGAGGGCTACGTCCGCTCCGGCGCGGGGAGGCCGGGCGAGAAGTTGGTGGCCCTCAACTGGCCCTACATCTGCCCCATTGTTGCCGCTCCACTCGGAAATCCTCCCGCACCGGTCCTCTCGGAAAACCTCTCGTTCCGTCGGCAACCGGGGATGTCCGCAGGCGAGGGGAGGGGGCGGCGGCGATGAGCAAGTTCCTGGGAAACCCGAGACTGAAGTCGCACCACGCAGCCGAGTCCACGCCCCTTTTCCGAAAAATGCCGCTCCTCACCACCTACTTCGAGGAGGACATGAAGGGGAGGCTTGTCCTCACCCTCGACCCGGAGCTGCAGGAGGAGTTCGAGAAGGCGGTGGCCCGCCGGTACGGAAAGTACACCGCCCTGAACGCCCGGAGGGCGGGGTCGGAGGCCCTCAAGGCGTGGGCGAAGGAGAAGCGGAAATGAAAACCGCGAGCCTGATGGCCGCCGAAAAAGCTCTCCGGGAGAACCGGGAGGGGCGCCTCCGGTGGGTCGAGCCCGACCTGGGCTACCCGGGCCGCGTGGTGAACCTCCGCGTCGGATCGGAGGGCTACCACTTCGTCGCGACCGCGGATGGCGCGCGGCTGGAGCGTGGCGAATACCCCGCCCCCGACGGGAGCCTCCTCCTCCCCGACGCCCGCGTCTGGGAGCGGCTCGCGTCGGGAGGCCTCTCGATCGGGGAGGCCGTCCGCTCGGGGAAGGCCCGGGTCTGGGGCAACCTCAACGACGTGCAGGCGCTGCTGCGCATCGTCGCCCCCCGGGAAACCCCGCAAAACGCGCCCGAGAGCGCGAGCGGAGCGAGCGCGCGAGGGCAGCGTTTTGCGCCCGCGCGAACGAAGTGAGCGCGCATGGGCCTCTATTTCGAGGAGGTCGAGGTCGGGACCAAGTTCGCCACCCCGGCCCGGACCGTGACCGACAGCGACGTCATGACCTTCGCCCGTCTCACCGGCGACAACCATCCCCTTCACACCGACGAGGCCTATGCGAAGCGGTTCTTCCCGGGCCGCATCGCGCACGGCCTCCTCAACCTCTCCCTCTCCTCCGGGCTGAAGGTGAATCAGGCGACCTTCCGGGACTCCCTCATCGCCTTCCTGGGGATGGAGAGTGTGCGCTTCCTCAAGCCGGTCCTCATCGGCGACTCCCTCCATGTCGAGACCGAGGTGGTCGAGAAGCGGGAGACGAGCAAGCCCGACCGCGGGGTCATCACCACCAAGTCCCTGACCAGGAACCAGCGGGGGGAGGTCGTGCTCGAGGAGGTGTCGAAACTGCTCGTCGCCCGGAAACCGGCGGGGAAAAAGCCGTGAACCGGCGCGCCTCCGACGCCCTCTTCGGGAGAATCTTCCATCCCGGCTCCATCGCCCTCGTCGGTGCCTCCTCCCGCCAGAACTGGCAGTGGCTCCGCTCCTACCTCCTGGGGAACTTCTCCGGGAGGCTCTACCCGGTGAACCCCAACGTGGAGTCGATGCTCGGCTTCAAGTTTTATCCGGCGCCGGAGGCCATCCCCGACCGGATTGATTACGCGGTCATCCTCACCCCGGCCGCCACGGTCCCCGGGATTGTGGAGGCGTGCGGGCGGAAGGGGGCGGCGGCGGTCCAGATTTTCTCCTCGGGGTTCCGGGAGGCGGGGACCCGGGAGGGCGCGGCCCTCGAGGAGGAGCTCCTCCGCACCGCCCGGCGCGCCGGGGTCCGTATCATCGGCCCCAACTGCATGGGGGTCTACTGCCCCGAGTCGGGCATCGCATTCCGCGCCTCCTTCACGGCCAGGCCGGGGCCGGTTGCGGTCGTCTCGCAATCCGGCGGCTTCGCCATCGGCCTCGTCCTCTGGGGTCAGGAGCGCGGGGTCGGCTTCAGCAAGGTCGTCAATTACGGCAACGGGGCCGACCTCGACGGCGCTGACTTTTTGGGCTTCCTCGCCCGGGACCCGAAGACGAAAGTGATCGCCGCCTACGCCGAGGGGCTCAAGGACGAAAAGCGCTACCTTGCGGCCCTGAGGCGGGCGGCATCGAAGAAACCCGTCGTCGTCCTCAAGTCGGGCCGGACCCGGGCCGGGTCGCGGGCCATGGCGCGCCACACGGGCCGGGAGGCCTCCTCCCACTCCGCGTGGCTCCGGGCGGTCCGCAGCGCCGGGGCCTTCCCCGCCGACTCCTTCACCGACCTTGCCGAGACGATGACCGCATTCTCGATGCTTCCCCGGGCCCGGGGGCCGAGGGTCTCCTTCGTGGGGATGAGCGGTGGGGACGGGGTGGCGGCGTCGGACGCCATGGAATCCGCGGGGCTCAAGGTCTCGTCCCTGGGCCGCGACCTGAAGCGCCGCTTCTCGAAGGCCGCAGGCAAGGAGATTGACAACCCCGTGGACCTCGCAGCGGCCTACCTCGACCCGAAGGTCCTCCGCGCCACACTCACCGGCCTCGCGGCCGACCCCGGGACCGACATCCTCGTCCTCGAAGTCCCCACCCGGGTCCTCGCTCCTGAACTCTACTTGGAGGAGGAGAAGGGGCTCTTCAACGCCCTCCACCGGAGTCTCCTGGCTGCCAAGGGCCGCGGGAAGCCGGTGGTGGTGGTGACCCGTTCCATCGAGGCGGAGGGGCGGCGCTGGGAGTTCGTCCGGGGGCTCTTCGAGGCGGGGATTCCGGTCTTCAGCGAGCACGGGGCGGCGGCGAAGGTGATGAGAAGGTGGGTCGATTACTGCCTGCGCCGGTAGAGCAGCCCCGCCCCGGCGAGGGGTGCGGGGGCGAGGACGCTACCCCGGCCCCGTGGGGTAGCGCAGCGGACTCTACTCGCCCCTCACCGACGACAACTCCCTCTTGTCCACCAACCGCCCGCCTTCGACCTTTCCGGCCTCCACATTCACATCGAGCCCCAGGACTTTCTTGAGCCGCACCTCCGCCTCCCCCTTCGTCTCCTCCGCCCCCTCGATGCGGACCGTCATCACGTCGCTCGCCCCCGGCCTTTCGATGACAATCTGGAACTTCTCGGCGAGCCCCTCCAGCGCCTTCGCAACCTGCGACGGGTGGACGAAGACCCCCCTCACTTTCCGCGACTCGTCGGCCCGCCCCGCGATTCCGGAAAGCCGCGGCCCGGGGCGGCCGCAGGGGCACGGCCCCCTCATCACTTGCGACAGGTCGCCGGTCCTGTAGCGAATCAGCGGCATCGCCTCCGATGTGAGCGGCGTGACGACGATTTCCCCGGTCTCCCCCGCCTTCACAGGCCGGTCCGTCCCCGGCTCCAGCAGTTCGAGGTGGACCCCCGGATTGACGTGGAGCCCCCGGTGGGCCCGGCACTCCGCCCCGATGTTGCCGATCTCCGCGACCCCGTAGCGGTCGAAGGGCTCGCAGGCGAAGAGGCCCACAATCTTGGCCCGCAGCGCGGGCGGCAGGGGCTCCGCTCCGTGGAGGGAGACCCGGAGGCCGAGGGCCGTGGGGTCGAGCCCCCTCTCCTTCGCGAACTCGCCCAGTTTCACGAAGTAGGAGGGGGTCCCGGCGAAGACCGTGCACCTCAATTTGCGGATGAACTCCAGTTGCCTCTCGCTCTCTCCGGGGCCCGAGGGGACTGCGGTGGCGCCCACCGCTTGGCACAGCTCCATGAGGCCGAGGCCGGCGGGCATGGGGCCAAGGGAGTAGGTGATGAGCACGACGTCCCCCATCCGGACTCCCTGCATCCGCAGGACCGGCACGTTGTGCTTCAGCGCCTCCTGCCTCTCGCCCCGGGTCCTCGGCTCGAAGATGGGGCCCGGCGAGACCGTCACCCGGGAGATGCGGACCTTCGGGACCGCGAGGAAGCCGCCGAAGGGGGGCTCCCGGGCCTGCGCCTCCATCAGCTCGGGCTTGGCGGTGGTGGGCAGGGCGCGGAACTCCTCCAGGGTCCGGACCCGGGCGTTCCCGAACTTGGCGCGGTAGGCGGGGGCGCGGAGGGCCCGCCGGAACTGCCTCTGCAGGAGCGGGAGGGGCGGCTGGGCCATGGCTCCACATCTCCGCCCCGCTGTCTTTAAATGACCCCGGACCAACGTCGCCCATGGCCATCGAGAGGGTCGCGGTCGTCGGCGCCGGGACCATGGGGAGCGGCATCGCCCAGTCCGCCGCCCAGAGCGGGTTCCAGACCCTCCTCGTGGGCCGAGACCCGGCCCGTATCGAGGGCAGGTTCGAGGAGATGAAGAAGGGGATGGCCCGCTCGGTGGAGAAGGGGCGGCTGCAGAAGGCGGATATGGAGATGGTCCTGAGGAATCTCCGGGCCTCCGCCTACCTCGCCGACGCGGCGGAGGCCGACCTCATCGTCGAGAGCGTCGTCGAGGACAAATCGGCGAAGAAGAAACTCTACGGCGAGCTCGACCGCATCTGCCCCGACAGGACGCTGTTCGCCAGCAACACCTCCTCCCTCTCCATCACCGAACTCGCCTCCTCCACCCGCCGCCCCGACCGGTTCGCCGGGATGCACTTCTTCAATCCGGTCCCGGTGATGAAACTGGTCGAGGTTGTCCGGGGCTCCTCCACCTCCGACGCGACCATCTCGGCGGTGGTCCAGGTGTGCGAGAGGATGGGCAAGAGCCCCATCATCGTCAAGGACGTGGCGGGGTTCGCGGTGAACCGCCTCCTCTTCCTCTTCATGAACGAGGCGATGGAGGCCCTCATGGAGGGGGTCTCGACGGCGGAGGAGATCGACAAGGCGATGCGGCTCGGCCTGAACCACCCGATGGGGCCCCTGGAACTGGCGGATCTGGTCGGCCTCGACGTCACCCTCAGCATCATGGAGTCGCTCCACGCCGAGCACGGGGAGCGGTTCCGCCCCTGCCCTCTCCTGAAGAACCTGGTCCGCGCCGGCTACCTGGGCCGGAAGACCGGCCGGGGCTTCTACGTCTACGCGAAGAAGTAGATGGGGGACGCCATCCTCGCCTCCCGCGCCGGGCCTCTCACCACCCTCACCCTGAACCGCCCCGAGAAACTCAACGCCCTCGACCGCTCCGCCCTCCGCTCCTTCCGGGACGCCCTGGCCCGGGCGGCGGCGGACCCCGAGACCCGCGCCGTCGCGCTCGCGGGCGCGGGCGAGAAGGCGTTCTGCGTCGGGGCGGACCTCGCCGAGGTCCGGACCCTGACGCCCGCCGAGGCCCTCGACTTCGCCCGGCTGGGCCAGTCGGTCTGCGACGCGGTCGCGGGGCTGGACGTGCCCACGGTGGCGCTCCTCCGCGGCCACGCCCTGGGGGGCGGCCTCGAACTCGCCCTCGCGTGCGACGTCCGCATCGCGGCCCGCGGCTCCCGGCTCGGGCTGCCCGAGGTCAACGTGGGCCTGCTGCCGGGGTGGGGCGGGACCCAGCGGCTGCCGCGGCTCGTCGGGATGGCGCTGGCCCGCGAGATGGTCCTCACCGGCGAGGCGGTGGGGGCGGACGAGGCGCTCCGCATCGGCCTGGTGAACCGGGTCGTGGAGCCGGAGGGGATGGCGGAGGCTGTGGAGGGCCTCGTCCAGAAAATTGCGGCTCGCAGCCCGGTCCCCCTGAGGCTCGCGAAAGAGGCCCTCCGCGGGGCGTGGCCGGGGCTGGAAGAGGGGCTGGCCCGGGAGCGGGCCCTCTTCTCCCACCTCTTCTCGACCGGGGACACCCGGGAGGGGCTGGCGGCCTTCGCGGAGAAGCGGAAAGCGGTCTATCGCGGAAAGTGATTTTTCGCCAGATCTGGCCTCTGCGTTCCGGTTTTACCCGCCGGGTTCGTTTCCGGGGCGTGGACCCGGGCCCCCCGGGTGTTTAACGTTTCCTTTTTCCGAACTCCGGCAAAGTTTTTATAGCAACCCCCCGATGGGCGCCTCATGGTGCAGGCCTACTGCGTCAAGTGCGGCAAGAAGGTGGACATCTCGAACCCGAAGGTGGTCACCCTGAAGAACGGGAAGAAGGCCACCCAGGGCACCTGCCCCTCTTGCTCCACCAAGGTGTTCCGGATGGGGACCGGCTGAAAAGAAAGCGGTTCTTTTTCAGTCCGTTTCCGTGAGCCCGCGTTGGCTTCCAGTCCTCCCCCGCCCCGCCTCTCCGATGCCCAAGCGTCTTTTCCTGGAACGGACGGGTTCCCGGGGCGGCCCCGACTACGAGTTCGTCCTCTACACCGACTATTCCGACCTCTTCGGCGAGCCCGTGCTCTTCGAGGAGGCCGCGCTGCGGATGGGGACCCGGGAGCAACTCGAGGAGGCCCTCCACTGGCGCCTCCTGCCCGACGACCTCCTCGACCGCTTGGCCCGCATGGGGCCCGGGGAGCGGCACCTCCTCTTCCTCGCCCGAAAGGGGGGCGGCCCCGGGAGGAGAGGCTCGGCGGGCATCGCGTCGTGGCCCGCCGCCGAGGCGGAGAGGAGAGGCCTCCTGGAGCGCCTGAAGCGGGAGTTGAGGGAGGCGGCCCGGGACGCGGAGCCCGCCGACCCGGAAGAGATGCCCTGCGCCTTCATCGTCCAGGCGTTCGAGTATGAGCCCGGGGTGGGATAGCGTCCGTCCCGGCGGGACGGGAGGGTTCCCGAGGGCATCCGACTTCTATCCCCGCTTCTCCCGGACGTAGTTGCGGATGACGAACTCCTTGAGGGTGAGAGGGTCGTCCACGTAGGCCACCGTGGCGTTCCCGTTGAGTGCGGCCATCTCGGAGCAGAGGCGCCGGAGCCCGGGGTGGGTGTTCAGCATCATCACCACGAGCCGGATGTCGGCCTTCCCCAACTCCTGCGCGGCCCGGAGGGCCGACTCGGCCGGCGTCTGCCGGGGATGGCTCGACGCGGTGGGCCATCCGTCGGTGATGAGGATGGCGCTCTTGTTCCCATCGGCGCCCTGGAGGAGGTCGCGGGCCGCGTCCATGGCGAGGCCGATGTCGGTCCAGCCCCCGGTCCGGCCGGTGAGCGCGGCGATCTGCCCCGGCCGGAGGGGGTGGGGCTCGTGGTCGTAGGCGACGACGTGGAGTTCGTCTTCCCTGTATTCGGTCTCCAGGAGGTGGCGGAGCCCCAGGGCGGCCTTCACGGCCCCCTTGATCTTGTCGGGGCTCCACGACATGCTGGTGGACTTGTCGATGGCGATGACCGTGGCGGCCCGGGCCCGGTGGAGGGGGATGCGGGCGGTGAGGTCGTCGTTCCCGATGGAAAGTTCCCCGGGGTCCCGCCGGGCGGTGCGCAGCAGGGTCTCCTGGATGTCGAGGGTGTCGAAGGTGTGGAGCCACTCGTCGAACGGCGTGAGGAGGTGGGAGGGGTAGGTCCCGGCGCCCCCCTCCTGGGTCTCGTGGGAGCCGACGTCGGACTTGTCGAGGCGGGCGAAGACCTCGTCGAGGACCTTCTCCGCCATGAGGCGCTCCCCCTCGGCCGTGAAGACCGCGCCGGGGGCGTCCTCCTGGAGGAGCCCCTCGCGCTGGAGCTCCTGGATCAGCTCCTCCTCGAAGTGCTCCACCAGCTGCTTTCCGGAGAGGTCCTTGCCCGCGACCTGCCGGCTCTTGAGCTTCCGGACCAGCTCCCGCCACGCCCGCTCCCGCGCCTCCTCCGCGGCCTCCGAAGGGTCGGGGCCGGGCTGCCGGTCGGCGTTGTGGTATGGGTAGAAGTAGTTCATCATCTCCTCCATCCGCGAGTTCTCGCGCCGCGAGGCGGAGTATTTCTTCCACAGGTCCTCCCCCATCATCGAACGGAGGGCCTCCTCCAGGTCGAAAGGCGCCCCGCCCTCCTCCATGGACTCCTTGTCGAAGAGTCCGTAGAGGACGTCCTTCAGGGTCTCGGGCCCCAGGAGCTGGCTTAGGGAGGGGGCCTCCTCGCACAGGAGGCAGCGCGCTTTCGCCACAGCCTTTCATTTATCGGTTCCGGAGTCAAATAGATTTAGCGCGATGCGCCTTTTCTGGCCCGGCGCACGCGGCATGGGAGTAACCAAGTTTCTTCGCAGAAACCAGGGTCCGACGACCCGCTCCCCGTCGTTGGACAGGGGGAGAGGGGGGCGGGCCTGTGGACGGGGGGAGAGGGGGTCAAAGCCCCCCCCTCTCCCCCCGGCGACAGCGGGCGACAGATAGGTTTAAACCCGGTCCACAGGAACGGCCCTGCGAGAGACGATGAAGTTCGGCCTCTTCTACGAACTCGAAGTCTACAAGGAGTCGGGCAAGACCGAGGCCCAGGTCTACCACGAGGCGCTGGAGCAGTCCGCCCTGGCGGACCGGGTCGGGTTCTCCCGCATCTGGGCCGTCGAGCACCACTTCATGTCTGAGTACTCCCACTGTTCCGCCCCGGAGGTCTTCCTGAGCGCGGTCTCCCAGCACACGAAGAGGTGCCGCATCGGGACCGGAGTCATCCTCGCCCCATTCCACAACCCCATCGCCGTCGCGGAGCGCACCGCGGTCCTCGACATCCTGAGCAAGGGGCGTCTGGACGTGGGCATCGGCCGCGGTTTCCAGTTGAAGGAGTACGAGGCGTTCGGCGTGAACATTGAGGAGTCGAAGGCTCGCCAGCTGGAGGCCATCGACTTCCTCAAGAAGGCGTGGACCGAGACCGAGACAAGTTTCAACGGGAAGTTCTGGAAGGTCCCGAAGAAGATTCCCATCCTGCCCAAGCCGGTCCAGAAGCCCCACCCGCCCTTCTGGTTCGCGGCCGTCACCCCCTCGACCTTCGAGACCGCCGCCCAGCAGGACATCGGGTGCCTCGCCGGCCCCTTCAAGCCCATGCAACTGGTGGTCGAGGACCTCAAGCTCTACCGGAAGACCCGGAAGGGGCTCGGCAAGACCGACCCGAAGACCGAGCGGTTCTCGATGCTCATCGGCCTCCACGTCGAGAAGAGCAACGAGGCGGCCCAGCAGACCGCGAAGAAGGGGATGCTCCGCTACTTCCAGTTGCTCCTGAAGTTCACCGCCCCCATCCTCGCCAAGACTCCCGACGCCTACAAGTATTTCGGCCAACTGCCGAAGGAGATCATGGGCAAGTTCACCGCCGACGAACTGGAGTCGGCGGGCATGCTCATCGGCGGCGACCCGAAGCACGTCATCGAGAAGTTGGAGGCTCTCCGGCAACTCGGGTTCCCGGAAATCATGTATTTCGTCCCCGTGGGGGTCCTGCCCCAGCAGAAAGTGATGGAGTCCATCCAGCTCATCGGGGACGAGGTCATCCCCCACTTCGCCGACAAGCCGGCCGTCGCGACCTACTGAGGGCCGCTCCCGGCGCCCCCGCAGGTCGGGTCCGCTGGGGTCTCGGCCCCCGCGCTCCGCCCGAATCCGCGCCTTTTCCGCCTCCTCCGCTTTTTCCTCTCCGCCATCTCCTCGGGGGATGGCCCTCGTCGCTATTGAATTCTCCGGGGAGCACCCCGACCTGCCGCGGAGGGAGGCCGAAGGTCTGTTCCGATCCCTGGGCCTCTCGTTCGCTGCGGCGGGGGCCGGGACCCACGGCCTTTACGACATCCCGGGCGAAGTTCCGTGGGACTCCCTCTCCAGCCGACTCGCCTACGCCCGGCGGATCTTGGAGGTGGTCGCCTCCGGCGGGATCCCCGACCTCGTGGCCGCGGCGGCCGGCCTGCGGGTGGAGGGGCGCACCTTCGCCCTCCGGGGCCCCCGCGAGGCGGTGGCGGTCCTGGGCCGCCTCCTCCGGGGGCGGGGGTTGGAGGTCTCCCTCGACGCCCCCGACGCCACCCTCCGCGTCTTCGAGCAATCGGGAGCGCTCCGCCTCGCGGTCGAGCGGGGGGTGGTGGAGCGTTCCGCCTACGAGTCCCGCCGCCCCCCGAAGCGCCCCTTCTTCCACCCCGGGGTCCTCCTCCCCAGACTCGCCCGCGTCCTCGTCAACCTCGCGGAGGCTCCCCCCGGCTCCCCCCTCCTCGACCCTTTCTGCGGGACCGGCTCCCTGCTGGTGGAGGGGGCCCTCTGCGGCCACCGGGTTCTCGGCCTCGACGCCCAGTTGACCATGGTGGTGGGCGCGCGCAGAAACCTGCGCCACCTGGGACTGGAGGGGGAGGTGGTGTGGGGCGATGCTCGCCGCCTTCCTCTCCGCGACGGTTCCATCGCAGGAGTCGTGGCCGACCCCCCCTACGGACGCTCGGCGAAGGTCGTGGGGGAGGGTCGCGAAGGCCTCTACCGCGAGGCGCTCGCGGAGACGGCCCGCGTCCTCCGGCCCGGAGGCCGTGCGGTTTTCCTCTCCGCTGAGCCGCGCCTCCCGGAGGTCCCGGGACTGGTCGAGGAGGAGCGCCACCGGGTTCCGGTCCACCGGAGCCTCGTGCGGCACGTGGCCGTGCTGCGGAAACCGTCGCCGGGGGGGGGGGGGGGGGGGGGGGGCCCCCCCCTCCCCCCGTCCACAGGCCCGCCCCCTTCCCCCATGACTCCCTCTCTCGCCCGAAGGCTCGCACAACTGGCCACTTCCATCCGCTACCGCACCCTTCCCCCGCCGGTCCGGGACAAGGCCCGCCTCTGCCTCCTCGACTGGACCGGCTGCGCCATCGCCGGCGCCCGCTCTCTCGGCCCGCGACCCTCGCGTTCTGCAGGTGGAGCGGGGTTGGGTCGCGGGCCTCGCCCGGACCTCTCCTTCCTCCTCGACCGCGGGCCCATGGAGGCGACCGTCGCGGGACGGGGCCGCCGGGCATCCGCCCTCTCCGCCGCGCTCCACAACGGGACCGCCGCCCACCTCCTCGAACTGGACGACGTCCACGAGCCCTCCATTTACCACCCCGGGGCGCCGGTTATCGCGGCCGCCCTCGCCGCGGCGCAGAGGGAGCACGCTTCCGGCCGCGCCCTCATCGAGTCCATCGTTGCGGGCTACGAAGTCTCCATCGCCCTCGGTTCGGCGATTCAGCCCGCCCACTACGCCCACTGGCACACCACCGGGACGATGGGCGCCCTCGGCGCTGCCGCCGCGGCCTCCCGGATTTTTAGCCTCGGCGAAGCCGAGGCCGAGCGCGCCCTCCACGTCGCCGCCACCCAGGCCTCGGGCCTCTGGGCCACCATCGGCGGCGGTACGCCCGCGAAGGCGCTCCACGCCGGCCGCGCGGCCCACGCGGGACTACTCTCGGCGCTCTGGGTCGCGGAGGGACTCGGCTCCTCCCCGACCCTCGACGTCCCCCGGGGGTTCCTCGACGCGACAGCGGGCCGCGTGGGCCGGCTCGACCTCCGCCGCTTCTACATCCTCGACGTCGGGTTCAAATTGCACGCTTCCTGCCGCTTCACCCACGCGGCCATTGACGCCGCCCTCGCCCTGCGCGAGGATGCCCTGCGACTGCGTCGCAAGAGGTCGCGCCCTTCGGGCGCAGCATTCCCGGAGCCGCGTGCCGTCCGGGTGCGGGTCGCGGGGAGCGCTCTGCAGCTGGTGGGGCGCGCCCCGGCGACCCCGGAAGCGGCCCGGTTCAGCCTCCGCTGGTGCGTGGCCGCCGCCTTCGCGCGGGGGCGGGTCTCGCCGGAGGAGTTCACGCCCCGGGCGCTGCGGGACCCGGCGGTCCGCCGGCTCTTGCGGAGGGTGAGGACGGTGCCCGACGCGTCGCTGGAGCGCTTCTATCCCCAGCGGTGGCCCGCCGTCGTCGAGGCGGCAGGGACCGGGGGCATCCGGCGGGTCCGGGTCGACTTCGCCCGGGGGGACCCGCGCAACCCGCTGGCCCCCGGGGAGCTCGTCGCCAAGTTCTCGGACCTCAGCCGCGAGCCCCGGCTCGCCCGGCGAGTGCTGGAATCGGGTTCCCTGGAGGACGTGGCCCGGCTCCCCATCTGAGGACTCCTTTCCCCGCTCGTCCATCGTCGGGAGAAGGGGGCCGAAAAAAGTGCGGCCACTTCGCCGCGAACGAAGCTGGCCTCCTGGCCGAGGAGTTCGACTCCTGCCACGACCGCCTCCCGGGGAACATGCCCCAGGCCCTCGACCACCCGGAGTTCGTCCGGGCGGTCCTGCTGTTCTGCGGGCGGGGCCCCGGCGAAAGGCTCAAACCCGATGGGGGGCGCTGTTCTCGATGGCCCAACTGCTCCCCCCTCCGTCCAGCACCACCTACCGGAGCCCGAGATGGCGGCCCGGGTGAACGTGAGCGTGGCCTACGGCTCCGACTCGGCCCTCACGGTCAGAGGGAATCGAGATTCCGCTCCCCCAGCGGGTGGTCCACCTGAAGGGGAAGGAGCCCGCAGGCGGATGAGCCCAGAGCCTCGGCCCCGGACACGCGTGACCCCCCCGGAAGCGATGCCCCCCTCCCGCGCGGTGGACTGGGCCATGGTGCTCCTCGCGGTCTTCTCCGTCTCCCTCCTCGTTGTCGAGTTCTTCACACCGGTGACGCCCGCCCAGGCCGAGTTCATCGGGAACATCGACCTCGCCATCGTCGCGGTCTTCTGGGTCGAGTTCGCGGTGCGCTTGGGGAAGGCCGAGCGCAAGGGGCGCTACGTCCTGGCCCACTGGTATGACGTGCTGGGCATGCTTCCCGTGAGCCATCCCGCCCTCCGGTCCCTCCGGCTGCTCCGCCTCCTTCGGCTCCTCTTCGTCTTCGCCCGCCTGGTCCGGGCCTTCAACCGAGCCTTCGGCGAGGAGTTCTATCGGGTCACCTTCGGCAAATACAAGGCCGCGCTCGTCGAGGAGATTTCCGACCGCCTGACCCTCCGCATCCTCACCCTGGCCCAACGCTGGTTCACCAAGGTGAAGCTCAGCGAGGCGCTCCGGAAGGCCTTGGAGGAGAACCGGCAGGACCTCGTCTGGATGGAGCACGAGATTCTGCAGACCTCGCCCAAGTTCCGCCGGTTCTCCGGGATTCCCGGCTACGTCCGGGCCTCGGCCTTCGCCTCCGAAGCGGTCACCGACGTCCTCATCCGGACCCTCTCCGACGAGCGGATGAACGCCATCCTGGCCCGCGTGATGAGCGACCTCTTCGAGGAGATGAAGAAGGAGGTGTCGGAGAAAGAGTGGAAGAAAGTCGGCGCTTCCTCGGCGGACGCGCCAGCCGGGGGCGGGGGGTGAGGCGGCGGGGCGGAAGTCCGTCCTGCCCCTGAAATGCCCCCGCTGCCGGGGGGCCGGGCGACCCCGGGGGCGAAATCCTCTCTTCGGCCTCTTCTCTCGATTCCGGCCGGGCCTTAGCCCTGCCACTTCGCAACATCCCGGACAATTTTCCCTCCCGATTGCGGGTCGCGCGGGACAGAAGCCCGCGCCAGCGGGCCGTCGTCGGAGATGTGTCCGATTTAAACCCGCCACCGAGCGCGGGCCCTTTCGGAACCTACTGCCCGCGATCGGAGACCTTCCGTGCTTCGAGGTGCTTCAGGACCCTCTCCGTGTCCCCCGCCTCCGCGAAGATCGTCACCCGGTCCCCCGCCTTGAGGTCCGTCCCGGGCAGCGGCAGGAGCCAGTCATCCCCCCGCCGGACGCAGGCGGCGCGCCCCCCCGTCTTCTCCTGGAGGTTCGCCACGGTCTTGTCTGCGGCCGCCGACCCCTCCCCGACGGGGACCTCGAAGACCTTCAGCCGCCCTCCGGCGAGCCGGAAGAGGTCGCGGACCGGGGAATCCCCCAGCCACCAGAAGAGTTTCTCCGCCGCCAGGTCTTCCGGGCTCTCCACCGCGACGACCCCCGCCTCCTCCAGGACCTCCCGGTGCTCCTCTCCGTGGGCGACGGCCAGGACCCGGCGGATTTTCATCCGGCGCGCCAGGGCCGCCACCGCCAGCGCGACCCCGTGGCCCCGGCATGTGACGACGACGGCGCCCGCGTCTCCGGCGCGGGCCTTCTCCAGCGCCGCGCGGGTTGCGCCGTCGCCCGGTATCGCCATGGCGTCGTGGGCCTCCGCCACCGCCCTGCACCTCTCGGGGTCCTGCTCGATGACCACCACGTTGTGCTTCGCCTTCCGGGCCAGGCCGACGAGGCGGCTCCCGAGGCGGCCAGCCCCCACGATGACGACGTCCATCCCTCCAGGTGGCTCCGTCACTGATAGGTTTTTCGGACAGGCCCCGGTCTCCGGCGCCTCTCGCATCCGGCGGGCGAGCCCCGTCCGGAGGAGGATGGTGGCCACAATGGCGATGACCCGGAAGTAGGCGCCGAATGCGAGAAGGTTTTCAACCGTCGCCTCCAAAACGTTCCCGTGGTCCTGCTGAGCCCCGACGTCCTGCGCGACCTCGCTCTCGTCCTCCTCCTCGCACTCGGGGCCGCCCTCGTCACCTCGCGGTTCCGCCAGCCCCCGGTGGTGGGCTACCTCCTGGCCGGGGCCCTCGCGGGCCCCTTCCTCCTGGGCCGCGTGGCGAACTCCGAGGCGGTCAACTTCCTCGCGGACCTCGGCGTCACGCTCCTCATGTTCACCATCGGCATCGAGTTCAACTTCCGGAAGTTGCGGCAGGTCGGTTTCGTGGCGCTCTTCGCTGGAGCCGGAAAAATCCTCCTCCTGCTCCTCAGCGTGAACGCCCTCGGGCTCCTCCTCGGCTGGCCCGCCCTCGAATCGCTCTACCTGGGGGCGGCACTCTCGGTCAGCAGCACGGTGGTCGTCGTGCGCCTCCTGGAGTCTATTGGGTCGGTGAGCCAGCGCGAGCGGTCCCTGGTGATGGGCATCCTCATCGTGGAGGACCTTGCGGCCATCCTCCTCCTCACCTTCCTCGGCAGCGCCTCGGCCCTCGGGAGGCTGGAGGTGGTCGGACTCCTGGGGGCCCTCTGGAACATGCTCCTCTTCTTCGCGGCCATCATGGTCCTCGGCCTCTACATCTACCCGCGCTTCATGGACTGGCTCTGGGAGCGCTTCCCCTCCGACGAACTGCTCCTCCTCGCCTCCGTGGGGCTCTGCTTCGCCCTGGCCGTCCTCGCAGGGCAGGCGGGCTTCTCGGTGGCTCTCGGCGCCTTTCTCGCGGGGGCGGTCGTCTCCGAGGCGCGGGCCGGCCCCGAGGCCGACCGCCTGGTGAGGCCGATGAGGAACCTCTTCTCGGTCCTCTTCTTCGTCAGCATCGGCCTCCTCCTCCAGGCCGAATCCGCCCTCGCCAATCTCGGAGTCATCATCCTGTTCGTGGCCCTCCTCCTGCCCCTGCGGCTCCTGCTCACCGGGGCCGCGACCTATCTCACCGGCCAGGGCGGCAAGTCCTCCCTGGTTGTGGCGGCGAGCCTCCTCCCCGTCGGGGAGTTCTCCTTCATCCTGATGAAGCAGGGCGCGGACCTCGGAGTCGTGCGCCCCTTCCTCTTCACCACGGTCGTCGCCATCTCCATCATCGACGCCGTCCTCATGCCGCCCCTGGTCCACTCCGCCCCCGGGATGGCGGAGCGCGGGGGGAGGCGTCTGCCGGCGGGATTGCGGACCCTCCTCTCCTCCCTCACCTCCGGGATCACCCTGCTCGGCCGGGCCACCTTCCTGCGAAAGGAGGCCCTGCGGGTCTTCCTGCGCAAGATGTTCGATGTCGGAGCCAACCTGATGCTCATCGGGGTCCTCTGGTGGGTGGTCACCGCCCTCGGCACCTACATCGACCGCCTCACGCCCGCGTGGGCCGATTTCCGCGTCCTCTCCTTCATCGCGGCCGCCGTCCTCGTCCTGCCGTCGGTTCTCATCATCTTGAAACGCATCCGCGAGATGCTCGCCCTCTCCCTCGACGTCCTGGCCCGCTCGGCGCCCGCCTTCCAGAGCCAGCCCCTGCGCCGGGGGATGGCCAACGGCCTCTTCCTGGTGGCCGTCCTCCTCCTCGCGCTGGTCGCCCTCCCGGTCCTTTCGCGGCAGCTCTCCGGCTACGGCCTCCTCCTGACCGCCGGCTTCCTCGGCCTGGTGGGGGTCGCGGCCGTCCTCCTCTGGCGGAGCGTGAGCGGCCTCCAGAGTCGCATGGAGCGGACCGTCCGCGAAGCCCTCCTCATCGCTCCTCCCCGGGAGGCCCCGAAGGCCCGGAGCATGGAGCGGGTCCTGGAGGGGTTCCGCCAGAGCCAGACCATCGACATCCTGGAGGTGGGTCCGGGCAGCCCCTCGGCGGGCAAGACCATCAGCGACCTGAAACTGCGCACCCGGGCCGGGGTGACCGTTGTCTCTGTCGAGCGAGGCCCCGACGTCGTGCTGAATCCCCCCCTATCCCACAAGCTCGAGGCCGGGGACCTCCTCGTGGTCCTCGGGACCGCGGAGGAGCGGGCGCGCGCCCAGGACATCCTCAACGGGAAGGCGCCGGAAGAACCGGCGTAGATTGATTTCCGCCGCGCCATCTCATCCGGATGGCTTCCACATTTGCCGCCCTCGCGCCCCCGTTGCGACGCCTGTTGCAGGAGCGCGGTTTTCAAGTTCCCACCGGACCGCAAGAGTCCGCGATTCCCGCCATCCTGGCGGGCCGGGACCTCCTTCTGATCGCCCCGACCGGCACCGGCAAGACCGAGGCCGCCCTCCTGCCCGCCCTCCACCGCATCCTCGTGGAGAGGCCGCCCCCGCTCTTCCTCCTCTGCATCACCCCCCTCCGTGCCCTCAACCGCGACATGGAGGAGCGGGTCTCCTGGTGGGCCTCCCGCCTCGACGTCTCGGTCGCGGTCCGCCACGGCGACACCCCCGCCCGGGAGCGCAGCAAGCAGGCGGCGCGCCCGCCCCATGTCCTCTTCACGACACCGGAGACCTTCCAGATTCTCCTCAACGCCCGCGTCCTCGGCAAGGCGCTCCTCAAGGTCCGCATGGTGGTGGTGGACGAGGTCCACGAGATGGCGGAGTCGAAGCGGGGGACGCAGCTCTTCCTCGGGCTGAGCCGTCTGCGGAGGATGGGGGCGGAGTTCCAGGTGGTCGGGCTCAGCGCGACGGTGGGGGACCCCGGGCGCGTCGCGGCCCTCCTGGGGGAGCCCGGGAGGCCGGTCGAGGTGGTCGAGGCGCAGGTCCCCAAGGCGATGGAGTTGGAGCTCCTCTTCCCGGAGGCCGGCCCGGGCGATGCGGAGGCGGCGGGCCGCATCTACGCCGTTCCCGAGGTGGCGGCGCGCCTCCGGGAGGTCTCAAAACGCATCCGGGGGAAGACCGCCCTGGTCTTCACCAACACCCGCCCCACCGCCGAGTCCCTCGGCTCCCGCTTCCGGCTCCTGGAGCCGGAGACCCCCATCATGGTCCACCACGGCTCCCTCTCCTACGCGTCGCGCTTCGCCGCGGAGCGGAAATTGAAGTCGGGCGAGTTGAGAGCGGTCATCTGCACGTCCAGCCTGGAGCTGGGGATTGACGTCGGGCAGGTGGAGCAGGTCATCCAGTACGGCTCGCCGCGGCAGGCGACCCGCCTGGTCCAGCGGGTCGGGAGGAGCGGCCACACCGCCGGCGGGACCCCGCGCGGGGTGGTCATCGCCCAGAACGGCGAGGACGGGCTGGAGAGCCTGGTCATCGCGCGGCGGGCCCGGCGGGAGGGGCCCGAGCCGCCCGAGATTCCCCGGAGCCCCTCCGACGTCCTGATGCACTCCCTGGCCGGGATGCTCGTCCACAGGCCCCGGTGGCGGACGGAGGATGCCCTCGCGGTCGCCCGGGGAGCGGAGCCCTACCGGGACCTCTCCCGGGAGGAGCTGCTCCGGGTGCTGAGGCACATGGAGACCCTCGACCTGGCGCGGGTCCAGTCGGATGGCGAGGCATTCTCGCGCCACGGCCGCCGGGAGCGGCTCTTCTCCTACTTCTACGAGAACCTCTCCATGATTCCCGAGACGAAGCAGTGCCTTGTGGTCAACCAGGAGGACGGGCTGCCCGTGGGCATCCTCGACGAAGAGTTCATGACCGAGAACGGGACGCCCGGGACCAAGTTCGTCATGGCGGGCTCCTGCTGGCGGATTCTCGCGGTCACGGAGCCGCGGGTCGAGGTGGTCCCCGACGACGACCCGACCGGGGCAATCCCGTCGTGGGTCGGGGAGGAGATTCCGGTCCCCTACGAGGTGGCCCAGGAGGTCGGGGCGGTGCGCAGGCGCTTCTCGGAAGGGGCCGGCGCCGAGGAGTTCGCGAGGGAGTACCCCGCCGGGCCCGACGCCATCCGAAAGTGCCTCGCGGAGAGCCGGGCCCACCTTGAGGTCGCGGCCCTCCCCACCGACCGGGCCCTCCTGCTGGAGCGGTGGCAGGACTTCACCGTCCTCCACTCCCCGTGCGGGACCCGGGTGAATCGCACGCTGGCGAGGTTCCTGGCGGAGGAGCTCGCGGACCGGGGCTCGCCCGCGGCCGCCTCGGAGGACGCCTACCGGGTGGTGCTGAAGACTCCGGGAGGCCCGGAGACCCTCCTCGAAGTCCTCCGCTCGTCCTCCCGGAACCGGGCCGATGTGAGGAGGCAATTGGAAGAGACCGTGCGAACCTCCATCGTCAAGTCGAAATACTTCCGCCGCAGGTTCGCCCAGGTCGCGAAGCGGATGGGGGCCGTGGCCCCGGGAGCGGACCTCTCGACCGCGGAGATCGAGCGGCTCATTCCCCTGCTGAGCGACACCCCTGTCTTCGACGAGGCGTTCCGGGAGACCGTGGGGCGCGACCTCGACCTCGACCGGACGGTCGATGTCCTGACCCGTCTCGCGTCGGGCGACCTGGGGCTGAAGACGGTCGAGTCCGCCGAGCCGACTCCCCTTGCCCGCATCGCGCTGGAGAGCCCGAAGTTGGAGGCGGTGGGGCGGCGCAAGGGGTTCCTCATCACCGCCCTCCGGGGCCGGTTGCTCTCCGAGCCGCGGGTCTTCGTCTGCCCCGGGTGCGGCCACGGGGAGGAAGGGACGCTGCGGGAGAAGCGGGAGTTCGACTGCCCCAAGTGCAAGGGTCCCCTGGCGCCAACGGCGGGGGGCCTGGAAGAGGCGCTGGAGGCGGCGCGGAAGAAGGAGCGAGAGATCTTGGAGGCCGCGCGGCTCGCCGAGAAGCACGGCCTGGCCGGCGCGATGGTGGTCGCGAGCCGGGTGGACCGCGCGGACCGGGCGGCGGTCCTGGAGAGGGGAGCGAGGTCCATGGACGACCTGCTCGAGGCGATTCTGGAAGCGGAGAGGAAGAGCCTTTTAAGGAGGTTCGAGTCGAGGAGGTAGCATGCCCCCCGAGAAAAAACTCACCCCCGAGCAGCACGCCGTCCTCCGCGAGAAGGCTACCGAGCGACCGTTCACCGGCAAGTGGCTGAAGAACAAGGAGGCCGGGACCTACACCTGCGCAGGATGCGGCGCCCCGCTCTTCGACTCCGACACGAAGTTCGACTCGGGGACCGGCTGGCCCTCCTTCTTCGCCCCGGCTTCCGAGGGGAGCATCGCGACGGAGCAGGACTTCTCCCACGGCATGGTCCGGACGGAGGTTCTCTGCAAGGCGTGCGGGGGACACCTCGGGCACCTCTTCCCGGACGGGCCCGCGCCGACCGGGATGAGGTACTGCATCAACTCGCTGGCGCTGGATTTCAAGAAGCGAAAGCCCTGAAAATCCTCCAGTTGATGGCGCAAGTTGTTATACCTCAGAGCGCGTTTTCCGGCTTGACCGGGTCCGGGCCCTCGGACCCCTCAATGCACTCGCCGCTCCCGCCCCTTCCAGTAGGGCTCCCGCAGCACCCGCTTGAGGACCTTCCCGCTCGGATTCCTGGGCAGCTCCTTCACGAATTCCACCCGCTTCGGCACCTTGAATCCGGCCAGCCGCTTGCGGCAGTGGGCGATGATCTCCTCCTCGCCCGGCACCGTCCCGGGCCGGGCGACGACGACCGCCAGGGGCACCTCGCCCCACTTCCCGTCGGGGATTCCGATGACAGCCGCGTCGGCCACCGCGGGGTGGGCGTGGAGGACCTCTTCGATCTCGCGCGGGTAGATGTTCTCGCCGCCGCTGATGATCATGTCCTTCGCCCGGTCCACGATGGTGATGTACCCCTCCGTGTCCACCGTGGCCAGGTCCCCGGTGTGGAGCCAGCCGTTTTGGAGGGCTTTCGCGGTCTCCTCGGGCATCTTGTAGTATCCCGCCATGATGGAGTCGCCCTTCGCGACAATCTCCCCCACCTCGCCCGGGGCGACCCCTCTCCCCTCTCCGTCCACCACCCGCAGGGTCACCCCGAAAATCTCGCGGCCGCACGACGAGAGGCGCCGCATCTTCTCGGGGGGCCCGTCAAGCACGTGGTCCTCGGGCCGCAGGATGCTCAGGACCGCGAGAGCCTCCGTCTGCCCGTAGCCCTGGACGAACCTGCACGGGAACGCCTTCACGGCCCTCCGGAGGACCTCCGCGGGCATGGGGGCCGCACCGTAGGAGAGGACCTTGAGGCTGGAGAGGTCGGTCCGGGCGAGCTCGGGCGCGTCGAGCAGCGCCTGGATCATGGTGGGGACGAAGCTGGTGAAATTGACCTTGTGCTCCTGGATGTCGCGGAGGACCCTCGCGGGTGCGAAGTCGGCGTGGAGCACCGCCGTCCCCGCCTGGGCGATGCATCTCAGGTAGAAGATGACCGCGGCCACGTGGTAGAGCGGAGTCACGACGAGGAACCGGTCTCCCCGCTCGGCGGGAATCTCGAAGAGGTAGGAGAGGAGGTTGGCCACCGCGTTCCGGTGCGTGAGCATCGCCCCCTTGGGGCGCCCGGTGGTCCCGCTGGTGTACATCTGCCAGAGGACCTCGGTGTCCGCTACGGGGACCGCGGGCTCGGAGTCGGCCTCCTGCGCGATGAGCGTTTCGTAGAGGTCGAGCTCGACCACCTGGAGCCCCGGCGCCGCCGAAGCCGCCGCCTCCGCCACCGCGCGGAACTCGGGGGCGACGAAGAGCAGGCGGGCGTCGGAGTGGGAGATGACATACTCCGCCTCGGCCGGGGTGAGGCGGCAGTTCACCGGAACCGTCACGGTCCCCGCCTTGGCGTTGGCGAAATACAACTCGATGAGTTCGGGGCGGTTCTTCGAGAGGAACGCAACGCGGTCGCCGCGCCTCACTTTCCGGGAGATGGCGTGGGCGAGCCGGTTCACCCGCGCGTTCAGGTCGCCGTAGCTGACGGTTCTTCCTTCGAACCGGAGGGCGGGGGTCTCCGGGCAGAGTCTGGAGTTCCGGACCAGGAGGTCCCCGAGGAGCATCCCCCTCCCGGCGACCGGCGGAAGAAAAACCATGCCCCACCGGAGATGTTTTATAGACGGTTCCCTCGGACCCTGGATGGTGCCATCGGCCAACTCGGCCACGGGGGGAGGCGGGGACTCCCGCAGGTGGTCCATTGCCCTCCACGTCGGCTCCATCGAGGCCCACCGCTCCCTCCGTGACGACCTCTTGGCGAAGGTGAAGTCCCCCTCCCGGCGGCGGCGCATCTCGGTCACCGACCTCACCAACCCGCGCCAGTCCTACTTCAAGCGCGTCCACCCGGAGATCGTCCCCACCCTCCGCCAGCAGCAGTTCATGTGGTCGGGCACCGGATTCCACGAGGACTTCCAGCGGGCGGTGAGCAAGGAGGAGTATGTGGAGCAGTTCATCGAGTGGGAGGGTGTCGTGGGGAAAATCGACATCTATGAGAAATATCCGCTGGAACTCAAGACCACGGGGCGCTCCTTCGATCCGGTGGACCTGCCGGGGTTCCGCCCCTACTACATCGAGCAGGTCGGGATGTATTGCGCCATGACCGGCAACGACCGGGGGCACCTGGTCATTTACTCCCGGAACGCCAGGGGCGGGAACGGCGGGGCCCTCCGCGCCTACGAGGTCTTCTTCACCGACATCGAGGTCATCCGCGCCGAAATCCGCAAGCGGAGGGACCTCCTGGTGACCGCCCTCGAGAAGAACGACCCGTCGGCCCTGCCCCAGTGCTCCCGCTACGGCCACGGCTGCGAGTACGAGGAGTTCTGCGGCTGCGGCCAGGCGAAGCCGTTCTCCCCCAACATCGTGGACGCCCTGGCGGGCATCCGCGAACTGCCCGACATGGCGGCTGCCATCGGGGAGAAACTGCGCACCCAGCCCCCCCACCCCCTCGGCCTGTCGGATCTGGTCTTCCCCCGGAAGGCCTACTTCAAGCAACGGGTCCGGGAGCGGGAGGTCGAGGAGGAGATGGAGTCCATGGAGCAGCAGGGGATGCTCCAGGCCCTGAAGTCGGTCCTCTTCCGGGGCTCGGAGGGGGGCGTGGCCAAGGTCCCGGTTTCCGTGGGGGAGGTCCGGGGGCGGGTCACCATCTACCGGAAGTTGCCGGTGCTCCTCCGGACCCCCGGCTTCAAGGAGCCCGTGGACCGGAGCCGCCTCGCCTCGGTCTGGCCCCACTACTTCGAGCGGCTCGCCCTCGAGTGCGCCCTGAGCGGCCACGAGCGGGGGCGGCTCGTCCTCTACTACAAGAACGTGGAGGCGGAACTCGGGAAGTTCCTGGTCTACGAAGTCGGCTTCCGGGACCTGCCGGGAGTCCGCGCGGAGTTCGAGGGGCGCGCCGCGGCCCTGAAAAAAGCCCTGGAGACCGGGGATTTTCAGGGACTCCCGGCCTGCCCCGCCTGGATGGCCAAGTCGTGCCAGTTCGCCCCGGGGTGCGGTTGCTCCGGTCAGACGACCCTCGCTTCGGCGGGCCGGCAAACACCCTCGGCGCACAGATAGATTGAAAACGGCCGGGCCCCTCTTCGGAGATGGCCAAACTCACCCCCGCCCAGGCGAGGTTCGTCGAGTCCCAGGATGTGATGCGGGTCGCCACCTCCGCCGATGGCGTGCCCCACGTGGTCCCCGTGAACCCCCTCTACGACCCCAAGACCGGGGCGGTCTGCTTCGTCACCGACTACAAGACCAAGAAACTGAAGAACGTCGAGGCGAACCCCCGCATCGCCCTGGTGCTCGACACCTGGAAGAAGACGGGGAACAAGGGCCTCATGGTGGTGGGGAAGGCCGCCGTCCTGCACAAGGGGGAGGAGTACATGCGGCTCCGCGCCATGCTCTACAAGCGGTTCCCCGCCTACCACGGCCCCCGCCTCACCTTCGGCGAGGGGGAGGCGCCATTCATCTGTGTGACGCCGGAGAAGGTCGTCAGCTGGGGAGTCTAGGCCCGAAGTGAACTCCGTCCTCTTCCTCTGCATACGGAATACCGCCCGGTCTCAGATGGCTGAAGGCTTTTTCAACCACCTCTACGCGGGCCGCGCCCGGGCTTCCAGCGGCGGCGTCAAGGCGGGGGACGGCCCCGACCCGCTGGCGATACGGGCCATGGCCGAAATCGGCGTGGACATCTCGAAGCAGAGGTCGAAGGCCTTCACCGAGGAGATGCTCCGCTCGGCCCACGCGGTCGTGAAGGTCTGCTCCGAGTTCGACCGGGCGTGCCCGGTGCTGCCGGTGCCCGCGGTCCACTGGAATGTGGAGAACCCCCACGGAAAATCCATCGAGGTGTTCCGGAAAGTGAGGGACGATGTCCGGAGGAGGGTGGAGGCGATGGAGAGGGAGTTTCCGGAGTTGTTCAAAGTGGTTTAAGCCGGAGAAATGGGCTGGCCATATTTGTCAGCGATGCGATCCACAATGTGGCTGTTGGAATATCCCCCTTCGGGTCGTGGGGCGGCCGACCGGCCTTCCGGGGGCGCCAGCGGTAGCGGGAGCGGAGGAGAGAATCCATATTTCCGAGGCGTAGAGAGTCCAGTATGTCCTTGTGCAAGGAAATTATAGCGCGGAACCCTGCCCTCCGCGCCCGCTCGCGATATGACGACGGGCGCGGGGCGCAGAACCCTGCCCCTCGCTTCGCTCGGGGCGGGTTCTGCGAGTATAGACCCCCAGGAAC
>JAWCQZ010000007.1:0-88478 GCA_038869515.1 Halobacteria archaeon
TGCGCGCGGGCTCCGCCCGCGCGCAAAAGGGCGGCCCCACCCCCGGGGCCTCCCCCCGCGCGGCGGGGTCCCCGGGGGTCGGCCCTCGCGGAACCCGCCCGGAGCGAGCGCGAAGCGCGAGCGGAGGGCAGGGTTCCGCGCCATAATCTCCTTGCACAAGGACTTACCGGAGCAGGGGCCAGCGGAGGTAGAAGTCGAGGCCCGAGAGCGCCACCGGGACGACCAGCCCCATCCAGAGGAGGGTCCACCCCACCGCCCGGGGGGTGGCGTTCACCGTGACCGCCGCGAGGCCCCGCCCCATGAACCCGGCGAGCCAGCCGCCGCCCAGGGCGAGGGCGACGCCGGCCGGGTGGAGGCCGAAGAGGGCGCCGTAGCACGCAAGATATGCGGCCGCCGCCACGAGCCAGGGCAGGCTGTCGGCCATAAACTGCGACCCCGCGGAACGCGCCCCGGGCGAGGCGAGGGGCGGCGTTCCGCGCCCCGCGCCCGCCGTCGCCGGGTGCGAGCGGGCGCGGAAGACCAAATCGGCCGCGATGCCCGCCGGCAGGACCGCGAGGGCCACGGGGGTCGAGCGGACCGGCCTGTATCCCTGGAGCCAGAAGAGCGCGGTGAGCGCCAGCCCGACGCCGGCGAATGCGAGGACGGCGCGCGTCCCGGCCCACCGGTCGCCGGTGAGCCCCCGGGCGAAGGAGAGGGGCAGGAGGGCGGCCACGACCAGGAAGACCGGGGCGACCACCGTGTTGTCGGCGAGGAGGTTGGTCTCGAGGTAGCGCTGCCGCAGGGCCTGGGCCTGGGGGTCGGAGGCGAGCACCGGGTCGGCCATGGCGCGGAGGACGCCGGCCTGGCTCTCCGCGAATGAGTAGGTGAGGCGGTACATCACCATGACGAGGACCGCGGCGAAGACCGCCACCGCCCACTTGTTCGCGACCCTGCCCGCCCGCCTCTGGAGGAGCAGGAAGGCGGAGCAGACGGCCAGAGCCGCGAGCATCCCGCCGAGGATGGTGAAGTTGTGGGGCAGGCTGTAGGCCGACTCGCCGCCCTTCAGCGTCTCGTGCCACTTCTGGTCCGCCATGCCGCTGAAGATGGCCATGAGCGAGCCGGCGGCGAGGAGGACGAGGGGGGCGGGCAGCCGGAACGAGACGAACGGGACCTGGACGGAGGTCCCACCGAACGCCTCCCGGAAGGGGGGGTGGAAGATGGCGAGGTTGACGATGAGGACGAGGGCGAGCCCCGCGTAGAGGACGAGGTGGGGCGGGCTCCAGAACTCCTCGAAGGGCACGGTGGTGTGCCAGACGCCGTCCCAGTAGAGGCCGCCGAAAGCAAGGGCGAGGCCGACGGAGGCGACGGCCAGCGCCAGGGGGGCGATGGGGGTGGAGGCGCCCCGGCGGGTCGCGGTCGCGGCGGCGGTGCCGGCGGCCATGAGCCGCAGTTGTCGCGGAGATTAATTAATCCTGCCTTTCGGAGGAAGTCGGGACCGCCTCGACGAGGTGCTCCTGGCACCGCCGCGGGAACCTCCCGTCCAGGAACTTCAACTCCTCCGCCATCCGGGGCGTGATGAAGACCCCCCGGAACCCGCGGAAGAGCGAGAGTGGGGTGATGAACCCGACCCCGACCTCCGACACCGCCTCGAAGCCCGCCTCCCCGAGCATCCGGTGGAGGTCTCCCGGCGTGTAGCCCACGACGAAGGGGGCCTGGAAGCCGCGGAGCCGGACGTAGAGGCCGTGGAGCGAGTTCTCGTTCGAGATGGAGACGAGGAGCCTCCCGACCCGGGGGCGGAGGCGGGCCAGGAGCGCCCCGAAGTCCCGGTGCTCCATGTTCTGGGCGACGTTGATGCAGGTCGCCAAGTCGTAGTTCCGGGAGGGGGACCAGCGGGCGAGGTCGGCGCACTCCACCGGGGTCCCCGGGAAGCGCTCGCGGAGCCGGTCGGCGAACTCCTCGCTGAAGTCCACGGCGGTCGTCGCGTAGCCCCGCTCCCGGAGCATGGCGGTCACGCGGCCCCTGCCGGCGCCGAGGTCCACGGCGGACGCCCCGGGGGGGAGATGGAGGGCCCGGAGGCGGGCTCCCAGAACCTCGTAGAGCCGGTCGAAGACCACGTGGCGGATGTCGGCGGGATTCTCCCACCAGCGGGAGTAGTAGGCCTTGATGGCGGCGGGGTCGAGGCGGGACGGCACGCAAGACCTGGGCGAGGGGGACTAAAAACCTGAGGTCGGGGAGTGCGGGGTGGCGTTCTCCGGCGGGAGAGGGGCGCGTTTGAAAAGGCCCCACAGCGGCGGCTCGATGCGGACCGGCAGGAAGTTCGCATCGATGTAGGACGCGATGCCCCGGAAGCCCGGAAGCGTCGCGACGTCTCCGAACTGGAGGTACCAGAGAGTGCCCGGACGGCTGCGGTTCTCCACCGCATCCCGGATGGAAGGAAGGGTATTGGCATGGTTCAGCCAATGGGAGTGTGTCGGAGGCCAGTAGTGATTCAGGTGGATCTCGTGGAAGGAGGGGACCGCCAGGAGGGAGTCGCCGGGCCCCACATTGGAACCAAGGGTGCTCGCGATGTCCCTCCACGGGAAAGGCTCCTCGGGGTTCGCGTAGTGGTCGGCCACGGAGCCCGCCGAGAGCGCGGCGAGCAGCCCCAGGACGGCTCCCGCCGCCCATCTTCCGCTCCACGCACCCCCTTCCCGGGAGCCCGCGGCCGCGCGCCCGGCGGCGACCAGCCCCGCGGCGATGAGGAGGTAGAGGGCGGGCATCGAGGCGATGAACATCCGCGACCCGATGTTCTCGAGGAAATAGTGGACGGGCCAGCCGGCGGCCAGGGGGAGGAGCAGCCAGAGGAGGAGGAGCAGGCACGTTTTCCGGTCCCGCATCCAGAGACGAATCGCGCCGATGGCCGCCAGGGCCTGGAACGGCGCCGACGCCGCCCAGTTCGCGACGGTGAACTGGTCGAACATCCAGGGGAAGTAGACGTGGAGAGGGAGCGGCTCCAGTTCGAGGCCGACCGCTTCCCGGGTCCTCTCCGCCAGCTGGGCGGGGACGAGGAGCGCCACGGCCGGGGCTGCGGCCGCGGCCACGAGCGCCAGCGCTCCGAGGAGGGTGAGCCAGGGGCGGGGGCCCTGGCGGCCGGGGGAGAAGGGGAAGGCCGCGACCTGCGCCAGAACCAGGAACCCCGTGAAATAGTGAGTGTAGAAAGCGGCGACGGTTGCGGCGACATACTGGACCCAGGCCCGCTTCCCGCTCCCGAGCCGGAGGTAGCCATCCATCGAGAGAAGGGCGAAGAAGAGGTAGGTCGAGTACATGCGCCCGTTCTGGGACCAGAAGACATGGAACCCGGAGAGGGCGAGGAGGAGGGCGGCCGCCAGGGCCGGGCCCTCTCCGAGCAGCCGGCGACCGGCGCGGTGGAGGAGGGGGATGGAGAGTATGCCGAAAGCCGCTGCCGGAAGGCGGAGGGCCGCCTCTCCCGACGCCGCCCCGGGGAGCAGGTTCAGGAGCAGATAGTGGAGGGGAGGATGGGACGGGTCCCCGCCGCTCCGGAGGACGGAGTCGAGGCTGCCGCGGGCGACATTCAGGGTGTAGATTTCGTCCTCGATGAAGACGTGGCCGCCGAGGTTGTGGAGCCGCAGCGCGGCGCCGAGGAGGACGGTGAGGAGGAGGGCGGAGCGGACCCGCCGGGGCGTCCAGAAGTCGGGCGGGGGCTCCGGGAGGGGGCTCCGCGACTCGGACGACTCCATCGGACAGAGGCGCGACCCGGACCCAAATAGGTTCCAGGCCCTACCTCTTCCCCAACTGCCCCTTGAACCACTGGATGTACCGCCTCAGCCCCTCCTTGAAGGGCACCCTTGGCCTCCACCCCAGTTCCCTCTGGGCCAGATCGGTCCGGGTCTCCTTCGGCGGGTAGTCCCCCGCCCGGGCGGGCTGGAACTGAATCTCCACGTTGCCAACCTCGGCCTTGATGAGTTCCGCAATCTGCTTGATGGTGACGCTCTCCATCCCGTCGAGGATGTAGGTCTTGCCGGTGGCGACGGGCTTCGTGGCGGCGAGGATGTTCCCCTCGACAATGTCGTCAATGTAGATGAACTTCCGGCTCTGGCTCCCGTCCCCCTGCATCGTGAGGGGCTGGCCCGCGAGGGCGCGCCGGACGAACTCCGCGACCACGGTCCCCGCGCGCCCCCGGGGTCCGTAGGGGATGCCGTAGCGGAGGACGGTCATGGGGGTGCCGTAGAGCTTGTGGTAGGAGTGGCAGACCATCTCGGCCGCCCCCTTCGAGGCGGTGTAGACGTGGGTCGCGTTGTGGGGGCCGATTTCGGTCATCTCGTCCACCTCCTGCTTCGAGGACATGCCGCAGACCCAGACCGTGCTGGAGAGGATGACCCGGGCCTGGGTCCCGAGGCGGCGGGCCGCCTCCATGACATTGACGACCCCCATGACGTTGGCCTGGTAGTTCTCCACCGGGTTCTTGAAGCAGTAGTTGACGTTCGCCATCGCGGCGAGGAGGAAGTAGGCGTCGTAGTCGCCCGCGAGGGCCATGCAGGTGGCCCCGGTGTCCCGGATGTCGAGGGTGGCGAAGCGGACGTCGCTGCGGCCGGGGCTCACCGTGTCGAAGATGGTGACGTCGTGGCCGTCCCTGACCAGGCGGTCCACGATGTGGGAGCCGATGAAGCCGGTGCCTCCGATGACGGCGGCCTTCATCCGAGCACCTCCGCCACGGACGCAAGAACGTGTTCCTGCTCCTGCGGCGTGATGTATGGATACATGGGCAAACAGACGTGGCGCGCGCAGACCTCCTCAGCCACCGGGAACTGGCCCGGCTTCGCTCCGACGAGTTTCTTGAAAATCGGCTGCAGGTGGAGGGGGGTGTCGTAGACCTCGCCGCTCAGGGAAACATCGAACTTCTCCTTCAGGGTCTTCTTGACCTCCAGACGGTTCACCTTCGGGTCGAGCACCGCGAGATACTTGTAGAAGTTGGGCTCGCTCTCTTTCGGGCGGCCCACCCGACGGATGCGCCGCAGCCCCTCGAGCCCCTTGTCGTAGATTTTCGCCGCGGCCTGCCGCCTCTTCACGAACTCGCCCAGCCGCTTCATCTGGTGGACCCCGAGGAGCGCGTTCAGCTCGCTGAGCCTCCAGTTGTAGCCCAGTTCGGTGTGGAAGTTGGTGGTGAAGCCCGCCTTGCCCTGGTCGCGGAATACCCGCGCCCGCTTCGCAATCTCCTCGTCGTCGGTCACAATCATCCCCCCCTCGCCGCTCGTGATGACCTTGGTGGGATAGAACGAGAAGGAGGACGCGCGCCCGAACTTCCCGGCGAATTCGCCGTCGAATCTGGACCCGTGGGCGTGGGCCGCGTCCTCGACAAGGGGCACCCCTTTGTCGTCGCAGAGGTCCTGGATGCGCCGGATGTCGGGGTGGACGTAGCCGCCGGTGTGGACGAGGACCACGGCGCCGGTTTTTTTGTCCACCATTTTCTCCAGTTTGTCGGCGTCCGCCATGAGGTGGTCCGGCGCCGAGTCCACGAAGGCGACCTTGCCCCCGGCATGGACGGCCGCCGCAGCGGTGGCGAAGAAAGTGTTTGCCGGGACGATGACCTTCTTGTCCTCCGCCTCAAGGCACCGGAGAATGATTTCGAGGCTGCTGGTCCCGCTGTTCACGGCCACGGCGTGCTTGTTGCCGTGGTGCTCCGCGAACGCCTTCTCGAACTCCTGGGTGTAGGGCCCGAGGGTCAACTGGCCCGACTTGAGGATGGCCTGGAACTTGGGGAGCATCTCGGCGATGTCCTCGTCGGGGATGGTGATTCGGGCGGCCGGGATTTTAAGGTTCGGCATGGGGCATACCCCCGCCGGGGGGATTTAAAGTCTTGGTGACGGGGGCGGGGATTTGGGAGAAAAGCGGTAAGAGAAAGCGCGGCAGAGGGGCTCCATGAGCGCCCTCCGCGCCCTCGCGCTCTGCATTCTCCTGTCGGCCCCCTCGCTCGCCCACGTCGGCCCCGGAGCCCACGAGAACCTCTTCTACGCCGCCCCCCCGGGCCCCCGGACCCTCGCGCCCGGAGACTACTACGCCGTGGAATACCGGGCCGAGCCGGGGATGGAATTCGTCTTGGGGGTCGTGAAGACCCGGGGCACAATCGACCTTCTCTGGATGAACGGTTCGCAACTCGACGCCTACAGGGCCGCTGTCGCCGCGGGGGGCGGGCCCATCTCTTACGACCACACGCGCTCGCCGCTCGTCCTCAACCAGCGTTGGGACGACTACTGGCACATCTCGGAGCCGGGCCGCTACGCGGTGGTGGTGGACAACACCCGCCTGCCCGCGGGGGGCGGGCCGGGCCGGGAGGAGGCGGAGGTCTACATCGCCCTCGGGAGCAGCACGCCTCTCCCGACGCCCCCGCCGGAGCCGGCCGCCGGGGGCTTCCCGGCCTGGCTCCTCCAGGCCGCGGCAGGAGGGGGGGTCGCGGGGCTTCTCGGGTGGCGCGCCGTGAAGCGGAGAGGGGCGGGGAAGCCCAAGGGGCGGGGGCGGCAGTAGCCGTCAGGGCCTGCGCCTTCCCGCCAGCGCCAGGGCCCCCCCGAGGGCCGCAACGGCGGCCAGGACTTCGAAGCCCGGGGACTTGGCGGGCGGGAGAGGGCTCGCCCGGGAAGGCGGCGGAGCCGGGACGGGGGTTCCGGGGGGCGGAGTGGCCGCGGGGCCCGCCGGGGCCGAGGGCGGAGTCGCTGTCGGCGGTCCCGAGAGAGCGGCCTCGATGGCATGGGCTTGCCGGGCTCCTTCGAGCCACCGGTCTCTCTGCCGGAGCGCCTCCACGGCCCTGTTGAAGGGCGCGGGGGCCAGTCCGCCCGAGGCGTAGCGCGCCTCGATGCCGGTCTTCTCCGAACTCCTCTCCTCCCCGAGGCGGTCGAGGAGCGCCTGCCACTCCCGGAGGGCCGCCTCCCGCTCCGCCGGGACCGCCGACGCTTCGACCCGCTCCCGCACGAAGGAGATGGAGAGGTTCTCCTCGAAGGCGTCGAGGGGAGCCATCCAGTGGCCCGCCGGGACCGCGTCGGCCCAGGGGGCTGCGGCGGCCGCCCCCGTCAAGAGGATGAGAAGGACGGGGAGGAGGGCGGGGAGAGAGGTCCGGGCCATGGGTTTAGGGTCCATCACGACCTTCTCCGGGGCCGGACCACGTTTTCCCGCCCCCGCCTCCCCTCCTCCACCGGGCCTTTCTTCGCGAGGGCGGTCGGCACCTTGCCCACCCGCGCCTTCGACCAACCGGTCCCCTCGACGATGCTCCCCCGGGGGACCTCCCCCGCCCCTTCCGGCATCTTCAGCGCCACTCCCTCGTCCACCTCGAACCCGGGACGCGGAGGAGCCCGCCGCCGCAGCCGCCGGGCCGCCAACAGGGCGCCCGCCGCAGCCGCAGCCCCAAGGGCCAGCCCCGGCAGGAGCCCCGGGGCCCCGCCGGAGGGCTGGAGCCGGACGAAGGGCTCCCCCGCCCCCAGGTTCCGGGGCCCCAGCCAGACCAGCTCCCCCTCCCGGGAGCGGTCGGCGGCCGGGTAGACGTAGGCCGGGGAGAGGTCCGCCGGATAGCGCAGCACCAGCCCGTCCCGGGGCCCGAGCGGGACGCCGTCGGGGAGGGCGTCGCCGAACCCTCCTTCGGGGCCCACCAGCCCCCGCCACTCGAACCGGACCGCCACGACCCCGAAGGCGGCGGTCCCGAACGACTCCCGGCGGACGCCGGGGGTGAAGTTGCGCGCCTCCATGGGCCGCCCGGCGGCCCGGGCCCCCGCCTCCACGGAGAGGCGCAGCCCCTCCGCCAGCCGGAGGAAGTCGGGGTGGGTCCGGTTCAAACCTGCGACCGTGGAGTTCCACGCCCGCTCGTCGAGGGGGCTCTCCAGCGGATATCTCCGTTCAAAGGTCCAGAGCGCGTCCCCCGATGGAAGCAGGTCCACCCGGTGGAGGACCTCCAAATCCTCCCCCTGGGCCGCCGCCAGACCGGGGAGCAGAAGCAGGAAAAGCCACCCCGCGCGCATGGGAGGGGTTGCGCGGGGGTGGCTCAAAAACCCTGGCGGCGGCCCGTCCCTGAAAGGATATAAGGCGCCGACCGGACCCGAATCCATGGACGGACCGGCGATGCCCCGGATTTACATCAAGCCGACCCCCTACCGGGCGTTCCTGAACGCGACCGTGCGCGGATTCTCGGCCTTCGGACGCGGAATCCGGTCGTTCAACCAGAAGCCCTCGATTCTCCTCCTCTTCGTGTTCTCCCAGCTCTGCATCGTCGCGTTCACCTGGGCCCTCAGCCTGGGGCTCCGCTCCTACGCGACGTGGGTCATCGCGGGCCACGCGGGGGGGCTCTCCCCGGGCATCCTGCCGAGCCTGCGCGAGGACGCCGTCCGGGTCTTCCTCGAGGCGGACCTCCCGAACCTCGCCCTTCCGCCCGACATCGAGGACTCCGTGGCCGGCCTCGTCCTGTGGGCCCGCTACTTCCTCACCTCCGTCGGCCACCTGGCGGGCCTGCTCTTCGCCACCCTCGGCGCGGCCGCGACCATCATCGCGGTGGAGGCCGTCGGCGCGGGGGAGCGCCTCTCCTTCCGCCAGGCCCTCCGGGAGGCCCTGCCCATGCTTCCCCCCCTGCTGGTGATGGTCATCCTGGTGGACTACACGCTCCAGGGATTGCGAACGCTGTTCGGCACGACGCTGGGCACCGCCTTCACCTCCTTCGGCCCCTCCCTGGCGGATGCCTTCGGAGGAGGGACCCAGGGGGCGCTCTCCGCGACCGCGTTCATCACCGGGACCATCCAGGCGGCCACCGTGGGGACCGCCGCCTTCCTGCTGGGGCGGAGCCTCCTCGGCTTCCCGCGGCGGCTCCTCGACGAGGAGGTTGGGGGCGTGGCGCGCCCCCTCGCGCTCCTGGCAGGGCTCATCGTCCTGCAGGGCGCCGCGAACCTGCTCGGTTCCGCGTGGGGGCCCCCGGTCGTCTTCGGAACGAACGTCGCCTTCCTCGGCCTCCTGCTCCTCGCCTCCACGGGGCGGTTCCCCGCGGGGTTGGAGTGGTCCTGGAAGAAGACGGGCTGGAGGAAGGCCGATTCGTTCCTCCTCTTCGTATCGGTCGTCTCCCTCTGCGTGGCGACGCTCCTCGCCGCCCCCCAGGTCTGGACCACGGTGCTCGCGGAGCGGGGAGTCCACCCCGTCATGGCCGCCTTCTTCTACATCCTCGTCCTGGGCGGAATCTGCTACTGGGCGGGGGCGACCCGGCCCCTCGGGGTGCGCCTGGTCGCCGCCCTCCTGGGGGTCTATGCCTTCTCCGTGACGGGGTCCGCCCTCCTCCCCGAGCCGGGCTCCTTCATCCCCATGCTCATCCTCACCAACGCCGTCCCCCTCGCGTTCTTCACCGTCGCCCTCACGGAGTTCTACGTCGAGGTGACCGAGGCGGAAGAGCGGGAAGGGGAGACCGCATCCGAACGAGTCAGGTGACGACCTCCTGGGCGTTGTCGAGGACTTTGACCAGGCCGAGCTGCTGCTGGACCCACCACGACATCTGGAGGGCCCACAGGGCGGTCTTGTTCCGGGCGATTTCGAATGTCCTCCCGCCCCAGTTGGCCGCGTAGTAGTCGCGGGTCTCCTTCTGGAGCCGGGAGTTCCCCGCGACACCGGCGAGGGCCCTGCAGTTGCCCGCGGTGGCGTTGCCGCAGGAGAGGTTCGAGGCGTTGAGTCCGACGTAGGAGAAGGCGGCGGTGAGGTTGGACTGCGCTTCGGTGTCCACCCGCATCCGGTAGGCGATTTCGTTGTAGAGCCAGGTGGTGTAGTTCTGGACCATCGTGTTGTTCACCGCCATGAATCCCATGGAGCGGCCGTTCCGGCCGACCCAGTCGGGGTGGAGGAGCATCCGGTAGATGTTCGCCATGACCCGGTCCTTCGTCTCGCCGTTGTCTATGCGGGCCTGCGCGTATTCGCTGTAGTTCGGCCCGAGGGCGGGCGCCGCGAGGGCGGCCGCCAGGAGAAGGGCGGCGAGGATTTTGAGCCAGGCGCGGATTTCGGTTCCCATGCCCCATGCAGATGTTGGCGGGCCATGGATTAAGATTGGCGGGCTTTCGCAACCGGGGAATAGCCGCGGAAGGCGGCGGAGGAGTTCCGGCCCCGGGGATGCGGGCACGAATCGGGGCTCCGCTCAAGGCGGCAAAAATTAAAAAATAGGGGTCTTGCCGCCCCGAATAAACTGGGGCGGAAGGGAGCGGGCCGCGCCCCCTTGCGAGGGCCCGGCCCGTTCCTTGCGGACCGTCCTCAGCTGACGACTTCCTGGGCGTTGTCCAGGACCGCCACCTGCCCGCGCTGGACGGTGATGTAGGCCGTCATGAGGCCCCGCACCATCGCGGTCAGGTCGCGCGCCATGAGCTTCGCCGGGCTGTCGAGGCCGTTGAAGTCGGTGGAGAGCAGGTTCCTCTTGGCCCTTGCGGTGGCCGAGGTGCCGTTCTTCCCTCCGACGGAGTTGCAGTCGCCGGTGATGGTGTCGGTCGCGTTGTTGTAGCGGCCGCACGCCACGGCGGACGCGTTCGTGCCCAGGTAGTTGAACCCGGTGTTCACGTTGTTCTGGGCCGTGCTGTCCGTCGCGACGCCGCCGAAGATGTAGGCGTTGGCCTCGGTCCCGTTGCCGCCTGCGAACGAAGAGTTCACAGTGTACATGCCGAGGTAGCGCGCGTTGGAGAACGCCTGCGTGCCTCCGAAGAGGCCCAGGGTGACGTTGCCGATGAGGGCGAAGGTCGCCCGCGTGTTGTTGTTGGCGGCAAAGGCGTAGTTGACGTAGCCGATTTCCTCCGACCGCTTGATGGCCGCGGCCGGAGCGGCCATGGCCATCAGGAGCGCTGCGATTGCGCCGAGGACGATTAGCTTTTTCATTGTTTCACCTCCCCAATCCACACTCCAGGCCGGTTTTACTTAAAGGTTCGGAGATTTGATTGGGAGGAATAAGCCCGTTGTCAGAAATAAGGAATATTAGGAAACCGGCAACGGAAGCCAGCTTCTCTCGGAAACTGGGATGGACGGCGCGCCCCGCGCCCCCCGCAGAGCAAAATCCGGGAATAAGTCTGTCGCCCGCACGAACCGGAACCCGAGATTCCAGTCCTTGCGGAGCGGCCAGACCTTCTTCTTATCCGCGGGTGGCCTTCTTCCTCTTCAACTCGGCCTCGATTCTGTCAATCTCCGCCTGGAACGGGGACTCGACCGAGAACTCTCCGAGGGGGGGAGCCGGCTCCGCCGCCGGGGGAGGGGGCGCCTCCGGGGCCGGGGGGCGCGCGGGCTGCTCGCGGACCTCGGGGCGGGGGAGGGGGGGCGGAGCGGGGACCCGGGCGGGCCCGGGCTGCGGGGCCGGGGCGCCGCCCCCCTGGAGCGCCCGGATGCGGGACTCGACCGCCTCCAGGGCCGCGCGGAGTTTGGAGCGCATCTCCCGGCGGCCCTCCAGGGCCTGCCGGACCTCCTCGGCGCTCTTCGAGCCGCCGAGGGTCTGGGAGTAGGATTCCAGCTCCTTGAGCTCCCTGGAGATGGACTCCTTCTCCTGCAGGAGGGCGCCGAGACCATCGCCCGCGGCGGCCGGGAACTCGGGCTCCTCCGGCGGGGGCGCCGGGGGGGTCCAGTCGGGAATCTCGTCCTGGACCACCGGGGGCGGAGGCATCTCCGCCTCGGCGATGCGGGCGAGCCGGGTGGGAGGAGTCCCTACGAAGGGAGGCGGGTCCTCCACATAGGAGGTGTCGGAGGGGAGCGCGACGTCGGCCGCCGCCGCCTCCATGCTCGCCTGGGCCGCAGCGGCGTCGAACGCCTCGCCCCCGGCGGGCTTTGCCCTGCGCTTGCGCCGGAAGAACCGGTAGAAGACGAAGCCGCCTCCGGCCGCCGCCCCTCCGGCCGCGGCCGCCGGGAAGAGGGGGAAGGTCTGGCCCGCGATGCCGGCGATGGTGAGGGGGGCCTTCAGGTCGTGGGCGCCGTCGGGAGTCGCGACCCGGGCCGCGAACCGGTAGGAGCCCGGGCCCACCTCCAGGTTGGCGATGCCAATCTGGAACTCGGTGGAGCCCCCGGGCTGGACCCGGCCCCCGACCACGCCCGGGGAGAGTTTCTGGACCGGCTGCGAAACGGACTCCGCGCCGCTCTCGACCCAGTAGTGGATTTCCACGGGGTAGTCCGCCGCCCCGGGCGTGGCGTGGACCCGGATGAGCACGGCTCCCGCCCCGACCTCCACGGAGGGGGGCTGCGGGGGGGGCGTCGGGGCCGTCCCCGGAGAGACCTGGAGGAAGAGGCGCTTGCTGATGTTCGCCGGCGTCGCGGCTCCGGGGAGGGTGACGGCGCGGATGTCGATGAGGTAAGTGCCGCTCATGGCAGGCGTGAAGGAGAAGGAGGTGGCGTTGCGGGTGAGGTTGAGGGGGAGGCCGTTGGGAGCCAGGGCGAGGAAGAAGTAGCGCATGCCGTCGGGCTCCACCCGGACGTGGACCGCCTCCCCCGCTTTCGCCGAACCGGGGAGGCGGACCGAGAAGTCCGCTGGCGAGGTCTCCAGCGCGAACCGGACGTCATAGACCTCCGGCGAGAGGGGGGCGGTCGTGTTGTTCCCGGCGGGGAGATAGGGCCGGAGTTCCAGGCGGTAGCGGAAGGAGCGGCCGGAGGAGGCGAACCAGACCGGCTGCCCCCAGGTGACGCTCTCCCACGTCGCCCCGTCGTCGTTGCTCACCTGGAGGCCCACCGGTCCGGTGGCGTTGACGGCGCCGGAGGCCGACACGATGGGGGCGGTCTCCACGGGAGCGGATGTGAGGAGCCCGCGGGAGCGCATGGACTCGGGCAGGAGGCGCACATCGTCAATCTCGACCCCGATGCCGGTGGTCGCCGACGCGTTGGACGTGGTGTTGCCCGAAGCGTTGGCGGCGCCGGAGGACGCGCTGAAGTTGGCCGTGGTCTCCAGGCGGAAGACGAGGTCGAGGGTGCCCTGGAAGGAGCCGGGGACGGGGACGCTCACCGACTCGTTCCGGAAGAGGGAGCGGTCGGCGGGGTCGAAGGTCCTCGACCAGAGGGTGGTCCCGGGGAGGGGCGGGGTCCGGTTGGGCCCCGCGACCGCCACGGAGAGGACGTGGTAGGGGGCCCGGGGCGAGGTCCGGTAGACGAACCTGAGTTCGGTGGCCCCGGTGAAGTTGGCCGCCTGAACCAGTTCTGCGAAGTCGCCGGCGGTCCGCGCTTGGCTGGCCGGAGCTGAAAGGCGGAACGACCGGATGCCCTCGGAGGCCCAGAGGGACTGGATGGCCCCCGTGTAGTTGCCCCGCGTCCGCAGGGACCACTCCCCCTCCCCCTCGAACCCGGGGTTCCCGACCCGCCCGGCCAGCGTGACGTTGCCGTGGAAGATGACGAGCCCCTCCCGGGAAGCGACCTTCGACTCGTCGGCGAAGGAGTCGTTGAATGTGACCATGGTGCCGGAGGGGGCGGGCGCCGGGATGGCGGGCGACGGGGCCGGCGAGGGGGCGATGCCCGGCAGGAGTTGCTCGACGTAGAGCTGGGCGGAGGCGACCGGCACTGCGGCGATGAGCCCCAGGCAGAGGAGGAGTCCTGGGAGAGGGCCGGAGAGGCGGGAAGAGGGGGAATATTCCCGGTTTTGGGCGGCGGGTTTTCTCCCCATGACGGGGGGTTTCCCGCTCCGTTCAATATAACTGACGGATTTTAGCGATGGGGGAATATCGCCTCAGGCCCGGCGCGCCTCACGGAGGACGCCGAAGGCGACCAGGGCGAAGGCGACCGCGGCCAGGATGGCCCCCAGAGGCAGGGTGAACTCGCCGCCTCCGGTCGCGGGGCCCGACGCCACCTGGGAGGGGGACCACTGGGCCAGGTCCACGACCGTCCACCCGGCGGCCGCCCCGTAGGCCTCCAGAGCCCTTCTCGATTCGCCCACGCTCACGAGGTAGCCCTCCACGGGGGGGAGTTTGGAGAGGATTGCGAGGGCTTCGGAGGGGTCCTCTTCGAAGATGCCGTCGCCGTCGTTGAAGAGGACCGCCACCCTTCGCGGGGCGCTTGCCCCGGAGAGGATGCGGGCCGCCTCGACCATGGCGAGCCCGGGACGATTTCCTCCCGAGCCGGTGGTGACGCTGTCGAGGGAGTGGGAGGCGATGACGGGCGGGTAGCCGAGGGGGAAGGAGACGAGGATGTTGTGGTCGTGGATGACGACCGCGATGGGGTCGCCCGGGGCCAGCCCTTGCAGAATCCCCTTCGCCGCCCCCGTTGCCACGGAGAGGCGGGGCGTTCCGCCGGATGTGGGGACGTTCATGGAGCCGCCGACCTCCATCCCCACCACCACCGCCACGTCGTGGCCCGCCGCCGGGATTCCAGGGGAGGGCTGGGAGGAGGCGACGATGGCGAGGGCCGCCGCGATGAAGAGGAAGGTCGGGACCTTCGCCGGCCCGCTGGCGATTTTCCGCTGCTGGATGATGGAGGCGAGCAGGCGGTAGCGCGCCAGGGAGATGGTGGTGACGGGCGCGGCCGCGGCCTTCTCCTTGGCCCGCTTGTAGAGGTAGGGGACGAGGGCGAGGAGCGGCAGGAGATACCAGAACCCGATGGAGAACCCCACGGGGACTCACCGCCTCCGGAGGACCACGGAGACCATGATGAGGACGCCCGCGCCCGCCGCCATCCAGGGGGCGAGGAGGGTTCCCCCGCCGGCGAAAGTGTAGAGGGGGTCGGCCGACGCCACCGAGAGGAGGACCATGCTCCCCATCAGGAGGAACGGGGCGAGGAAGTGGCCCGCTGTCCCCCGCTGGATGGCGGCCGCTTTGAGGACCTCGAACCGCTCGCCGGTCACCCGGATGGCCACCGACTTCCGGAGGCGGAGGATGTAGACCGCGGCGAGGAGGAGGGAGACCGGGATGGTGACGAGAAAGGCGGGCTGGAGGAAGAGGAGGCCCATGGGGGGTGATGGGTCGGTAGGGTATTATTCTTTGTTCCCGTCGTTGCCGGTGGGACGGGAGGGTTTCCCGGGGGGGCGGCAACTCAGCCGCTGCCCCGCGTCGCCGCCCGGGCCCGGCTGCGGAGGACGAAGAACTTGCGAAGCATCTCGGCGGAGGAGTCGGTGGTCTGGATGTCAATCGTCGGGATGCCGAGGGCGCGCATCTCGCCCCGCACCTTCTCGTCGGCCTCCCGCGCCGCCTGGGCGTAGACCCGCCGCACCTCGGGGTCGGCGGTGTCCACCAGGATCCACTCGCCGCTCTCCGGGTTCTCGACGCGGACGAGGCCGATTTCGGGCAGTTCGAAGTCCACAGGGTCGAGGACCCGGATGGCCACGACCTCCTGGCGCTTCTTCTTGAGGCGGCGGATGACGTCCACCAGGGCGGGAAGGTCCATGCCGATGAAGTCGGAGATGACGAAAATCGCCCCGAGACCCCGGACCGACTTCTCCAACTCGTTGAGGATGGCGGGGATGTTGGTCTCCAGGTTCTTGGGCTTGAAGTAGCAGAGTTCCCGGGTGACCACGTCGAACTGGATTTTGCCCGCCTGGGGCTGGACCAGTTTCTCGATGTGGTCGGTGAACATCACGAGCCCGTAGCGCTCCTCGGCCATCGCCGCCGTGAGGGCGATGGTGGCGCACACCTCGACCATCACGTTGCGCTTGACGTCGGCGAGGCCCGCGCTGCTGCTGCCCGACATGTCGAGGCAGAGCCAGATGGTGGACTCGATCTCCATGTTGGAGACCTTGACCACCGCCTTCCCCGTCCGCGCGGTGGCCCGCCAGTCGATGGAGCGCGGGTCGTCCCCCTCCAGGTACTCCCGGCGGTCAATCACGTCGTAGCCGCCGACCGTCCGGAACATGGACTTCAGGGAGCCGGTACCGCCGCCGGCCGCGGCCCCGGGGTTGAGGAGGGTGGCGGAGATGTTCAACTGCAGCCGGCGGACCCGCTTCAGGAGGTCGCCGGGGGTGAGGTCGCCGAGGGGGACCTCCTTGCCGGGCGCCGCCTCCCCCTTCCCCGCGCCCGCCGCGGGCGGGGCTCCGGCGGCGGGCCGTGCAGGGGAGGCGGGCGCGGCCGGACGGCTCGGGGGGGCGACGAGGGGCTTCTGCCCGGGGAGGCCCGCCGCGGGAGGGGACCCTTGAGCCTTCTGGTTTTTCGGGGGGGGAGCGGCCTCGGCCACGGATTCAGCCCCTACGGCGTCGGCACCGCCTTGAGGATGGAGCGGACGATTTCGATGCGGTCCATCCCCTCGGCGGCCGACGTGAGGTTGATGCGCGTCTTCAGGATTTCGAGGGAGACGTCCTTCACGTCGTCAATCACGACGTAGTTCCGCCCGTTGAGTATGGCCATCGCCTTGGCGGCCTGGGGGATGTAGATGGTCGCGCGGGGCGAGGCGCCGAACTTGATCATGCCGGCGAGGTCCTCCAGCCCGTAGCGGCCGGGCCAGCGGGTCGCCTGGACCAGGTCCACGATGTAGGACTCCACCTCCGGGGAGACGTAGACGCCGTCGTTACAGAAGCGCTGCAGCCGGATGATTTCCTCGGGGGTCATCACCGGCTCGATGGGGATTTCGGCGCCGGTCGCCATGCGCCGCAGGATGGTCAACTCCTCGTCGTGGCTCGGGTAGTCGGTGTGGAGTTTGAAGATGAACCGGTCCATCTGCGCCTCGGGCAGGGTGTAGGTCCCCTCGACCTCGACGGGGTTCATCGTGGCGAGGACGAAGAAGGGTTTGGGCAGCGGGAAGGTCTGCCCCGCCAGGGTCACCCGCCGCTCCTGCATGGACTCGAGCAGCGCGCTCTGCACCTTGGGGGGCGACCGGTTGATTTCGTCCGCCAGGAACATGTGGCAGAAGATGGGCCCCTTCTTGACCTCGAACTGCGCGGTCTGCTGGTTGTAGATGGCGGTGCCGGTGATGTCGGAGGGCATGATGTCGGGGGTGAACTGGACCCGGGAGAAGATGCAGCGGACCGCCTGGGCGAGGGTGCGGATGGTGAGGGTCTTCGCCTGCCCGGGCAGCCCCTCGAGAAGGACGTGGCCGTTGGCGAGGACCGCGACCAGCAGCTTGCGGATGGGGTCGTCGTGGCCCACGATGACCTTCCGCACTTCGGCGACCAGCCGGGGAATCTTCCGCATGGCCATCGTCACGGCGTCGGGGGGCTGGACGGGCTCCTCCAGGGGGGCCACCTGCCGGGCCTCCGCGGGCGGCTCCTTCGGGGGCGCCGGGGCGGCCTCCGCCTGCTCGATATATTTCAGAAGGGGGTTGTCCTCGGCCATGGTGTTCTATTGCGGGGGAGGTCCGATATATGTTTCCTCACTCCTCACGTGGGAAGGGGCGGGGCGCATGCCCGTATTTCGGCTGCGGCAGCCCCCTTCTGGCCTCCTCCGGAGAGGGCGGGGATGAGAGGGAAGGGGGCGGGTGAAATGAGCCGGCGGAACCGGAGGTCCCGCCTCCATTTCGCCGCCCCGAACTCTCGCGTTCCGATGGCGGAACGGGGTTGAGTTCGGGGCGGTTTGGCGTGGGGGTCCGCCCCCCTATCCCTGGAATCGGGGCCCGTCCGGGGGCCCGCTGCGGCGCGGCCGCAGGTTCCCGCTTCACGAGCGGGGTCTTGACGTCGGGAAGGGCAACGACCCGGGAGCGCGAGGCGGGGGGCCGAGGGGCCGGCGCGTCGCGCAGCGAGGCGCCGGGTGAGACCGGGGGTGGCCCGGCGGGGGCCGGCCCGTGGCCGTTGGTCCCGTTTCCATTCGCGCCGTGGCCGTTGGTTCCATGGCCGTTCGTTCCGTGGCCGTTGGTCCCGTTTCCATTCGCGCCGTGGCCGTTGGTTCCCGGAGCCTTGGGGCCGGGGGTGGGGCGTGGGGAGAGAGGGGGAACCGGGAGAGCCACCTCGAGAGACCCGCCGGGGCCGGCCGGCGGGCTGAAGGAGGGGAAGAGGGCCCTCTGGAAGCTCTCGTAGGCCTTCAAGCCCTCCCCGGGGGGCGCGAGGAGAATCCTTTCCGCCTTCGGAGCCTCGGCGGGGGCCGGGGGCGCCGAGGCGTAGTAGGTGGGGCGGTTCCGGGCGTAGTATCCGTTTCCGGCGGGCCGGTATGTGGCGGGGAGCGAGGCGCTGTAGAGGTCGCCGTTGCCATCCCCATTGCCGCTGCGGTGGTGGCCGTTGCCATTGCCGTTCCCGTTGCCCCCGCTCCCGGGGTAGGGGCCGCCCCCGTTGCCGTTTCCGCCGTTGCCGCCCCTCCTCCGCCTGCGGCGGCGGGAGCCGTTGCCGTTCTCCCCCTTGTGCTCTTCCGGGGCCTCGGGGGCAGGGGGTGCGTCGGAGTCGGGCCGGAGGCCGGCCGCCTCGAACCCTCCCTCGGGAGGGCCGGGCGGGGCGTCGGGGCCGTAGTCACCCGGGGCAGCCGCGCCCGCCTCCCCGACAGAGGGGGCCGCCCCGGGCGGGACCGCGCCGCCTCCAACGGAGGCGGGCAGAGCGGCGCCGTTGCCCGACAGCCGGGCGAAGATGGAGCGCGCCGCGCGCAAGCACCACTTGAGGTGGTCGTCGGAGGGGGGGATTCCCGAGAACCGGGCGGCGTCGCAGGTGGCGAAGAGCTGCCCGAGGGTCGTCAGGAGCATGGGGTCGAGCCCCTTCGCCTCCGCCTCGCGAAGCAGTTCGCCGGTGGAGAAGGTGCCCTCCAGGCCCAGGGAGGCCTTCAGGGGCCCGGCGACCTCGTCGAAGATGCGCCGGAACGCCGGGCCCATCTGGCCCGATTTGAAGAGGGAGAGGACCTCGTCCTCGTAGGTCCTCGGCAGGGCCTCCGCGGCCCCCTCGGGAAGGGCGGCCCCGGGGGCGCCCTCCTCGGGGGCGGCGCCCTTCTTCCGGCGGAGGACGCGGTCGAGCCACCCTCTCCTCCATGCGAAGACGGCGAACCCGGAGCCGCCCGCGATGGCCGCCATCGCCGGGATGTTGAAGAGGATGTCGAGGGGCCCGCCCTCGCCCGCCACCGCGATGGCCCCCTCCGTGGAGCCCCCGACCACCGCGAATTCGCCGAAGGAGGTGACCCGGGCCTGGTAGACGATGTCCTGGGAGCCGTCGGTCCGGCCGTCGGTCCCCAGGCGGGAGGTGTCGGGCTCCACCCTCCAGCCCGCCACGCCCTGGGGAGAGGCGGCGAGGCGGTAGAGGCGGACGGTCGAAGGGTTCAATTTCTTCTCCGCCAGCCACCCGCCGTCCACGCGGAAGATGACGTTCACCGTGCCCACCGCGGAGTCGGGGAGGTTGACGCCCGAGATGGCGAAGTAGCGGAAGGGGGTTCCGGGGGGCGGCGCGGTCCCCTCGGGCCGCGCGTCGAGGGGCTGGACCACCACCTGCGCGCCCGAGACCGCGGAGCGGGCGTTGATGACCACCTGGTCCACCGGCCCGGAAAAGAGGAGGCGCGCCTGGCCGCCGCCGGGCAGGCTCGATATGGGCTTCGCCTCGCCCGCCACCTCGGGGAGCTTGGGGCCCGCCACGTTCAGGGTGACCGACCGGCCGTCGGCCTGCAGGGTGTAGGTCCCGCTGTGGTTCACCGTGAAAGTGCAGTTCACCAGGGCGGACTGGCCCGGCCCGAGGACGGTGGAGGGGGCGCAGAGGTTCCGCCCCGAGAGCTGGAAGTGGAGCGTGACGGTCCCCTCCTTTTCGCCCCGGTTGACCAGGACCGCCGACGCGGTGAGTTTCTGGCCGATGGCGGGGGGCTTCCCGTCCATGGCGGTCCCGTCCTCGAGGAAGACGACCAGATTGTCCACCTGGAACTCCGCGGGGCGCCTCTCGACGAACTGGACGGTCATGGTGTCCTCCCGGCCCCGGTCGTCCACGGCCCGCACGGTGTAGTCCCCGGGGACCCATGGCCGGGCGGAGTCGTTCGAGACGGTGGTGTCGAAGACGGCCGAGAAGGCCCCGCCGCTGACCGTGGCGCTCTTCTGCTCCTCGAAGAAGGGGCGGGTCACGGAGACGACGACGGTTCCCTCGGGCCGGTTGGTCCGGCCGGAGATGGTGACCGAGTCGTTGAGGAACGCGAGTGCGAGGGGGTCGAGGCGGAGGAAGGGGCGGTCCACCTGCAGTTTGAAAACGCGGGAGGCGTCGTCGCTGCGGAGGGGGTCCACCTGGCCCTGGAGGGTCGAGAGGACCTGGGCCCCGTCGCCCGACAGGGCCGCGGCGCACCGGCCGCTGGCCGTGTCGAAGGGGGGCGCGGAGTTGTCGGTCTTCGAGTAGACGCCGTCGGCCCCCGGGAAGATGACGAAGACGGTGTAGTCGCCGGAAGCGCCGGTGATGGCCCGGTCGAGGGTCCAGGTGAAGGCTCCCGAGGAGGTGGTGAGGCTGCGGTAGTAGCAGACGCCGTTCTCGAGGTTGCCCCCCTTGTTGAAGACCCACGCCCCGATCGTGGCCGCCCCCTCGGCGGAGCCGCTCAGCACCACGTCCTCGCCCGCGACGGTGCTGTTCTTGGAGAGGGAGGCGCTGAAGGAGGGGAGCGAGACGGTGAAGGTCGCCGAGGCGTCGGGGGGGTTGTTCCCGATGAGGTCGCCGGAGATGCTGCTGAGGGTGGCGATGGTGCCGTTCGTCGCGTCGCTCACCGTGTCGTTGACAATCCAGACGTGGACCTTGTAGGTCCCCGCTTTGGTGATGCAGATGATGCCTTTGGCCGTCGCGTTGCCGCACTCGGGGGAGACGGCGACCGAGCCGGCGGTCGGGATGGTGATGGACGGGGAAGCGCCCTTGGTGAGCGTTTTGTTCATGACCTTGCCGTCCACGACAAGGATGGCCTGCGTGCAGGTGGAGTGGCCCGCCGCCGAGGTCAGGCATTCGCTCGTCGAGACCGCCACGGTGACGTTGTCCCCCAGCGTCACGCTGCCCGCGTTGAGGGTGACCTTCACCGTCACCGCGGAGGCGGCGGGCGCTGCGGCGAAAAGGGCGATAGTGAGGAATAGGGCGACATATGGATTCGGGCCTCGCCCGCACCTTGCGGTGCGGCTCGCCTCGCCCTCCCGGGCGAGACGACTGACGAGCCCCCCACGCCGGACGGGAACGCCCATGGGCTCGATTCAATGTGAAAAAAGAGGACATAATAAACTTCCGAGATTCGCGATGGGGGAATAGAGGGCGCCGGACGCGTCCCGAACGGGCAAAGGCGGGACTGCGGGACCTCTGTAGCGGCGGTGTCATTGCGTTGTCCGGAATATCCTGCGCCCACGGGCGTGCGACAGCGAGCCTGAACTCGGGAAAGGCCGCTTCCGACAGGGAATAGGGTCCCTCCATCCACGGCGGAGATGGGGGAAATCGGAGGTCTGGACCCCGGAAAAGGGGTGAAATCTATTGGATGCGGGAATAGGCCCGGAGGGCCCCGATGGACGGGGGAGACACCGGATTTTTCCACCTCGTCCCACTCCCGGAGGCGTGGACTCAGGGGGCCTTTCCCGCCTGTTTCCCCAGGGCCCGGAACCTCTCCTGGACGAAGAGTTCGGCCCCCTGGAGGCAGACCCCCCGGAAGAGGGGGGCGGCGATGTCTGGCCGGTGGAGCAGGATGTGGCGGGCCACATCGAGGTTCGAGACCGAGACGGAGAGGTTGGTCTCCCGGGCGATGAGGGCCACCTGGGGCCGCTCCTCGGGACGGGCCAGGACCGCGAGCAGTTGGACGGGGGACGGGGCGGCCGGGACCCCGTGCGCGGGAGCGCCCAGGGTCCGGATGAAGAGGGGGGTCGCCTCCTCCTCGCACCGCCGGGCGAAGGCCTGGACCCGCTCCCGCTCCCCGTCGGGGAGGCCGGGGACGAACGCCTCTCTCCGGGCCCACTCAAGGAGGACGAACTCCCGGGCGCAGGCGGGGCTGGAGCAGTCGGCGCGGAAGGAGCGCGCCCACCCGCTCCTCTCCTCCGCGAGGACCGCGCGCGATGCGAGGTTCGTCAGGGCCTGGTAGACCGGCTTGTAGGTGACTCCGAGCGCCCGCTGAATCTCCTGGATGGAGAGGGGCTTGAGGGGCTCGTCGTAAAAGTTGAGAAGAACGCGCTGCTCCAGTTTCAGCGGCGGGCCCGCGGGGGTGGCCTGCTGAGGGGCGGGAGTGGGCGGGGCCGAGACGGGGGTGTCCGGGGAGTCCGCAGTCGCAAATAGAGCGGCTACTTGACCTGCCATGGGCCTCCCACTGTGGCGAACCTCCCGATTGGCGAGTCGCCATCTTCGTATTTAATAATTTCGGAAATCCATTTCCCAACGAGCCATAAACCCAACCCGCCTTCCAGAGCTCCGAAGGAGAGGCGAGCGGCACTTGGAGAGCTCACGACCGAGCGCATGGAGTCTTGCCGGTAGTGACAAGAGCGCCTCCTGCAATCCAACCTCCCATCCCCGCCACTATGGCGCACATCGAATATTTAGCCCTTCCGATTCCGATTTCCTGGATGGCCATATGAATCTGTAGTTTTTGGAAATCGGATTTCATGGCTACTTGAAGAGGGGGCCCACACTTGGAATGGGAGCCACTCTCGATTTTGATTGATATGCAGAAAAATCAGACTATTGTTTGTAGCATCAAACAGCCAATAAAAATTCGCCCCTCTGCGCCGAGAAGGGCACGGGAAACGGGAAGTTTGAAAGCGGCGCGGCTGGAGAGAGGGTGGGGAATGGCCGACCTCATTCTCGTCCAGCCTGTCGTGGGGAACATGGACTCCATCCGGAGCGCCCCCTCCCTGCCCCTCGCCCTCCTCGAAGCCGCGAGCCTGGTGGACGCCCGTGGCTACCGGGTGAAGCTGATTGACCAGCGGCTCGACCGGAGATGGAGAGAGCATCTCATCTCGGAGCTGAAGGCGGGCCCCCTCTGCGTCGGGACCACCGCCATGACCGGCCCCCAGATCGGCGGGGCGCTGGAGGCGTCGCGGGTGGTGAAGGAGAACTCCGACATCCCCATGGTCTGGGGCGGAATCCACGCCTCCCTCCTGCCGGAGCAGACCCTCCGCGACCCGCGGGTTGACTTCGTGGTGAAGGGCGAGGGGGAGGAGACCCTCCTGGAACTCGTCCGCACTCTCGGGAACGGGAAAGAATTCGACGGCGTCAGGGGCTTGTGGTGGAAGGACCCCGGCGGCGGAATCCACGCCAACCCCGAGCGCCCTTTCCTCGACATGGACGCGCTGCCCGACCCGCCCTTCCACCTGGTGAACCCGCGGGACTACATGCCCCTCTACATGGGGATGCGCACCATCTACCTCCAGTCCTCCCGGGGCTGCCCCTACCCCTGCGCCTACTGCTACAACACGGCATTCAACGACCGGAAGTGGCGGATGCTGAGCGCGGAGAGGACGGTGGCCCTCATCCGGAAGGTCCGGGACCTGGGCGCGGAGAACATCTGGTTCGTGGACGACGAAGTCATCATCCAGAGGCGGCGGCTCGAGGATATCTGCAAATCCATCCTCGCGGAGTCCCTCGACATCCACTGGGAGGTCCAGGGCATCCGGGTCAACAACGCCCTCCGGATGGACGACGCCATGCTGCGGCTGGTGGAGCGGAGCGGCTGCGTGCGGCTCATCTTCGGCGTCGAGTCGGCCTCGGAGAAAATCCTGAGGATGGTGAAGCGCAACATCCCCCTCGAGCAGGTCCGCGCCGTCAACCGCCGGCTGCGGGAGACCGGAATCATCGCGCACTTCAACTTCATGTGCGGCTTCCCGGAGGAGACTCCGGAGGACCTCCGCCAGACCGTGGAGTTCGTCCTCTCGCTGCTGCGGGAGAACCCCCGGGCACGCATCGCGGGCATCCACATCTTCACCCCCTACCCGGGGACCGAGCTCTACGACTACGTGGTCCGGAAGGGCTACTTCACGCCCCCGCAGACGCTGGAGGGGTGGGCCGACTTCGGCTGGATGACGACCCCCATGGCGACGCAGGACAAGGAGAGTCTGGAGTCGCTCTTCTTCTGCTCCCTCTTCGCGGACCGGAAGTGGAACGAGAACCTCACGAACCCGCTGGCCCGGGCGGCGGCGGCGGCCTACGGCCCGGTGGCCCGGTGGCGGATGAAGAACCTCTTCTTCAAGTTCATGTTCGAGAAGCGGCTCGCCCGGGCGCTCTACCCGCCGCACATGCCGAACCACCCCCGGGCGGCCTCGGAGCCGTTCGAGCGGAGGGCGCCTCCGGCCCCCGCGGAGCCATGCGGTTGATGCTGCTCCAGTCCATCGCGCCCGGGGGCAAGGCCATCTTCGTCCTGGTCGCCCTCTTCGCCATCGGCTCGGTCCTCTTCCTCCTCAACCACCTCATCCGCAACCCCGACCTGGTGAAGGCGAAGCTCTTCCTGAACTACGAGCGGTTCAGCCGCTACGTCCTGCTCATCTTCGTCGCCGTCCTGGCTGGCGTGGGCGTCAACCTTGCCCTGACCCTCGGGCGGGTCTACGTGGACGCCAGCTTCGAGTCGTGGGACGCGTTCTTCCGGAACAAGGCGTTCACCCTGTCGATATTCGCCGGAATCGGTGCCGGATGCCTCGGTTTCCGGAAGATGCTGAAATAGAGATTTTTTCCGTCGGGACGGGGAATTTCTTTGCATGGAGGTCGGGCTGCTCACCCGGGGGCTGATTCTCGCGGCCTACCTGTTCGCCATGGGGGCCATCCTGCGGATGGCGTTCCGGTTCGTCCGGAATCCGGAGATGGTGAAGGCCAAGATATTCCTGAACTACCCACGGTTCAGCCGGCGGTTCCTGGTGCTCGTCGGGTTCGCCTTCGCCGCCGAGGCGTTCAACTACGCCTACACGATGGCGGGAGGCTACCAGGAAGGCATCTTCGAGTCGTGGGCGGTGTTCTTCCAGCACCAGACCATCACCATGGCGGTGGCGGGGGCGATCGGCCTGGGGATGATTCACCTGTGGAGGATGTCGAAATGAGCATCACGCCCGCGGGAGAGGTCCTCTACTCCATCCCCGCCCTCTTCGCCATCGGGAGCGCGCTCCTCGTCCTGGTCCACTTCCTCCGGAAGCCCGACCTGGTCAAGGCGCGGTTCTTCCTGAACTTCCACCGGTTCCGGCGGTTCTACATCGTGATGCTCGCCGGCGGCGCCCTCTTCATCTCCGCGAGCGCGTTCTCCGCGCTCTCGGGCCGCTACGGGACCGACATGCTGGAGTCCTGGGACGCCTTCGTCAAATTCCAGGTCCCGACGCTCGCCATCTACGTGGCCATCGGGGCGTGGGTCCTGGAGACGGAGAGGGTCCTGAAGTGACAGAACTCGCGCTCGCTGCTCTCGCGCGAGTTCTGCGACGCCCCGGCCTGAAGTCCGGGGCGTCCGCCGGCGGGCCTTTTAAGAATTTTCGCGCAGCGAAAATTCTTGTCAGCCCGCCCCCGTCTCTCATGGCCGCGGGGATGCTCGCGCTCCTCTGCTGCCCGGCCCTGGCGGAACTCCAGGTATCCGCAAGCCCGGAACAAATCCCCCCGGCGGCCCTCGGAGACTCCCGCGTCTGGAACGCCTACGTCACCGTCACCGTGCTCCGCGACGGGCGGCCCGGGGAGGGCGCGACGGTCGAGCTGCGGGGCGCCTCGGGCGCTGTCGCCTCGGGCCGGGCCGACGCCTCGGGGAGGGCGGTCCTCCCGCTCCTCTCGCGGGAGCCGGACTCCTTCGAGGTCTGGGTGGACGGGGCGGACTCGGGGCGGCGGGTGGTGCTGGAGGGTCGGGCAGGCCCCTCGACAACCGCGCCGCCTCTTGCTGTCCCGGCACCCGGCGGAGGGGGGCCGGGGTGGGTGGCTGCCGTCGCCCTCGCCGGAGTCGCGGCGCTGATTGCGATTTTTGCCGTCAAGAAACGCTTTAAACCGAAGGGCTGACGGTGCCTGATGGCCTCCTCCCCGGGGTCCCGCCCGCGCCCTCCCCCGCGCTGGGCGGTCGCGGTCGCCGCCGTCCTCGTGCTCCTCGCCGCCCTCGCGCTCTGGCCCCGCGGGGGACCGCCGACGGGGCACTTCGCCGCCTCCGTGGAGCAGTTCCGCGAGGGGCGCATCCAGAAGGGCGGGTGCCCCGAGAACGACCCGAAGGCAGCCCTCGGGCCGCCCGACAACAGGTATGTCTCCCTCGGCATCGGCGGGAGGCTCATCCTCGACCTTTCCATTCCGGCGCGCGACGTGCGGGACCTCATCATCTACGAGGTCACGGGGCCCTCGCTCATCGTGCCCTCCCAGCCCCGGACCCCGCTGGTCCAGAGCTCCGGGAACGGGACCATCGCCTTCATCCAGATCACCGCCTCCCCCGCGTGGCCCCTCGGAGGGGACGAAATCGCCGTGATTGACTTCGACCCCGGGTCGCGGACCCCGGACGGGTTCACCCGCGTCGTCATCAGCGACGAGAGCCAGGAGCCGGTGAAGTGCGTGAGCGGCGTGGACATCGACGCGGTCGAGGTCATCCCGCCGCCGGCGAGATAGCGAGCCATACCCCGGCGGCAGAGTCCGCGGATGTTTCGCGGATTCGCAGTCCGGAGTTCCTGGAGCAACGAAAGGGCCGCGGGCACGAGCCCGTGGAAACACCATCCACCCCGCAAGGTCCACCTGACGGCTATGACTTCAATGGGGCCACGGCGGTGAGGCCGTGGAAACCTTGCCCAAGAAGAAGAAGGCGTAGGTAAGCCGGAAGCTTCAATGGGGCCACGGCGGTGAGGCCGTGGAAACTGGCTGCTCGGACCGGACGGCACGGCGAATCTCCGGGCTTCAATGGGGCCACGGCGGTGAGGCCGTGGAAACATTTTCAACGTTCTGGCGGGGGGGAGCCCGAGTCTGGGCTTCAATGGGGCCACGGCGGTGAGGCCGTGGAAACCGCGAGAATTTTTCCTCACTGATGTCTCGGGCCCCGCGCTTCAATGGGGCCACGGCGGTGAGGCCGTGGAAACCGGCGGCTGCGTGAGGAGGACCGGCAGCGTGAGGCCGCTTCAATGGGGCCACGGCGGTGAGGCCGTGGAAACATGGATGGGCCCCCACCTCCGGGCCCCGATGGTCGAGCTTCAATGGGGCCACGGCGGTGAGGCCGTGGAAACCTACTGCTACGATTGCCGAAACGGTCCGGCAAAATCGCTTCAATGGGGCCACGGCGGTGAGGCCGTGGAAACGCGAGGGCGCAGGAGGAGGCCGACAGAGTCCGGGGCGCTTCAATGGGGCCACGGCGGTGAGGCCGTGGAAACGTCGGAGTGGGTGTCAGCATATCGCGACCGTAACCGCTTCAATGGGGCCACGGCGGTGAGGCCGTGGAAACGGCAAAAAAACTGAACACACCGGGGCTGACTGGATAGCTTCAATGGGGCCACGGCGGTGAGGCCGTGGAAACTGGAAACGACTCGCAGCGGCCCGCCGCCACGAGTGGGCTTCAATGGGGCCACGGCGGTGAGGCCGTGGAAACCAACCGAGCAAGCGACATGGTCCGAGACCTCGCAGAGCTTCAATGGGGCCACGGCGGTGAGGCCGTGGAAACCTGATCGGCAACCTGACAGTGAGCGTGGGCCCCGTGGGGCTTCAATGGGGCCACGGCGGTGAGGCCGTGGAAACTCCCGAGTCCAGAGATACGGAGCCGACGGAAGCAGCTTCAATGGGGCCACGGCGGTGAGGCCGTGGAAACCATTCGTATTGTCAAGAGCCACGATGTCCTCTACAGGCTTCAATGGGGCCACGGCGGTGAGGCCGTGGAAACTCCCCGATGTCGCGGCCCGGCTCGCGCACCTCGGCCGCGCTTCAATGGGGCCACGGCGGTGAGGCCGTGGAAACTGGCAGATCCCTACGTCGAGGACCCCTGGCAGGTCGCTTCAATGGGGCCACGGCGGTGAGGCCGTGGAAACATGCTCATGGCCCGAATCCACCCCGAAGAGTTCGAGCTTCAATGGGGCCACGGCGGTGAGGCCGTGGAAACTGTCGGAGAGAGCGGCCAGTCCGGCGTTTCCGGCGATGCTTCAATGGGGCCACGGCGGTGAGGCCGTGGAAACCGCCGCGAGGCTTGGAGGGCGTCTCGGCGGTCGCTGTCGCTTCAATGGGGCCACGGCGGTGAGGCCGTGGAAACAGCATCACACCGGCCACGTGGGTCGCTCTGTCGGTGCTTCAATGGGGCCACGGCGGTGAGGCCGTGGAAACCCGCCGCTGTCGTGGTCCTACGTCGAGCGCCTGATGCTTCAATGGGGCCACGGCGGTGAGGCCGTGGAAACACCTCGGCCCGCTTCCATGGGTCCCGGACATGCCGGCTTCAATGGGGCCACGGCGGTGAGGCCGTGGAAACATCGCGGATGTCTCGGGCCCCGTCAGAATCCTAACGCTTCAATGGGGCCACGGCGGTGAGGCCGTGGAAACTGCTTCTTCTGCCCGCTCTTTCGGCGTTGCCCCGGGCTTCAATGGGGCCACGGCGGTGAGGCCGTGGAAACCACTTGCGCCATCTGCGGGAAGGCCCTACGATATATGCTTCAATGGGGCCACGGCGGTGAGGCCGTGGAAACGTGGTCGGGAAGGTTCAACCCGGATGGGTCTTTCTTGCTTCAATGGGGCCACGGCGGTGAGGCCGTGGAAACACGCCCGCGAATCATCAGACTCCAGGCACAATATCGGCTTCAATGGGGCCACGGCGGTGAGGCCGTGGAAACCCGATCGTAAGAAACAAGAAGGTCGGATCGATCATCGCGCTTCAATGGGGCCACGGCGGTGAGGCCGTGGAAACTCGCACACACGACAGCCTCGGGAGTCTGGTGCAGACCCGCTTCAATGGGGCCACGGCGGTGAGGCCGTGGAAACTTGACTGGGCAGGCAGGGCCCGAGACGTCGGCGAGGACGCTTCAATGGGGCCACGGCGGTGAGGCCGTGGAAACAGCGGCGTGGGCCGACGGGGCCAGCCGCGACTGGTTTGGACCGAAACATTCGAGAGGGTGCCTCCGGTGGGCTCCGGCCCGTCCATCAAAGGTCGGCTCCGGGCCTTAAATCGGTATCGGTGGCTTCTTCGAGCGGTCCCGCGTGGCCCCGGCGCCACCCCACCTCTCGCACCTGACGGTGCTCCTCGCCTCGCCCCCGGGGCAAGGCGTTCTCGAAGGCCCTACACCACCACTGCCCGGCGCTCCGCCAAGGGGACGGACCTCCCCAGGAACTCGATGCGCTCCTCGGCCCTCCCCCCGGTGGGCCCCAGGTCCACAATCATGACCCGGTCCTCCCCGTGGTGAATCAGCCCCGCGAGGGTCGCCACCATCAGGACCCTCTCCTTCCCGGAGAGGCTGCAGCAGAAGACCGAGTAGTGGAGGGGGTCGCCGAACCCCCGCATGGCCCCATGGACCCTCCGCAGCCGCCCCGGGTCGGAGATGTCGTAACTGACGATGTAGAGGCTGCGCATCAGCGGGTGAGGAACGGCGGATAGGCCGGCAGCTCCCCGGCCAGGTGGCGCCCGAGGAGGCGGGCCTGGACCTCCAGAATCCTCCGGTAGGAGATGGTGTAGCCGAACAGGGGGTGGGTGATGGTGGCGTCCATGCGCCGCTCGTAGGCCTCCAGGACCTTCTTGCGCCCCTCGGGGGTCAGGGCCGACGCCCCCGCGCGCTGGATGAAGTCCTCGGGCTTGATTTCCCCGTTGTTGATGAGGGCCAGCACCGTCGAGTCGGCGATGATGGAGCGGAACTCCTCCATGAGGTCGAGGGCCAGGGCGGGCCGCCCGTAGCGGGGCCGGTGGTAGAAGCCGAGGTAGGGGTCGAAGCCCACCGCCATCAGGGTCACCGTGAGGTCCTTGGCGAGAAGGGCGTAGGCGAAGGAAAGGAGCCCGTTCACCGGGTCCTTCGGCGGGCGGCGGTTGCGCTCCCGGAAGTCGAAGGCGAGGCCGTCCTCCGGCTTCAGCATCCCCCCGAAGTGGGCGAAGTAGACGTTGGCCGCGGCCCCCTCGATGCCCAGAAGGCTCTCCGCACTCCCGGCCTGCGATGCGAGTTCGGCCAGCCGGGCCAACTCCTCCAGCACGCCGGGCGGAGGGTTGGGGTGGTTGCGGCGCAGGAGGGTGCGGCTGTTCCGGATTTTCCCCTCCACGAAGGCCCGGGCCAGGGCGGAGGCCCGCGCCGGGTCCTCGGCGGCGGAGAACTGGAGCCTCCTCAACTCCACGTTCTTGTGGTCGTGGCCGCGGGTGATGCCGTAGAACCATCCGCCGAAGGAGAAGTAGCAGACGGGGATTCCCCGGTCGCAGAGCTCCCGGAGGGTCGGCGTGGTCAGCTGGGGGTTCCCGAAGAGGCAGAGCTGGGAGACCTCCAGGAGCCGCACAGTCGTGGGCTCCTTGTCCCGCCGCCGGACCTCCAGCACATCGCCCCGCTTCGAAATCACCCCTCCCTGGGCCTGGACGTAGACCGGGAGGGCGTCGTCCCGGGCGGGGAAGAGGCGCCGGACTTCGCTGGCTTCCGCGTCGGCGGCCTCCCGGCCGTCTGCGGAGAGGGCGTTCACCTCGTCGGGGAGGCAGATTCCCACCAGGGAGCAGCGGGGGCACTTGGGGCTGTCCACCAGGGGCGGGGGAATCTTTCCGGAGGCGGCGGTCCTCCGCAACTCCTCCAGAAGCGCCAGGGTCCGGCCCACCAGCGCGTCGTCGAAGGGAACGGTCACCCGCTCCTTCGATTCGATGAAGTAGAGGACACCCTCGCCGCACTCGTAGCCGTTCTCCCGCAGGATGATGCCCTGGGCGCAGACCTGGACCCGCTCGGGCTCGTAGGCCCCTTCCGGCACGTTGGGCTTCTTGCCCCGTTTGTAGTCCACCGGGGTGACCTTGTTGCCCTCGCCTTCGAGGAGGTCGATGCGCGCGATGAGGCCAGCCTTCCCTGCGGAGAGCAGCAGAGAGCGGGCGTGGATTTTGTCCTCCGGGGCCGCTGCGCCGGGGGCTGGAACATTGCCCTTCTCCTTCTCCACCCGCCGGTGCTTGAAGCGGCCCTCCAAGGTGTCCTCGCTCTCCGCCCACTCCCCCTGGACCCACTCCAGGTAGAAGAGGCGGGGGCAGTAGGTGAACTCGTTGAGCATGCGGGCGGGGACCAAGTCGGGGGTGTCTTTCAGTGGCTCGCCGTCCCCTCCGGGCATGGGGAACGATATGCGGGGCTATGTATTGTGGGTTTCGGCGTTTGGCTCATCCGCGCAACGCTTATCCTTCCCCGGAACCCAGGTACTCAAGTACCATGGCCCAGGTGAAGCTCACTCTCCCCGACGACCTGGCGAAAAAGCTCCGCCAGATTGCAATTGCGAAGCACGGGACATTGAACCTGAAGGCGGAGGGAGAGGAGGCCATCCGCATATACGTGCAGAGGAATGCGCGGTGGTTGAAGTTCCCGGAGGCCCGGGCCGGGAGCCTGCGGGACATCATCGGCTCTGTCCGGAGCCGCGGCCGCCGGGACGCCCTCCACGACAAGAAGGCCCTCTACGATGAGGCATGATTTTTCTCGACACCACGGTGCTCGTGGGGGCCATCGACCGCACGGATGTGCGCCACCCGGATGGAGCGGCGGTCATCCGGGCGGTGGAGGACGAGGCGCACAAAGCGCTCAGTTTCACCGACGCCTCCACGGTGGCCGCCATGAGGCGCGGGGGAATCCGCGTCCTCTACTCCCACGATACGGACTTCGACTCGGTGCGGGGCGTCGAGCGCCGCGAGCGCCCGTAATTGAACTCGTTGAGCATCCGGGCGGGGACCAGGTCGGGGGTATCCTGAACGGGCTCGCCCTCCTCGCCGGGCATGGTGAACGATGTGCGGGGCTATGTATTGTGGGTTTCGGGGCCGGACCTCCGAGAGGAGGGACGGGGCGCAACGAAAGTTGCGCCAGCGGGCACGAACTGGCCGAGGCCGAAGTGGCAGCCGTAGCCGAGGGCGATAGGACCGGGGACGGGGTGGGGGAACTCGATGCGCCATGCGCCGCCTATTTGGCCGTGGTCCGGTCGTCCCCTCATTGCCTCCTTAACCCGCCGATGCCGGAGAAACGATATGCATCGCACTTCCTTGTCTCGCAGAGGTATGTGGGCGCACTGTTGAACCAAGCCATTGCCGAGGGTGGAGGGCGCCTGTAGGGGTTGTACGGAGATATTCCACCCTGGCTGGGCTCGCTCGGAGAATCGCATTTCGAGTTCACGCAGGAGTTGGTTTGAAGGTAGGTCCCGTTCGGAGAGCCTTATTTTGCCGCTGTTGCTGCGCCGGTAGGCGTGGCGCGGCGGGACATAGGGGGTGCGACTGACAAAGATTGTTGACTCTCTAAACAACGGGAGGTCCCGGCAGGACTCCTGAGACGCCAAGCGAGTCAGGGTCACCAATAGGTCCGGTCGCCCTCCGCGTTGCTTCAGTCGTATAAGAGAGCGAAGCGCCAGCACCTCTTGAGGTGTGAAGCCATTAGGGCACCACACAGTGACGTGGTCGATGAAGCCATCTGCGTCTCCGTCCTCCGGAAGGAAAAAGGCGTGCTTGTGCCCCTTCAGCCACTCACCATTTCGGTCTTTGCCTGACAGGTTTGGCGTTGTTGCGCCCCCATTCGCACGTCCGTAGAGGGCCATCAGTGCCCTCCGGAAATGCTCACCGACGAGCAACGCGTCGGTGAGCAAGGGGAGCACGGGGCGATGGACCGTCGCCGTGCTCAGGACATAGCGGGCCACATGAACTGCTTCGGCTCGGCCTGCGGTCTGCTGGCGGCGAATTGCTGGTATGACGAAAGCTCCACGGGGAACACCATAGCTGACCCAGCGGCTCCCCAGTGGCCGGTCGAGACCGTCTTTCATGTCCTGGCCGCTCTCGCGGAGGAGGGCGCGCAGAAGGAGTTTTCCTGTGGTTTCTGTAGTGAGGAGTTTGTCGTGGTCTTTCTTCAACTCGCCGAACAGTCGCAAGACCTCTCCCTTTAGGCCATCAAGAGGCTGGACCGGAGCCAATCGCCGCTCAATGGTGTAGTCCCGATGCTCGCGCGGAGCGTCTGCAACCCCAAGATGCGGGAAGCTTCTGGACCACTCCCCTGACGCGGGGCCCGAGGAGTCCTCCAGAGGGATGCATCGCCAATGAGATTTGCCCTCGACAATTTCCGCCGGGAGGCTCTCGTCAAACTCGGCCAAACACCACGATTCAGCCCTGCCGAAGTAGGTCAGGCGAGCCAGAAGGAGCCGCAGGTCGTCTGCTTCCTGTGTCGTGAGCGGCCTCGGCGTCGCGGGCCAGTGGAACACTAGGGGTTGGTCTCTGTCCACGACGGAGAAGGTGTCAAGTACGGGGGAGCCCGTGAGCCTGACAGAACCGCCCTCGTGGATGGGAAAATATTGCCGGGTGTGGCCGAAAGTCGTGCGGGGAATCCAGATCTCGGGCGGAGAACTCAGCGCCTCCAGAAGCGAGGTCAGCCGCGACACCGGCAGAACATCATCGGGTTCGCCCGAACCGGCTTTGAACCACTCATCCGGCAGTGGTTCGTATCCTCCCGGGGGCCACACCGAATTTGGATTTTTCTTGGAAGCTCGGGGCTTCCTGCCTGGGTCTGCACGATAGTCCCACGGGGGGAGAGTCGTGAGTCCTTGCCCGGCCACCGCCACCTGGGCCCGCAGCAGTCGCCAGGGCGAGGGGGGCCACTCGGCCCGCCCCTCGTTAGGGTGGGTCCCCCAAGGGTGGAGGTGGGCGCGGCCGGTGAGGAAGCGGATGGCAATGGTCGCCATTGGAGGTTACATTGACTCTTCCGCTTCTTTCCCTTCCTGCGATTCTTCTTCTGCCGGTTTTATACCAGCGACTTTCTTTTGGTAATTATCCCGATACGCCTTCACCGCTTTTTCGATCACCTGCAGCGCCTTCTCCTTCGCACTATGCGTCTTGAGAAGCCTTTCCTCATCTTCTTTTGTGAATTCTCCGGAAATGATCACTCGTTTGACTTTACTCTTGTCCCTTTTGCTCTTCTGCTCCTCTTGGATTTTCACCTTTCCTCCAAAGCCGGATAGATCGAAGTCATTCTCGGGGACATCGCCGAGGTCTGCTTTGCCTTCAATCTTCGGGACCCATTTTACCTGAATCACTCCATCATCCTTTTTCAGGATCGATATGCGAGGCTTTACCGCCTCCAACTTGGGCAGTCGCCTCGATTCTGGCTTTTCGCCCGCCTGCAGGAGTTTTGCGACAGGTTTACCGATGACCTCGAACTTGCACCGCGTTCGCAGGTCTCCGACAGCATCCCTGCCACTGGAAAGGACTTTCCAGATTTTGTAAATAGCCCAGGCGAGGAGCGCTTCCAGTTTCTCGTGAGGCAAACCGTAGGAGCGGAGTCTCTCCACGTCGAGTTGGAAAAACGCGCGAATATCGGGAGAGGTGAAGTCTTGCATAGGGCCGATGACTGAACCATATCCCGTCTCCGCGGTCTGCCCCGCTTCGCGTTCGGTACGGTCGGAAACAGGGTCGCGTTTCTGGAAGCCGTAGTTGGCTGGCTGGGGGCTCCGGGCCTCGATGTAGCCCGTGAGGGCCCGGGTCAGCCGCACTTTGCCGCCAGAGAACTCTTTGTCACTGAACCAGACTCCATGGAGCAAACAGCCAGGGTCCACTTCCAAGAGGGTCTTTGCCACGTCTCTCCATGGGACCAGTCGGCTCGTTTTTAACCCGAATTTCTCCCGCAGATGCTCGGGTAAAGGTTTGGTGAGGTTCTTGCCTTGCTGCGTATCCCAGATGTAAGGCGAGGCCAAGCGATGTGCCTCCAGAGGAGACGCAGTGAGCTTCTCGCCGTTCATGTCCACGGCGAGCACATAGGGGATTCCTTTGCAGTCTCCGTTATAGTCTCCCACCCGGCCACCGTCCTCCGCCCCATCGTCCCAGCAGGCGCGTTCCATCCGATTGGCCATGGACTGGGCGGACTCCACGAGAAGGACGTCCTCATAGACTGGGTTTCCAATCGAGTCGGTCTCGACTTCGCCGTTCGGCTTGCGCCTGGGCGCCCTGTAAAGAGCTGCTCCCTGGTCGGGGAAGCCAGTAGGCTGGAACCTCTCACCCTGAACTGGCCTGAGCTGTGCCTCCACAAGTAGGCGGGAAGCTCCTTTGAGCTCATCGAGTTTGAGTTCGGGGGGTTCAGCGGGCTCGGTCATTGGCTTCCTCCGCCTGTAAAACTGGGTCTGGGTCTTATAACCATTGCGGATAGGATACCAGGGCTATGAATCGGAAACAGCAGCATCGCAGCGAGCCTACGGCACTCCTCGCCAGTCATGGCCATCTCACCGGACCGCAGGGCCCCCTCGGGCACGATGGCCGGGTATCCCGTGGCCCGCAGTTTGCGGGCGGCTACGGCCAAGGCCTCCGGAAGACGATAGGCCAGGAGCAACGAAAGAATTTCAGGAGCCCGGGGTGGATAGGGTTCCTCCCCTGTCGGCTTTACGGTCCGACCCTCCACGGGCCGGGGCGGGAGCCGCCCGCCAAGGAAACAGAGTTTCAGCAGGCTGTAGGCCCGGGGAAGAGCGGCTGCAGCCTCGACCTCCGGCCTGAGATGAGCGGAAATGGCGTTCCATCGAGTGTGTACCCGCCCTGTTTCATCTGTCCAGAAGGCGGTAGGAGATAGGTCGGGCGTGGTCCCGTCAGCTGCGCTCCCGCCCTCTGTCCAGTCGAGGAGGGCCAAAGCGTGGATGAGGCTCTCCATCCGCGCTTCATCGATCTCGCCGCGCCAGAATCTGAGGAGGTCCCGGAAGGAGGCGGGTTTGATCCCGGAAAGAGGCAAACCCTCTTCTTCCGAGCGGCTGGCATCGATCAGACGCCGTCTCAGAACAGCAGCGAGGTCTCGTGAAAGGTCACTACCGGACCAGACCGCGGACGGGGAGCGGCCGTTTTTGGTCCAATTCCAGCGCGTCCCTTCTCGAACCACTGGAAGAAGGTAGGGCCTTGCAGAGTCAACATTGGGGCCTTCGCCTCGCCAGCGTCCCTCTTCCGGCCAGTCCCACGGGGTGAGGGATGCGATGGCGGCGGCGAGGTGAAACTCAACGGATTGGTCATCCAGGCCGGGATAGCCGCCCGATGCCAAACGCCACGATTCTTTCAAGGGAGATTGGGGCCGTATTCTGCCATGAAGTCTAGGCAGAGTGGCGAGTTCCGCTTCACAAAGGTGAATCGAATTGAGGACTCGATATAGATGATCCGTTGAGAGATCTCGCGGAGATTGTGTGTCTGCCCGCAGTGCTGAAAAGATGGCATCTTCAACTTGGATTGCGGCACGTGCCAATCGTGGTGATTCCCCCTTCACGAAGCGCAGACGCCTGCGAAACTCCTTGACGTCCGTGAGAAGATGCGGTAGACGGCTGGGATGCGGAGGTACCGTATAATCACCCAGGAACGATGCGATATAGTAGCCTTTACCTCGTCGCTCGTAGAGTCCAGTCCTGCGAAACGATTTTATGCCACGATCGACTCCGAGAACTGCAACGGCTTCAATGGCTTCGGTGGAATCAATAGCCGGTTGGGCATCACTCCGCTGGACTCGGCCTTCCGCAATCATGGCACGGAGTTCCACAAATAAAATAGGGGACTCCCAAGCGGGCATCCAGAACTCTGCTCTACATTTTGACTCGTCTCCAGGGCTCAGCGTACCGCTTCCTACCGCGAGACCATCGAGCATGAACGGGAATGCGGCCTTCCTCTTCCCAGTCGTAGACAGCCGCTTGGTTGCTGCGCCCGCGAAAACAAGGCACCCCTCCATCATGAGAATAAAGTCCCATGGATTTGTAAGAGCCTGTCCCGTGAAAGATTGACCATGATTGGGCGCTTCGGTTGCGATGGGAAAATGCTGACCAGCGGTTGTTCCGATTCCGCCCATCGCTGCTTCGTCAAATAGAGCGTTCCATAGCCATGATTCCATCTTTTTATTTTTCTTTCCCCCAAAACCCATTGCCAATTCTACCATTTCCCAGAAATTATTCGTTAGATTCGCACTTCCCTCGACGCCGCCTATTCCTAAAAGGAAGCCGAAGGTAGGCTCTTCCTCAATTACAATCGCAGCATCCAACCAACGCAAGGCCGAATGCGACCACCGTCGCCTTCCATCTTCGACCAATGCGGCATCAATCCCTTTTGTTTTCCGGGAGACGTTGCCTATTTGTTTTACTGTTTCTTGTGCCGATTTGAAACGCAGGTCGTGAGATTTTGACAGCCGCTGAAGGCGTTGGAACGCGTCTTTGTTCCCTTTTGAATCAAAAGCAGATCTGCCCGCCCAAGGCGCGAAGATGGGCGTTGGAGCATACTTGTTGAGAAGGAACTGGACAAGGGCCGCCCCATCCAATGATGAGATTAGATTGAAAACTCCGTTTCTCCATAGCCCTCTTGCCCTACTGTCTTTTTGCTCTGCTACCAGTCGAAAGACCCCCAGCGCCTTCAGGTAGTTTCCCAGCGGCTCCGGCGTGCACCCGCGAAGGGCGATTGAATTCATTCTCCGCTCGCCCTCCAGTCCGCGACCCGGACCAGTGCCTCCAGGTATGCCAGACGGAACGGCCCCAGGTTGTCCCGGAGGGTGAGCGCGCGCTCCTGCCATGAGGGGCCGTAGCGCGGCGAGAGGCCCGCTTCCATGGGGTCGAGATGGAGGTCTATCTCGTGCGCGTCCACCGTCGGCCCATTGGGTCCCCACGCATGGACTTTGTCTCCGTCACGCACCCCCCGGGCTTGGCGTTTGTCAAGGGGGCACGGGTCCCGCGCATCCGGGTCGAGGTCCTTCGGCGAGGCCCGGAGGGAGAGGCGGACCTTGCCGTGGTGTGCGGCAAGGAGATAGAGGAGCAGATTGAGATCGCGCTCGCCCAGCCGCGCTATCTCTACAGCGATGCTGTTCGTTGCGATGCTGTTCGTTGGTGCCTCTCTTCCCTCGGGCGGAAAGTCCGCTTTCATACCCGCCGCTTCAAGAAGTGGCCTGTAAGGCTCTACCAGAGCCGGGTGATCAGGTTTTGCCTGCCGAACCGTTTCGAGCAGGGCAAGGGCGCTGGCCAATTCGTGGCGAAAGCCGGGACGTTTGGCTCGTCTCCAGTGGAACCATGCCTCTCTCGGGGCTTTGGCGAGAAGGATGTTTTCTTTCCCATATTCATTTTTCTTGATTCTGGATTGAAAAGGTTCAGCAGCCTTCCCCCAGTCGTGCAAGTGAGCGGCGTGGCTTACAACTTCGCCGAACCCATCGAGGCCGGGCAGATTCTTCATCAACTCCCTGACTTTTTCTTCGACCTCTTTTCCATGTTCTGCGATGTCCTTCCAGTCCGCTTCAGAAGTGGGGTTTCTGTGGTCCGCGTCTTCGATTGGCTTTTTGGTGGTGAGATTTGACCCAATCCAAGAAGGTTGCTCATCTGGCTTGCCAGTCCAGCCGATCCTCTCGTCGTAGCCTCCGCAGGCTTTCTGCAGGAGGAAAACCCGGCCAGGATAGACTCTCTCCCCGTCACCGGGAAACAACTGCACCCATTCGCCTTCGAGGTAGTCCCATCGCCAAGCACGATGTTTCCTGAGCAGCTCCTTCATCGCACCTTGGAATCTGTAAAACGGAACCGGGCATAGTTCCTCGCGGGTCTCCTGCACCTGGGGTTCTGCATTCGGGTCCTCGACATCGCGCCAAAAGACCAGAACATCAAGCTCTCGGCCGTCGCGAATGAAGCGGCCCACGTCGATGTCTGCGCCCGTCAGGTCCGGTGTCGTGTCAAACAGTTCGAAGATGTCCTTGTCGCGCGGGACGAACCGGGGATTGAAGGGAAAGAGGCCTCCCCGCTTCTCATTGGGGAGTCCACTTGTATGTTGGTCGAGGGATTTTGGTGAGACGTCGGTCAAGCTTTGGAGTTGCTCGCGCGCCTCTTTGAGTTCGTTGGCTTCGTAGGGCCTCTCTTCGTGTTCCTTGCCATCGTCCGGAACATCGAGCCAGTAGATTTCAGCGCCCCCATTAGGATCATACTCACCGTAGCGATTGGCCCGCCCGAAGCGCTGGACGAGAGAGGGCCACGGTGCGAGTTCGGTCACGAGGACTTTTGCCGAGATGTCCACCCCTGCCTCCACTACTTGGGTGGACACGATGATGCGACCTTGCGAAGGAAGGCTCTTCGCCTCGCACGCCTCTCGTTTCAGGAAACCGGACCACCCCTTGCGCTCGTGGGGGCGGAAGCGCGAGTGTAGCAGCTTCACCTCTGCTTTCGTCTTTTCCTTTAGGGCCTCGAAGGTTTTGACCGCCCTGTCAACGGTGTTCAGGACTACGAGGGTGAGTTGGCGTTGGTCATTGTGCACTTGCGCAACAAACTCCGCAACGGAATTCTCGTATCCATCCTCGCCCGCTCGAGGCAGGTCAACCGGTTTCTTGGCACCTTGAGATTGTTTTTGTGCCTTGGCAAGTTTCTTCGCGGCGTTGTAACACTCAAGTTCTTTCCTCTCCTTTGGAGAGAGTTCCACCTTGTCTTTGACGAGAGATGGCACACGTCCCTCGAAGTCTACGCTCTTGAGCCAGTCCGGCTGGAGAGTGGCGCTCATCCACCACGTGTGTGTTCTTCCGAAGACTGGCCACTCCGCTTTCTTATCATCTGCGCCTGCGGATAGGTTGAGACTCTCGCGCCATGCCTGCAATTGCGTGCTGGTGGAGAGCCCCGAGCCCATCAACTGCACTTCGTCCATCACCCACAAGCAATCGTTGTTCAGCAGCCCGAAGTCCATGGGCCATCGGGAGCGGCTCATCGCATACCCCCGGTTCAGCGCCCTCGACAGCAGCATGTCCTGGGTCCCGATGAGAATCATGTTGCGCTCCGGGTAGCGGTCCCAGTCGTCGTCGGTTTCTCCGCCCATGAGTATGACGACGGGAATCTTCTTATCGTCTTTGAAGTCAGGTTCGTAGGACTTGACACGCTCCTTCCCCCTGTCGCCGTTCGTTTCCACTTTTCCGGCAAGGAGGTCACGTCGATGAAGCATAAGAACGGCTCGGTCCCGAGTCTGCTCTACCAGCACCCTCATCGGCAGGCAATACACCAGCCTCCTCGGCCACCCCGGGTCGTTCCGGTGAACCCGGTTCCACACCCACGCCATGACGACCGCCTCCGTCTTCCCCGCCCCCGTGGGCACATGGATGAGCCTCGACCCGCATCCGACCCCCTCCACAGTTTTCCCGTCTTCGGTCCCGGTGGCGAGCCGGCACTGGTATGGGTAGGGCCCGGCCGGGATGCCGGCCGCCTCCTCAAAGAATTCCCTGAACGTCGTCATGCCGCTTCCCTTGAAAAATTTCGCGCCAGCGAAATTTTTGCGAACGAATCCCCGGTCATCTCCGGCTACAAAAGGGAGTGGTCAACCGGAAAATAAGCCTTGAGGTTGACGCGCCTCAACCCCCTTCAAATCCACCCGTCCGCCGGGGCGCCGCCGCGCTCTCGCAGAGGTCGTCCGCGAAGTCCCACTCCCCGCGTTCAAACGGGCAGGAAACGGCGAATGGGGGCCGAAGCCGAGAGCGGAGTGCGAATCCCGACCCGAAGCGCCCTACCCCGGCGCCGCCCGGGGCCCGGGGTCCCTGGACTGCTCGACTGCGGAGATTTTCCGGGCGCTCATGAGCTGGTCGCTCAGCCGCTCCAGCGACCTCTCCAATCGCTTCATCTTCGCGATGATTTCGGAGTCCACCTGGGAGAGCATCCTCACCGACTCCTCCAGGGCCTTGCGCTGGGCCTGCGCCGCCGCCTCCCACTCCTTCCGGAGGTCGGACAGCTCTTCCCCCCGCAGCGACTTGCGGAACTCCACCATCTCGGCCCGCCGGGGCAGAGTCTCCACCAGCGCGCGGAGGCTCTTCAGCTGGTTCCAGAGGTCGTCGAACGCCTCCCGCGGAATCTCCGCCTTCATCAGCCGCTCCTCGATGCCCGCCTTCTCCTTCGCCAGCTCTTCGCGGGTCACCGCGATGGCGAGGCTCGCGCCCAGTTTCTTCGCCTCGGCCTCGAGGTCGCCGACCCGGGCGAAGAACCGCTCCATGCGCCGCATCTTCTCGATGATTTCGGCGTCGATGTCGGAGAGGCGCCGGACATGCTCCCGGGCCGACTCCTCCAGCGCCGCGGCCTTCCGGTCGAAGTGCTCCTTCAGGCCCGCCTCGAACGTGCGGAAAAGCGCCTCGCCCTCGTCCCGGCGGAGGACGGACGCGAGGGCCGCGTCGAGCTCCTTCACCCGCTTCTCCAGGGACTCGGCCCGGCGGGCCAGCGTCTCGAACCTGGACTGGGCGTTGATCTCCTCCTCGACTTCCGCGAGGCGCCGGATCGCCTCCTCGACGCTCGGCGGGCGCTCCTCGGGCATGGGTTAGTCGTTTCCCGGGCGGGTGAAATACCTTCCCTCCGCCCGGGCCAGGAACCGGCAGCGGCAGGCTACTTCCGGAGGAGTTCCACCATCTTCTCCGGGTCGGTCACGGGCATCTCGCAGGCGAAGTCGGCGCAGACGCAGGCGGTCGCCTTGCCCCCCACCGCCTTCAGGTCCCGGGTGTAGGGGGCGAGTCGGGCGATGGCCGGGTCGGACTCGTCGGAGGGCCGGAAGAGCGCGACCATTCGGGGAGCGAACTCCTTCCGGAGAGCCTCGACCATGGCGCGGGTGTCGGGGGCGCCGGGCTTTCCGACGATGACAACCTCCCGGACCGGACCTGTCGCGAAATCCACCGCGCACATGAGCATCGCGTGGGCCGCCGGCGTCGGCCGGACGGTGGCCGAGAAGGCGCGCCCGATGGCGGCCGCCCTGCCCTCCAGGGCGGCGTCCCCGGTCAGCCGCGCGAGGCGCAGGAGGTTGAGCATCGCCACCGAGTTGGCCGAGGGGATGGCGCCGTCGTGAATTTCCTTGGTGCGGGCGATGAGCGGCTCCGCGTCCGAGGCGGCGAGGAAAAATCCCCCGTCCGCGGGGTCCCAGAAGCGTTCGATGAAATCGCGGTTGAGCCGCAGTGCCTCCTCCAGCCAGCGGGCCTCGAAGGTGGCCTCGTAGAGTTCGATGAGGCCCCAGACCAGGAATGCGTAGTCCTCGGCTGTCCCCGGGATGGCCGCTTCGCCGCTCCGATATCTGTGGAGAAGGCGCCCCCGGGAGTCCCGCATCTTCGACAAAACGAACTCCGCAGCCCGGGTGGCGGTGCCGACGTGGGCGCTCCCGGAGTTCCCATGTGCCTGGGCGGCCCGCGCGAAGGCCGCAATCATGAGGCCGTTCCAGTCGGCCAGGACCTTGTCGTCGCGCAGCGGCCGGACCCGCCGGCTCCGCGCCGCGAAGAGCCGCTTGCGGACCGACTCCAGCCTCTCCCGCAGGGCGGAGGCCGGGAGCCCGAGGGCGGGGGCGAGTTCTTCGGGCGGCTTCGCGAGGAAGAGGATGTTGCCTCCACTGCGGTTGCCTGTGGCTTCCTCGATGAAGTTGCCCCCGGATTCGGCGTTCCACGCTTTCGCCGCGAACTCCGCGTCGCTGGCACCCAGGACCTCCCTCATCTCCGCGACGGTCCAGAGGTAGAATTTCCCCTCCTCGCCCTCGCTGTCGGCGTCCTCGGCCGAGTAGAAGCCGCCCTCCGGGGAGGTCATGTCGCGCAGGACGTATTCGAAAATCTCCTCCGCGACCCTGCGGAACTCCTCCTTGCGGGTGGCCTGGAACGCCTCCGTGCAGGCCATCGCGAGGAGCGCCTGGTCGTAGAGCATCTTCTCGAAGTGGGGCACGAGCCACTCCGCGTCGGTCGAGTAGCGGTGGAAGCCGAACCCGACGTGGTCGTAAACGCCGCCCATCCGCATCGCCCGGAGAGTGCGCTCGACCATGTCGAGCGCCCCGGGGTTCCCGGTGCGCTTCCAGTGGCGGAGGAGGAAGAGGAGGTTGTGAGGCGAAGGGAACTTGGGCGCCGTCCCGAAGCCGCCGTTCACCTCGTCGAACCGTCGGGCGAGTTGCTCGCAGGCGGCGTCGAGCACGTCGGGCCCCAAATCGGCCCCGGGAGGGGCCTTCGAAGAGTCCCGGAGGGCCTGCGCAATCTGTTCCGCCGACTCGAGCAGCTGCGGCCGCTGCTTCCGCCACATCTCGCGGATGCGGGGGACCAGTTCGAGCATGCCCATGCGGCCGAATCGGGCGCTCTTCGGGATGTAGGTCGCCGCGAAGAAGGGCCTGCCGTCCGGGGCCATCACAATCGTCAGGGGCCAGCCGCCGCTGCCGGTGGCCATCTGGCAGACCGACATGTAGAGCGCGTCGATGTCGGGCCGCTCCTCCCGGTCCACCTTGATGCTCACGAAGGCGTCGTTCATCGCTTTCGCCACCTCGGGGTCCTCGAACGACTCCTTCTCCATCACGTGGCACCAGTGGCAGGTGGAGTAGCCGATGGAGAGGAAGACGGGCTTGTCCTCGCGCCGGGCTTTCTCGAACGCCTCGGGGCCCCAGGGGAACCAGTCCACCGGGTTGCGGGCGTGCTGGAGGAGGTAGGGGGACTGCTCCTTCGCGAGACGGTTGGGCTTTCCCTTCGAGTCCATGGAGAACCTGTATGGGGCCCTATTATTACCTGACCCACTCGACTCCGAGCCACCCCTGGAACTCGACAGCCCCCGTCAGGAACCGCATCCCGTGCTCCAGAGCGTAGGTGTATCCTAAAGCATCCACGTACGAGAGCCTGCGGCCGGTGGCCCCCTTCCGCTCCAGCCGGAGCCGGGCGGCCCCCTTGAGAACCCCATCCGAGAACTCGACCGCGTTCTGCCGGTGGTTCCCGAAGCAGAGCTCCGCGAGGTCCTCGCGGCCCTCCTGGAGGAAGACATAGTACGCCTCCAGGAGATTCCAGGTGGAGGTCCGGCCTCGGGCCTCCCGATAGGGGCGATAGTTCGGGTTTCCTTTCGCCAACTCGATGATTGCGTAGCTGTCCAAATAATACTCCATTCAATCCCGCTCGGTTCGGGCCTTGCGGATGAGTTCTCCGGTCGGGGTGTCGCTCTTGAACTTCCCCCAGATGTCGGACCAATCCATCTTCTCCGGGATGGAGACACGAACCCTCCGGTTCACGCGGATTCCCAGCCGCCGCACCACGTCCTTCGGGATGATGATGCCCACGCTGGACCCGATGCGGCGCGGGGTCGCCTCGAACTCAGCCATAGTTTAACTCAGTAAAACTTTAGTTATATAAAATTTACGGTCGCTCAGATGTAGCGTAGGTTTTGCACTATTTAAACCCCCTCCTCCACCTCCGGCAGTCTTCCGCCCTCCGCCATATTGAACACCTCCACCAGGGTCCTTGTCCTCTCGTCCAGCCCGGCCAGCCTCCGGTGGACCTGCACCACCTCCCCCTCACGGACCACGATGTGGACCGCCTTCAGCCTCTCCAGGAGCCCCATGGCCTCCTCCACGCTCATGCCGGTGTCGCTCCTCTGGAGTTTCATCCGCAGGATGGAGCGCAGCTGGTAGGCCAGGGCGCAGACGAAGATGTGGCCGATGACGTGCTCCCGGGTCCTCACGTACATGGGGTGGAGCCCGAGGACGCTCTTGAGGGTTCGGATGGCCTTCTCCACTTGGTCCCGCGTGCGGTATGATTCCACCACCTCTTTTTCGCTGAGGTCCAGCTCGGTGGTGACGAAGACCGTGTAGCCGTCGTATTCCCCGGCCTCTTTCAGGAGCGGTGTCCTCTCCACCTCGAATCCGAATCCCTCCTTGTGGCCCTGGACCTGGAGGTAGCGGGTGGCCCGGTGTCTCCGCAGGATGTGGCCGATCTTCCCGTCCCGCTGTTTCCTCGACGCGACTTCGCCCTTCTCCACGGCCTCCTGGAGCCGCCGCAGTTCCTCCTCGGCCTTCTCGACCCGCCCCATTCTCTCCCCCCGGTTGGCCTCGGCCACTCCGGGGCTCCAGGCCACCACATACTTCCTCCGGCCGCGGACGACGGAGGCGGCCACCTCCCCATCCCCCACGGGGGTCCACTGCCCCCGGGGGGCCGCGATCTCTTTGAGGAGTCCGGTGGACTTGATGTCGGCCCGCAGGGCCACCAGGTAGCGCTCCTTTTTGCGGTCCATGTAGTCGAGGTTCGCCCGGGTGGCCATGCCGCGGTCCACCACCCGAGGGGCGTCCAATCCGAACTCCCGCGCCAATGTGCGGTCCACGGGCTTGAGGCTCTTGGCGTCGCTGCGGTTGCCCGGCCAGACCCGGTGGGTCACCAGGACACCTTTCTGGTCCACGACGAAGGCCACCACCACCTGGGGCCGGTCGGGGCGGTGGTCCCGGCTGTGGCCGTACTCCGCCAGGACGCACTCCTCCCCCTCGAAGTAGGTGGAGGTGATGTCGATGTCGAGGCGCTCGCACTCGTATCCGTAGGCTCGCCGGATGTTCTCGTAGAGGGCCGCCTGCATCGGCACCGTGTGCTCGGGCTGGAGGTGGTCCAGGGCCCGGAGGACCACCCAGTAGGTGAACTCCCCCGGTGGCATCTGGAGGAAGAAGGGGAGGCTGCTCCGCCTGTACCAGTCGGGGAGCTGAAGGCAGCTGGAGGGGTCGCAGTTCCGGGCGATGGCCATCGCCTCCACCACCCGGCCGAGGTCGGGGCCTCCGCCCTTCGCGCCCAGGCGGTCCACCACGCCCACGAGACCAATTTCTTCGCAGACCCGGTGGAGGGCCAGCTCGGGGCCGTAGGTGTAGACCTCCTCGACCGACAACTGGGAGACGGGGGATGGGAGCTTGTAGCCGAGGGAGAGGAGGATGGCGTGGAACTTCGAGAGGAGGAGGGGGCCTCCGAGGCGGGAGAGTTTCTGTTCGAGTTCCAGGCGCCCGGCCTCGGTCAGGGCGTCCAGTCGGCCCAGGTTGAGGAGGGTCTCCTGGACGACCCTGTTTTCCCTACGGGGCTATCGGCACCGAAAACCGCAATGCGGCGCCATTACGCCATCCCCGAAAGGGGCCTCTCTCCCTACCCCACGGTATTTAAGCTGCAAAACCTACGTGTAAGGAAATTATAGCGCGGAACCCTGCCCTCCGCTCGCGCTTCGCGCTCGCTTCGGGCGGGTTCCGCGAGGGCCGACCCCCGGGACTCCGTGTGCGGGGGAGGCCCCGGGGGTGGACCTGCCGCTTTCCGCGCGGGCAGAGCCCGCGCGGAAAGCGGCCTATGTTCAGAGTTCCTTCAAAATCCTCAATGCCTCGGAGACGTGCTTCTTCGGATTGAACTGCGAGTCGAACACGTGCCGCACCACGCCCTTCGTGTCAATGACGTAGGTCACCCGCCCCGGCAACAGCCCCATGGTGGGCGGCACGCCGTAGAGTTTCCGGACCTGCGCCCCGCGATCGCTCAGGAGAGTGAAGGGCAGGTGGTGGCGCTCGGCGAACCGCCGGTGGGACTCCTCGGAGTCGCTGCTCACCCCGATGACCTCCGCCCCCGCCTCCTTGAACGCCTCGTAGGAGTCCCGGAAGGCGCACGCCTCGGCGGTGCAGCCGGGGGTCTCGTCCTTGGGGTAGAAGTAGAGGACGACCGGCTTCTTTCCGGCGAAGTCCTTCAGGCGGACCTTTTTCCCGGCGGCGTCGGGGAGGTCGAAGTCGGGTGCGGGGTCGCCGGTCTTTGCGGCCATCCCTCTACCGGGGTTTCGGACTAAAAAACTATCGGCGCGGCGCTATCGCCGTCGCCGCGGCATAGGGATAGATTTATAACTCACTATGGGCAGTTATAATCAACAATGGCAACGACAATCAGTGTGACCGAGCGGCTCAAGTCGCGGCTGGAACGGCTGAAGGTCCACCCTCGGGAAACCTACGGCGAGGTCATCGAGCGGATGATGACTCAGCGCCCGCCCCTTCCGCGTGAGGAGCTCCTGAAAAAACTGGACCGCATCCGAGAAAGGAACAGCGGAGTCCACTTCGAATCGACCCGGCTGATTCGGGAGATGCGGGACAGCGAATGATCGTAGACAGCAGCGTGGCGGTCAAGTGGCTGGTTCAGGAGCCCCGGAGCGAGGCGGCCGACTCCATCCTCCGGGCGGGGGAGTCTCTCCACGCACCCGACCTTTTGGTCTACGAGGTGGGGAACGCGCTCCTGAAGCACCCCAAGGCGTCGCCGGAGGATCTGGAGACGCTCGCAGAGATTGGAATCCGGTTTCATCCCCCTGAGCCCGATGGGACTTTCCGGGTCGCCCGGGCCCAGCGGGTCACGTTCTACGACGCCGCCTTCCTCCACCTCGCCCGCAGACTGGGAGAGACCCTTGTGACCGATGACGAAGCCCTGCACCGGAAAGCGAGAGGCTCTTTTCCGGTGCGGTTGCTGAAAGAGTGGCGAAGTTTTTAAAACCCATCCATCCTTTGGCCCCCATGCAGCCAAGCGGTCGCCGCCCGGCGCCCCGGGGGGGACGCTGATGCCGGAGCCCTCGCACGGGACGGCGGAGGCCCCGCACGCCGAAGAGCACCACGGCAGCCTCTGGCCCCTCCTCCTCGCCCTCGGGGGCGCCTTCGGGGTCGCCGGGTTCGCCGTCGGGCCCCTCGGCGGGGCTTGGGCCAACGCGCCGGGCCTCGGTGCCACCGCCATCGGCGCCCTCCTCTTCTTCATCGGCCGGAGGCACGAGGGGTGGTCCCGCCTCACTTTCGGGGGTGTCTTCGTCGCCTTCGTCGGGCTCCTCGTCGGCTTCGGACCCTTCGCGGTCGCCATCGCCATCTTCGGGACCGGCTTCGCCAGGTGGCTCGCCGACGACCTCCACGAGAGGTTCCACGGGCCCGCGGTGGAGGTGGGGGCCGAGCCATTCCCCCACGTCGAGAACCGCAAACTCGGGATGTGGCTCCTCATCGCGTCTGAAATCCTGCTCTTCAGCGGCCTCATCGGGACCTACATCATGTACCGGGTGCGCCACCCCGAGTTGCCCAATGCGTTCGAGCAGAAGATGCTCGACCCCCTCATCGGCGGGCTCGAGACCTACGTGCTCCTCACCAGCAGCCTCGCGCTGGTCCTGGCGCTCCACTACGCCCACGAGTCCCGGAGGCGGGCCACGGCGGCCTGGCTCGGGGTGACCCTCGCCCTGGGGCTCTCCTTCCTGGTCATCAAATCCTTCGACTGGAACCACATCATCCACGAGGGGTTCGCACCGGGAAAGGGGCTGATTCCCACCCTATTCTTCACCATCACCGGGACCCACGGCGCCCACGTCATCGGAGGGTGCGTGGGGCTCTCCTACCTGCTGTTCAAAGTGCTGAAGGGGGGGCTGATGGGAGCGAAGGCCGCCACGATCGAGTACTTCGGCATCTACTGGCACTTCGTGGACATCGTGTGGGTCTTCCTCTTCCCGCTGTTCTACCTGCTATGAGTTCTATTCCGCGCTCGGCTCGCTCACTCCGTTCGCTCGCCTCGCGCGGGCGCAGAACTCCGGCCCTCGCTACGCTCGGGCCGAGTTCTGCGGGGTCGCCATCAATGGCAACCCCCGCAGAACCCGCCCGGAGCGAGCGCGCGCAGCGCGCGAGCGGAGGGCGGGTTCTGCGCCCGGCCCGAGCGACCGAAGGGAGCGAGGGCCGGAGGAGAAAAGATGACTGAAACCTCCCATCCCGAAACCCGCGTCGGAATGAAAGCCCGGGGCTACTCCATCATCTTCCTCGTCCTCGTGGCGGTGACCCTCGCCTCCCTCCTCACCGGCGAAATCCTCTTCGCCCGGAACACCCCCGATTCGACGATCCGGACCGGCATCATCCTCGGAGTCTCCACCCTCAAGGCCCTCCTCATCGTGATGTTCTACATGCACCTGAAGTTCGAGTCCCGCCCGGTCCAAATCGTCGCCGCCGTTCCCGTCCTCTTCCTCGCCATCCTGATGATCATGCTGAGCGCATTCCCGAACCCCTCGGTGGGCGGCACTCCCGGGACCTCGCCCGGGGGGCACGGGGACGGGCCCGAGGTCGCCCCGGCGGGCGGCGGCGCCGAAGCGGCCCATCCGCCCGCGGGAGCGGCGGAACCGTCGGGGGAGTCCCGGGTCGCGGCCGGCGAAGCGCTGTTCAAGGGGAAGGGCATCGCGACGCCCTGCTCCGCCTGCCACTCCGCGGGAGCGGAGCGGGTCCTCGGACCGGGCCTCAAGGGCGTCGGGGCCAAGGGGGAGGCCTACATCCGGGAGGCCATCGTCAACCCGGGCGCGCAAATCGCTGAGGGGACGCCCCCCTACATGGACGTCATGCCCAAGACCTTCGCCAAGGAGCTGTGCGGGAAGGAGACCCTGAACCCCGCCGCCGTGGCCGGGTGCCAGAAGTTGGACGACCTGGTGGCCTACCTGGTGAGCCTCAAATGACAGCAAGTTCCCGGGCGCCATATTTTAAACGGGCGGGGGGAGAGGTGCCCCATGCCCCCTCTCCTCGCCGCCGCGGCGGGCCCGCCGTGGGCCAGCGCGGTCATCATCGCGGCCTCGGCGGCGTGCTACGTCTTCCTGGTCCTGCTGCCCCTCTACTTCAAGGACCGGGGCTCGGCGGCGCAGCCCGACCCCCGCGCGGCGAACCTGCGGACGGCGGCGCTGCTGCTCCTCGTCGTGGGCGTCTTCCTGACCGCCTTCACCGCGGGCATCCGGTTCGCCTACAGCCCCGGCGCGGCATCCATCCTGGGCATCGAGGCGGCCGCCTACTTCGCTGCGGCGACGGCGGTGCTCCTGGCGGCCAGGCGCAGGGCCGTGAAGAGTCAGGGGTGAAACCGGCGTGATGCAAGCCGTGAGCACGCAGGTCGTCAACGACCTCTTCTGGCTCTTCTTCTGGCCCGCCGTGGGGGTCGCCGTCCTCGTCTTCGTCTGGATGGGCTACGCCATGGTGAAGTTCCGGGCCAGGCCCGGGCAGCCCGACCCCAAGGACGCCCCCGTGGCCGGGCAGATTCCCGCCCACCGGGGGAGCCGGAAGGTCGAGGTGACCTGGACGGTCATCCCCACCGTCATCGTCCTCTTCCTCGCGGCGGTCTCCATCGGGCCGCTGAACTTTCTCTGGAACCCGCCCCCCGGGGAGCACCTCACCGTCCGCGTCGAGGCCTACCAGTGGGCGTGGGACTTCGTCTATCCCGAGGGGTTCAAGACCCTGAACGAACTCCGGGTCCCGATGGGGCAGCCCGTGGTCCTCGATGTGCGCTCCCGGGATGTGATACACGCGTTCTACGTCCCCGACTTCGCTCTCAAGACCGACGCCGTCCCCGGCCAACCCACCGTCATGTGGTTCAACGCCACCAAGACAGGCACCTACCGGGCCCAGTGCGCCGAATATTGCGGCCTGGCCCACGCGAGGATGCTGGCGACGGTGGTCGTCATGGAGCCCGCGGCCTTCGAGCAGTGGAGGGCCGAGAGGGCCCGGGGGGTCGCCTGATGGCCTGCGACGTCGCGAAGCCGGAGAGGTCCGAGTTCGCGGAGAAACTCCTCCACTGGCTCACCACCACGAACCACAAGGAGATTGGCATCCTCTACACCCTCACCGGCCTCATCTTCTTCGTCGTGGCGGGCGCGGCGGCCCTGCTCATCCGGGCCCAGCTGGCGACGCCCGAGGGCACGGTCGTGAGCGCGGACGTCTTCAACTCCCTCTTCACCCTCCACGGCCTCACCATGGTCTTCCTCGCGGGCATGCCCATCATCTCGGGCTTCGCCAACTACCTCGTCCCCCTGCAGATCGGCGCCAAGGACCTCCCCTTCCCCCGCATCAACGCCCTCTCCTTCTGGCTCATCCCCACCGGGGGCATCATCCTGTTCTCCGGCCTCCTCACGGGCCGGGGCCCGGACATGGGCTGGACCCTCTACGCCCCCTACTCGTCGGGCGCCGGCGTGGGTCTCGCGCGCCCGGCCGCAGACCTGGCCCTCCTCGGACTCCTCTTCCTCGGAGCCTCCTCCATCGCCACCTCGATCAACTTCCTGACGATGATTCTCCGCATGCGGGCCCCGACCATGGGGCTCCGGATGCCGCTCTTCACCTGGTCGGTCCTCGTCACCGTCTTCCTCCTGCTCCTCGCCATGCCGGTCCTCACGGCGGGCCTGGCGATGCTCTACCTCGACCTGACCCTCCACACCGGCTTCTTCAATCCCGCCCTGGGGGGCGACCCGGTCCTGTGGCAGCACCTCTTCTGGTTCTTCGGCCACCCCGAGGTCTACATCCTGATTCTTCCGTCCTTCGGCATCGTCTCCGAGGTCATCCCGGTCTTCTCCCGCCGCCCCATCTTCGGCTACTGGGCCATGGCGGGAGCCATCGCCTCCATCGGCCTCATCTCCTACATCGTCTGGGTCCACCACATGTTCACCACCAGCGTCCCGCAGAGCCTCAAGACCATCATGATGCTCACCACATACCTGGTGGGGGTGCCCACGGGCATCAAAATCTTCAACTGGCTCGCGACGCTGTGGAACGGGAAACTCCACTTCAAGACCCCCATGCTCTTCGCCCTCGGGCTGGTCTCCATGTTCACCATCGGGGGCATCACGGGCATCTTCCTCGCCTCCATCCCCCTCGACATCCCGCTGCAGGACACCTACTTTGTGGTGGCCCACTTCCACTACGTCCTCTTCGGCGGCACCATCCTCGGGTTCTTCGCCGGCCTCTACTTCTGGTTCCCGAAGATGACGGGGCGCATGTACCACGAGGGGCTCGGGAAGCTCCACTTCGCCCTGACCCTCATCGGGTTCAACATGACGTTCTGGCCCATGCACGAGCTGGGGATGGCGGGGATGCCGAGGCGCATCGCCACATACTCCGCCGACACGGGCTGGGGCCCGTTGAACCTGGTGGCCACCGTCGGGGCCTTCATGCTGGGCCTCGCCCAGTTGGTCATGATGGCCAACTTCCTGCGCAGCCGGAAGCACGGGAGGCCCGCGGGCAGCAACCCCTGGGGCGCCTCCGGTCTCGAGTGGACCGTCTCCTCGCCCCCTCCGCCCCACAACTTCGACGGGGTCCCCGTGGTGACGGAGGCCCCGGGCGAGTCCCACCACAAGAGCCCGGGCGGCGGTGCGTTCATGCGGCGGCTGCTCGGCAAGTAGCCCCCCTCCATGAGACTCCTTCCGGGGCTGGCCCTCGGGGCGGCCCTCACCACCTTCGCCGTCATGGTGGCGGGCGCCTACGTCAAGGCCCTGGGGGAGGGGGCGGTCTGCCCGCCCGGCATCCTCTGCCTCGAGTCGGCGGCGGAGATGGCCCACCGGGCCCTCGTGGGCGTCCTCGGGCTCCTCGTCCTCGGGATGTTCGTCCTCGCCCTCCGGAGCCGCGCGCAAGACCGGAAACTCTTCGGCATGTGCGCCGGGGCCCTCGCCCTCCTTTTCGCCCAGGCGCTCCTGGGGCAGGTCACCATCGCGGTCGGCCTCGACCCGGTGGTGGTGGCGTCCCACCAGGCCCTCGCCCTCGTGGTTTTCGCGCTCCTGCTCCACATCCTCTTCCGCGTGCGCCACGCGCCCCCGCCCGGGGCAGGGGGCGCCTGAAGTGGCGGCGCCATCCGGCCCCAGGCTCGCCCTGGAGGCGGTGCAGGAGCGGCTCGCCCCCTCCCCCCTCCGGGACTGCCTCTCGCTCACCAAGCCGCGACTCACCTCCCTGAACCTGCTCGCGGGCGTCACCGGGTTCCTCCTCGCCTCGGGTCCAGCTGTCGATTTCCGGGCCTTCTGCCTCCTCCTGGCGGCGGGTTACCTCTCGGTGGGGGGCTCCCTCTCCCTCAACGCCTACCTCGACCGGGACATCGACCCGCTCATGGGGCGGACCGCCCTCCGGCCCCTCCCCACCGGACGGATGGCGCCCCGCCGGGTCCTCGCATTTTCCCTGGCGGTCCTCGGCTCTGGCCTCCTCGCGGCGGCGCTCCTGAACACCGCCACCCTCCTCTTCGTGGCGGGCGGCGCGGCCTTCTACATCGGGGTCTACACCCTCTGGCTCAAGCGGCGGACCCCCTGGAACATCGTCATCGGCGGCGCGGCGGGCTCCTTCGCCCCCCTGGCGGGGTGGGCGGCGGCCACCGGCGGGGTCGGCGTCCCCGGGCTCTTCCTCGCGGCGCTCATCTTCCTCTGGACCCCGGGCCACTTCTGGGGGCTCGCCATCAAGTACAGGGAAGACTACGCCCGGGCGGGAGTCCCCATGCTCCCGGTCGTGGCGGGGGAGGAGACAGCGGCGCGGTGGGCCGCGCTGTCGAACTTGGCCCTGGTCCCGTTCACCTTCGCCGTCGCGCCCCTCTACGGCCTTCCCTACGCCGTGGCGGTGGGGGTCCTCGGGCTCGTCTTCGCGTTCCAGAACCTCCGGCTGCTCTCCGACCCTTCGCAGGGGGCGACCGTCTTCCACCTCTCGAACCTCTACCTGGCGGGGATGTTCGCGGTCCTGCTGGCGGTCGGGCTTCTCTAGCCGAAGCAGGCCGCGACGCCCGCCGTGAAGACGAAGAGGAGGTGGTGGGGCTCGACGCGGGCCATCAAGAGGAGGGGCTCTGCCACGGAAAGGGTTTATTCCCCCGCCCCATGGCTCCGGGATGGAATTTTGTCCGAAGTGCAAGAGCCTGATGAAGAAGGCCGGCGAGGTCCTCAAGTGCCGGAACGCCTCGTGCGGCTTCGAGAAGGCGCCGTCGGCGAAGGCGGGGCCAGAACCGGTCGCCATGCCGACCCGGAAAAAAGAGGACCGGGGGATCCTCATCGTCGAGGAGCCCGCGGCGGGGCTCCCCACCACCCGGTCCCAGTGTCCCGAATGCGGCAACGGCGAGGCCTACTGGTGGCTGCGCCAGATGCGGGGGGCGGACGAGCCGGAGACCCGCTTCTACCGCTGCACGAAGTGCGGAAAGACATGGCGAGAGCGGCAATAGATTTTCAAACAACCACGATAGACAGAGGTTTATAAGTCCCTCGCGTCCCATGGGGGGGATGCCCGGGAAGTCCGAGTTGATGGACATTGACGAGGCCGTCAAGAAGGTCCTCGAGGCCTCCCCCCAGCGCAAATTCGGGGAGTCGGTCGAGTTGGCCGTGAACCTCGTGGGTGTGGACCTCAGCAAGCCCCAGAACCGCCTCGACGAGGAGGTGCTCCTCCCCCACGGCACGGGCCGGGAGCCCCGGCTGGCGGTCTTCGGCCGCGGCGAGTTCGCCATCAAGGCCGAGAAGGCGGGGGCAGCGGTCATCGCCCCGGAGCAGATTGACGCCCTCGGGAAGGACAAGAAGGCGGCCCGGAAACTCGTCCAGAAGTTCGACGCCTTCGCCGCCGAGGCCCCCCTCATGCCCTCCATCGGAAAAAGCCTCGGCCCCATCCTGGGCCCCCGCGGCATGATGCCGGTCCCCGTCCCCGCCGGGGGGGACGTGACAGCAGTCCTGGGCAAGATGCGGCGCGCCATCCGGGTCCGGACCAAGGACCGGCCCACCTTCCACGTCCCCGTCGGCATCCGGACGATGAAGCCCGAGCAGATCGCCACGAACCTGCGGGCGGTCCTGGAGAGGGTGGAGGGCAAATTAGAGCGGGGGGGGCAGAACATCCGCTCGGCCTACCTGAAGACCACCATGGGGCCGCCGGTGAGGGTCAAATGAGGTCGAAGCAGTGGAAGAAGGACGAGCTCGGGCGACTCCGGAAGATGGCCAAGGACTACCCCGTCGTGGCCCTCGCCTCCTTCCGGGACGTCCCCGCCGACCAGTTCCAGTCCCTCCGCAAGGAGCTGACCCGGGACGGCACAGTGGTCCGGGTGGTCAAGAACAGCCTCCTGCGGCGGCTCCTCGGCAACGGCCGGAAGGCGCTCGAGCCCCACATCGCCGACCAGACCGCCCTCCTCCTCTCGAAGCAGGACCCTTTCCGCCTTTTCAAGAGGGTGGACGCCCACCGGCGCAAGGCCCCACTGAAGCCCGGCTCGGTCGCCCCGGGGGACATCGAGGTCCCGGCGGGGCCCACTCCGTTCAAGCCGGGGCCGGTCCTGGCGGAGCTGCAGGCGGCCGGGTTCCCCGCGGCCGTCGAGGCGGGCAAGGTGGTCCTCCGGAAGTCCTTCGTGGCGGTCAAGAAGGGGGAGCGGGTGGACGCGAAGCGGGCCGACATCCTGGCCAAGATGGAGATCAAGCCCCTGGACCAGGGGGTCTCCCTGCGGGCGGTCCTGGAGGGGGAGACCCTCTACCTGCCCGAGGTCCTGCGGATTGACGGGGCCCGGACCGCGGCGGACTTCGCCCTGGCCGCCTCCCAGGCCCGTGGCTTCGCCCTGGAACTGGGTCTGCCGGAGCCCGACATCCTGCCCGAACTGCTGGCCCGGGCCTGCCGCAAGGCGATGGCCCTCGCCGTCGAGGGGGAAATCTGCGAGCCGGCGGCCATGGAAGCGATATTCGCGAAGGCCCTGCGACGCGCCAAAGCGGTTCAGGGGATCCTGCCTCCGGCCGCCTCCTGAGGGGGCCTCGCACCTCCGGTGCTCCCGGCCCCGCCCTTCGGGCAGGGCCGTCTCGAAAACCTTATAGCCCCCGCCCCATAGGGAGGCCGAGCCATGGAGTACGTCTACGCCGCCCTGCTCCTCCATGGAGCGGGCCAGAAGGTCACCGACGAGGCCATCGTCAGCGTCCTGAAGGCCGCCGGCGCCAAGGCCGACGCCACCAGGGCGAAGGCCCTCGCCGCAGCCCTGGAGGGGGTCAACATCGCCGACATCCTCGCGAAGGCCGCCGCGGCCCCCGTCGCGGTCGCCGCGGCCCCAGCGGCCGCCGCCCCCGCCGCGGGCGACGGCGCCAAGAAGGAGGAGAAGAAGAAAGAGGAAAAAGCCGAGGAAAGCGGTATCGAAGGCCTGAGCGCCCTGTTCGGGTAAGCACGGGCAAAGCGTTTGAACCCGGAGTTTTCAGAGTTCAGGGAGCCTTCGGGCTCCCCGGGGCTGTGGGGTAGCCTGGCATCCTCGGAGGTTTGGGACCTCTGGACCCCGGTTCAAATCCGGGCAGCCCCACTCTGTCGCCGGGAGGGGGTGAGGGGAGGCTCCACCCCCCCTTCCCGTCCACAGGCCCGCCCCCCGCCCCGGAAGGTGCGTAGAAAGTAAGATAAATCGCTGGCCGTATCGTTTCAAGCAAGAGTTTCGCGAGGGGCCCGGAGCGAGCCCGCGAAGCGGGCGAGCGAAGGGGCCTGAAGCGAAGCAAGCGGCATTAGTCTAGTGGCAGGACCTGGGCTTCCCAAGCCCAAGATACGGGTTCGATTCCCGTATGCCGCATGGTTGCGGGCCTCCTGCTTGCCCCGGATATTTTCCGACCCTCCGGTCCTCCGAAATCACGGCCCTGGCGCCCGCCTTAAATCCTTTCGATGACCGTCGCGATGCCCATCCCGCCGCCCATGCACAGCGAGATGATGGCGTGGTCCTTCTTCGTGCGCTCCAACTCGTGGAGCGCCTTGGTCAGCAGCACCGCGCCCGAAGCGCCGATGGGGTGGCCGAGGGCTATCGCCCCGCCGACCGGGTTGAGCCGCTCGTCGGTGGGGTCGAGGTCGAGTTCGCGGCAAGCCGCAAGGACCGCCGAGGCGAACGCCTCGTTGATTTCAATCACGTCCATGTCGTCCATGGTCAGCCCGGCCCGCTGGAGGGCCTTCTTCATGGAGGGGGCGATGGCGAGGAGCATGAGGACCGGCTCGCAGCCGGCGAGGGCGGTGCTGAGGACCCGGGCCCGGGGCTTGAGGCCGCGGGACTTGGCCGCCTCCTCGGCGGCGAACATGACCGCCGCGGCGCCGTCGGTGATCTGGGAGGAGTTGGCGGCGGTGTGGACGCCGTCCTTCTGGAAGCGGACCGGGAGCGTCCCCATCTTTGCCAGGGCCTCCTGGGGCTTGTCGAGGCACTCGGGCCGGATGCCCTCGTCCTGGGTGAACATGGTGACGCCGTTCGTCTTCTCCTCCGGCTGGGCGGGGACGCCCGACAGGGCCGCAATCATGCCGCCCTGCGGGAGGTCCTTCGCGGGCGCGGCTGGGGCTGCGGGTTTCGCGCCGTCCGCCCGCTTCGGCACCGGGACGGCGACGATCTGGCTCTTGAAGGCGCCTGCGCGCCACGCCTTGACGGCCCGCTGCTGGCTCTGCAGGCCGAACTCGTCCACCTGCTTCCGGGTGAAGCCGTACTTCTTGGCGATCATGTCGGCGGAGACCCCCTGGACGACCAGCCCCTTCCTCTGAATGGCGGAGGGGATTTTGAACGGGAAGCCCGCCTTCGCGGCCGCCTGCATGTCGGAGCCCATGCCGTAGCGGGACATCGACTCGGCGCCTCCCCCGAGGACGAAGTCGCCGTTGCCGGTCTGGACCGACATCGCGGCGAAGTTGCACGCCTGCAGCCCGGAGCCGCAGTAGCGGTTGAGGGCGACCCCGCAGACCGAGTCGGGGAGGTCCGCCATGAAGGCGCTCATGCGGGCGAAGTTTCCGCCCTGCTCGCCTATCTGCGACAGGACGCCGAGGATGACATCCTCGAGCTCGTTGGGATCGACCTTGGAGCGCTTGATGCTCTCCTTGATGACGATGCCGGAGAGTTCCAGGGGCGAAACGTGGGCGAGGGTGCCTCCCTTCTCCATCCCCTTCCACCCCGATTTTCCGATGGGGGTGCGGACCGCATCGAGGATGACCGCCTCCTTGAGGGGCTTCGGGGACTTGGCCACGGCTTCTCAACCCGGGCTATGGGGATGGGGGTTAAAAAGGTTCCGGGAACGTTGATTCGGGAAGCCGCCGTTTCTCCGGGGAAAGCGTCAGCGGGCGGCGCCTCCGACCACGTAGGAGACCCTCTCCTCCTCGCTCTCCGGCTCCATGCGCGCGATGAGTCCCCGCCGCACCCCCTCCCGGAGATTTTCCACGGCGCGGCTGGGGGACCAGCGGAAGCGGGCGACGACGTCCGTCTTGGTGACCCGGCCCGACTTTGCGACGTAATCCAGGAGGGCGCGCAGGTCCGCCTCGGTGTCCCCCACCTCACCGCCTCCGCGGGCCGCCGCCCGGCCGCGGGTCGGGGAGCGGGATGGATGTGCCCGCCCCGTGCCCCACCCGCCGGCCCTTCCCGTCGTTGAGGAGGCTTCGCGATGGGCGGAGAGGGGGGCGGGCAACGGTCATGGAGAGGGCTGCTCCGGAGGAATCTTATGGGTTTGCGCCTGCGCCCATCCCCGGCGGAGCCGGACTACTTCTTCAGTTCCCGCGCCTTCGGCCGAAGCCCGGCGTAGTTGCACTTCCGGCACCGCTTCGCCCGGAGGCTGTTCCGGGCGTTGCACTTCATGCAGATTTGCAGACGGAGCCTGCGGGCTTCCGCCTCCGGGAAACGGGCCATGGCCCTACCGCCCGCCGGAGACCTTCAACCTTTCGAGCCGCTTCACTGCCTCCCGGATGCGCGGGGTGGGCTGGGTGAGGCTGAACCTCACGTAGCCCTCGCCCGCCGGCCGCACCTGGCGGTGCTCCTCCCCCCGCCCTTCGGGCAGGGGGATGCCGAAGCCGTTGCCCGGCGTCGCCACAATCCCCGGGCCCTCGAGGAGCCGGGAGGCGAAGGAGGCGGAGGTCTCCCCAGCCGGGACGCGGGCCCAGACGTAGAAAGTCGCCTTCGGCTTCGGGGCGCGGAGCCCCGCCGCCCGCAGCCCATCCAGGAAGAGGTCGCGCCGCTTCTGGAATATCTCGCGCATTTTCTTGACGGCGGCCTGGGGGCCGGTGAGGGCTGCGGCGCCCGCGCTCTGGAGCGCCTTGAAAGCCCCGGAGTCCACCTGGGTCTTGAACTTCAGGAGGTGCTTCAGAATCTCCGCGTTGCCCGCCGCGAACCCGATGCGCCAGCCGGTCATGCAGTAGGTCTTGCTGAGGCTGTGGAACTCGATGCCCGCCTCCATCGCCCCGGGGGCCGAGAGGAAGGAGGGCGCCGCGTAGCCGTCGAAGGTGACCTCGCCGTAGGCGTGGTCGTGGAGGACCGCGACTCCGCGCTCTCTGGCGAACTCCACCGCCTCCTTGTAGAATCCGGGGTATGCAACCGCCGCGGTCGGGTTGCCGGGGTAGTTGAGGAACATCAGTTTGGCCCGCGCCTCGCCAGAGGCTGAGACGGAGGAGGGGATCGCCGCGAAGTCGGGCAGGAACTCCCGCTCCTCGGTCACCGGCATGGGAATGGGCCGCGCCCCGGCCAGAATCACCGAGTTCGAGTAGACTGGATAGCCCGGGTCGGGGAGCAGCGCCGAGTCCCCCGGGTCGAGGAGCGCCAGGGGAGCGTGGCCGATTCCCTCCTTGGAGCCGATGAGCGCGATGACCTCGCTCTTCGGGTCGAGGTTGACGCCCTTGTGCTTCCGATACCACTCCGCCACCGCCTGCCGGAACTCCTCGGTCCCCTCGTAGGGGGGGTAGCCATAGGAGTCGGGCCGGAGGAGCGCCTTGCGGAGGGCCGCGACGATGTGCGGAGGAGTGGGAAGGTCGGGGTCGCCGACACCGAGGTCCACAAGGTCCTTGCCGGCGGCCCGCGCGCGCTGCTTCTTCTCATCCAGTTCGGCGAAGAGGTAGTTCGGGAGGGCTGAGAGGCGGGAGGCGGGGGGGAAGACCATGGGGCTGGATGTTCCGGGGAGGTTAAAGAGCATTTGTCGGGCCGACGGGTGCCCGATGCCGGTTTTGGATGGCGGGCGGCCCGAAGAATATTTACATCGATTCCATTACCAACCATGGCCCTCCGGGTTCCACGCTCCGCGGCACTCGCCTTGCTCCTCCTCTTCCTGGCGGCTCCCGCTCTCGCCCACAAGGAGCGTCCCGTCGTCTTCCCCGACGGCTCCGGCGCCGTCCCCGCATACCGCACCGAGGGGCCCTACCTCGTCGTGTGCAAGAACGACACCCGCGAGCGCATCGCGGCGCTCCCCGCCGAGTCCCGGGCGCGCAACGAGCGACTTCTCGCCGAGTGCCGCTTCGAGCACATCCAGGCCGCGGTGGATGCGGTGAACCGCTCCGGGACGCGCATCCTCGTCCTCCCCGGCCTCTACCGCGAGGAGCCGGGCCTCGCTCCTCCCGCGGGGCCCTGCGCCGCCATCGCGGAGCGCATCTGGGCCGGCATCCCCTCGGGGGTCATGGGGGGGGCCGGCGCGCTCTTCGCCGCGTGGACCGCGCCGCCGACCGGCGTGATGACCTACGAGGAGCAGGTTCTCTGCCCCCGCCTCCAGAACCTCGTGGCGGTCCTCGGGGACGACCCGGCGGACCCCGGAATCAAGTGCGGGGACTCGCCCCGGGAGGTCCTCTGCAACCTGCAAATCGAGGGCACCGGGGCGAGACCCGAGGACGTGATTGTTGACGCGCAGTTCCAGAAACTGAACGCCATCCGGGCCGACCGGGCCGACGGGTTCTACGTGCGCAACCTGGTGGTCCAGAAAACCACCTTCAACGGAATCTACATCCTGGAGCAGGACGGGTTCGTGATTGACCGGGCGGTTGGGCGCTGGAATGACGAGTACGGCTTCCTCACCTTCGACGTGGACCACGGGCTCTACACCGACTGCGAGGCCTACGGCAACGGCGATTCGGGCATCTACCCCGGCTCCGCCTCGGACCTCCGCGGAACCCGCGCCTCGGTGGAGATCACCCGGTGCGACGCCCACCACAACACCCTCGGCTACTCTGGCACCTCGGGCAACTCGGTCTACGCCCACGGCAACAAGTTCCACCACAACGCGGCGGGCGTCTCGACCGACTCCCTCTTCCCCGACCACCCCGGCATGCCCCAGGACTCGGCGACCTTCCGCGACAACGAGATTTTCAGCAACAACGAGAACTACTACGACAACTTTCTCGGGCCCGACCCGCCCTGCGCCAAGCCCATCGCGGAGCGCGACTGGAGCGGGTTCGGCACGGTCTGCCCTGTCGTGCCCCTCCCCGTGGGGACCGGCATCGTCATCGCCGGCGGCAACAACAACACCGTCGAGGGGAACCACATCTACGACAACTGGCGCTACGGGACTGTTCTCTTCTCAGTGCCTGCCCCGGCCCGGAACGAGTGGGGGCCGGGGCAGTTCTTCGACACCTCCCACCTCAACCGTCACCGGAACAACCGGATGGGGGTTGACCCGGCGGGGAGCGCCAAGCCCAACGGCCTCGACTTCTGGTGGGACGGGGGCGGGGCGGGGAACTGCTGGGCGGGAAACAGGGGTCCCCGCGGCATCACCAGCGACCCGCCGTGGCTCCCGGAGTGCGACGGCCCCTCCTGGCCGCGCCTGCCGGGCGCCCTCAAGATGCTCTCTATTTTCTTCTGCGGCGCCTACAACCGCACGAGCCAGCACCACCCGTGGGGGTGCTCGTGGATGGAGAGCCCGGTAAAACCGAAATGAGCGCGCCACCAGATTTGCGTTCACGAGCGCACGAGCGAGGCGGGGGCCGCGGATGGCAAAGCCCGACCCGTCTTGGCCATTGGCCCAAACGCCTTTAAACCGACCACTCCATCCCGAAGTGAGCGCCATGAAGTTCCTCCGCCTCCCCGTCTGGGCCGGCAACCTCGCCTCCCTCGCCCTCCTCGGCCTCGGGGCCTTCCTCCTCCTCGCCGCCAAGAAGGGGGCGCTGCCGGGGTTCGCGCTCTTCCAGTTCCAGACGCCGCTGCTCAACTTCCTTCTGGCCGCGGTCCTGCTCCTGCTCGGCGTCCTGCTGCTCTTCCTCTTCTCCCACTGCATCGCCCACTGGCTCGTGGGGCGCCTCCTCGGAATCCGGTTCACCCACTACTTCGTGGGAACGTCGGGCATCGCCCGGCTCCTCCCCCTCCCGGACCTCCTCCAGGAGTTGCTGGTGGCCCCGGGAATCGCGGTGGACGACGAGAGCAAGCGCACGGCGGGCCGGGGGCGCCTCGCCGCCATGTACGCGGCGGGGCCGGTCGTCTCCACCCTCTTCCTCCTCGGGGCGGCGGCCTTCGCGCTCACGGTCCCGGTCCCGGAGCTGCGGCTCCTCGGCCTGCCCCTCCACTCCCTCTTCAAACTCCTCCTGGCCGGCCTGGCCGTCGCCGGCCTCGGCTCCCTGGTGGTCGCGAGCCCGCGGGCGGGGTGCGTCGGGAAGGCCGCGCGCGCCTGGAGCCGGCGCCCGGCCCGGGAGCAGCCGCGAACTCTTTGAAGGGCCCCTCCAGAGCGGCAGGATGGAAATCGCGGAATGGGACGACCGGGGCCTCCGGGCCCGCCTGGGCGCCCAAGACATGGTGGACCTCGCCTACGGGCCGGGCCGCGTGGATGCGGGGCGGGACGGGCGGACGTTGGTCGCCGCAGTCGTGGGGCTCGGCCGGGTCGAAGAGTATCTCGACCGGCTGGTCCGGGCCGCCCCGGAGACGGCGCCCCACCGGAGGGCGATGGAGTCGGGCTTCGCCATCCTCGAGGTCGAGCCGGAGGTCCGGGCGGAGGTGTGGCTCCCCTGGCCGGTCTTCGAGGACCTCTTCCGGCGCGGGGGGGAGAGCCGGACCTTCTCCGCCCCCGTCCGCATCCGGCTGCGCGGCTACGAGTTCGCCTGGACCTCGGGGTGGTCGGCGCGCCTCGACTTCCCGCCCCGCGCGAAATACGCCGCCGCGGCCGACCTCGCGGAGCGGAAAAAGTAGCCGTTGGAAAGTTTTATATGCGAACTTCGGGAGCCACATGATTTCTATGCGAAACCGCGTCCCGGAGGACTGAGGCCATGGAAGCGCGCATGGTGGACATCGAGCTGACCCCCATCCAGCGGGAAATCCTGATGGCCCTCATCTCCATCTACCACCAGAAGCGCGAGGCGGTGAAGGGCGAAGGCATCGCCAAACTCATCGACCGCAACCCCGGGACTGTCCGGAACCAGATGCAGGCCCTCAAGAGCCTCGGCCTCGTCGAGGGGGTCCCCGGTCCCAAGGGGGGCTACAAGGCGACGGCCCGGGCCTACCAGGCCCTGACGCTCGACGTCCTGGACAAGGAGGCCGATGTCCCCGTGCGGCGGAACGGGGAGGCCGTGAAGGGAGTCATCGTCGAGGAGATCTCCTTCACCACGCCCCGGCACCCGAAACTGTGCTCGGGGGCCTTCCGGGTCATCGGGAACATCCGGGAGTTCAACGCCGGGGACAGGGTCGAAATCGGACCCACGCCGGTCAACAAACTGGTGGTCCGGGGGGAGATCACCGGCCGGGACGACACCACCAACACGCTCCTCTGCGCCATCGGCGAGATGATCTCCCTCCCGAAGCGGCCCGTGGGGGACTATGCCGAGACGGACACGGTGGTCCTCTCGCCCACGGCCACGGTCCGCGAGGCGGCCCGCGTCCTCGTCGAGAACCGCCTCGGGTCCGTCCCCCTCCTGGACGGCGGCAAGCCGGTGGGCATCGCGAGCCTCAGGGACGTGGCCCGCGCAGCCGCCGGGGGGATGCTTGACGCGCCGATCCGGGAGTTCGCCGAGAAGGAGATTCTCCAGATCGACGCGGGCCAGCCGGTCCGGGAGGCCCTGAAGATGATGAACAAGCAGGACGCGGACTCCATCCTCATCACCTCCGGGGGGGCCCACAAGGGCCACGTGACCCGGACCCGGCTGCTCAGCGAACTCGTCTCGTATTAGGTCGCGGGCCCCCCGGGGGCCGGCCGCCCCCCGCCCTGCGGGTCGGCCGGAACCGCTCGGTGGCCGCCACCAGGGGGTGGGCGGCGTCGTCCACCACCCGCATCTCCCCCAGGCCGCCGAGGGGAGGCCCCTCGAGGCCCGTCGGCCGCTCCTCCCCCAGGTCGAAGACGTAGGCGTCCACAGTCTTTCGCCGGAGCCGGTGGGCCGCCACGGCCCGGTGGTGGCCGTCCACCACGAGGCTCCGCGAGGGGGTCCGGACCACGATGAGCGGCTCCGCGAGGCCGCGCTCGATCTCGTACATGCGCCCCTGGAGCTCGTCGGCGTAGATTTTGGCCTGGGTCGGGATGAGGGCCTCCACGGGGACCCGCTCCCTCCGCAGGCGGACCCGGAACCGGCGGCGCTGAAGATGGTGGCGGATGTCGGCCACCTTCTTCTCGTTGACCCGCTCGATCTGGGAGCGCAGGACGTCGATGTTGGTGACGATGCCCACGAGCCGGCCGGCGTCGTCCACCACCGGCAGCTTCGAGATGCCCGCCCGGAAGATGACCCGCGCGGCGTCGGCGAGTTCCATCCCGGGGTGGGCCACCAGTGGCCCCGGGGTCATGGCCCGCGCCACGGGCTCGTGGAGGTCCCGGAGGAGGAGGTCTTTGGAGGAGACGTAGCCCACCAGGCGCCGGCCGCGGCTCACCACCGGGAAGCCGTCGTGGCCGCTCTCGCGGATGCGGTGGATGACGTGGGCCACCGTGTCCTCGGGCCGGACGAAGACGACACTTCGGCTCATATACTCGTGGACTCTGGGACGGACCGGTTTCATTGTCGCCTCCGTTGAGGTAGACAGGGGCTATCGTCCTTGTGTAAGGAAATTATGGCGCGGAACCCTGCCCTCCGCTCGCGCTTCGCGCTCGCTTCGGGCGGGTTCCGCGAGGGCCGACCCCCGGGGACCCCGTCGCGCGGGGGGAGGCCCCGGGGGTGGGGCCGCCCTTTTACGCGCGGGCTCCGCCCGCGCGAGCACCGGGCGCGGGCGCCCGCGCATTCGCCGACTCTCGGTCGCACGGGCGTCACGGCCGCTTCCAGACCTCGACCCCGTCTTCGAGGATCCACTTGACCCGGCGGCAGGGGACGGCCGTCCCGCCCCGCGCCCCTGCGGCGTGACAGAACTCGCGCGAGCGCAGCGAGCGCGAGTTCTGCGATACCCCGGCCTGAAGGCCGGGGCGTCTCGGACCGGGAGGGGTCCCAGGCCGGGCCGTCGTTGCCCGGCCTCTCCAGCGCAGGCTCAAAAGGTGCCGGCCCGCCGGCTCCTCCCCGGAAGCCCTCTGCCGGAAGCGGATTTCGTTCAGGGCTTCCCGGGGGGTCCGGGAGCGGAGGGTCGCCATGCCGACGGCAGATTTTTATCGCTTCCCCATTTAAGAAGCCGCAGCATGGGAAAGCGAATCCGGTCGCGGCGGCGCGGACGGGGCACCCACGTCTGGAGGGCCCTCTCCCACCGCTTCAAGGCCGACGCCAAGCACCCCTCCCCCGGGGCCCCCCTCCAGGGGACCGTTGTCTCCGTGGAGCACGACCCCGCCCGCTTCTCCCCGGTCGCGAAAGTGGTGCTGGACGGGGGCGGGACCCTCTTCACCCTTGCCCGGGAGGGGCTCGCCGTGGGGGACCGGCTCTCCTGGGGCGGGGCCGCGGCGGCCCCCGGCTCCACCCTCGAGCTCGGCGCCATCGAGGACGGGACGGAGGTCTTCAACGTGGAGCTCCGGCCGGGGGACGGCGGGCGGTTCGCCCGCACCTCGGGCTCCCGGGCCCTCGTCGTCTCGCACGAGGCGGGGAAGGTCGCGGTCCAGCTCCCCAGCGGCACCATCCACTGGCTCCCCTCCCGCGCCAGGGCGACCGTCGGCATCGTGGCGGGGGGCGGGAGGACCGACAAGCCCCTCCTCAAGGCGGGGGCTGGCTTCTTCAGGAACAAGACCAAGGGGCACTCCCTGTGGCCCCGGGTCCGGGCCGAGGCGATGCGGGCCGTGGACCACCCCTTCGGGGGCGGCCGCCACCAGCACGTGGGCCGGCCCAAGACCGTCAGCCGCGGCGCGCCGCCGGGAAGGAAAGTGGGCTCCATCGCGGCCCGGCGGGGAGGAAAGCGATAGCCCGTGGCGGACAAGCCCGGAGCGCCGGCGGCGGGAGAGGGCAAGCCCGAGAAAGCCAAGGAGGCGCCGCGGCCCAAGGAGCGGGTGCGGAAGTCGGTCCTCGAGAAACTCCAGCGGATGCCCCGCCGGAAGGGGGAGTTCTCCTACCGGGGCTACACCCTGGAGCAGTTGCAGTCCATGGACCTGGAGGCCCTGGCCGAAGTCCTCCCCTCCCGGGTCCGCCGGAAGCTCGGCCGGGGCCTGAGCCCCGAAGAGCGGAAGTTCGTGGAGAAGGTCCAGGGCCACGGCGCGACCGGGCCGGCTTCGCCGTCCCCGGGCGCCTCCCGGGGGGACGCGCCCTTGCTCAAAACCCACCTGCGGCGGATGGTGGTCCTCCCCGCCATGGTGGGGAAGGAGATCCAGGTCCACAACGGGAAGACCTTCGATAAAATCGCCATCGTGCCGGAGATGATCGGCCACTATCTCGGGGAACTGGCGTTGACGAGGAAGCGGGTGAAACACGGAGCGGCGGGCATCGGCGCGACCCGCTCCTCCAAGTTCATCCCGCTGAAGTGAGGAGTGATGAAAACGCCCGGCGTTTTTTCGGCCTCCGCTGGCTGCCCGAAGGGCGGAGCCCTTTGACCATGGGCAAGACCGGCTTCGGGCTGGAGTTTCCGCCGGAGAAGACCGCGCGGGCCCTCGCCCACGAGCTGCACATCTCCCCCAAGCACGCCGTCGAAATATGCAGCGAACTGAAGCACAAGCGCCTGGAGAGCGCCAAGACACTCCTGGAGGACGTGGCGGCCCTGAGGAAGGCGATTCCCATGCGCCGCTACAACCACGACGTCCCCCACCAGCCCGGGACCGGGCCGGGGCGCTACCCGAAGAGGGCGGCGACCGAGCTCCTGAAACTTCTCAAGGACGCGGAGAGCAACGCGGAATACCGGGGCCTCGACACCGAGAGGCTCGTCGTGGCCCACATGGCGGCCCGCCGGGGCCGGGTCATCCGGGGCTCCACGCCCCGGGCCTACGGGCGCTTCTCCGCCAAGAACGTGGAGACGGTCACGGTCGAGGTCATCCTCCGGGAAACCGGGGACGGGAGCTCTGAAGATGAGTAAAAACGCCGGACATGCTCTTCGGCCAACGTCCGTTGCCGACGAAACGGGAGGGTTTTCGAGGAGACCGGTGCGGGCCTCCGATATTGCCACGCGACCCCTTCGGGTCGCGAGGTTGAAGCCCGCGCCGACGGGACGAGAGGGTTTCCGAGGGGAGCGGCAATAATGGTGGTCGAGCGCAAGTTCATCGAGGAGGCGGTCCGGGAGGTGGGCATCCACGAGTATTTCGCCTCCCGGCTCTCGAAGGCGGGCTACGACGGCATGCAGGTCTCCCGGACCCCCCTCGGGACCCGGGTCACCATCCGAGCGGAGCGGCCCGGGATGATCATCGGCAAGGGCGGGAAAATCATCAAGAACCTCACCGAGGACCTGAAGACCCACTTCAAGTTCGAAAACCCCCAGATCGACGTCCAGGAGATTCCCAAGCCGGAACTGAGCGCCCGCATCATGGCCAACCGCCTCGCCCACGCCATGGAGCGGGGGTGGCACTTCCGGCGGGCGGGCTTCATGGTGCAGCAGCAAATCATGGACGCCGGCGCCCTCGGGTGCGAGATCGTCATCACCGGGAAGCTCACGGGGCCCCGCGCGCGGCGGGTGAAGTACGTCCGCGGCTACGTCCCCCACTCGGGCCAGCCTTCCGAGGTCGTGCTGCGGGGCATCGCGGCTGCCCGAAGGAAGGAGGGGGCCCTCGGAATCAAGGTCCGCATCCTCCCCCCCGGAATCCTGCCGGGGACGTTCAAGATCAAGCGGCCCGAGGAGCCGGCCTCCCCGGCCCCGGAGGCCAAGCCGGAGGGGTCCGGCTCCTGACCATGGCGATCTACCGGAGCAACGAGGTGCGGAAGATGTCGGCGAAGGAGCGGGGCGAGAAGCTGGACGAACTGCGCGCGGAGCTCCTGCGGGAGCACGGGGTGAAGGCGGCGGGCGGGGCGCCCAAGAACCCGGGCCGCATCCGGGCGCTCCGCAAGACCATCGCGCGGATTTTGACCATCTCCGCGGCCGGAGAGGCGCCGGAGGCGGCCCCCCCGCGGACGAGGCCTCCCTCCCCCCGTCCGCAGGCCCGCCCCCCATCCCCCGCGAAAGTTCCCGGCGGCAAGAGGGGCCCGGCGGCCAAGCCCGCCAAGAAGGCCGCAACGGGCCAGAAGAGAGGGGCCGCCTCCCGGAAGGGGACCGCCGTCCCGCGCCGCAAGACTTAAATGCGGGACCCCGATATCCTCTCCGAAGGAATGAGCATCCCGGGGTGGAGATAGTCCTTGGCCGTTTGCGAGAAGTGCGGACTCCCTGAAGACCTCTGCGTCTGCACCGAGATCAGCAAGGAGAGCCAGAGTCTCCGCATCTACACCCACGAGCGGCGCTTCAAGAAACTGATGACGGTCGTCGAGGGGTTCGACAAGTCGGTGGACCTGAAGAGCCTCTCCCGGGAGTTGAAGAGCAAGTTCGCCTGCGGGGGGACCGTCAAGAACGGGACCATCGAGCTCCAGGGGAACCACGCCGAGCGGGCGCGCAAGCTCCTGGAGGGGATGGGCTACACGGTGATGGACCTGGGCCTCAGAGTGGACGCCGCCGGCCCGGGCCCGTAAGGCCCCGGTCGCATTTTTCAACTCCGGGCGAGAGAGGGGGTATGGAACCGCAAGAGCTCATCGGGGCCGAGGTCGAGGTGGTGGAAGCCGCGAATCCCTCCCTCCGGGGACTCGCGGGCCGGGTCGTGGACGAGACCATGAGGACGCTCCTGGTCGAGGCGGCGCGGGGAGAGAGGCCCCGGCGGGTTCCCAAGGCGGGGTGCCGCTTCCGGTTCCGGTGGCCCGGCGGGAGGACGGTGGAGATGGACGGGAGGGGGCTGGTCGGACGGCCCGAAGAGAGTAGAGTTTATATCCGCCCGGAGGGATAGCCCGCGAGCCATGGCTCCAGCGCGTGATATCGGCATCGGGGTCCCGCTTCCGGCCCGGGAGTGCGCCGACGCTTGGTGCCCCTTCCACGGGACGCTCCCGGTCCGCGGCGTGGTCCTGGAGGGGACCGTCGCCAGCGACAATATGGCGAGGACCGTGGTCATCCAGAGGGAGTACCTCCGGTTCGTCCGCAAGTTCGAGCGCTACGAGAGGCGCCGGACCCGGATGGCGGCCCACAACCCCCCCTGCATCGGGGCCAGGGCCGGCGACCGGGTCGTGGTGGCCGAGTGCCGGCCCCTGAGCAAGACGAAGAAGTTCGTGGTCGTCCGCAAACTGGGCGAGCCCGCAGCGCCTGCGGCTCCCGCCGCGGCCCCGGTGCCAGCGCCTCCCCCGACCCCGGCGCCTCCGCAGCCGGCCAAAGCCCTGGAGCCCCCGGGGGAGGAGCCCGAAGAGGTCGGGGAGGAGCCCGAGAAGAGGTCCAAGAAGACCAAAGCCAAGGAACCCAGGAAGACAAAGGAGGCGAAGCCAAAGACATCGAAGGGCAAGAAGAAATGAAGGGGCTGAAGTCCACCATCCCGCGGGCCCTCCCCGCCGGGGCCCTCATCGACGTCGCCGACAACACCGGCGCCCGTGCCATCATGCTCATCCAGGTCAAGGGCTACCGGGGGGTCAAGCGGCGCTACCCGGCGGCCGGCATCGGGGACCTCATCATCGGCTCGGTGAAGAAGGGGAGCCCCGAGATGCGCAAGCAGGTGGTCCACGCGGTCATCCTCCGCCAGCGGAAGGAGTTCCGCCGGGCCCACGGCATGCGGGTCAAGTTCGAGGACAACGCGGCCGCCATCACCGACGAGAACGGCGAGCCGAAGGGAACCGAGATCAAGGGGCCGGTCGCCCAGGAGGTCGTGGAGCGCTTTTCGAAGGTGGCCGCCATCGCCTCCACGATCGTGTGACGATGCCGGTCCTCTCGAAGCAGCCGAGGAAGCAGCGGCTGTTCCGGCACCGCGCGCCCCTCCACATCCGGCACAAGTTCGTCCACGCCCACCTGAGCCCCGCCCTCCGGAAGGAGTATGGCCACCGCTCCGTCCGGGTGTCGAAAGGGGACACGGTTCGGGTCATGCGGGGGGACTTCGCCGGCAAGGAGGGGGTGGTCCAGGGGGTGGACCTCAGGGAGGGGCGCGTCATCGTCGAGGGCATCGTGGTCGCCAAGGCGGATGGGACCGAGAAGGCGCGGCCCATGAACCCGGCTGCCCTCATGGTCACCAAACTGGAGCTGAAGGACAGGGTCCGGGCCCAGAGACTGAAGGCCTCCGGGGCCACGGCCGGGAAGGAGGGGGCGTGACCCACCAGAAGCGGCTCGCGGCCCCCCGGTCGTGGACCGTGCCGAGGAAAACCTCGGCGTGGGTTCTCTCCCCGCGCCCCGGGCCCCACGCCAAGGAGCGCTCCATGCCCCTGGGCCTCTTCCTCCGGGAGGTCCTCCGGGTGGCGGAGACGCGCCGGGAGGCGCGGCAGATGCTCCTGGAGGGGAGGGTCCTCGTCAACGGCGTGCCGCGCAAGGAGGTCCGGCTCCCCGTCGGATTCTTCGATGTCCTCTCGCTGACTGCAGCGGGCAAGCACTACGTGGTGGTCCCCGACCGCCGCGCCCGGCTGCGCCTGCGGGAGATCCCGGCCGAGCAGGCCCGGACGAAGTTGAGCCGGGTGACCGGCAAGACCGTCGTCAAGGGGGGCAAGGTCCAACTCCACCTCTTCGACGGGACCAACCTCGCCGCCGGGGGCGAGTTCCGCTCGGGGGACGGGCTCGTGCTCTCCCTCCCCGACCGGAAGGTCGTCCGCCACTACCCGCGAAAGCCCGGGACACGGGTCTTCGTCGCGGGCGGGTCGCGCGCGGGAACCCTGGGGACGCTGCAGGAGGTCCGGACCATGCGGGGCTCCGCCCCCGACGTGGTCCGCATCGCCGGAGTGGCGGGCCACGAGGGGACCCTGGAGACCATCGAGGACTACGTGTTCCCGGTCGGGCCCGAGGAGGAGAAGTTCCTCCGGGAGGAGACGCCCCGTGGGAACTGAACCCGCAACCGCGCCCGCCCCGGCCGCCGGGGGGCCCGGGAACCCGATGCGGCGCATCCGGCTCTCCAAAGTCGTCGTCAACATGGGAGTGGGCGAGTCGGGCAAGCGCCTCGCCAACGCGGAGGCCATCGTGAAGACCCTGACGGGCCAGAGCCCCGTCCGGACCATCGCCCGCAAGAGCGTCTTCAAGGCGCGGAGGGGGGAGCCCATCGGCGTCGTGGTCACACTCCGGAAGAAGCGGGCCCGGGAGTTCCTGGAGAGGGCCCTGGACGTCGTCGAGAAGCGCTTGCCGGAGCGGGTGTTCGACGCCGGCGGCAACTTCTCATTCGGCATCGAGGACCACACCGACTTCGGGCTCCGCTACGACCCGGACGTGGGCATCTTCGGACTCGACGTGGCCGTGGCCCTCGAGCGCCCCGGCTACCGGGTGGCCCGGAGGCGCATCCGGCCCCGGCCGGTCCCGAAGGCCCACCGGGTGACCCGGGAGGAAGCGGTCGAATTCGTGAGGCAGAATTTCGGAGTCGAAGTCGAGTGACAGAACTCGCGCTCGCTGCGCTCGCTCGAGTTCTGCGATGCCCCGGCCTGAAGCCCTGGGCGTCCGCCGGCGGGCCTTTTAAGAATTTTCGCGCAGCGAAAATTCTTGTGATTCCCGGGGGTCAGGCCCCGCCTTGCCGCTTCGGGGCAGACGGGCACCCCTGAACGCACTTCAAGTTCCCCCGCCGACAAAAAGTTCCACGGCGTTGACCCCCTCCATGCCCGCGAAGAGCCAGACCGCGTAGCCGACGCAGACGACGCCCGCCGCAAGTTTGGCGTAGTCCCGGGTCCGCTCCCCGCCCAGCCGGAGCAAGGGGTAGGTGAGGCCGAGGCCGAAGAGGAGCATCCCGAGGGTGAGGCCGATGCTGAAGAGGGCCACCCCGAGGAGCAGGCCCTCGAGGGTCGAGACCGCGAGGGCGGTGGTTGCGAGGATGAGAATCTCGTCGTTGCTCGCGATTCCGTGGATGACGCCGACCCCGAAGAGGCCCAGGTGGTCGCGGCGCCCCCTCAGGAAGTGGACGTGGGGGTGGACGTGCTTCTGCACCCACGCCCCCAGCCGGTGGGCGTGCTCGTGGGCGTGGCCGTACCGCTTCCGGAGGAAGGCGAGAATCCGCCACGCGCCCAGGCCCAGGAGCATGATGGCCACGGCCAGCTCCATGCCGGTCAGGAACTCAGCCAGGTAGGCCTCCTTGGCGAACCAGAGGGCGAGGGTGATGGCGAGGGCGGTCCCCATGTGGCCCGCCACCCAGAAGGGGACCATGGTGGCGGTCCTCCGGAAGGAGTTGCTTCCCGTGAGGATGTTGCCCACGGCGACCAGGTGGTCGGCGTCGAAGGCGTGCTTGCTGCCGAGACCCATGGCGAGGGCGGCGAACGGGAAGCTCATACTTTTTCCTCGTTTTTTCATACCCGGGCGGTATTTAAATGTTCCGGGGAGAACGGGGGGATGGAACGGGTCACGGTCTCGGTCCCGGGAGACCTCCTCGCCGCGTTCGAGGCGACGATGAAGGGGCTGGGCCACAAGGACCGCTCGAAGGCCATCCAGGCGGCGATGCGCCACTTCGTCACCGACCACCGGTGGAGCCTCGGCCGGGGAGAGGGGGTCGGGGCGCTCCTGGTCCTCTACGACTCCCGGGTCCGGGGGCTCGAGGACGCCCTCGTGGAGACCCAGCACAGGCACCGCGACCTGGTGACCGCCACCCTCCACCTCCACCTGGCTAAAGAGAACTGCCTCGAACTCATCGCCGTGAAGGGGCCCGCCGCGCGGCTCCGGGCCATGGCCCGGGACCTCACCGCGCGCCGGGGGGTCAAGCAAGTCAAGTTGACGGTGGTCTGAAAAGACCCCGCCGCAGAGAGAAGGAGTGGAGAGGGAGGATGGGGGTCGCTCCCCCTCCAATCCGAGCGAGGCCCCTCACGCCCTCCGTCGACGGAGGAGCAGGAACGCCACCGCCGCAGCACCGGCGATGGCGGCGAGCCCCCCCGCCACCGCGGGCGGAGAGGAGAGGCCGCCGGTGAGGAGCTCTCCGGAGGGGACCGAACCGGGGGCGGGGAGGGCGACCTCGGGCCCGGAGGAGAGCGGGACCACGCCCGACCCCGTCGGGAGGGTGACGGCGAAGAGGCTGACGCGGGCATCGGGGACCTGCTCGCCGGCGATGGCGAAGATGGAGAAGCCGGGGGTGACTCCCCGGAAGTAGAGGTAGTGCTCGTCCTCCCCGGTCTTCCGGGTGGGCAGCGCCCTCCAGGCGAGGCCGAGCCCGTCGCCGACCCTCAGGTATTTCTGCAGCCGGACCTGGTCGGCGGAGCCGCCGCCGAGGGCGGACTTCTCCACCTTGAAGGTGATGGTCGCCTCCTTGAGGTTCGCCTCGTTGATGTTCTCGGTCCTGACGGTGAAGAACCTGTAGGCGCGGCCTGCGGGGTCGTCGGGAACCTCCTTGGGCTTCGCGGCGAGTTGCTGGGCGGTGAGGCGGACGCCGTCCACGGAGTCCACGGTGGTGAAGGTGATTTCGGTGAGGAAAGTCTTCGTGAAGGCGAGGATCTGCTGGACGCCCTTGGAGACGAGGCCGAGGAAGTGCTCCTGGAAGTCGTCAATGAGGAGGGTGAGGAAGCCCACGAGGGGGTCGAGGATCCGGATGACCTTCTCCTCGGCGGCCGCGGCGCCTCCCCCGGCAGCGGCGGCCGGATTGCCGCTCGGGTTGCCGCCGCCGGCGTTCCCCGTCACCTGCCACGACAGGGCGAAGACCGAGCCGACCGTCCCCACGTCGTAGCACTTCTGGTTCGGGAGGGAGAGGGAGGCGACGTTGTTGAAGTTGAAGGTGTGGACCTGGGTGGGGAGTGAGGAGGTGATGTTCACCGTGAGGGTGGTCCCGCTCGCCGCCAGGCAGGTCTGGACGTTGGAGACGTTCCGCCCCGAGGGGTTGGAGAGGGAACAGTTCACCGGCACGGCGACCCCCCCGGCCGTGGCGGTGTCGGCGGTGCAGGTGATGTCGAGGACCGGCCGGGCGGAGACGGTGACGGCGCCCGTCGAGATGGCGGTCCCCGGGACGTCGGAGGAGGAGCCGCTGTCGACCTTGGCCGTCACCGTGAAGGCGCCGGAGCGGGTCCCCGCCTGGACCGGCGTCACGCTCCAGGTCACGGTCTGGGTCGAGTTAGAGGTGAATGTGAGGGTCTGGGTGGGACTGGAGATTGTGAAGGCGCCCCCGGTGTTGTCCGCCAGGGTGGCGCTCACCGAGACCTGGGAGGAGGAGAGCGAAGATGCCGCCACCCGGGCGGTCACCAGGAGGGGCTCGCCCACGGCGGCGGTGGAGGGGTGGCTCAGGGAGGCGGTGAGGGTGGTGGCCGCGGAGGGAGCCAGAAGGAGGAGGCTGGCCAACAGGACCGGGACGAGGCGGCGACTCATGGGGGCGACGCGCCTCCGCCTCCGCCCCCGCCGCCGCCCGGCTGACCGGTGGGCCCCACGTGGATGAAGCGCTCGATCCTCTCGGCCTTGTCGCCCGACTTCACCTCGAAGATGAAGCGGAAGTCGCCGTTGAAGCCGGCGTTTCCGTAAGCGGGGACGGCGTTCGACAGGTCGCTGGCCGAGATCACTACGCCCGCCTCGCCCCCGGCCAGCGGCACGGGATTTGCCGCGAGGGTCAGCGACTTCGGCGGAATCTGGGTCCCGTTGTCGGAACCGAAGAGCAGGTCGGCCCTGGAGACGGTCACGGTGCCCCCCTCGACAGGCGTCCCGTTGAAGTGGCTCGCCCGGACCAGGAAGGTCAGGTCCTTGCCGGGCGCGAAGGCGAACTGGAAGGCGAGGGTCGTCAATGAGCCGTTGAATGGCCCGAAGGTCCGGTTGGCGACGTTGAGGGGGAATCCGCCGAAGAGAGGGTTGGGCCGCTCGTCGAAGATGCGCAGGGGCCCGCCGGGGAAGTCGCTGGAGTTGTTCCCCCGTTCGGGACCGAAGAGGTCGAAGGAGAGGCCGCAGGACGCCCCCGGCGGGGGGGGCTGGGGGCAGCCGGTGTCGTTGAAGATGCGCGAGAGGTCGGGGTCGTCGTCGAGGATGCCCTCGGGCGGGTCGAAGACGCCGTTCCACATCGTGTCGTAGATGAGGAGGTAGAAGGTGTCGTCCTGGCTGAAGTTGTTGTTGATGTCCACGCCGACCTCCGACTCCTTGAACCGGCCCACGTAGTAGGTGGAGTTCTCGACCCAGCCGGGGAGGGGGAAGAGGCCGTCGGTGAGGGAGTGGTTGGCGAGAAGGATGCGGTTGCCCCAGTCCCGGTCGGAGTGGGCCATGTAGCGGTTCTGGAGCCCGGGGATGGCCTCCCCGATGCGGTGGGTGGTGCGGACCGGGGTCCCCGAGGTGTTGTTCTCGACCACGAGCGTGTCCTTGGGCGGCGTGGAGTCGGGCTGGACCCCGGGCAGGCTGTCGCTCCGGTTGGTCTTGAGGTCGTTGAAGGCGTAGAGCTGGACGCCGGGGCTGGCGTTCACCGTGGTGACCCGGGAGAACCGGGGGTCCACCTCACCGTTGGCGGGATTGCCGTCGTAGTAGTCCGGATTGTCCACCGCCTTCATGGTGGCGCGGAACCGGTCATCGCTCAGCCGGAACTGGACCGCCTTCGCCTGGTTGCTCACGCTGATGACCCGCAGGGCGAGAGGGCCGGGGAAGTTGACGAAATCCTGGCCCGCCTGGGAGGTCACGTTGATGTCGGTGTGGTTGAAGGAGGGGTGGGCGTCCAGGACGTTGCCCCAGGGGAGGTAGGCGATGTGGAGGGTCGCGTTGTCGTCGGCGCTGTTGTTGATGCCGTCGGCGCCGGCGGTGAAGTTGTCGGCGGTCATCCTCCAAGAGCCCATGTAGAGCGCGCTCGGGGAGTTGTTCAGGCCGAGGGGGGTCAGGAAGCCGTCGGTCTGGGGGCTGTTGCGGGGGAAGCGGGTCAGGTTGAACCGGAGCGTGTTGTTGTTCACCATGCTGAGGGTGGCGGAGAAGTTGTCCCAGACGGTGTGGAAGGGGGGGTTGTCGGAGGGGGTGGCGTTCTCGAACTGGTTGGTCCCCCAGTTGAAGTCGAAGAGTTTCCCGAAGTCGGGCCCCTCCGTGTCGTTGAAGTATTTGTTGATGGGCCAGTCGAGAGCGTAGCCGCTCCACCCGAGGCTCCCGTTGGCGCAGGGGGTGCACCGCCAGCCCATGATGCGGCGGGCCTCCAGGGTTTCGCCGAACAACTCGGTCAGGTTCGAGCCGGGCCGGAGGGCGGAAAGGTTGATGCTCCCCCGGACGCCCGAGTCCACGGTGGCGATGAAGTTGCGGATTTCGAACGAGGGCAGTTTCCACTTCTCCTCCGGGGAGATCTCCGCGCCGCCCGCCGTCGCGGTGTAGCGGACGAGGTAGTTGCCGCCGGGGATGGCCGCCGTGGGGAAGGAGAGGAGGGCGATGCCGTTGGCGTCGGTGAAGTTGGCCACGTCGGGAATGTCGAGGGCCGGGTCGGTGTCGCCTGCGGAGCTCCAGGTCGTGATGCGGTCCACGGTGACCTGCACGTCGGCCTTGGGGATGGTCCCGTTGGGACTGGTGACCCGGAAGGGGACCGTGACGTTCTGCCCGCTCTGGAAGGTCCCGAGCCAGTAGCCGTCCCACGCCGACCTGTGGCTGGAGAACTTGACCCGGACGGACTGGAACTCGGGCTGGAGGCCGATCAGGTAGATGGGCTTTCCGGCCCCGAACTTCACCGGGGTCCCGTAGCGGGTGGCGTTGACGGCCCCCGTGAGGAAGTCGTGGGTCATCGAGACCCAGACCGTGTCGTAGGTCCCCGAGGATTTGTTGTCTGCCAGGAGGACCGTGAAGGGGTCGTTGAAGAACCCGTTGCCGTTGAGGTCCACCCCGAGGAAGGGGTCCTCGAAATACTCCCGGACCAGGAACTTCCCTGACTTGGAGAGGTTCAAGTCCACCCTGTGGCCGCTGGCGAGGGCGTTCTGCCCGCCAATCTCCACCTGCCCGTCGGTGGTGATGTTCTGGATGAGCCAGGTCCGGCCCTCCGGGTCGGTGAAGGCCGCGCCCACGGTCCGCGCCGTGGTGTTGTTGAAATTGGCGCTCGTGAAGTTGATGCGCACGGTGAGTTGGTTGGTGTTGACCAGGGCCCACGCCGGAGTCTGGGGCACGGAGGGCTCGGTGAGGTACCGGATGTTCCGGCCCGCCTTGTAGGTGGTGTTGTTGGCGTCGGGGGGGAGGGTGAAGGCGGGCCAGCAGGGGCCGCCGCAGGAGTTGTCCGTTCCGAGGCCGGTGTTGGCGCTCACGGCGGCGGTGAAGGAGGTCCTGTTGGTGGCCGGGCTGCTCGTGGAGATGCCGCCGCTGTAGAGGCCGGGGAAGACCTCGGTCACAGCGACCCGGGCGAGGGAGACCTCGAAGTAGAACTGGAGGGTGACCGAGGAACCGGTCGTGTTCACCGCCTTGATTTCGGCCAGATAGGTCCCGGAGGGCCAGCCGGTGAGGTTCATGTCGAACTGGACGCGCCCGGGCGCGGGCTGGGTCACCGTGGTGTTGGTGAGTGTGGCGGAGGTCCGGAAGGGGGTGCTGAAGGCCCAGTTGCGGACGATTTTGGTGATATTGGTGGCGCCGGTCGTGATGTTGAGGGTGTGGTTGAGGCCGGTGAGGCAGGAAAGCCCTCCAGTCTCCCAGACGAAGCCCGCGTTGCACGCTTGAAGGATGATGGTCATGTTCTTCCCCGATTCGAACTGGTTCTGGAAGCCGGAGGCGTAGGCCTGGGCGAAGAAGGGCCGGGCGAAGACGTGGGCCCGGGCCGTCTCGGAGAGGGAGCCGTTGGTCCCAAGGAAGACGAGTTCATAGCTCCCGCCCTGGACGATGCCGACGCCGCCGCTCTTGATGCGGACCTGCTTCACGTCCATCGTGGGCCGGTCGCAGACCCCGGTGGAGTCGAGGCAGGGCTCGCCCCCGGAATAGACCTCCTTCGCGCTGCGGTAGTCCTCGCCGCGGTAGATGACCTTCTGCAGACGCAGGTCGTCGAGGGCCAGCGAGGTCCAGTTCACCACCCCGTTGGCGTCGAAGTTGATGTTGAAATCCTCGCCCGGTCTGAACTCCCACTGGAGGGGGTAGGTGGTCAGGTAGAAGTTCCGGACCTCGAACCAGCCGTGGCCCGAGTCGGTGACGGTTTTGTTGGGGTCGGCGGGGTCCTGGCCGGAAATTTTGATGCGGGCGTTGTAGAAGCCCGAGGCGAGGTCGCTGTCGGGGTTGATGGTCAGGGTGCAGTTCCCGGAGGTGGTGGAGGTGGAGCAGGAGGGGGTCTGGCTGGAGTTGTTGAAGGGGACCTTCTGGAAGTTCTCCGAGAAGCGGATCTCCTCCACGGTGACCAGGATGGGGGTTGCGGGGACGTTGAACCGGGTGTCTCTGACATTGGCCGCGAGAGTGATGTTCGAGGTCGAGCCGAATGTCCTCCAGCCTCCGGTGGCCGGGTCCACCGGCTGGGCCCAGGAGAGGTAGGCCCGGGTCTCGAACCAGCCGTTGCCCGCCGCCCGGGTGACGTTGTTGTTCACTGTGGCGTTGATCCAGAAGCGGACCCGGTGGAAGCCGAAGGTCGTCGCGTTGTTGAAGAATTTGAGGCCCTTCCCGGGGCAGGGGTCGCCGGGGAAGCCGGCGAGGCTGACCAGGGAGGGGTTCTCCATCAGGTCGGTGACGGGGTCGCCGGAATCGTTCACGACCTCCAGCAGGCCCGCGCCGTGGATTTTGTCGCCGCAGAGGGTCTGGAAGTTCTTCGGGTCCCAGGCGTTGATGCGGAGGGTGACGTTGCTCCGCGGGGAGGCGAGGAAGGAGAAGCCGCCCGAGGAGTCCACCGGGTTGCCGTGGACGAAGAGGCTCTGGACCCCGATGGTGGTTTCGACGGTCTTGACGGAGCCGCTGAGGTTCAGGCCCACCTGCGCGCGGTAGAGGCCGGTCTTGGCGGGGACGGTGAAGTTGACGACCGAGGAGTTGCTCGCCTGGCTCTGCAGTTCAGACCGGACGAAGTCGGGCGCTCCGGACTGGACGAAGAAGGCGGAGAGGTTGGTGACGTTCCATCCGACGCCCACCTCGGCGCCGGTGTCGTTGAAAAGCGCGAAGGTGAAGTTGGAGGCGTCACTGCCCGTCAGTTTGTCCACCTCGGCGGGGCCCCCGGTGCTCAGGTTGCTCCCGGCGACCACCAGGTAGCCGTTGGTCCCCGGGGCGAAGACCGAGGCGCGGTCGTCCTCCCTCGCCACCGGGATGAGGAAGAGGTCGAGGGTCCCGACCTCGAACCGGGCGTAGGCGTTGTAGGTGGAGCCGTTCACCGACGCCTGGAAGGTCACATCGTAGGTCCCGGCGGCCGTCGGCGCGGCCACCTCCTTGCGGTAGGTCCCCAGGCTCGCGTTGTAGACGAGGGTGTGGTTGGTCCCGGCGAGGGTGGCGGTGGCCGTGGCGCCTGTCAGGGGGCTCCCGGAGGTCGAGTTCACCAGGGAGAGGGAGAGGACCCCGGCGGCGCCGGGAGGGGCGGTGAACCGCGGGCTGCCGGAGGAGTCCAGGAGGGCCCCGGAGGCCTGGACGTTGGAGATGGAGAAGGAGAGGGTGGAGGTGTTGTTGAAGACGATGTGGTAGAGGCCGTCGGTCCGGGCCGCGGGGTTCAGGCTGGCGGAACTCTGGAAGAGGCCCGTGGCACCGGCGACCGGATTCATTGGGCCCGCCACGCCCGCCACCGGGGTCCCGGAGTCGCTGAAGAGGTTCATGAGGAGGCCGGGCGCGGAGGTGTTGTTCCCGGCGGAGTCGAGGGCCGCGGCGAGGACATTGAAGGCGGGGGAGTTCGAGGTCATGGTGGCGGGGGCAGGCCGCGTGAAGAGGAGGAACCTGCCGGAGGGGTAGAAACGCACCTCCCAGGTGTTTCCTGCCCAGCGGATTTTGGAACCGCTGGCCAGGTCGGCGAGGTCGGTGCCGTTGGTCGAGTTGAGTGCGCGGTCGTTGTTCCGGTCGATGTGGACCACGCGGGAAGTCGTGTTGACGACGGCGCAGAGCCCGGTCCCGGCCAGGGTGCCGCAGCCGCCGCGGGTGTCGGCGTCGCTCAGGTCAAGGCCTCCGTTCGAGTTCACCACAATTGCGTGGCCCGCAGAGAGGGGCAGGAGGGTGTGGTTGTAGACCAGCATTCCCTGGAAGGTCTGGGGCTCGGAAGGGTCCGTGACCCGGAATTCGACAGGCGTCGCGCTGGCCGGGCCCCCGGGGAAAGAGGCCTGGAATGAGTAGAGTCCCGGGGCCATGGTCCAGTTGGCCGCGGGGACGACGTGCAGGAACTCGCCGTTGGCGCCGGTGGTCTTGTTGGCCTTGTTGTTGGGCGGCCCGAAGACGACCGTTCCCGTGGCCTTCTGGACGAACCGGAACTCGATGTTCTGACTGGCCACCGAGGGCCCGTCCGAGAGGAGTTTGCCCTTGATGGTCACGTTGGTCCCGTTGAGGTGGGTATACTGCTCGAGACCGCCGATGAGGAAGTAGTCGGCGGCCGCGGGGGCCGCGAGAAGGGCCAGGACGGCCATGCCCGCCGCCGTGATGGCCGTTCCGCGTCCCTCGTTCCCCATGGACGGTCACAGGAGTGTCGTTTCACGGCTTAAGAACTCCCTGAAACGGTGCTGAAACCGAAGGTGGGTGGCCGTGAAGCCGTCCGTACCCGGGGCCGGGACACCCCCGTGTCCCATATGCTTGGTGGCGGGCGAGAATGGGGATGGTCGAGCGCCCCTCCCGGCCGGCGACCCCCGCGTTCCGAGATGAAGCGGGGTCGGGTCGCCGGCTGTGCCGCCTCCGGGTCGAGGTCAGCTCCGGGAGCGGCCAGCCGCCCGAGGGCTTCGAGGCGGTCTTCGGCAGCGAGGCGGAGGCCAGAGCGGCCCTGGCCCGGATGAAGTCCCAGATGCTCGGCGGGGGGCACGAGGTCTACGAACTGGGCCGCTCCGCCCGGGACGCCCGGGTGCTGAAGCTGCTCGAGAAGGTCCAGAAAGAGGCCGGGAAGAAGCCCTGAGCAGGTCTTTAAATCCGAAGGGTCCAGGAGGACCTCCCGATGGTCGAGGGTTTGGCCCGGGTCATGGCCAAGCCGCCCGTTCCCTGCGAGGGGAGGTTGTGTTTTCGGGTGAGTCCAAACGGCACGAAAGCAGGCGGGTGCTGTCTTTAAAACGGGTCGCTGTACTTTCCACGATGTCCCCGCCGCTCCTCCTCATCCCCGGCCCCGTTCCTCTCGCCCCCCCGGTATGCCGCGCGATGTCGAAGCCCATCATCAACCACCGGGGCCCCGAGTTCGCCGAAATTCTGGGGGAGGTCCGCGCGGGGCTCCGGGGGGTCCTGAAGACCCGGAACGACGTGGTCGTCCTCACCGGCTCCGGCTCGGCGGCCATGGAGGCGGCCATCTCGAACCTGACGGGCCCGGAGGACCGGGTCCTCGTCCTGAGCAACGGGAAGTTCGGCGCCCGCTTCCACGAGATTGGACGCCGCTGGGGAGAGGCCGCGGCCTGCGAGGCGCCCTGGGGGGCCTCTTTCGACCTCGCCCGCGTCCGCGAGCTCATCTCCCAGCAGAGGCCCAAGGTCGTCGCCTTCGTCCACAACGAGACCTCGACCGGGCTCAAGAATCCCGCCTCCGAAATCTGCTCCGCGGCCCGGGAGAGCGGCGCCCTCGTCGTCATGGACGCCATCACCAGCGCCGGGGGCGACGGGGTGGAGGTGGACAGGTGGGGAGTGGACCTCTGCGTGGTCGGGACCCAGAAGTGCCTCGGCTCCCCGCCGGGGCTGGCGGCGCTCGCGGTGAGCCGGCGGGCGTGGGACGCAATGGGAGGGCGCGCCCCGCGCTATCTCAACCTGCCCGCCTACCGGAAGTCGGCCGAGAAGGGCCAGACCCCGTTCACCCCCGCCGTGTCCCTCTTCTTCGCCCTGCAGGAGTCGCTTCGCATCATCCGGCGCGAGGGGCTCGCCCGCCGCATCGCCCGCCACCGGAGGATGGCCAAAGCGGTCCACGCCGCAGCCGTGGAGTGGGGAGTCCCGCTCTTCGCCAAGCCCGAAGGACCCTCGGCCTATTCGAATACCCTCACGGCCCTCGCGCCCCCCGACCCCGAGGGGCTCAAGGCGGCGGTGAAGAAGCGCGGGGTCACGATTGCGGGGGGGCAGGACGCCCTGAAGGGGAAGATTGTGCGGATTGCCCACATGGGGGATTTGCCGGCGCGGGATTTGGTGAGGGGGCTGGCGGCGGTGGAGGGGGCGCTTGGGAAGGAGGGTGGGGTTGAGGCGGCGAGAAAGGTCCTCGGAGTTTGAGCGGGGGTCTTGCTCGTGCGAACTCGCGGTCGAGTTCGCACTTGCCCACTTCCTCCGGACGTGGGCACGGCCGCGGCTACGGCAGCCCCCGCGGGTCCACCCGCTTCAGCCCCACCACCCGGTCGAAGGCCGCGTCGGTGCTGACGATGGCCCGGTCCCCTTTCAGAGCCGTGGCGGCGTGGATGGCGTCGAAGATGCCGAGGTCGGCTCTGCTCCGGACTGACGCGGCGGTTTCCAGGACGGCCTCCGTGAGGTCCCGGAGTTCCAGCCCGCGGATGGCGCGGAGACGGCCCAGGACCTGCTGGGAGAAACGGCGGTCAAAATCGCGCCGGGAGACCAGTTCCAATTCGACCACGGAGATGGCTGAGGTGTAGGCGGCCATCTCACCATTTTCGACCCTGGAGACGACCCCCCCGGCGGCGCTTTTCAGCCAGTCCGAGGGCTTCAGGTGGGCGTAGAGGACGTCGATGTCCAGAGCAGGCATCGCGCGGGCCCGGCTACCCCGGCCCCGCCCGCGTCCCGCGTGCCCCGCGGGGGCTGCGGCGCCTCAGTTTCCGCTGGACCTCCTCTGCGGCGTACTCCTCCGCGAGGGTGTGGAGAGAGAGCCGTTTCCTTTCGAGCCCGACCGCGAGGCGCACTCCGAAGCGGAGGAGGTCGCTCCTGCTCAGGAACCGCCCCTTGCGGATGAGGTCGTCCATGTCCCCGACCAAGTCGTCGGGCAGTTTCACCGGGATGGACCGGGCCACGGTATATACCGGGTAGAAATAGGTCTTAAGGCTTGTGCCTTCAGTTTTATAACCCGACCCACCCCTATCCAGAATCCATGCCCGTCGAACTTGAGAAACTGCGGCGAGGCACAGACTTGCTGAAACGCGGTTTTGCGAGCATGCAGAAGGGGGGGGTCATCATGGATGTCACCAACGCCGACCAGGCCCGGGTCGCCGAGAAGGCCGGCGCCGTGGCGGTGATGGCCCTCCAGGCGGTCCCCGCCGACATCCGGGCCGCCGGGGGGGTCGCCCGCATGGCGGACCCCCAGAAAATCGTGGAGATCATGGACGCAGTCACCATCCCGGTCATGGCGAAGTGCCGCATCGGCCACCCGGTCGAGGCGCAGATCCTCGAGGCGCTCGGGGTGGACATGGTGGACGAGTCGGAGGTCCTGACCCCGGCAGACGAGCGCCACGTGGACAAGACCAAGTTCACCGTCCCCTTCGTCTGCGGCGCCCGGGACCTCGGGGAGGCGCTCCGGCGCATCCACGAGGGAGCGGCGATGATCCGAACCAAAGGGGAGGCGGGGACCGGAGACGTCCACGAGGCGGTCCGCCACATGAAACTCATTTACGGGACCATCCGCGAGTTGAAGGGGAAGTCGGACGAGGAGTTCCAGGAATACGCCCGCAAGTTCGGGGTCCCGGCCGACCTCGTCGCCGAGACCGCCAAACTCCAGCGCCTCCCGGTGGTCAACTTCGCAGCAGGCGGAGTTGCGACGCCCGCCGACGCCGCCCTGATGATGCACCTCGGGGCCGACGGGGTCTTCGTGGGCTCCGGGATTTTCAAGTCGGAGAAGCCCGAGAAGACCGCGAAGGCGGTCGTGGAGGCGGTCGCCTGCTGGGACGACCCGGCCAGACTCGCCCAGATCGCCCGGGGGCTCGGGGAGCCGATGAAGGGGATGGACGTGCGGAGCCTCGAGGAGAGGCAGCTGCTGCAGACCCGCGGGGTCTGACCCGGTGACGCTCCTCAAGCTCTGCCCCGAATGCGGTTCCGACAAACTCGAAGACTCCGGGCCCATCTGCGGAAAGCCCCCGGGACAGGCGTTCCATTGCCCCGAGTGCGGCTACGAAGGGACCTCATTCACCGAGGGGGACGAGGTCACCGCGCGGGCCCTGCGAGAGGCCGAGGAGGAGATGGAGAACTGGAGCCGCGCCCGGTACCGCCGGATGTGCTCCCAGTGCGGCTCGGGAGACCTCCTGGACGCCTTCTGGCGCGGGACCGGGTGGGAGTACCGGTGCCGGAACTGCAACTACGCGGGCGCCGTGGTCGAGGGGGACGAGGAGACGGCCCGCGCCTTGCGGGAGCAGCACGAAGCGCGGGAGAGATCGAGGCCTAAATCGGCGTCTTGATGCCGAGCACCCGGGCCGGGTCGCCTTCGGTGCTCCCGGGCGCAATGCCCCGCACTTGCCGACGAAACGAGAGGGTTCCCGAGAGGAGCGGGAACTCTATCGCTCGATCTTGAAGACGACCTGGACGTAGGCCCGATACTCCTTGATGCGGTTGTTCTCGACCGAGGCCTCGAGGCTCTTGACGATGACCCGCTCGATGCCGCGGATGGTCTTCGAGGCCTCCTTGACCGCTTCCGAGACGGCCGCGGAATGGTCCTTGGACGAGACTCCGACCAGGTCGATGATTTTGTAAACCATGGCTCACCTCCGTGGTCAGGAGACGGTCTCGGTCTCTTAAATTTTCCCACGCGGCTTCCGGCGCGCGGTCGGCTTCGGCGACTCCCGGGTGCGGAACGACCCGTGCCGCCCCTCCCCTGCGGCGAACCGAAGGGCCCCCTCAAGGGCCTCCCGCGCCTCCACCGGCCGCCCGGTCAGTCTCCCCGGACCGGTCGAGGACGACGGTGGTGACGGGGCCGCTCTTCTCGACGCGCACGGCCATCCCGGCCAGTGCGAGGAGTGTCTCAAAAAAGGAGGGGGGGCCAACGGCGGGAATAACCGAACCCTTTTCAGGGCCCCGTTCCAGAAGGGGGATTGGGATGGCATCCCGCGTCCTCTTCACCACCTCCTACCGCCGCAAGGACCCGCGCCGCGCGGGCGACACCTACGACTACGCCGAGACCTACATGAAGTCCGCGCTCCACTTTTCGGGGAACCGGCTCTCGTCCTACGGCCTGCGGTTCATCCGGCAGAACGTGCCCCCGGTGGAGATTCTGGAATACCCCACGTGGGGACAGTATGTCGAGAGACTGCAGGAGGGGTGGGACGTGGTGGGCTTCTCGTTCTACCTGGACGAAATCCACGAAATCCTCGAGATGGTTGAGACCGCCCGGAGACTCTGCCCCGGCGCGCAAATCTGGGGCGGGAACTACGGGGTCCTCACCGACGAGGCCCGGCCCCACTTCGACCGCATCTTCGTCGGCTACGCCGAGCACGCCGTTGGCCAGGCCCTCGGGGTCGAGGTGGGCGAAATCCGCCACCCGCCCCTCGTGAAATGGGTCGGGGTTTCGGGGGTCCCGGTGATGCTGCAGGGGGTGCTCTTCACCACCCGCTCCTGCAACTTCGCCTGCTCCTTCTGCCAGACGCCCCCCTTCGGCGGCAAGCCGAGCCGGGTCCCGCTGGAGAGCCTGGAGCGGGTCATCGCCCACTACGCACGCATCGGCGTGCGGGAGGTCTCCATCTCCGACGAGTATTTCGGAATGTTCACCCCCCACGACGACCACGTGATCGACCTCCTCCAGCGGCACGGGCTCCGATGGCGGTGCCAGACCCGCATCGACCGCCTCTCGAAGAAACTGGACGACTGGTCGGAGCGGGGCTTCCTCGGGGCCTACGTCGGCATCGAGAACCTGCGGGACGACCACCTGCGGGACATGAACAAGCGCCTCTCCATCCGGGAGACCTACGCCTTTGTGAAGGAGATGCACGAGCGGGGCAAGGCGCTGCTGGGATTCTACATCATCGGCCTCCCCGACCACACCGCCCGCGACATCAAAGAGGAGATCCGCGACCTCGCCGCGCTCCGCCTCGACATGACGCAGATATGCATCCTCACGCCCCTGCCCCGGACCCCCCAGTGGTTCGACATCCAGGAGAAGTTCGGCATCTTCGAGAGGGACTGGCACAACTTCGACCTCCACCACCTGGTCTGGAACCACCCCCGGGTTGGGCCGGAGGAGATGCGGGACCTCCTCCTCTGGGGACTCCGGAGAGTCCACTCGACCGCCCGGTTCGCGGTCACCGCCCGGAAAATCCTCCGGGGCTACGGAAGGGGCTCCGTGGTCCGCGGGGCGGCCCACCTCCTCGACTCGGCCCTCCGGGTCCGCAACTACGACTTCGCCTCCGCGGGCCTCCTCCCGCCCGCCGAGGGGCCCCTCTCCGCGCCCCTCGCCCCCTCCCTCCCCTCCCGGGGTTGACCGTGCCCCGACCCGCCGCCTCCGGCGACCCGAACCCCGGGACCACGGGGCCTTCGTCCTTTCGGGCTCGGGTCGCCGTCGTCGTGCCCGCCCGGGACGAGGGGGCCCGCGTCGGCGCTGTCCTCCGGGACCTCGCCCCGGAGTGGGAGGTGCTCGTGGTGGATGACGGCTCCGCCGACGGAACGGCGCAGGCGGCCCGGGAAGCGCGGCCGGGGGCCCGGCTCATTCGCCACTCCGCTTCCCGCGGCTACGGCGCGGCCCTGAAGAGCGGGATTCTCGAGGCGCGCCGCGGGGGGGCGGCGGCGGCCGCGGTCCTCCACGCCGACGGCCAATATTCGGGCCGGGACCTCCCCCGGCTCCTCGACGCCCTCGACTCAGGGGCGGACCTCTCCAGCGGAGTCCGGCGCCACGGCCGGGGCTATCCGCTCCACCGCGCGGCCGGAGAGCGGCTCCTCGACCTCGCCCTGAGCCGCGCCGCGGGACGGAATCTCCGCTCCTTCTCCAGCGGCCTCCGGGCCTACGGCCCCCGGGCCCTGGAGCGGATCCCCTGGGAGGCCCTGCCGGACGGCTACGAGTTCGACGCCGCGGCCCTCCTCTCCGCCGCCCGCCTCGGCCTCGCCATCGCCGAGGTCCCGGCGGAGCACGCAGCCGGGCCGTCGGGCCTGCGGCCGTGGCGCTACGCGGCGCGGGCGTTGCGATGGGCGGCTTCCGGACGGGCGGGGTCCGGGGGCCCTTAGCCCGGGACCCGCTCGGGGAACTTTTCGAGGTATTTGCGCGCCTCCTCGATCTCCTCCCGGGACATCCCCTCGGCGATCTCGACCCGGAGCCGCCCCTTTTTCACCCAGGAGGCGATGCGGAGGAGACGCTGGAGCCGGGCCTCGGCCGCCTCCTTCTCGCGGGGCGCCGGGGGGACCCACCCCGCCCGGCTCCCGACCCGGTAGACGGCGCTCCGGAGCGGGCGGTCCTCGGGGTCCTCCCCCAGCTCCCGGAGGACCTCCTCGACCTCGGGCTCCCGGAGGAGCAGGGCCCGGAGGCGCTCCAGGGCCTGGAGGACTCGGCTCTCGATGCCCGAGGTCCTGCCGCAGGGGGCGAAGCCGGTGATGGAGGCGGCGAGGTCCTGGTGGTCGGGGAGGACGAAGAGGCTCCGCCACCGGTGGCCGTCGGGCATGGGGTAGACCAGCACCCGCCCCTCGCCCGCCAGGCGGTAGAGGTTCTTGTAGGCGGTCTTGACGCTCACCTTGGCCAGGAGCGCCACCTCCTCGGCGGTCTTTGGGCCCTTCCGGAGCAGGTCCTCAATCTCCACGGCGACGCTCCCTGGGTCCGGAAGAGGATGCCAACGGGTGGGGCTCCGACAGCTCGTGAGACTCAGTTACCCATGCCATTTCAGTTGCAGTTGACCTCTTTCTATACTTAAGGTTCACTCACTTACCGCCCACATATGAAGATGAGGGGCCCGCCTCTCGAGAGGTAGATGGGGGTACGGGCGCACCTGCATTAAGTCCCAACCCGCCTCTCCCTGACCCCATTGCTCGGCCCCCATCAACCACCTCTCCTAGCCGTCGCTCCCCTCGGTTCGCTCGTGCCGTGGCGCAGAATCCCGCCCTTCGCTCGCGCTCTTCGAGCTCTCGCTCCGGGCGGATTCTGCGGGGGTCGCCATTCAGGGTTTTTCCGTCGTGTGGAGAGGTGGCCCCATGACCCCCCGGAACCTCCGCTCCACCCCTTCCCCCGGCGAGCACAACTCCCTCTGGTACTGGACCCGGGCCAGGAACCCCGCCCGGGTAGCCCTCAACTACATCCTGATGAAACTCGCGCGCCCCATGCCCTCTCTCCGGGCGAAGAACTGGCTCTACCGGAGGATGGGGATGAAGGTGGGGCGCAACGTCTCCTTCGGCCTCGAGACCACCGTGGACATCTTCTGGCCCGAACTCATCGAGGTCGGGGAGAACACCGTCGTCGGCTACGGGACGACCCTCCTGGGCCACGAGTTCCTGACCCGCGAACTCCGCAGGGGCAGGGTGGTCATCGGGAAAAACGTGGTCATCGGGGCGAACTGCACGGTGTTGCCGGGCGTCACCATCGCGGACGGGTCGGTGGTTTCGGCGGGGTCGCTGGTGAACCGGGATGTGGAGGGGTTCGTGGGGGGCGTGCCGGCGCGGCCGCTGCGCGCCCCGGAGAGGCCCGGAGCGGAGCCGAAAGGTTAGGCCGGGGCAGTCAAGACCACAGGTGGTCGAGCCGGGGGTGGGACGCCCGGAAAACGTCGCCACCACTATAAATCGGTATGCTGAGACCACTCAATTCAGAGACAGGAGTTGCTGTCACCGACCGGCGTGGTATTTACCGTCCTGCTGCGATTTCTTTGCGACATGAGGAGGTGGGGCGCGAGCAGAGAGGTAGCCGTTGCCACCGGCATCCTTCCGGCCTTCGCCGCCCTTGCCTCTCCCGCCCGGGCCGAGACCCTCGTGGTCCGACCGGAGGGGCAGGTGCCGTGCGCCCAGGGAACGATCTTCAGCTCTTTCTCTTCGGCTATAAAAAACGGGTCTGTCTGATGGAGATACTGTAATGTGGCTGTTGGAAAATGGGGGAAGTGGATGAAGTCCCTGACCCCCATCCAACTTTGGAGAAAAGGGGATGGCAATCAGGAACATAGGCCGTTTTCCGCGCGGGCTCCGCCCGCGCGGAAAACGGCAGGTCCACCCCCGGGCCCTCCCCCCGCACACGGGGTCCCGGGGGTCTCCACTCGCGGAACCCGCCCGAAGCGAGCGCGAGAAGTCCCGAGCCCCTCGGGAACTCTCTCGTCCCGTCGGCGCGGGCTTCATTCTCGCGTCCCTTCGGGACGCGTGGCAATATCGGAGGCCCGCGCCGGTCCTCT
>JAWCQZ010000008.1:0-85915 GCA_038869515.1 Halobacteria archaeon
GCGGGCTCCGCCCGCGCGCAAAAGGGCCTATGTTCCATATCACATCTTTCTACCTTTTCAGCCGGAGCCGTGGGTTTCACCACCCCCGATACCCCCTCTCCCTCCGGAACACCTCGATGACTCTGACCTCCCCGCCCTCCACCGCATAGACCGCCCGCCAGTCCCCGACCCTCAGCCGGTATTTCGGCGGCGCCGTCCCCTCCAGCTTCCGGATGTCGGTCCCGGGTCGGGGAGTGAACGGGTCCTCCTCCAACCGGCGAAGCCCCTTCCGGATGCGCACCCGGCCCTGGGCGGGCAGTTTCCGGAACTGCCGCTCGAAGGTGGAGGAGACCAGGACCCGGTAGAGGGCCATCACAACTGGTCGAGGGGGACGAACTCCTCTTCCTTCAGAATCTGGTTCCAGCGCCGGTCAAGGCGCTTGAGCCCGGCCTCGCTCAGCAGGCGGCGGATGACGTCGTCGAAGGTCTCGCCCTTGCGGCCCACCTGCTCCAGCAGGGCCTTGGTCTGCCTCTTCAGGGAGATGGTGGTGCTCTCGGCCATGTCTCTATGGATTCCATGGCGGCCATGGTTTAAATAAATAGCCCGGCCAGTCCGCCCGTCGGAGGTCCCAAACCCATAAATCCCCCGCCGCCCCCCGCCCCGCATGCACTCTCTCAACTACGCCCTCCTCGGCGACCCCTCCATCGCCGCCGAACTCGGCAAGAAGGCGACCCAGACCGACATCGCCACCTACGACCGCAAGACGGGCGACGCCATCCTGACCCTCTCCGTCGCCACCGGCTACCCCGAAAAACTGCAGCCCCTCGTCCAGATGCTCGCCTTCACCCGGCAGGCTATCCTCCACGTCACGACGCTCGACCCGAAGCTGGGGGAGCAGGTGGTTGCAGCCGACCTCCACGGCCCCCGCCCCGGGTTCTTGCTCCACGACCCGGCGGTCGATCCGGGGAGGGTGGCGACCATCCTGCGGGGGACGGGGCTGGAGGGGCTCACGCCGCTTTCCGGCCTGAAGGAACTGAAGGAAAAGGCGCCCCTGCTCCGGCCCCCGCCGCCCGCCGCCGGAGAGGCCCGGGTCGCCGTGGATCAGTGCTTCGAGGTGAAAGGGCTGGGCACCGTGGCCCTCGGGGTTGTCCTCCGCGGGACCGTCCGCAAGCACGACGACCTCCTCCTTTGGCCCGCGAGGACCCCGGTCCAAATCCGCAGCGTCCAGATGCACGATGACGACGTCCCCCAGGCGCCCGCCGGAGCGCGGGTCGGGCTCGCCCTCAAGGGTGTCGCCTCCGCGGAGGTCTCCCGGGGGGAGCAGTTGGCCCCGGAGGGGACGCTGGAGACGGCGGCCGAACTGCGGTTCCAGTTCCGGGCGACCCCCTACTGCAAGAAGCCGGTTACCGCTGGCTCGCAATACCACCTGCAGGTGGGGGCGCAGATTCACCCCGGCAGGGCGCGGCTCGATGGGGGCGCTCTCATCTTTTCCTCCGACAAGCCATTCGCCCACGCCGCGGGGGACCGCGCCCTGCTCCTCGATCTGAACAACCCGGGGCTGCGCATCGTCGGGGGCGGAGTCCTGTAGAGACCGGGCCGCTCTTGCGCGCGTTTTCGGGACCCGCTTGGCGGCGAAAGTATATTGAAGGAGCCCCACCACCCGCCCCATGGCTGACCCCTACCGGCGCGTCCTGCTCGCCGCGCCCCACACCGCCCACGGCCTCGGGGTCGCCATCGACGTGATCCCCCTCGGGCTCGAATACATCGCGGCCTACATCGAGCCCCACGTGGACGAGGTCGCGGTGATTGACATGGCGAAGGAGAAGAAGGAGTTCCCGCGCATCCTGAGGTCGTTCAAGCCCGACCTCGTCGGGGTCGCCATCCACAGCGCGGGGGAGCACTACAAGGGACTCGAGATGCTGCGGCAGGTCCGCGACTACGGCGTCCCCTCGGTGGTGGGGGGCTACCACGCGACCTCGTTCCTGGAGCGGCTCTTCCCCCACGCCGACATGCTGGTCCGGCGCGAGGGGGAGGAGACCTTCAAGGAGATTGTCCAGGGGAGAGACCCGAAGGAGATTCTCGGGCTCTCCCACGTCCAGTGGACGGGGGGGAACGGCCACGGCGGCAACGGCCATGAGGGCAACGGCCGCGGGGAGTGGAGGACGTTCCACAACCCCGACCGCCCCTTCATCAAGGACCTCGACTCCATCCCCTTCCCCGCCCGCCACCTGCGCCGCTACAAGTACTCCATCCACTGGGGCGCAGACCGCGCCCGAGACATCATCACCTTCTCGCGCGGCTGCTGGGCGAAGTGCACCTTCTGCTGCGAGCCGATGATGAGCGAGGCGCGGCAGAGGTTCCGCAGCCCCCGGAACATCATCCGGGAGGTGGACGCCATCGTGGACCACCACAAGGGAAAACCGCTCAACGTCTTCATCGTGGACCCGAACCTCGTGGGCAATCCGAAGACCATGGAGGCCATCGTGGACCTGCTCCTGGAGCGGGACCACGACATCATCTTCGGAGGCCACGCGCGGGCCGACATGATCGCGAAATACCCCGACCTGGTGCGGAAGATGATCCGCGCGGGCATCACGAGTTACGAGATGGGCATCGAGACGACCAGCCCGGACCAGTTGAAGAGCGCCAAGAAGGGGATGAAGACCCTTGAATACCACCGGACAGCCGCCGAGAACATCAACCGCTGGGGAGGCTCCAGCGGGGGGACCTTCGTCATCGGCCTCCCGGGGCAGACCGAGGAGCAGATCAAGGCCTTCCCGGACTACGCGAAGTCCATCGGCCTCCAGGCGACCGCCTACGGCATCGCGACCCCCTACCCCGGCACCGAGTTCTGGAACGAGTTGAACTCCCGGGGGCTCATCTTCGAGACCGACTGGGAGAAGTTCGACGAGATGCACAGCACGTTCAAGGTGGACGGGTTCACCCCCCAGAGGCTGGAGGAGCTCGCCACGTTCAACATGGCTCGCTTCTGGGGGATGGACACCTACATCGAGCAGGAGCGCATCCGGATGGTCCGCACCGGCCGGAAGCAGAGCCTCGCCCGCTTCATCGGCGCGCAGGTCTGGGGCGTCACCTTCGCCAGCACCGTGGGCGGCCGCCTCCAAGGTGACCGGCTCGTCCGGCACGCCCGGGTCGCCCTGGAGGGGTACATCACCCCCCGCGTCGAGGAGTACACCCGCCGGGTCAAGCTGAACGACGTGGTGGAGATGCGCCGCTTCCTCAGAATCCTCGGAGAGCAGAAACTCCAGATCACGACCCGCCACGAGGGCAGGCCCGTCATGAGCCTGGTCGTCAAGACCACCCCGACCAAGGTCGAATACATCAAGACCGTCGCGGGGCAGGAGGAGGACGCCACCCTCCACTTCTCCCTCGACATCGAAGATCTGGAGGCCCGCCCCGGCAGGCTCGCCCTCGTCCGCAAGATGCTCGCGAGCAACCGGGGCCCCGGCCGCCGCCGCGCCCTCGCGCGGCTCGTGGTCGCGGGGCTCGTCGAAGTGGCGGCGGAGAAAGGAAGAAAGATGATGGAGAAGGCGGGCCGGGGGAGGTCGGCCGAGCGCGGGGTCCAGATGCCGACCCCCTGCGCCTAAGCGGCGGGGGCCTGCGTTTTTCCGCCTCTTGACGCGGCCGGGGGTCTCTTCTCCAGTTTGGCCCAGAACCATCCCGCCGCAGCCCCGAGCGCCAGGAACGAGGCCAGTTCGTCGAGCAGCAGCATGAGGTCCAACTGCGACGTCGCCGCCGGGCTCTGGAGCCACGGGATGAGGACGAAGATGCCCCACGCGACCCCGGCGAGCACCACCCCCTGCTTCACCGGGCCGCCCGCGAGGACGCGGCGCGCCCCGAGGAAGGAGAGGCCGAAGGGGATTGCATAGAGCCCCTCGACCGCGCCGAGCATCCCCATGGCTGCCGCCAGGCTCCCCCCGGGCCCCTCGAAGGGGAGGAGGAGGAGCCACGTCAGCGCCCCGTGGATGCCTCCGAAGACCGGGGCGGCCAAACCGCCCGCCAGGAGCCCGCGCTTCGCCTCGGCGGCCGGCAGTTTGTTGAACGCCACGGCCGCGAAGGCGGCGAGGCCGAGGACCACCGAGAGGCTGAGGACGTTCCCGACGACCGAGAGGAGGGGGTCGGGCGGGGGACCGGCCGCCCCGGGCTGCGCGGTGGTCGCGAAGAGGACGTAGGCCTCGGCCGGGGCGTCGCCGGGCGCGCCGCCCCCCGGAAGGGGGGTGTTGTCAATGACGAGGTGGTAAACGCCGGGCGTTTCGACCCGGAAGTTGAGGTCGGCCCGGGCGGCCCTCAGTTTCACAGCGGCGGGCCCGGCGTCGAAGGGGATCCCGGAGGCGAGGGCGGCCCGGTAGGCCCCGAACTGCGCCGAGTCCATGTAGAGGATGTCCAGGTTTCCTTTGGTGCGGACGACGCTGGCGACGATCTCCTGGCCCGCCTGGCCGGTGAAGTTGGCCTCCCAGTAGGCGTCGGCCGGGACCGGCTTCAGGCCGGGGGGCGCGAAGAAGTAGAGCTGCACGTGGGGCCCGTTCGCGACGGCGGGGGCGGCGAGCAGCAGCGCCACGAGCAGCGCCGGAAGGGCGCGGGCCATCAGGCGCCCTCCAGGCGGGCGGCGCTGAGCCGGGCGAACGCCTCCAAATCGCCGAACGGAGTCCGGTTCGAGTCGTGGGTGAACGCCACCAGGAGGCTCCGGCCCTTGAGGGCCGCGACATAGGAGGCGGAGCGCCCCCGGTTGTCGCAGAGGAGGTTCTCGGCTCCCAGGGCGAGTGTGGAGCGGTTCGGGCAGAGGCCTTCGGGGAAGGAGGCGATGTAGTTCCGGTAGGCCGCCTCCGCACGGCCGGAGGTGTTGAAATCGGCGACCTGCACGTGGACGAAGCGGGAGCGGTCCTCCGTGAGGTAGGGGAGGTCCTCGAAGCGCTCCGGCGCCACGCCGAGTTCCGACGTCAGGAACCCGGGGTCGTAGACCGCGGGCTCGACCGGAGCGTAGCCCTCCGGGAGGGCTCCGGGCGGGAGCAGGTAGCGGGGCGGCTCGGCAAGCCTTCCGGCATCGGGCGAGCCGGGGGCGGAGGTGGCGGCGGGCGGCGTGGCCGACGGGCCGGAGCAGCCAGCGAGAAGGACGAGGGCCGCGGCCGCGGACCACACCCAAAGCGATTGCGGGGCGATGGAACTCTTCACGGCCGCCCCCCCCGGTTTCCCCGCGGCGGGACGAGCGACGCCGCCGCAACCGCCGCAGCCGCCGCCACCGCCGCTCCGAAGCCTGGCTGGGTCGGGGGGGAGGGCGAGGCAGAAGCGACGGCGGGCACGAGCCCGGACGAAGAGCCGGCGGAAGAGGGGGGCGCGGGCGAGGGAGAACCGGACGCCTCGGGGATTTGGACCTGATGGAATCTCCAGGCGCCCTTCTGCATCACTCCATCGTCATGCCCGCTCATGGCGTAAAAACTGAAGACCGCCTGGCCGGAGCCGGAAGGGGGGGCGGTCCACAGGAACCGCCACACCGGGCGGGGGTCCGACGCGGGCCGGATGTAAGTCAGCACCGGGAAGTCCCGGACGACCTGGACGCCCGTGACCCGCACGAGTTCTGAATAGTTGAGGACGCGGGTCTCGTCGCCGGAGGCCTCAAGGGTTCCCCGGTCCACCGTCAGGACGAAGCGGGAGACGGGGCCCCCGTGGGGCGTGACCTCGAGCGCCATCTCATACTTCCGGCCGGGGGTGTAGGAGTCCGGGGCGTCCGCCAGCCGGGCCTCCTGGAGGGGCTCGGGGGCGGGGGCCGGACAGAGGTGGCAATCGGGGAAGAGGATGCCGGGGAAGGGATGGACGATTCCCCCATTCCCTTCCGCGGTCGGGACGGCAAAGAGTCCCGCGGCGCACAGGGCGGCGATGAGGAGGAGGCGCGACGCCATTCATCTCCGCTTCGATTGGACCGCCCATAAGCCGACCGCGACAAGGACGGCGAGGGCGGCCGCCGCTTCGAACCCCGGAGTGGGCCCAGGGGCCGCCGGAGCCCCCTCGGGAACCGCGACCCGCCGGGTCCACCAGGCATCCCGCCCCATGACGCCGTCTCCGAAGCCGCTCATGGTGGTGAAGGTGAATGTGGCGTTGCCCGATCCCGCCGGGGGGGCCGTCCAAGCAAACTTCCAGACCGGTCTCCCGCCGGAGAATGCGCGACTGTAGGTGATGAACGAGGAGTTCACGACCTTGACGTTCTCGTCGGCAGAAGAGAGGACACCCTTGTCCACGCCGAGGACGAAGCGGGAGACGAGGCCGTGGTGGGGGATGACGTAGAGGGCCATTTCGTAGCGCTCTCCGGGGAGGTACCCGGCCGGAGCCTCGAGGGTCGAGACCTGGAGGGGCTGGGGGCCCGGCTCCGCGCACCCCGGGCAGTCGGGAAAGAGGGGCCCGATGGCCGGGTTGGCAATTTCGGCCGCAGAGGTCGCCGCCGCCAGGAGCAGAGTGACGAGGAGGACCGGCCTCATGCCAGCAGGGCGAGGGTCCTCCGCGCGTGCTCCACGAGGTCCGGGGGAGGCGAGACAGGGTCGTGGGTGTGGGCCGCCACGAGGCGACTCCCCGAGAGCGCCACGACCAGGTAGAACTCCGAGGTCACCTGGCCCGCGTTGTCGCAGGCGAAGTGCTCGACGCCGAGGGCGAGGGTCGTGCGCGCGGCGCAGGGGGCGTAGGTCGCGAGGTAGCCGGGGTAGGCGTCGTAGGCCCGGCGGGCCTCGGGGGCTCCGGAGAACTCGAGGACCTCGATGTGGTCAAGGTAGGTGTCGTTGCGGGTCTTGTAGACGTGGTTCTCGTAGCGGACCGGGGCGATGCCGAGATACCGGGCCCAGATGGCAGGGTCCACCACGGCTGCCTGGGCGACTCCGTAGTCGGGGAGGAGGCTCGCGTTGGGCAGGAGGTAGCGGGGCGGGGAGTCGTAGGCCGCGGGCAAAGGCGCGGGGCTCTGGGCGCAGGCGGCGAGGAGGACGAGGGCCGCCCCCGGGAGGAGGCCGGCGCGTCTCACCGGCCCCTCCGCGGAAAGAGGGCAAGGGCCGCGGCGAGGGCCGCCGCAGCGGCCAGGGCCTCGAATCCGGAAGTGGAACGGGAGGCGGGGGAAGGGACGGGGGACGGGGGCGAGGCCGAGGGGGGCGCCGGACGGTCCCCCGCGGCGAATCGGACGCTCTCACTCCCGAAGGTCATGGTGTAGTTGCCCGACGGCCCTGAGACGACGGCGTGGCACTCAAGGGTCCGCCTCTCGAGAGGGGCGAGCTCGAGGCGCTCCGGGCAGAATCCCATGTCACCTCCCGGGCCCGATACTCCGAAAGAGACCGGGCCTCCGGCCGGTTCATCCGCGGTATTGACCAAAACCACGCGGAAGAAAAAGCCCCCGCCGTGGGGGGTGGCGGTGAGGTTCTGGAACCGGACGTCCGACCATGCGGCCTGGGCCGTCCCCGTCAGAAGCAGCAGGAGCGCTGCGGCGACCGCCGAAGCCGCCATCCCGGGGTGTTGGGGCCTTCTCACGGCGGCCTCCGGAGACTGGCAACCGCGAAGGCCGCGGCGGCGAGGGCCGCCAGGGCCCCCGGGGCCCCGAAGCCCGGCGTCGGGGGCGGCGGGGAGGCGGGCTGCGGCTCTGCGGGCGCGGAGGGCGCGGGCGGCCCCTCTCCGGCGGTGAACCCGAGCCGCTCGCTCTGGAAAACGAGGGTGTATCGTCCCGGGGCCGGGATCTCTGCGCGGCACTCCACGGTCCGCTTCTCGAAGGCCGGCAGGCTCAGGAAGTGGCGGCAGAACTCCCGCTTGCCCGATTCTCCCTCCAGTTCGAAGGAGACGTTGTTGGCGTTGGTGGTCCCCTCGGTGTTGACCGCCAGGACCGAGAAGCGGTAGGCGAGGCCCGACTCGGGCTCGGCCGCCAGGTCCCGGAATTTGACGTCCGGCCAGTGGGCCTGGGCCGCGGCAGCGAGGGCCAGGAGGAGCAGAGTGACCGCCGCCGGGGAACTCAACGCTCCTCCGGAGGGTCTCGGGGCCATATCCTCCAAGTGTGGATGAAGAAAAGAATGAGGGAGGCGGCAAGGGCCAGGGCGAAGGGCGTCCCGAAGCGGGTGACGTCGAGGGCCGCCAGATAGGGGAGGTATCCCCCGGGGCCGTAGGGGTTGGAGGCGGTCTGGAAGACCCCGCCACCGGCGTAGCCGCCCCAGGCGTAGAAGAGGAGGAAACCCCCCAAGCCGATGTTCAACAGCCAAAAGTGAGCTGCGACCAGCCCGGGGTTCCACATCCTCGAAGGAGGAGGGGGCGGGCCTGCGGACGGGAGGGGGGAAGGGGACGGAGTCCCCCCTCTTCCAGGCGACAGTCGGGGGACGAGACCGTAGAGGAGGCCGAAGGCGATGCCGGAGAGCCCTCCGAGCATCACCATGTGGTCCTTCACCACCACCTGCATGATGGTGAACTCGTGGCCCGAGCGGACGAGCCAGAAGTAAATCGGGTCGAGGGAGAGGATGCCCTCGAGCGCGAGCCCGGCAGCGAGCCACGCCATCCCCGCCCGGAGGAAGCGGGCCGCCCACGGGTCGCCGGGCAGCCTCCGCCAGAGCGCCGCCACAGCCGCAGCGAGGCCCGCCGCGAAGAGGAGGGCGAAGGGGAGGGCGAACCGGAGGACCCCCTGGCTCACTTCGAAGGGGTGGAACCGCTCCGCCTCGGTGAGGTCCCCGGTGGCGCCCACGAAAGCCGCGCGGCCCTGATAGGCCGCGACCGCAAGAAACGCCAGGAGCCCCAGGAGCCCGAGATTGTAGAGCCAGAGGAACACCCGGAGGCCCCGGGCGGGCGGTGGGCGGTTTTCCAGGAGGGCCACGCCGAACAGGACTGCGAGGAGTCCGCCCCCGAGCCACCCCATGACCGTCATGTGGCTGTGGACCGAGGCGAACATGGATTCGAAGTCGAACCCCCCTTCCTTGAGCCAGCGGAACATGGGCGGGCTGCCGTAGAGGCCGCCCAGGAGGATGCCCGCCACCAGCCAGAGGGCGGCAACCTTGAGCATCCACTTCAGGGCCGGGTGCTCGACAGGCCCCTCCTCGGGAACGGCAGCCAGCCCGGCGAGCCGCGCGGGGAGGGGGAAGCGCTCCCGGGCGCGGTTGGCGAGGCGGGCGAGCGACGGCCGGAGGCCGAAGGTGAGCCAGACGTTGGCCGCGAACGCACCGGCCCCCAAGAGCACCAGAACCGCGAACGGTATGCCCCACCGGAGGAGGGAGAGGAACGCCTCGTAGGGCAGGTAGGCGTTGCCGGGGCCGTACAGGGCGGCTCCCGGGTCGGGGCTCTCCCGGCCCGCGATGAGGACCCGCGCCCCGGCCACCCCGCCCGCGAAAAGGGCCGCCATCATTCCCGCCAGGCCGACGTTGAGGAGCCAGAAGTGCCACGCCGCCAGCCGGGGGCTGTAGAGGGGTCGGGAGAAGACGCGGGGCAGGACCCAGTAGACCAGGGCGAAGAGCGCGTTGGAGAGCCACCCGAGCAGGTTGATGTGGCTGTGGACCGAAGCGAAGACCAGTTCGAAGTCGTGGCCGGTGTGCTTGAGGGCGCGGAATCCGGGGTTCGTCGCGAAGAAGCCGCCCATGGCGACGCCCACCACGAGCCAGAGGAGGGAGGCGAGGAGGAAGGGCCGGGGGCCCGGCGGGGCGTCGGCGGTCATTCGGGTCGGGTTGGGGGCGGAGGCTCTTTAGGGCTTCTTCCGCAGGAGCGGGACCGCCGCCACGAGGAGGGCCACCGCTGCCAGGGCGATGGCCGCGTAAGCGGGGCCCGAGGCCGCCGAAGCGGTCTGGAGCGCCTGGGCGTTGGCGGTGCTCACCTGAGAGTAGGACTGCTGGAGCTGGGAGAGGCCGGCTTGGACTGCGGAGAGATTGACCTCCAGCCTCGGCCTCTCCACGAGCCAGGTCTGGGAAGCAGGAGTCTCGCTCCCCGGGGCGCCGGTCCAGGAAACCACCTTTCCGTCCTGATACCGCTGGTGAACCCGCCAGGAGACCGTGACCGGTTTCGCTCCGTTCCGGCCGCTGAATTTGAACTCCTCGAACTCGCCGGGAGCGATGGTGTTCCCCCTCCAGGTGACGCGGGCAAGGGCGACCTCTCCGGGATGGGCGTGCTCCCCCTTTTCATGGGTCCCCTCCCCGTGCCTGGGCTCGGTCACGACGGTCCAGCCCGGCTGCTTCAGCACCCGCTTGACCTCGACCTCGTGTGGAACTTCGAGGGTGACCTCGACGGTCGGGACGGGCTCCTCCGTCGGGACCCGCAGGAGGTAGGTCTCGAACCGGTCGGTGACCGACTCGGCGGGGGAGACCACCGCGTGGCCGAGGACCGGAGCCTGGAGGACTGCGATGATGCCCAGACCGAGGAGGGGCGGAAGCGCACGAATTGATTTCATTTATTCCGGCGTGCCAATCCGACTCCAGCCAGGACCAGAGCAACCAGCCCGAGAGCCACCCCGGCGATACCCGCGGGGGAGGAGGTCGAACCGGCGGCCCGGCTCGCCTCGGCCTGGGCCTGGGAGGCCTGGGTCTGGGCCTGCTGGGCCTGCGAGGTCAGGGCGTCGAGGCGGGCGTCGAGAGAGGACTTGGCCACCACCTTCACCGATGGGGCCTCCTCCTTCTCCCCCTCCTTGTGGACCTCGGCAGTTCCGGTCTGGTGGAGCTCCACGTCGAACTTGTGGGTCCCCGCCGCGGCGGGGGTCTCGGCCATGAAGCGGAGGGCGATGAGGTCGCCGCTCCTGTAGGTGTTCCTGGGCGCCTCCCACTTGATTTCGCTGATGCGGTCGCCGACTTTCTTCGTCTCGGTGGCCCACCCGGCGGGACGCTCGACGAACTCGACGTGGAACACGGGCCTCCCGGAGGCGTCCTTGGGGATTTTGAGCTCCACATGTTCCAGAGTCCCGGTCACGGGGACCCAGAGGGTGAAGGTCTCCTTGCGGTCGGTCACGGCCTCGCCGGGGGTGATGGAGGGGTGGCTGGCGGAAGCCGCAGCCACGGCGAGCAGGAAGAGGACCGGGAGCGCGAAGGACAATCTCATTGTGCCCGGGCTCTCCGCCCTCCTATGTATAGATTTCTGCGGCTCGTGTTCACTGGTTGCCGTAGCCTGTTTCGTTTAAAAAAAATCAAACGAGCGAAGGGCTTAAGTGGCGCCGGTCGGAACAACAACGAATGCTCGTTTCCGAATTCCATCTCTACCGCACCCCCGGCGGCGTCGTCTCCGTGGGCGGCGGGAAGATGCGCCTCATGACGCTCCTGCGGTCGGGGCCGAAGGAGTTCGGCGACCTTGTCGAAGCGCTCGGCAAGGACAAGTCCACAGTCTCGGTCCACCTCCACGAGCTGGAGGAGGCGGGCCTCGTCTCCTCCCGCCCGGCGGCGCGGGACCGGCGGGTCAAAATCTACCGCTCGGAGGCGGCCCTCGTCCTCTCGGCGGGAGACGGCCGGGACCCCTCGGTCTCCCTGGCCCGGGTGTGGGCCGCCTCCCTGGGCACGCCCATCCGACCCCGCGCCCGGGCCGCGAAGGTCCCGGCAGAGGAGCCTGCGGGAGCCCCGGGATGACCCTTGTCCAGACCGACTTGCTCTTCCTGCTGGCCCTGGGGGGAGTCGGGGGCCTCGCGGCGGCCCTGACCGCCCGGGCCTACCTCCGGACCCGCTACCGCTCCATGCTGTGGCTCACCGTGGCCCTCTGCCTGCTGACGGCGGGCCCCGTGGTGGAACACCTGCTCCTCTCGCTCTTCCACTGGCCGTTGAACTCCCACGACGCCGCCCACCTGGGGCTTCACGCCATCCCCGTCGCCGGGCTCCTGGCGGTGGTGGTCTCGGCCCTCCAGGCGCGGCAGGTCCCCGAGCCGACACCGTCGACCGGCCACTGAAGGCCGCGGTCCATGGTGGAGAACCGCCACCTCCTGGAGGAGCGCGGGCTGTGCGCCTTCTGCGCGGCCAACCTTACGGACGAGGAACTCTGGAATGTTGTTTTCTACGCTGCGACTCTCCGGACTTCTTCGGAGAATGTGGCTGCGGGGGGACGGCTGTACGGAAAGCATTGCCTCTCGTGCCACGGTGAGCAGGGTGAGGGAAAACAACCGCTGCGACGGCTGACGCTGCTTGGAAGAGCGGTGAATACCAGCGATGCGGAGCTTGAGGCGGAGGTGGCATCGGAACACCATGTGCGGCGCCTTTCCGGTGCCATCCTGAGCCCGGCGGAGCGGCAGCAGGTCGTGGACTACCTTCGCTCCATCGTCTTCGGCGAGACGCCCAGGCGACCGGAGACGAATTCGCCTCTCGCGGCGCTGGCCCTGGCAGCTGTCGCTGCGGCAATAACCGCTGCGGCTAAGGCGTGGAAGAGAAAGCGATAATTTACTTGAAAAAGCGCCAGAGTATCGGCGTTTTCTCCAGGGATTTCATCATCCGGTCCACTACCGGCATCACCCGCTCCACCAGGACCATCGCGCGCTCCACCGACTCGATGGATTTCTCGATTTTGTCCAGGGAACCGCTCACCCGCTCCATGCTCGTGTTGACCGCCTGGATGGACTTCCGCATATCGGCCAGGGTCTCCTGGACCGAGCCCATCGCGTCGTCCACCCGGCTCCCGACGTGGGTCGCGGTCCGGTCCACCGTCCGCATGAGCTCCTCTGCGGTCTCGAGCGCCTTCCGGAACTCGGCGAGGGCGGACTCCGCCTCGGTGATCAACTCCCCCCGGATGGCGGCCATGGACCCCTTTCCCCCAGCCCATTTATGAGGCTTACGCGCGGACCCCGCGCTTGGGGCAGAGCCGTTCCACGGGGCACTCCCCGCATCTCGGAGCCCGTGCCTGGCAGACCTTCCGGCCGTGGAGAATCAGGGTGTGGCCGAGGGGAATCCACTCCTCGCGGGGAAACAGGGCCATCAGTTCCCGCTCGACCTGGAGAGGAGTGCGCCCCTTCGCGAGCCCGAGCCGCCGCGAAACCCGGAGTACGTGGGTGTCCACGGTGACGCCTTCCGCGCGACCGAAGCCGTTGCCGAGAACGGCGGTGGCCGACTTCCGGCCGATGAAGGGCAGGGAGGTGAGGCCCTCCACCGTGTCCGGGACCCGGCCGCCGAACCTCTCGACCAGCGCCCTCCCGATGGCGCGGATGGCGCGCGCCTTCGTGCGGTGGAGGCCGAGGGGGCGGATGAGCGACTGCAGCTCCGCGAGGTCGGCCTCCGCATAGTCGGCCGCGCTCCGGTAGCGCCGGAAGAGCGCGGGGGTCACCCGGTTCACCCGGGCGTCGGCGCACTGGGCGGAGAGGAGGGTGGCGATGAGGAGCTGGAGGGGATCGGAGAACTCCAGCGAGCACTTCGCGCCGGGATGGGCGCGGCGGAGGGCGCGGAAAATGGGCGAGGCCTGCCGCCGGAGGGTCATGCTTTCGTGAATTCGCGCAGCACCACGGTCGCGTAGGCCCCCGGCTCGAGCGAGAACTTCAGTTTGAGCGCGACGCAGCCGGGGCTCCGCTCGTCGGGCCCCCCCTCCCACTTCACGGGCGCCGGCAGCAGGAGAGCCCGCCGCCTCCCCTTGGAGGTCACGGGGCCCCTTGCGAAGTCCTCCGGCGCTATCCCCGCCCCCTCCAGCACCCCCCGCTCAATCTCTCCCGGCTCCCCGGAAGCCACGGGCGCCTCGGGGCCGAAGAGGGGGCCGCTGACCCGGGCGCGGCCCTCCGCCACAGCCCTCCGCGCGGCTTCGATGTTCCCGGGGGCCACCGTCTCGGTCCCGCCGCCGCGAAGGAGGAGGATGTCCCCCGCCACCGGCTCGGCCAGAGAGAGCCCGCGGGCGAGCCGCTCGGAGAGGACGCGGTTGAACAGCCTCGCCTGGAAGCCGTGGACGAATAGGGTCCGGAGGCCGGCGGGCAGGGCCTCCAGGGCCCCGCCCCAGTCGTCCGGCTTCGCGATGAGGCGGTTCAGGAGCGCCTTCTCGAACCCGAGGGACTTGGGCATCGCTGCCAGCGCCCCCTTGAAGTCGCCCTCCCGGGCGAGCCTCCGGGCAGCGCGGGTCGCCTCGCCCTCTCCCTCTCCCTCGTCGGCGAGGTAGGCCCGCATCGCCCCCTCGACGTCGCCCCGCACCAGCAGTTCCCCGACGCGGTGGGTCACCGCCCTCCGCTCACCGAACCGCTGGAGGCCGAAGAAGTTGGGGGCGCCCCCCAGGTAGCGGAGCTCAGCGGCGGTGGCCTCCGCCCGGGCACGCACCTCCTCCGCCGGGAGGGGGATGGCCCGGAGGACGATCGAGAATCGGTTGGATTCGAGGTCTCCGAGGCCCACCGGCTCCGGGTCGAGTCCCACGGCCCGGAGGCGGACCCCGGCGAGCCTCACCGATTCGAGGGCCGCGGGCCGCACTCCGAAGAAACTCATCCGCTGGACGGTCACGGCGTTTCGGTCCTTCATTCCGGCGAAAGAGATGCGCTTGCGGCTGATGCGGAGGGCGCGGGCGAGGGCGCGGACCAGCCCCTGGGTGTCCCAGTTCTCTTTCTCGACTTCGACAATCAGGTATCGGCCCGAGCCCCGGGGCTCCCGGCGCGGAATCTCCTCGACCCGGAAGTCGGCCGGCGTCTGGCGCAACACTCCGCCCACGCCGGGGGTCGCGGTCCCGTAGCGCTCCATGCCGACGGCGCGCTCGGCCTCGGGCGGAATGGGGACGCTCACAGCAGAGGGAGGTCACCGGTCAGACGGTCGATGTCGGCCTCGGGGGCCGGCCCGACGCCGAGGGCGGTCACGCTCCCCGGGGGCAACTCGGTGTGGCCCGCATCTTCCACGAGGCCGAAGGGGAGGCCCGCGCCCCGCGCCTCGTTCCGGAGCCGGAGGAGTTCCTTCAGGGTCGCCACCTTGAGGGCGACCTTCTTCGCCCCGCCGCGCTTCCACGCCCGGCGGGCCTCCTCCGGGGCCGCATCGTGGGCGAGGAGGGAGGCGTGGGCCGCCTGGGCCGCCATCTTGCCGGGGGACATGGAGAGGTCGGAGCGGAGGACCAGGACCTGCTTGTATTCGACCGTTTTCGCCCTTGCCATTCTTCGCCCTAGATTTTCGTGTCCCCGCCGAGGAGGCGCTTGGCGATGATTCTCCTCTGGATTTCCGACGAGCCGTCGGGGATGCGGAGCGCCCGGGCGAGCCGGAAGACCTCCTCCAGTTTCATCTCGTTGGTCAGCCCCATGCCGCCGTGGACCTGGATGGCGCGGTCCATGACCCGGAAGAGCATCTCGGTCGCGTAGAGCTTCGCCATCGAAATTTCCTTCAGCGCCATCTCCCCCTTCTCGATTCGCCACGCGGTGTTCAGCGCCATGTACTTGCAGGTGGCGATGTCCACCGCGCTGTCGGCCAGCATCCACTGGATGGCCTGCCGCTCGCCGATGGGCTTGCCGAAGGTGACCCGCTGCTTGGCATACTCGACCGACCTCTCCAGGGCCCACTCGGCGAGGCCGGTGCAGAGACCCGCGAGGCTGAGGCGGCCCGTTCCGATGCCCAGCATCCCCAACTGGAATGCCTGGTCCACCTTGCCCAGGACGAACTCCGGGGCGACCTCGACGTCCTCCAGCGAGATGAGGGCCACATCGCTCCCGATGAATCCCATGAAGGGGACGATGGACTCCACCTTGAAGCCCGGCGCCTTCGTGTCCACGAAGAAGCCCGAGACGCCCCCCTTGTGGGCCTTTTGCATCTCCCGGTTGGTGACCGCGAAGACGAAGGCCCAGTCGGCGTAGGGCCCGTTGGTGATCCACATCTTCTGGCCGTTGATGACCCACTTCCCGTTCCGCTTCTCGGCGGTGGTCCGCATGTTCCAGGCGTCGGAGCCCGCTTCCGCCTCGGAGAAGCAGAAGCAGACCGTCTTCTCGCCGCTCAGCATCTCGGGCATCACCTTCTCGCGGGTCGCCTTCGGAAGCGCCTCGAGCATGGGGTTGGGGCCGCGGGGGAAGCCGCCGATGACCTCGCCCCGGAGGATGCCGGGGCCGCGGCGCCAGTTGGCCTCGGCGACCTGGAAGGCGAGGGTGGGTCCGTAGCCGCCGCCCCCCAGGTTCTTCGAGAGGAAGAGCGTGTAGAAACCGGCCTCCGCCGACTTCATGCGGACCTGCTTCTTCAGGGCCTCGACCTCGGGCGGGTGGAGGCCGTCCTCCCGGTAGAGTTTGCGGGGATTCTGCAGGAGTTCCTTGTGCTTCTCCTCCAGAGGATAGACCTCCTGCTGGAGGAACTTCTCCAGCGCGTCGAGGATGGCGCGGTGCTCGTCGGAGATGGAGAAATCAACCATCTACCAAGCGGCCTTAGACTGCATCCGGGAGCCCTTGAGGCCGTGGACCTTGCAGAACACCTGCCTCCCGTCGGTCACGGTGACTTTGCACCGGGCGCAGACCGGTCGCTTGCAGATCTGGCACGACGCGACCCCGGGGGTCCCGGGGTGCCAGTGACAGGGCTTGCCGGGGAGGGGGGAAACGACGGCCGCGGCCATTCCTCGGGGGGAGGCCGGGGGATGGAAAACCCTTTCTCTCCCCCACCTATGCCCCCGGATGGCCGCCTCCGGACCCCGCACCGATCTCATGCTCCCCGCCGGCTCCCTGAAGGGCCGCTCCGCCATCGTCACCGGCGGCGGGACCGGCATCGGCCTCGCCACCGCCAAGACTTTCGCCCGCCTCGGGGCCAACGTCGCCATCGCCTCCCGGAGCCAGGAGCACCTCGGCCCGGCCCGCAAGGAGCTGGAGGATCTGGGGGCCAAGGTGGTGGCCCTCCCCACCGACGTCCGGCAGGTGGCCCAGGCGGAGGCCCTGGTGAAATCGGCCAGGGAGGCCTTCGGCCGCGTGGACATCCTGGTGAACAACGCCTCCGGGAACTTCGTCACCCCGGTCACGAAACTCTCGGTGAACGGCTGGCGCGCGGTGGTGGACATCGTCCTCAACGGGACCTTCTACTGCACCCGGGCCGCGGGCCGCGAGATGGTGAAGCAGCGCTCGGGGCGCATCGTGAACATCGTCTCCACCATGGCGTGGACCGGCGGTCCCGGGACCTCCCACAACGCCGCCGCGAAGGCGGGGGTCGTGGGGCTCACCCGCTCCCTGGCGTCCGAACTCGCCTCCTTCAACATCCGGGTCAACGCCGTCGCCCCCGGCCCGGTGAAGACCGAGGGCGCGGAGAAGAACCTCTTCCCGACCCCCGAGGCGCAGAAGTCCATCACCGACCGGGTGCCGGTGAAGCGGTTCGCCGCCCCCGAGGAGGTGGCGAACCTTGTCGCCTACCTGGTCTCCGACTGGGCCGACTACATGAACGGGGCGGTGGTCCCCATGGACGGCGGGTACTCCCTCAGCATGGGCGGACTGGAGGCGTGGGCGGGTCCGAAGGGCGGGGACAGGCCCCTCTCCCCCGAACCCCCGGCCCCCCGGACGAACGGGCTCACTCTCGCCGGAAAGACCGCCATCGTGACCGGCGGTGGGACCGGCATCGGGAAGGCCTCGGCCCTCCTCTTCGCCCGCCTCGGGGCGAAGGTCGCCGTGACCTCGCGCAAGGTGGAGAACCTGGAGCAGACCGTGCGGGAAATCAAGGCCGCGGGGGGCGAGGCGTTCGCCCTCCCGTGCGACGTCCGGCTCCCCGAGCAGGTGGAGGCGATGGCGAAGCAGGTGAAGGAGCGCTGGGGCCGGATTGACCTCCTCTTCAGCAACGCAGGAGCGAACTTCCCGAGCCCCTTCCTGCAGTTGAGCGACAACGCCTGGAACGCCATCGTCGGAATCAACCTCCACGGCTCCTTCCACTGCGCCAAGTTCGTGGGGGCCGAGATGATCAAGCAGAAGTCGGGAGTCATCATCCACAACGTGACCCCTTACGCGTGGACCGGGGCCCCCATCATGGCCCACACCAGCGCCGCCAAGGGGGCCATCCTCAACCTGACCCAGAGCCTCGCCGTGGAGTGGGCGGTCCACCGCATCCGGGTGAACGCCGTCGCCCCGGGGCCCATCCTGACCGAGGGGTCCCGCAAGAACTTCATCGAGAAGAACCCGGCCGCCGCCGAAGTGGTCCGGCGCCGTGTCCCCTGGAAGCGGTGGGGGACCCCGGAGGACATCGCCCGCGCCGTGGCCTACCTCGCCTCCGACTGGGCGGACTACGTCACCGGGGCGTGCCTCACCGTGGACGGGGGCGAGTGGCTCTACAAGCCCATCGTCGAGCAATTGGCCCAATAAGCCTTTTGAACCGCGGCCGCGACCCCGACCCATGGCCACGACTCGGAGGCGGCTCACCCGCATCGAGCCCTTCTCGGCCGCCATCATGGGCGGGGCCACAGGCTTCGCGCTCGGGTTCCTGAACGGCCTCGGGACGGTCCTCTTCTTTCCCGCGCTGCGCCAGGGGATGAGCGACCTGGGCCTGGCCCAGTTGACGGGGCTGGTCAACGAATGGGTGAAGGCGTTTCCCTTCGCCTTCGAGTGGCCCGCCCTCCTCCTGAGCCCCATCGCCTGGGCCTTCGGTGGGGCCGGGGGGGCCTTCGCAGCCTGCATCTTCTACAACCTCCTGGCGAAGCGGCTCGGGGGCATCGAGTTCGAACTCGACGAATAGCCCGGAAGTTAGAAGCGGTTTCCGGAGGCGGAGCCCTGGCCGGGTCGCGCCCGCTTCCGGCGGTACCACTCGGCGACCCCCGCAGCCTCCAGCAACTCCTGGAAGCGGACGGGGTTCGTGCGCTCGAATTGCGGGCCGTGCTCGAGGAGGACGGGGGTCAGGTCGGAGAGGAAATCGGTCCTGCCCAGCTCCTGCAGGAAGCGGCCGGCCGGGACCTGGCTGATGAGAAACCCCTCCACCTTCAGCCGCAGGCGGAGCGCCTTTTGCTCCGGGGTCTCGACCGGTCTCGATTCCGCGCCCTCCGACCTGCGGCGGACGAAGAGGCCCACGGCTACCGGTAGGCGGGGTCCTCTTCGAGCAGTTCCACCGGCTGCCGCCCCTGGAACCCCGCCTCCACGTCGTGCCAGAACCGGATGGTGTCCTCCCCCCGCTTCCAGCAGAGGAAAATCTCCCGCCCCTGGTGGCGCGCAGGGAAGTCCACGAGGCCCGCGTGCCAATCCTTGACGACGGCGCCCACGACGAGGAGCTCCTCGAGCCCCTGGTAGAACTCCAGGGCCTTGCCGTGGAACTCCCGGTTGCGGCGCACCGTGGCGAGGAGAGTGTCGAGGGGCTCTTCGAACTCGATGGAGAGCTCCTGGAGGGAGGACAGCTGGGACTGGAGGTCCTGGAGCCGCTCCAGCATCTCCCGGACCCGGGGGAGGGCGGCCCGCGCCTCCGGGAGGGTCCAGAGTCTCTTCCCCATGGTCCCCGTGCCACTTCTCGGAATATGAAAGCCTCTCAGTTTCGGCGCCGTGCCCTGCGGCTCCGCCGCCCCGGGCCCCGGGGGGCGGGCGGGGACTCCCGGAGGAGGTCGCCGAAGGTGCAGAGGAACCCCCGGCAGGCGTGCTGGAAGTCGCGCCGGCCCGCGGGGGTCACGGAGTAGACTTTGCGGCGGGAGTCGGGCGGGCAGCAGCCGGGGGGGCAGTGGATGAGCCCCCGGGCCTCGAGGACCTTGAGGGCCGGGTAGAGGGTCCCCGGGTTGGGCCGGACCCCGCGGCGCCGGCCCAACTCCGCCGCGAGTTCGCTCCCGGACATGGGCCTCCGGCTCAGGAGCCAGAGGAGGAGGAAGGAGAGGAACCCGCGGTTCTCGATGAGGGCCATCTCCCGGAGTGGGGGGGAGGGGGCTCATAAGCCTTCGCCCGGCGCAACCCTTTTATATTGGTAATCCAACTATCCAGGATTATTGGGTATCCAATAATCCAAGGAGGTGACCCATGAAACTCTGCAAACTGCTCCTCGTCGCGCTCGTGGTGGGGGCGGTCGTCCACCACCACAAGAAGAAGTGCTGCGGCTGCCACGGCTGCTGCTAACCTGTCTCCGGGGGAGGGGAGGCGAAGCCCCCCCGTTCACAGGCACGCCCCCCCACCCCCTGTCCTCAACTTTGGCTATTCCAAAAATCTCATCAGCCGACTCCACGCCTTCCGTTCCCGGGGCCCCCCGCACTTGAGGACCACAGGCTCCAGCTCGCGGATTCTCCGGAGCAGGCCGGCATCCTTGAAAATCGCATAGCGGGTCGCATGGACCGTCGCCTCGAGGACCCCGTCGAACCCCCGGTTGGGGGCACGGGGGGCGGCCCGGGCCACGCGGCCCGCCACCGGAGCGAGACGGAACGCGACCCTCCCCTCCTCCAGCCGCTCCGGACGCGCGCGGAACGAGACCCAGGCCGAGGCGGCCCGGAGGACCGGCCCGTGGCGGGTCGGGGAGAAGCGGGCCGGCCCCAGGTCCCGGAACGCCGCCTCCACGAAGAGGAGGGGGTCCTCGACGACGTTCGCGATGAGGGCCCCCGACGCCTCCACATTGGCCAGAGTCCGGGAGGGGCGGTAGAGCACGGCTTCGACGCGCCCCCCGGAGCGGCGGAGTCCCGTCGGTGCGGCGTGGGGGCGGCCCCGGGGGCCGAGGGTCGTCGCGAGGGTCTCGGAGATTCCGGGCCGCAGACCGAACCGGTCGAGGTCCATCGCGCTCACCGCCCCAGCAGCCACAGAAAGATGCCCGCGACCAGGATGTCGGCGGTGGAGCCGGGGTTAATCCCCCGCGCCGCCAGTTCATCGTCCCACCGCTCCAGCCGCCGGAGCGGCGCCCGCCGCAGGGCGCGGGCCCTCCGCCGGACCCGCTCCGCGGCGGCCGCCCCCGCCTTCACCGCCACGAGGGAGTCGGGGGCACGGGCGAGGAGGTCGAGGTAGGTGCGGACCACCCCCTCGTTCCAGCAGGAGCGCCCGAGGCGGGCCGCGAGGCGCGAGGCCGCCCACCCGCACTCCGCGAAGCCGTTGGACCACTCCCTCGCCACCCGGTCCCGGGGGGCGGCCAGGGTCACCGCATCGTAGAGGGTCGTCCCGCTCCTCCGGGCAGCAGCGCCGGCCCGCGGGTCGCGCAAATCGAGGGGGCCCGCGAAGGGGGCCACCCGCACCGGGGCGGCGCGGAAGGCGCGGTAGAACCCTACCGCGTCCTCCGCCGTGCTCCGGCGGACGAGGCGGTGGGCCCGGCTCCGGACGGCCGCGGGTCCCCGGGCCCCGCCCGCCCCGGCCGCGAGGGGCACCAGGAGGAGGAGGGTGCCGAAGTGGGTGTTGCCCCCCGGCTGGGCCGCCACCGACGCCTCGACCGCCCGCCGGAACCACCGGCCGAGCCCGCGCCTTTCCCGGGCGGCCCCCTCGAGGGCGGGGCGGCAGGCGAGGGCCGATGCGACGAAGTGCTCGTACCGGGCCCCCCCGTGGTCGTGGCGGGGGCCGACGTTGCCGGGCTTGGGGGAGGCGGAGGCCTCCAGGACCATGGCGAGGGAGCCGCACGCCCCGACGAGGGAGGGGTCCATGGGGCTCCTCCCTGCGCCGGGAGAAAACGGCTTTGACCTCCCGACACCCTCGCGAGGATGCGCATCGCGCGGTTCGGGCTCCCGGGCCGGGAGGGGTGGGGCTTCGTGGTGGGAGACGGGGTCGTCGAGGGCCCCTCCGTGGGGCTGCCGGGAAGCCTCGACTCCCTCCTTGGCGGAAACGCCGCGGCGTCGCTCGCCGGGGCGCGGGCCTCCCTGGCCGCCGCCCGCCCCTCCCTCCGCCTCCCGGAGGTCGCCCTCCGCGCCCCGGTCCGCCCGTCGAAAATCGTCTGCGTCGGGCTGAACTACGCCGACCACGCGGCGGAGACCGGCGCGAAGATTCCGAAGGAGCCGGTCCTGTTCGCGAAACTGCCCAACGCGGTCGCCGGGCCCCGCGACGACATCCGATGCCCCGGCTTCGTGGAGCGCCTCGACTACGAGGCGGAGCTGGGGGTGGTGATCGGGGCGCGATGCCGCGACATCGAGCCCTCCCGGGCCATGGAGCAGGTCCTCGGCTACGTCGCCGTCAACGACCTCTCGGCCCGGGACCTGCAGGCCCGGGACGGCCAGTGGACGCGCGCGAAGTCGCTCGACACCTTCTGCCCCGTGGGGCCGTGGCTGGTGACGGCCGATGAAATCCCCGACCCCCACCGGCTCGCGGTCCGGGCGCGGGTGAACGGAGAGGTGCGCCAAGACTCCTCCACGGCGAGCATGGTGGTGAAACTCCCGGAACTCATCGCCTACATCAGCCGCGGCATGACGCTGGAGCCGGGGGACCTCATCTCCACGGGGACGCCGGCGGGGGTGGGGATGGGGCGGAGGCCGCCCGTGTTCCTGAAGGAGGGGGACGTGGTGGAAGTGGAGGTTGGCGGGGTGGGGGCCCTCCGGAACCGGGTCCGGAGGGAAGGAGGGTAAATGGATGTCCCCTCGGGCGGCCTCGAAGAGCGCCTCCTGCGCCTCCTCCTGGAGTGCGGCGCCTCCTCGACGGCCGACCTCCGCCGCCGGCTCCGCCTCCCGGAGGCGCGACTCGCGCATCTCTTGAAGCGGCTTGAGTCGCGGGGGATGGTGGCGGTGGAGCGACTCCCCCACGCAGCGTTCGTCTCCCTCCGCAGGAGCGACCTCCGCTTCGTCGGCGTCAAGCGCGGCCAGAAGCACCCGTTCCGGAAGTCGAAGGGCCGAAGGTCCCCCGCGCCCGACCCGCTCTACGGCTGAGCCCTACGCCGCGGGGCGGGTCAGGGAGACCATCAGCACCGGCCGCCGCTTCCCCTCGATCTTCTGGGTGGAGGCGGCCACCGTCCAGAACCTCCGCCGGAGCCGCGCGCGGGCGTCGTCCGGGAGCGCCCCGGGCTCGGCCTGGATGAGGAGGACCGCCTCCTGGGGGCCGGTGATGTCGAAGGCATGCTCCAGGACCGGGAGGTCCCCGGCCCCCTGGATCTCGGCGAGGACCACCGACTTGCGGTGCTCCTCGAGGAAGGCCCGCAGGGCCTCCAGGACGTCGGAGGGCTCCTTGAGGGGCCGGACCACAGAGACCTTGGGGCCCCGGAGGGCGAGGCCGCCGGCGAAGTCGAGGATGATGCCCTCCTGGCCCCCGGCCGAGGTGTAGGCCTTCAGCAGTTTGCGCGCCAGGCCGGGCTTCTTCTCCACGAGGAGGTACCCCTGCCCCGGCGAGACCAGCTGCCGCGCGGCCTCGAACCCGAAGTCGGGGTCCACCGGCATCCGCAGGGTGGGCCCTCCGGGCGGGCCGCCCTTCGCCATCCGCTCCAGGAACTCCACCATGTCGGGAGCCACCGGCTTCAGGATGGCCCGCAGTTTCGCCAGCGCCTCGGCGGGGCTCTTCTCGATCAGTTTCAGCGTGGAGTCGACCTCGGCCTCCTTCATTCCCAGGGCCTTCAGGACGACCCGGAGCCGGCCCGACTCGGCGCTCATGGAAGCGGATGGGTGCGGCAGGGCATAAAGACGGTGACCTCAGGCTTGGCGGCCCGCGAACCTCTCCAGCCGCGCCAGGGTGGGCAGGGCGGTCATCGCCCCGGGCCGGGTGCAGACCAGGGCCCCCGCGGCGTTGGCGAAGCGGCCCATCTTCCCGGCGGGCCACCCCCGCAGGAGGCCGAAGAGGAGCGCCGCCGCGAAGCCGTCGCCCGCGCCGGTGGTGTCCGCGGCCCGAACCCGGAATGCCGGGGGGGAGATGCGTTCGCCCTCGTGGAAGAGGAGGGAGCCCCGGGCCCCCCGCTTCAGGGCGAGCCACTCCGGCCCGAAGCGGCGGAGGAGGGCCCGCGCCGCCCGGTCCGGGGCACGGGCTCCGGTGACAATGCGCGCCTCCTCTTCGGTCAGCAGCAGCAGGTCGGTCCGCGCGAGGAGCCAGCGGAGGAAGGGGCGCGGGAAGGGGTGGTCCCGCCTCATGTTGGGGTCGAAGGAGACCGGGACCCCGAGCCTCCCCGCCCTCGCCACCGCCCTCCGGAGCGCCGCGGGCCCCCGGGGCGCCAGCAGCGGCCCCGAGCCGCAGTGGAGGAGCCGCAGGCCCCGCCCGAAGGCGGGGAGATCCTCCGGGCCGAGGGCCATGTCGGCGCTCCCGGTCCGGTGGAAGTCGAAGGTGCGCTCCCCGCCCCGGCCGAGGTAGACGAAGGCGAGCCCGGTCGGCTCCCGGCTCCTCCGCAGCCACCGCGTCTCCACCCCCTCCCGCTCCAGAGTGGCGATGAGGAAGGAGCCGAGACGGTCCTCCGAGACGCGACCCGCGAAGGCGACGCGAGCGCCGAGGCGGGCGAGCCCCACCGCGACGTTGGCCGGGGCGCCTCCGGCGAACTTCGCGAAGCCCGGCGGATCCGGGCCGGGGCGGGTCGCGACGAGGTCGACGAGGAGTTCGCCGACGCAGAGCGCCTCGGGGTTGATGGCCACGGTGGCCTTTTTTCGCCAGACGGCAAAAAGCAGGCCCGATGCTCGGCCGCTCCGAACTCTCGCGTTCGCCGTCCCCCGACGGGGTGAGTTCGGGGCGACTCGTCGGCGTCGTGGCCCTCCAGGGCGACGTGAGCGAGCACCTCGAGGCGTTCCGGAAGGTGCTCGGGGAGGCCGGGGAGGCGATCCCCATCCGCCGCCGGGGGGAGGTGGCGGGCTGCGACGCCCTCTCCCTCCCCGGGGGGGAGTCCACCACCATCGGCCGGCTCCTGGCGGAGAAGGGGATCGGGCCGGAGATCGCCGAGGCCGCGCGGCGGGGAGTCCCGGTCCTCGGGACCTGCGCCGGGCTGGTCCTCCTGGCGAAGAGGGTCACGGACGAGCTGGAGCGGGGAAGCCCGGGAAACGGCGGCCGGGTGACGCCCCTCGGCCTCATGGACATCGCCGCCGACCGGAACGCGTTCGGGCGGCAGCGGGAGTCGTTCGAGGCGAACCTCGATTTTCCCGCCCTGGGGCGGGAGCCCTGCCCGGCACTCTTCATCCGCGCCCCCGCCATCGCCTCGACGGGGCCGGGCGTCGAAGTGCTCGCCCGCCACCAGGGGCGCATCGTGGCCGCGCGCCAGGGCAACCTCCTGGCCCTCGCCTTCCATCCCGAACTGACCGGCGACCCGCGGCCCCTCCGCTATTTCCTCGCCATGGGAGGGTAAGCGATGGACCTGCGCCTGCTGCGCCGCCGGCTGCTCCTCATGCCCCTCCTGCTCGGGGCGGCGGCCCTGTTCCTCCTCTTTTCCCTCGACGGGGGGCAGGCCGGGGGGGCGGTCCTCGTCGGGCCCATCCCGGTCGCGGTCGGGACGTCGCCGATGGCTGCCGCCCTCGCCCTGCTCCTCCTCTTCGGTCTCCTGGTTCTGGCCACAGGGCGGATGTTGAAGGCCGCCGCCGAGACGGAGAGGGAGCACAGGTCGCGGGAGCATCCTCCCCCCGCCCCCCAGGAAACCGCGCAGGCCGGGGCCTCCAGAAGGACCCGGGTCCGGGGCGCCGGGGTCGTCATGGTCGGGCCCCTCCCCATCGCCTGGGGAAACGACCCGAGGCTCCTCCGGTTCACCCTCCTGCTGGCGGCCGCCCTGACGGCCCTCGGCGTGGGAGCGATGCTGCTGTCGCCCGGTTAGGAGGAGCCGTCCAGGCGGAACATCTCCTCCGCCGATCGGAGGAGACGGGCGTCCCCGCGGCCCGAGGCTTTCCGGATGGCCTCGGCGGGACCGGCGAGAATCTTGTTGGCGATGCTGTCTACCAGGGCGCGCAGGACCGCCTCCTGCTCCTTGCCCGGGGTCCCGTTCAACTTCCGCAGCGACCTCTCCAGTTCGGCCGCCTTCACCCGCTCCACGTTCCGGTATAGCCTGCGCAGGAGGTCCTCTCCCGGGGCTCCCTTCTCCGCCAGGGAGGCGACCGCCCGGTCCACCAGGCCCTCGACCCGGGCCATCTCGGCCCTCCGCTTCTGGAGGTTCTTCCGCGCGACCTCGCGGAGACCGTCGATGTTGTAGAGGCGGACGCCCGGGAGTTCCCCAATGGCGCGGTCCACGTTCCGGGGGTTGGAGATGTCAATCACGAAGAGGGGGCGGTCCCCCAGTCCCGCCCGGGAGCGGCGGCGGAGGATGGACTCCATCTCCTCGACTCCGACCACCGCGTGGGGGGCCGAGGAGGCGCAGATGAAGAGGTCGGCCCGGGAGATGGGGCCCGCCATGCTCGCCAGCGGGACGGTCTCGGGGTGGCCGGCGCCTCCGTTTTCCAGGAGGCCCGCCAGGTCCCGGGCCCTCCTCAGGGTCCGGTTCGCGAAGGTCACCGACTTCACCTTCTGCTTCACGAGGGAGCGGGCCACGGCCCGGGCCATGTCCCCAGCCCCGAGGATGACCAGCGAGCGCCCCTCCAGGGAGCCGCCGCACAGTTTCCGGGCCAACTCCACGGTGGCGGAGCCGATGGAGACGTTGCCCCGGCCGATGGCGGTCCGGGCCCGGGCCTCCTTGCCGGTGCTCAAGGCCTTCTGGAAGAGGGCGTCGAGGGTCCGGCCCGCGGTCCCCTCCTGGCGGGCGAAGCGGTAGGCCTCCCGCACCTGCCCGAGAATCTGCCCCTCGCCGACAATCATGCTGTCGAGCCCCGCGGCGACCGAGAGGAGGTGGCGGGCCGAGGCCTCCCCCGAGTAGAAGCGGACCGTGTCGGGCGTCGTGGAGTTCCCCAGGAGGTCCCCGAGGCGCTCCCGGACCCCGGCGGGGTCCCGGGCGACGGCGTAGATCTCCACCCGGTTGCAGGTCCGGAGGAGGGCGCATTCCTCGACGCCCTCCATCTCCTTCACCGAGCGGAGGAGAGAGCGGGCCTCCTTCGTCGAGGCCATCTCCAACTGGTCAATGGTGGCCCACCGGTGGGTGACGTGGGCGCTGACCAGGGAGCGGACGCCCGGACCTCCGTAGCTCCTCGCGGCCATCTCCCCTCCCTACAGAGGTCCCATTTTAAACGTTGAGCCGGACCGGCCGGTGCCCGACCCCGCCCGGAGAGGGAGGACTGCGTGCCGCCCTTCCACGGAAACGGGCCCAGGAGCGCCGGTTCTTCCCGCAGGGGAGAGCGAGGAATCCTATATGAACCCGGGGGCCAAGGGGTCGCCGATGGCCGAGGAGCGACCTCCCGGGATACCCATGATGCTGGAGAAGCCGCCCCCGGGCCAGCCCGCGGGGCTCCTCGGCCTTCCGCCCGCCGCGCCTCCCGACGAGCGGGCCTCCGGCGAGGTCCCGTCGCGCCCCTCCAGACCCTGGGGCGGGACGGTGGCCGTCCGCCTCCCCCACCTCTTCGCCATCGCCGTCGCCCTCGCATTCGTGAGCGGATTCGCGCTCCACGCCGCGGTGTTCCCGGGAACATCTCCTGCCGGCGGCCCCGCCCCCGCCGCGCCCGCGGGGACCCTCGCGGCGGGCCGCATCCAGCTCTCCAACGGGCTGGGGGACGCCTACACCGAGGGGAACACGAACGCCAAGGTCCAGCTCATCGAATTCTCCGACTACCAGTGCCCATTCTGCCGCAGGCACTACACCCAGACCGCGCCAACCCTCCTGGCAGACTACGTCCGGAGCGGCAAGGTCCTCTACGCCTACCGCGATTTCCCGCTCGACAACATCCACCCCGGGGCGACCCCCTGGGCCATCGCGGCGCGCTGCGCGGGGGAGCAGGGGAAGTACAAGGCCCTCCACGACAAAATCTTCGACGAGCAGAGCAAGCAGGGACAGGGAACCATCAGTTACGAAGACTACGCCGCCGTCGCCAAGCAGTGGGCCCAGGAACTCGGCCTGGACGCGGGCGCCTTCAACGCCTGCCTCGACTCGCGGAAATACGCCAGGCAGGTCCAGAGGGACCTCCAGGACGGTTTCGCCGCCGGGGTGAGCGGCACCCCGTCGTTTTTCGTGGGGAACCCCCAGAAGGGATATGTGAGAATCGAGGGGGCGCGGGAGCTCGCCCTCTTCAAGCAGACCCTGGACCAGGAACTCGCCTCGGCCTGATTCAAAACCCGCAACGGCTGCCCAGAAAGTTTTTAAACCGACCCTGCGAGCCTGCGAGCGGAGATGGCGCGGAAAGGCAGCAAGAGGCGCTTCGTCCTCGTCCGTGGTTCCAAGGAGGTCGCCGTCTTCACCGGAAGGTTTCCCCGCCAGGCGGCCCTCAAGGCGGCGTGCGCGGGCTACACCGCCATCGCCCTGCGGGAGCGCGGCACCAGGAAACTCCACCAGTTCAAGGGCTCCCGGCAGAAGGTGAAGGCTCCGCCCGGCCGCCCTTCCTGGCTCCCCGAGATGGTCTGGGTGCCCCGGGTGCGGAAGCAGGGCATCAAGCACCTCGAGAAGAAGCGGCGCTGACCGGAGAAGAGTCAAAGAGGAAGAGATTCCCGGAGCCTCGCGAGTCGCGCCAAGGGGCCGGTGGCCAAGTCCACGCCGCGGGCCGCGGCCTCGATGCTCCGCAACTCCGCCGGGGCCATTAACCAGTCCCCGCCCCGGGCGTTCTCCTCGGCCTGCCCCGCGCTCTTGGCTCCGGGGATGGCGACCACACGCGGGTCATGGACCAGCCAGTTCAACGCCGTCTGGGAGACGCTTCTCCCGCGCCTCTTCCCGACCTTCCGCAGAGCGGTGATGAGCGGGACAGCGCGCCGGAGGTTCTCCCGGGAGAAGAGGGGGTGGGCCCGCCGGACCCAGTCCGAGGGCTGGTGGTCCGGGGTGTATTTGCCCGACAGAGCCCCCTGTGCCAGGGGGCTGTAGGCGATGAGGGTCACGCCCCACTTCCGGCACGCGGGGAGAAGGTCCCTCTCGGCTTCCCGCTCCAGGAGGTTGTACTTCACCTGGTTGGAGACCACCTCCGACCGGGGCAGCGCCTCCCGGGCCTCGCGGAGCATGGCGGCGGGGAAGTTGCTCACGCCGATGTGGCGAATCCAGCCCCGCTTCTTGAGCCGTTCCATGGCCCGCATCATCGCCGGGACCGGGACGAGGGGGTTGGGCCAGTGGACCTGGTAGAGGTCGATGGCGTCCACGCCCAGGCGGCGGCGGGAGCCCGCGCATGCCTTCTCGAAGGAGTGGAAGGGCATCACCTTGGAGGCGACGAAGACACCGTCGCGCCTCTCCCCGAGAGCCTCGCCGATGACCTGCTCCGAGCGCCACGGGCCGTAGATTTCGGCGGTGTCGAGCCAGTTCACGCCGAGGGCGAGGGCCCGGTCGAAGGCCTCCAGGGCCTGCCGCTTGCCGTAAGAGCCGCCCCACCCCCATTCGAGGGCCCCCCACTGCCACGTCCCGGCGCCGATGACCGAGAGTTTTTCGCCGGTCCGGCCGAGCATCGCGGTCCGCATGGCACCCATGGGGAAACTCTATGGCCAGAGGGATGAACCCGGCGCCATGCTGCGGCTCAAGGCGCTCCTGGTCGATTTCGACGGGACCCTCGCCGACCACGAAGCTGTCTTCGCCGAGGAGTTGGACGGCCTCCTGGGGCTCCCGGGCCGGGAGATCTTCCGCCTCTGGCTCGAAGTCCACCGGGAGGAGGTCCACACCGACTTCCCCGACCGCCACGAGGACCCGGTGTTCCACCTGGAGAGGGTCGCCCGGCGGGCGGGCCGGAGACCGGGAAGGAAGGAGGCGGAGGAGTTCCGCGCGGCCTTCCAGCGGGGCGCCTGGAGGTCCTCCCGTCAGCCCCGCTTCCACCGGGACTCCCTCGACTTCCTCCGGCACGGCCTCCGCCCCGAGGCGCCCCTCTTCGCCCTCTCGACCGGCGACCGGGCGGCGGCCAAGGCGCGCGCCGCGGCGCAGGCCGTCGGCCGTCCGGCCTTCCGCCTCATCCTGAGCGAGGAGACGCTGGGCATCCGGAAGGACCGCCCGGAGTTCTTCCGGCGGGCCTGCGAGAGGCTGCGGCTCCGTCCGCGGGAGGTGGCCTACCTCGGGGACCTGCCCCTCCACGACGTCGGGCCCGCCCGGGCGGCGGGGCTCTGGTCGGTCTACGTGAACCGGAAGACCGAGGCCATTCCCCCGGGCCGCCCGAGGCCCCACTTCGAGGTGAGGGACCTGTGGGAGGCGCGGCGGGAGCTCGGACTGCTCTGAAAATCGCCGGGGGGGGCGGGGAGGGGGGAATTGGACCGGAATCGTCGCCGGTCCTCTCCGGCGTCTCTCGGCGACAGTGCGCCAATCGGGAGTCGAACCCGAGTTTTGGGCTTGGCAAGCCCAAGTCATAACCGCTAGACCATTGGCGCCCGGGGAGTGGGGGAAGGGGGCTGTGCTCCCCCGTCCTTGGAACCCTTCACCCTCCCCGCATATTAAAACGTACAAACAAGGCTCCGGCAACCCGGGCCCGAAAGTTTTTTATACTAACCAATGGTTAGTGCCAATCACTAACCATAGGTTAGTGGCAAAGGAGGTGAACACCGAACAATGGCAATCCGCAACCCGTTCCGAAGTTCCCGCGACAGCGACGACTCCTGGGAGGACCTCTGGGAGGGCGACCTCTTCGGGGACCTCTTCAGCGACTTCGACGACCGTTTCCGCCAGATGCGCCGCCAGATGGCGCGCCTGTTCGAGCGGGCCCGGCGGGGCGAGTTGTCCCCCCCCGAGCAGGGGGGCCCCTACGTTTACGGCTGGACCTTCCGGCTCGACGACGGGAAGCCCCAGTTCCGGGAGTTCGGCAACGTGAAGGGCCTCACCCTGCCTCAGCGGGCCGGTCTCGAACCCGGCTACAGGGAGCCCCTGACCGACCTCATCGAAAGCGAAAAGACCCTCTCGGTGACCTTCGAGATGCCGGGCATCGAGAAGTCCGACATCGACCTTCAGGTTGTTGAGGAGGGGCTCGTCGTCAAGGTGGACAAGAAGGACCGCAAGTACTGGAAGGAGGTCTCCCTGCCGCGCCCGGTGAAGACGGACTCGGCGAAGGCGACCTACAAGAACGGGGTCCTCGAAATCACCCTCGAACTGGCGGAAGCGCAGCCCAAGGGCAAGAAAGTCAAGGTGGAGTAGGGGCGCGGGCATCGTTCCCCCCCCTACTCCCCATTTTTCCGCTCACCATGTCCCGAAAAACCGAACCCAGGAAGGAAGTCACCGCCAAGGTGAAGGAGGCCAAGCCCCAGGATGTCGGCCGGGGCATCGCCCGCCTCGACCCCGAGCTGATGAGCCGTCTCGGCCTGGAAACGGGAGACGCCGTCTCCATCCGGGACCGGCGCTCCACGGCGGCCCTCCTCTGGCCCGGCTACCCGGAGGACGAAGGCACCGGGACAATCCGCATCGACGGGGCCCTCCGCCGCAACGCGGGCACGACCCTCGACGGGAAGGTCCGCGTCCAGCGCCGGGAGGCGAAGCCCGCCGAGGCCATCGTCCTGGCGCCGGTGGAGCATCTTCGAATCTCCGGCGGGGAGGACTACCTCCAGAACCTCCTCGACGGCCGCGTGGTCGCCAAGGGGGACATCGTTGAAATCAGTGTCATGGGCCGCAAGCTCGACCTGGTAGTGGCCTCCGTTCGCCCCTCCGCGGAGGTGGTCCTGGTCGGGCAGCAGACCCGGGTGGAAATCAGCGACAAGCCCACGGCCCAGGCGTCGAGGGTCCCCCGGGTGATTTACGAGGACATCGGCGGCCTCCGGGAGGAGGTCCGGCGGGTCCGGGAGATGATTGAGTTGCCGCTGAAGCACCCGGAGGTGTTCGAGCGGCTCGGGGTGAAGGCGCCCGCGGGGGTCCTGCTCTACGGGCCGCCCGGCACCGGCAAGACCCTTCTTGCGAAGGCTGTGGCCAATGAATCGGGCGCCGGCTTCTACACCATCGGGGGGCCCGAAATCATGAGCAAGTTCTACGGCGAGAGCGAAGAGCGTCTCCGCCAGGTCTTCCAAGAGGCGGAGAAGAACGCGCCCGCCATCATCTTCATCGACGAACTCGACTCCATCGCCCCCAAGAGGGACGAGGTCGCGGGGGAGGTGGAGCGGCGCGTGGTGGCCCAACTCCTGAGTCTCATGGACGGCCTCAAGGAGCGGGGCAGAGTCGTGGTCATCGGCGCCACGAACCGGCCCGACTCCCTCGACGAGGCCCTGCGGCGCCCGGGCCGCTTCGACCGGGAAATCGAGTTCGGCGTCCCCGGCACCGAAGGGCGGCTGGAAATCCTGCAAATCCACACCCGCGGGATGCCCCTCACGCCCGACGTCGACCTGAAGTCCCTGGCCGCGAAGACCCACGGCTTCGTGGGAGCCGACCTTGCGGCCCTCGCCCGGGAGGCGGCAATGCGCGCCGTGCGCCGGGTCCTGCCGAGGATAGACCTGGACAAGGACCTGGTTCCCGGGGAGGTCCTGGAGAGCCTGACGGTCACCAAAGCGGACTTCGAGGAGGCGTTCCTTGAGATGGAGCCTTCCGCCATGCGGGAGGTGCTGGTCGATCGCCCGAGCGTCAGCTGGGAGGACATCGGGGGCCTCGACGAGGCGAGGCAGGAGCTGGTCGAAGCCGTCGAGTGGCCCCTCAAATACCCGGAGGTCTACGCCTCCTTCTGCGGCGAGGCCCCGAAGGGCATCCTGCTCTACGGGCCGCCCGGGACGGGCAAAACGCTGCTGGCCAAGGCGGTCGCCGCCGAGAGCGAGGCGAACTTCATCAGCGTGAAAGGACCGGAGTTCCTCTCCAAGTGGGTGGGGGAGAGCGAGAAGGCGGTCCGGGAGGTCTTCCGCAAGGCGCGGCAGGCCGCCCCCTGCGTGGTCTTTTTCGACGAGATTGACGCCATCGCCCCGACCCGCGGCGGCTCCGCCGGAGACGCTCACGTGACCGAGCGGGTCATCAGCCAGATTCTGACCGAGATGGACGGCCTGGAGGAGTTGAGAGGGGTGACGGTCATCGCCGCCACCAACCGGCCCGACATGATTGACCCGGCCCTCCTGCGCCCGGGCCGCTTCGATCGCGTGGTCCACGTGCCGCCCCCCGGCCGGAATGCGCGGGAGAGAATCCTCGCCATCCACACGAAGGGGCGACCTCTCGCCGGGGACGTCGATTTGGTCTCCCTGGCCGCCAGGACGGAGGACTGCACAGGCGCCGAACTCGCCGCCCTCTGCCGGGAGGCCACCATGATGGCCATCCGCGAGCACATGGAGGCGGGGGGAGACCCGAAGGACCGGAAGCGGCTGGAGAAGGCTCGCATCGGAGCCAAGCATTTCGAGGCGGCGCTGAAGCGAGTGCGGACCCTCTCCCCGGACGAGACGGCACGCTTCACCGCCTCGATGAACCGGTTCCGCCGGGCCCCGGAGGCGGCCTGAGAGGCGCCGATGGCCGGGCGCGAGCGCTCTTGGATGATGGACGCGTGCCCCATCTGCGGGAAGGTCTGCCGGGGAGCGTCCCGGAGATCGGTGGGGGCCCAGCTCCGGCGTTGCGCGCTCACCCACCGGCGCGCGGGGCCTCCCCCAGCGGTCCCGCCCGCCTCCGTCCTGCCGCATCCGGCCATTCCGCCGCTCGGACCGTCCGGCCCCTCCGGGTGGACGGTGGATGGAGAAGCGCCTCCACGCGCTACTTCGCCGGCCGCCGCTTCGTCCCCTTCTCCGTGTCCTCCACCTTGAACCCGAGTTTCTCCATCTCCTTCCGAATCTCATCCGAGAGGTCGTAGAGCCCCTTCGCCCGCGCCTTCTCCCGGACGCGGATGAGGAGGTCGAGGAGGGGCTCGGGTCCGCCCGCTGCCGCGGGGGCCGCTGCGCCGAACTCCACCCCGAACGCCTCCAGCGCCCCCGCGAAAGCCCGGCCCGCAGCCTCGAGCGCCGCCGAGCCGGCCTTCTCCAGCAGGGGGTTGGCCGCGCGCACGAAATTGTGGAGGGCGGCGAGAGCCTCCGGGGTGTTGAGGTCGTCGTCCATCGTGGCGGCGAATCGGGTCTCGAACGCGGTGGTCGCCGCCCGCAGTTTGGAGTCGGAGGCGCCCTCCTTGGAGGCCCGCTTCAGGGCGTCGCCCAGAGCCCAGTGGAACGCCTCCAGCCTCTCCCGCGCCTTGTGGGCCTCCGCGATGCGCTCCTCGTCGAAGTCGAGGGGGCTCCGGTAGTGGGCCGTGGCGAAGAAGAGGCGGAGGGTCGGGGCGCCGAACTTCCCCAGCAACTGGCGGAGGGAGATGAAGTTGCCGAGCGACTTCGACATCTTCTGGCCCCGGATGGTGATGAGTCCCGAGTGGAGCCAGTATTTCGCGTAGGGCTGTTTCCCGGAGAGGACCTCGGCGATGGCGATTTCGGCGTCGTGGTGGGGGAAGGCGAGGTCCCGGCCGCCCCCGTGGATGTCGTACTGCTCCCCGAAGTGGTGCATGGCGATGGCGGTGTCCTCGATGTGCCAGCCCGGCCTCCCGCGCCCCCAGGGGCTCGGCCACCAGGGCTCCCCGGGCTTGGCGGCCTTCCAGAGCGCGAAGTCCTCGGGGGCGCGTTTCTTCTCCCCGGGCTCGACCCGGGCGCCCGCGACGAGGTCGCCGGGGACGTTCCGCGACAGCTTGCCGAACTCCGGGAAGGCGGCGATGGAGAAGTAGACGTCGCCGCCGGAGGCGTAGGCCGCCTTCTTCGCGATGAGCCCCTCGATCTGCCCGATGAGTTCCGCGACGTAGGCGGTGCACTTGCAGTAGAGGTTCACCGTTTCGACCCCCAGGTCGGCCATGAGGTCAAGGAACTCCCGGGTGAATGTCTCGGCGATGGTTTCCGGAGGCACGCCGGCCTCCTTGGAGCGGTTGATGATTTTGTCGTCGATGTCGGTGATGTTCACGATGCAGAAGAGGGAGTAGGTCCTCCGGAGCCAGCGCGCGAGGGTGTCGAAGGCGGCGTAGGTCCGGGCGTGGCCGACGTGGGGCACGTCGTAGACCGTGGGGCCGCAGACGAACATCGTCACCCGCTTGCCCCGCATCGGGACGAAGGGCTCCTTCTTGCCGGTGAGGGTGTTGTAGAGCTGGAGGCGGCCTTCGGAGTCGGGGGCCATGCTATCCACCCCCCGCCAGGGGCCCACTCTCCACCATCTTCCCGTGCAGCACGCGCTCGACCAGTTCCTTGTACCGCTCCTTCCCGTCCCCGAAGAGGAGGACTCCCTTGCCCCCGTGCTTTTTCTGGTAGCCGTCCGCCACCCGGCCCGCCGCCCACGACGAGGGGCCCGCGTCGAACCCCGCCCGGAGGAGGCGGCCCGCCCCCTCCGCGATCTCGTCGTTCGACACCTCGACCCACTCGTCCACCACATCCTGGTGGCGGCGCACGAGGGCGGGGACCATCGAGGCCTTGAGGTTCCTCAGCCCCTGGGCGAAGTGGTCGCGGTCCTTGGGGGTCACGGCGATGACTCTCATCTCCGGGTATTTCTGCTTGAGGTAGGCCCCCCACCCCAGGGAGCCCCCGGTCCCGACCCCGATGACCGCGAAGTCGGGCCGAGCGCCCATCTGTTTCTCGATTTCAGGTCCGGTGGTCTCGAAGTGGGCGGCGAAGTTGTCTTCGGAGGCGTACTGGTTGGGCCAGAAGTAGCGGCCCCGCTCCCCCTCGACCAGCCGCTCCACGATGCCGATGGCCTGGTCGGTCTTGGTCGCCTCGATGAAGTCGGGGTTGGACTGGTAGTGCTCCGATCTGTCGCGCTCCACCCGGATCAGTTCGCCGCTCTTCCGGTCGACGAAAATGGTGGGGCACTCCTCCTCCGACTCGATGACGTCGGCCGCGACCTTCCGGAGCGCCTCCTTGGTCCCGGGGGAGGTGTGTTTCCAGATGACCGCCTCGAACCGGTAGCCTAATTTCCGGCTCAGCAGGCCGCGGGCGAGCGCCATCTGGCCCGCCGAGGCCTCGACGTCGGTCTGCGCCGAGGGGTCGAACTCCCCGCGGAGGATGGCGCGGCAGACCATGAAGACCGCGGGGCGCCACTTGAGGGAGCCGGCGGGGTTGCGGAACTCCTCTTTCGCGAACAGGTGGTCGTTGAAGGGGCGGAGGTTAACGAGGGGCGTGCGGCCCACCGAATCGAGGAGTTCGCGGGCCATCACAGCAAAGACGACCACCGTCCATCGGGGCGGCTTGGCCGGCGGGCTCTAATAAACTTTTCCCGGCTGCGCCGCAAGGCGCACGATGAAGCGGCTCCCCCTTCTCGCCATCGCCGGAGCCGCGGCCCTCGGGCTCGCCCTCGCCCTCTCCGCCTCCTCGACTCCGTGTCCGAAGCCCGGGACCGAGGCCAACACCTCCTCCCCGGTCCGGGTCTCCTACACTCCGCTGGAGCGGGTCGTCCCCGCCCCGAACCTCCCGTCCGGCGTCGCCCCCCAGCGGTCCAACAACAACCTCGCCCTCGCCCTCCACGAAGGGCGGCTCTTCTTCGCCTTCCGGACCGCCCACTGGCACTTCGCCTCGCCGACCGCCACCCTCTACGTCCTGTCGAGCGCCGACCTCGGGAGGACGTGGGACCTGGAGGCGAAAATCGCCCCGGGGCGGGATGTGCGGGAGCCCAACTTCCTCTCGGTGAACGGCTCGCTCCTCCTCTACTTCTTCCGGGGCGGGGTGAACCCGGTCGCCTTCGAGCCGGGCCCGACGCTGGTCGCCCGGCGGCTCGGGCCCGGGCGGTGGAGCGAGCCGGCCCCCCTCTTCCCGGAGGAGGGGTGGGTCGCGTGGCGGATCAAAGCCGAGAACGGGACCCCCTACATGCTCCGCTACCGCGGGGAGCACTACAACTTCAGCGGAGGCGCGAAGCCGCTGGAGGTCGAGTTCCTCACGAGTCGCGACGGACGGAACTGGACCCCCGTCGACCCGGCGCGCCCCGTCGTCTACAGCGGCGGCGGCTCCGAGGCGGACTTCGGATTCGACCGGTCGGGGGACCTGCTCGCCACCATACGCATCGAGGACTCCGACCCGGGCGGCATGGGGGCCCGCACCTGCCGCGCCCCGGCGGGGGACCTCGCGAACTGGGCCTGCGCTCCAGACCCGCGCCGCTACGACTCGCCCCTCGCCCTCTCCCACAACGGCTCCGTCTACCTGGTGGCCCGCCGCCACCCGCTCGGCCCCTTCGACCTCGGCGCGCAGGCCCTCCCCGGGAGCCTCCAGGCAGCCCTCTACAACGGATTCTACTGGCTCACCCCGAAGCGGACCTCCCTCTACCGGCTCGTGTCGGACGAACCGCGCGCGGAGTGGCTGCTCGACTTCCCGAGCAACGGGGACACCGCCTTCCCCGCGCTGGTGAAACTGAACGACTCGACCTACCTCCTCTACAACTACTCCTCCGACCCGGAGGGGTGCGAGGTTCCGTGGCTGGCGGGGCAACTCGGCCCCACCGCCATCTACGCGACCCGGCTCACCCTTCCCTGACGCTCTCCCCCCGCCTCTTCCATCCCCGCGGGTAGGTGCCGGGCTCCATGACCACCTTCCACGGCTTCACCGCCACCCCGGAGGCCATGTCCCCCATCCGCTCCGAATCGACCGCCGCCTCTCCGACGCAGACCAGTTCGCCCTTCGGGGTCAGCACGGCGACCCGGCTCTCCGGGCGGAGGCCGGGAGGGGGCGGCTCCGCGAGACCGGGGGCCATGAGGGGCGCGCCGTGGCAGAGCGCCTCCACCGCGCTCTCCTTCGCCACGATTCTCGGCAGGAACCCGAGCGCTTCCTCGGGCGACTGGAGCAGCGCCCGGAGGGACTCCGGGTCTCCCGCCTCCCGCGCATCGGCGGCCTCCTTCAGCCGGTGGAGCGTCACCGCCCGCGCCTCGTCCCACGGCCCGGCGCGGGTCCTCCGCAACTGGACCATGTGCGCCCCCGTCCCGAGGGCGAGGCCGAGGTCGTGGACCAGTTTGCGGATGTAGGTCCCCGCCTCGCAGCGCACCCGGAAGAGGGCGAGAGGGCCGTCGGCCTCCAGGATTTGCAACTCGTGGATGGTCCGGACCCGGACCCGTTTCTCGACGGCCGACCGGAGGGGGGGCCGCTGGTAGATGGGGCCGGTGAACTCCTGGACGACGGAGTCGAGGGCTCTCCGCTCGACCTCCCGGTGGAGCCGGAGGAGGCCAACATACTCCTTCTCCAGGTCGCCGGTGGCCGCGGCGAGGCCGACTCCGCGGTCGAGCCAGAGGGGGAGGACCCCGGTGACCCGGGGGTCGAGGGTCCCGACGTGGCCCGCCTTCGGGACGCCGAGGATCTCCCGGGCCCAGAGGGCCGCCTCGTGGCTTGTGGGGCCCGGAGGCTTGTCGAGGACCAGGAGGCCCCGCTTCAGCAGGGAATCGATGGAGGGGCGTCCCGTCGCGCTCATCGCTTCGCGGCGGAGATGGCGGTGCGGATGACCCGTGCGATGGCCTGGGGGCCCCAGCGGGAGGAGTCGAGGACCAGTTGGTAGGGTTCGAGGGAGGCCATCTCGATGTTGTACCAGCGCCGGTAGCGCCGCGCCTCGCACCGCTCCCTCTCCCGGACCTGCCTCCGGGCGGTCGCCACCGAGACCCCCTCCCGGCGCGCCACCCGCGCCGCCCGGACCTCGAGGGGCGCCGTGATCCAGACCCGCAGGTCGGCCTTCGGAATGAAGTGGGCCGCCAGCCGCCCCTCCACGATGGCGTTCCGGTGGCGCGCCGCCTCGGCGGCTTGGCGCCGGTCCACCGCCCGGTCGAGGCGGGGATCGCGCTCCGCCCGGCGGCCGAACTCCGGGAGGGAGAGGCCGCGCGCCTCCGCCTCCCTCCGGAACATCTCCCCGGCAGAGATGAGGGGCCAGCCGGTCTGCTTCGAAAGGAGGTCGGCCACGGTCGTCTTCCCGGCGCCCGGGGGGCCGCCGAGGGTGACCTTCACGCCGCCATCCCCCCGGAAGCCTCCGTCGCTTCCTTCTCCTTCCGCCGCATCCGGTCCTCCATCGCCTTCTGGACCAGGTGGCTGGCCGGGAGCGTGATGAGCATGTACCAGACGATCCACCAGGGCATGATGCCGAGGGCGAGGTCGTTGGGGTGGCGGCTGCCCGAGTCGCCGGGGGAGAGGGGCGGCACCCGGAAGAGGCCGCCGGTCCTCGAAGCGATGCAACTCTCGAGGTGGTCGCGGAAGGGCCCCATCTCGCTCCGGTAGGGACAGTGGTCCGCCACGTAGTCGAGCGCGGGGCGGTGGACCGCCGTGACGTTTCCGCACGAGGAGATGTTCCGCTGCCCGTCGGGGCTCGCGTGGGAGATTTCGAGGGTGGCGTTCGGCGGGCAGCCCTCCACCAGAGAAATGGTCTCCGAAACGGCCACCCCCGGGGGCGGCACGGTGGCGTAAATCCACATGAAGAAGGGCAGCGAGACAACCATCAGCAGCAGCATCGGCTTCATGTTCTCGGTCATCATCGCCTGCTGCTCCCGCATCATCCCCATCTGCTCCTCGCGCGCCTTCTGGATGAGGTGCTTGTTCTGGCTCTTCATCGCCTCCCGCAACTGCTTGCCGACGCGCTGGCTCCTCTCCTGGAACGCCTTGACCTTCTTCCAGTCGGTGAACCGGAACCGGAGGAGGGTGGAGATGACGCCGGAGACGATGGCGAGGAGGGCGATGGTGGCCTGGAAGGAGTGGGCGGCGAGCGGGTCGAGGAGGGGGCGCAGGGGCTTGGCGATTTGGCCTGCGAAGGGGAGGAGGACGATCCAGAGGAGCATCGGGGCGAAGAGGAGGAGCATGGGGCGGAGGCTCGGAGCTGGCGGGGGCTGCTTTCCGGCGGGCCCCTTGGCCCCGGTTTCGGGGGGCATGGCATGGGGAGGCCAGCATTCTTAATATCACTTCCCCAGGGTTCTCATGGCTGCCCGCAAGGTGCGATACCTCCGGGTCTCCTGGGACGACGTGGCCCGCTTGGTCCGCCGGGTAGCCCGGGAGGTGGTGGACGAGGGGTGGCGGCCGGAGGCCATCGTCGCCATCTCGCGCGGGGGGCTCTTCCACGGCCGGGTCCTGAGCGACCTCCTCGGCATCCCCGCCCTCTACGCGGTGAAGGTGGAGCACTGGGGAGTGACGGCGACAATCACCGGAGAGGCGCGCGTCGCCGCCCCTCTCTCGGGGCCCGTGGAGGGGAAGCGGGTCCTCGCCGTGGACGACATCGCCGACACCGGCGACAGCCTCGCCCTCGTCCGGAAGCACCTCGAGGAGCGGGGGGCCGGGGAGACCCGCCTCGCGACCCTCCACTACCTGCCCTCCTCGAAGGTGCGCCCCGATTTCTACGGCAAGACGCTCCAGTCGTGGGTCTGGGTTGTCTACCCCTGGAACTTCACCGAGGACCTGGGGAACGTCGCCCGGAAGATGCTGCCGGAGGAGGGACTGGGGGCGGCGGAACTGAGACGGAAACTGGCGGCCCGGGGATTCGCCTCGGGAGCCAAGGAGTTCGCCGACGCCCTCGCGCTCCTGAAGTGGCAGGGAAAACTCGCGCAGAAGGGGGGCCGGTGGAGGGCGGGGCCGTGAAGCCGGAACCGGCGGTCGGCATCATCGGGGGCTCCGGCCTCTACGAGGCGGGGTTCCTCGGCAAGGCGAAGGCGCACCGGGTCGCCACCCCGTTCGGCCCCCCCTCCGACGCCATCGTGGAGGGGCGGTTGGAGGGGCGGAGGGTGCTCTTCCTCTCCCGGCACGGGCGAGGCCACCGGTGGCCCCCCCACAAAATCCCCGCCCGGGCCAACCTCTGGGCCCTCAAGAAACTCGGCTCGACGGCCCTCCTCTCTGTCTCGGCGGTCGGCTCCCTGAAGGAGGAGATTGCGCCCCTCGACGTGGTGGTGCCGGACCAGTTGTTCGACCGGACCCGCTCGCGCCCCTCCACCTTCTTCGACGACCTCACCGTCCACGTCTCCCTGGCGGAGCCCTTCTGCCCCGTCCTCCGGGGACTCCTCGCGGGGGGGGCGCGGGAAGCGGGGGGAAAGGTCCACCCGAGGGGGACCTACGTCTGCGTCGAGGGGCCCCAGTTCTCGACCAAGGCGGAGAGCGCGGAGAACCGGCGGGCGGGGTTCGACGTGGTCGGGATGACCGCCCTCCCCGAGGCGCGGCTCGCCCGCGAGGCGCAACTCTGCTACGGCACCCTCGCCTTCTCGACCGACTACGACGTCTGGAAGGAGACCGAGGAGGTGGATGTGGCCCGGATCCTCGGGAACCTCCGCAAGAACGCCGCCCTCGCCCAGGAGGTCCTGCGGCGGGTCGTCCCCCGCATCGCCGAGGGGCGGGAGTGCCGCTGCCGGACGGCGCTGGAGGGGGCGGTGGTCACCGACCTGAAGCGGCTGCCCGCCCCGCTCCGGGCGAAACTCAAGCTCCTCCTCGGGCCATGAGCGCGGTCCGGGAGCCGGGGCTCGTCGACGGGGCGCCCGCCGACCTCGACCTCCGCCGCCAGAGCCTGGTGGCCGACGGGGGGAACTTCCTCCTCACCATCGGGAGCGGGAAGATCGTCCTCTGGCTCGGGAGGAAGGTCCCCGAGGCGACCATCGGGGCTCTCCTGCGGGCCGTGGCGGAGGCGGACCCCCGGGCGGGGCCCCGGGAGCCCCTCCTGGTGAAGTGCTCCCACGGCGAGATTCCCCGCTACGAAGAGGAGGGGCTCCGGCTCCTGGGGCACGCCCTCGCCGAGAACCGGGCCCTCTTCCAGGTCCCCTTCGTGGACCCGAGGGCGGTCCGGTTCTACACCCGCCACCTCGCGGCCCGGCGTGAGGTGGAGGACGTGGAGGAGACCCTCCTCTGGAAGGGGGGACCGCTCCGCCTCCGGCGGCTGGCGGAGGCCCTCCGGGCCCTGGGCGTCGAGTTCTCCGCCCGGGCCCGCTCCGAGTGAGAGCTACTCGGCCGAGTCCAGCAACGAAACCTTGAGGAGCCGCTCCAGCCTCTTGCGGACCGCCTCCTCGGGGGCGATTTCGTTCCGCTCCATCTTCCGGAGGAGCCCCTCCTTCATCCTCGCCTCGGCCGCCAGCTGGGCGGGGGACCAGCCCCGGGCCTCCCGGGCCCTTCGGATCGTCTCGCCGTAGTTCTCCTTGAGGACGGGGGCGTCGAGGACGAGGCGCGCGGGCCCCGGCTCCGGGGGGGCGATTTCGGGAGCGCCGGCCTTGAGACAGGCCGGGCACGCCAGCACGGAGGCCCCTCCGACCCTCGCGCGCTTGAGTCCCGACGCCGGCTGCCCGCAGAGCTCGCAAAGCATGCCTCATTCCCGACTTGCCCGATAGATATATATAACCATCTTCCCCAACGGGAAGCGATTCTTGTGATGGCTGAGGAATCGGCATCGGAGAAGCCTTCGGACCAGTTGAACCGCTACCTTCTGGAGCGCGTCCGGCAACTCGAGGAGCGCAACCTCAGCCTGCGGGAGGAGGCCAAGCGGCTGGAGACCGAGAAGCGGCTCATGGAGGGGCAAAAGCAGCGGTTCGAGCGGGAGTCCCAGAAAATGCGCTCCGAGGTGGAGCGGCTCAAGAACGTCCCCCTGGTGGTGGGGACGGTGATTGACGTCATCAACAACGAGAAGATCATCATCAAATCCTCCACCGGGCCCAAGTTCGTGGTGAGCAAGAGCCAGTTCATCGGAGAGGTCCTGGCGGGGACCCAGGTGGCCCTGAACCAGCAGAGCCTGGCCGTCGTGGAGGTCCTGCCCAGCACCAAGGACCCCGCGGTCTACGCCATGGAGATCGTCGACCGGCCCGAACTCACCTACGAAGACGTGGGCGGCCTGGAGGGGCAGGTCCAGGAGATCCGCGAGATGATCGAGCTGCCCCTGCTCCACCCGGAGAAGTTCGAGAAGGTGGGCATCGAGCCCCCCCGCGGCGTCCTCCTCTACGGCCCCCCGGGAACGGGGAAGACGCTGCTGGCGAAGGCGGTCGCCCACCACACCAAGGCGACCTTCATCCGGGTCGTCGCCTCCGAACTGGTCCAGAAGTACATCGGCGAGGGGGCCCGCATGGTGCGGGAGATTTTCCGCCTCGCCCGGGAGAAGGCCCCCTCCATCGTCTTTGTGGACGAGCTGGACGCCATCGGCTCCCGGCGTCTCGACAGCGCCACCTCCGGGGACCGGGAGGTCCAGCGGACCCTGATGCAGCTCCTGTCGGAGATTGACGGCTTCGACCCCCGTGGGGACGTGAAGTTCGTCGCCGCCACCAACCGGCCCGACATCCTCGACCCCGCCCTCCTGCGGCCCGGCCGCTTCGACCGGATGATCGCCATCCCCCTCCCGACGGTCGAGGGGCGGGCGGAAATCCTGAAAATCCACATCAGGAAGATGCGCCTCGCCCCCGACCTCTTCGTGGAGAGGGTCGCCGCCGCCACGGAGGGGGCGTCGGGAGCCGACCTGAAGGCGGTCTGCACCGAGGCGGGCATGTTCGCCATCCGGGCCGACCGGGACCACGTCACCATGGCGGACTTCGAAGCCGCCGCCCGCAAGGTCCTGGGCGGGCAGCAGTCGGTGGCGCCCAAGCCCCCCGAGGCGGCGGGAATGTTCGCCTGAAGCCCCGCCCCTTTCGGAAACTTTCCCGCACCTGTCCCCCCGGGAACCCCTTCGCTCCGCCGGGACGATCCGGGCTATGGTTTTTTGAGGCCCCGGAGATGCCTGCCCATGGACCGCTTCCCGCCCGACTTTCTCTTCGGCGTCGCCACGTCGTCCCACCAGATCGAGGGGAACAACGCGAGCAGCGACTGGTGGGCCTTCGAGCAGGAGCCGGGACGCATCGAGAACGGCCACCGGTCGGGGCGGGCCTGCGACTTCTGGAACCGCTACCCCGAGGATGTGGCGCTGATGAAGTCCCTGGGGTTCCAGGCCCACCGCCTCTCCATCGAGTGGAGCCGGGTGGAGCCCGAGCGCGGGCGCTACTCCGAGGAAGCCATCGAGCGTTACCGGCGCATCCTCCAGGCCCACCGGGAGGCGGGAATCAAGACCTTCGCCACCCTCCACCACTTCACCCTCCCCCGGTGGGTGGCGGAGTCGGGGAACCTGCTGGCCGACGGGAACCTGAGGGCCTTCGAGGCCTACGCCGCCCGGACGGTGCGCGCCCTGCGGGGGCTGGTCGACGCCTGGAACACCATCAACGAGCCGACCGTGTGGGCCTACATGGGGTTCCTCCGCGGGGAGTTCGCGCCGGGCCTCAAGAGTTTCCGGACGTGGGGCAAAGCGCTGAAGGCGGCGCTCCGGGCGCACGGCCTCGCCTACCACGCGGCCAAGGCGGAGGACCCGCACACCCCGGCGGGCATCGTCGCCAACGTGCCGGTCTACCGGCCCGACCACCGGTGGGACCCCGGGGACTACCTGGTGCGGTGGCTCGCCGACGGCCTCTTCAACCGCCCGGTGGTGAAGGCGCTGCGGGAGGGCGTCCTGAAGGTCCCCGGGGCCCCGAAGGAGAGGGCGCCCGCGCTGGAGGGCTCCTCCGACTTCATCGGCGTCAACTACTACCACCGCATCTGGACCTGCTGGTGGCGCCTCCGGAACCCCCGGTTCGGGGCGCCGGGGGAGAGGCTCAGCCAGATGGGGTGGGCCTCCTACCCCGACGGCCTCCTCGAGGCCCTGCGGCGCTACGGAGCCCTCGGGAAGCCCCTCTACGTCACCGAGAACGGCGTCGGGACCGAGGACGACGGATGGCGCGCCGAGTTCCTCCGCGATCATCTCGCCCGGGTGCTGCAGGCGCGGGCCGAAGGGCTCGACGTCCGGGGCTACTTCCACTGGTCCTACATCGACAACTTCGAGTGGAGCCGGGGGTGGGTGCCGAGGTTCGGGCTGGTCGCCTTCGACCCGGAGACCCTGGAGCGGCGGCCCAAGCCCTCGGCGCGGCTCTACGGGGAGGTCGCCCGGAGACGGGAGTTGCCTCCGACAGGTTTTAGCCCGGGCTCCGCGGATTCTTCCCGATGAGCCAGAAGGTGGACGACCTCGACCTGAAAATCCTCCGGCACCTCCAGGAGGACGCCCGCAAGTCCTACCGGGACATCGCGGAGAAGCTCGACGTCGCCGAGGGGACGGTCTACAACCGGGTGAACAAACTCCTCCAGATGGGGGTCATCCGGAAATTCGGGGTTGAGGTCGACTACGGCAAACTCGGCTACGACCTCCTGGCGGTGGTGGGCGTCGTCGTGGAGGGGGGAAAACTCCAGGATGTGGAGGAGAAGCTCTCCCACGAGCCCAACGTCACGGCGGTCTACGACGTCACGGGCGAGTATGACACCGTGGTGGTGGCCCGGTTCAAGGACCGGACCGGCCTGAACCGCTTCATCAAGGCCCTGCTCTCCAACCCCGCGATCAAGAAGACCTACACCATGATGGCGCTCAACGTGGTGAAGGAAGAGTCGGGCGTCCGCCTCTGACCGCGGGAGCGAGGCGCGCCGGTCTACGGAAAGTTTATCCCTCTCTCCGGGCCGAGACCCGAAGATGGCCGCCGAAGCGAGACCCGCCAGCGACGCCTTCGAAATCGCCGGCCACCCCTACCCGGACTACCGCACCATCAAGGTCGCGCTCCACTCCTCCGATCTCTCGACCAAGGTCCGCGTCGAAGTCGCGCGCCGGGACGGCTACGACCTCATCCTGGAGGGCGAGTTCTTCCCCTACACTTACCAGAAGGACATGCTCCGCTCCTTCATCCCCGCCGCCAAGGTCGGCGAGCCCGAGACGCGGGTCCTGAGCACCGGTGCCCTCTATCTCACGAACGCGGTCAAGCGCAAGGAGATTCCCGCGCCCCGAGGAGGCTTCGGGAAAAAGGCGCCGCTGGTTCTCGAGGACAAGTTCAAGCCCCTCCAGGAGAAGGGGCTCTGCCTCCACGTGGTGGCGCCTGCGGTCTCCACGCGGCTGAACCGCAGCGCCCTCATGAGGGCCCCCGCCCACCAGCACTTCATCGTCTATGACAACAGCGAGGTCCACGCGGTCCTCAGCCGCACTTTGACCCGGAAGGAGGACGAGATGCTCCGGAGCGCCACCGAGGACCTTCCCGCCACTGCCCTGGAAGACGAGATGCGGCCCGCCGTCGAGGTGGTCCACACCGACTTCATCTCCTCGGAACTCATCGGCTACACCCTCGGCAAGCTCCGCCCCTACACCATCGCGGTTGTTAAGGAGGAGTACCTGGACGGCCCCGCGGCCCTCCCCCGGATCAGGCTCCTGCCCGCCGACAAACTTCCCGGCGACGCCATGCGGCGGGAGGAGAAGAAGAAGAAAGAACTGGTGGAAGAGAGCATGCTCACGCGGTAAGCGGCCCGGGGATTGCCGGGAGAAAGTTGTTAGCCCGAAATAGGAGACGGAGGAGATGGTCGGCGAGCCCGCCGTCTGGACCGGCATCGGAGTTCTCGCGGGAGGGACCTACTATGCCATCTTCCGGGGGGTCCGGGCGTCCGGGCTGTGGAAGATGTTCCTCAAGACCTACGTCCCTCCGGAGCGCCACGGGGACGTCCGCCTACGGGTCGCCTTCGTCTGCTACAACCTCGCCCTCTTCCTGTGGCTCTTCCGCATCTGGGCCTGGCTGGCGGAGGCGGGGTTCCAGGCGGTTCCCGAGAAGGACCTGATCGAACTCACGAACGGGGTCCTCGGCGCGGTCTACGCGACGGCCATCCTGGGAGCGGTGATTTTCATTCCCTATGTGCGGAAGCGGGTGGACCTCCTGGAGAGGGAGGAAGGACGCTGACCGGCCGCGTTACTTCTCGCCCCGCACGTCGAACTTCATCTTCCCCATGGAGGTCAGGAGGGTGGTGTCCTGCCCAGTCTGGAGCTTGCCCTGGAGTTCCGGGGGAATCTTGAGCTCGAAGTTCGCGTAGGTCGAGAGGTCCATCAGTTGGGCCGTGTCCCCGACGATGTTGAGGATCTGGACCCCCTTCCGCTCCACCACCGGGATGTAGATTTTGGCGTCCACGGGCTGGACCACGGAGCGCTTCACGCCGTCGAAGAGGCCGATGGCCTCGACCCGCAGTTTCGCGGCGCCGTGCTTCCCGGGCTTGGAGTGGGCGGTGCTGACGACGACGCAGGGCTCCTCGTCAATCAGGAGATACTTCCCCTCCTTGATCTCCTTCATCTCGGCCTGGATTTTCATCTACGATGGCCCATCGGGGGACGGGGTTAAAAGATTTCTCTTGCTGCCGGTCCTGTCGACACCCGTTGCCGACGGGACGGGAGGGTTCCCGAGTGGACCGGCAACACGAACCGAAGATTTCTTATGATGCTCTTGGATTGGCAGCGATGGCCCGCAAAGCGGACTTCCTGCGCCACCCCACGGTCCCCATCTCCGTAGGCAGGAAATCGGTCTCGGAACTCGCGCGGCAGATGGCCAGGACGGGCTTCCAGGGCCGGACCCTGGGCCAGGCGGTGGACGTCTGGGAGCAGATGTTCCGGAGGAAGGGGATGACGATTTTCCTGGGCCTCACGGGGGCGATGGTCCCGGCGGGCATGCGGCGAGTCATCGCGTTCCTCATCGAGCGAAAACTGGTGGACTGCATCGTCTCGACCGGCGCGAACCTGTTCCACGACGCCTACGAGGCCCTGGGCCGGAAGCACTACCAGGGGACCGACACGGTGGACGACGCGGCCCTCCAGCGGTACCACATCGACCGGATGTATGACGTCTACGCCTCCGAGGACGAGTTCCGGATTCTCGACTGGAAGATCGCGGGGTTCGCGCGCTCCATCTCCCCCTGCCGCATCTCCACCCGGGAATTCATGCGCCGGTGGGGCCGCGAACTGGCCCGGATGGGAGGGGCCCGGGACTCCATCGTGGTGGCCGCCTACCGGAACCACGTCCCCCTCTTCGTCCCCGCCATCTGCGACAGCGGCTACGGAATCGCCCTCCACCTGGCCCGGAGGAGGGGGGTGGACATCGACCTCGACCAGTTGAAGGACGTGGAGGAGATTGTGGAGTTGTACGGCGCGAGCCGCGAGACCGGGGGAATCTACGTCGGAGGCGGCGTGCCCCGGAACTTCATCCAGCAGACCTCTGTCATCGAGGACATCGTGGAGCAGAACGCGCCCCACCAGTACGGCATCCAGTTCACCATCGACCCGCCCCACTACGGCGGCCTCTCCGGCTCCACCTTCTCCGAGGCGGTCTCCTGGGGGAAGTACCACCCCCGGGACGCCAAGATGGTCCAGGTGTTCGCCGACGCCACCATCGCCCTGCCCATCGTCGCCCACGCCCTGGAGGAGCGGACCCGGGGGCTCAAGCGGAAGCGCGTCCGGCCGCCCTGGCCCCTCGACTGACTCCGCGGCCGGAGGCCCGCAGCGCCACCCGGCCCGCCGCCACCGCCGCGCCGAAGCCGTTCCCGATGTTCACGACGGTGAGCCCGGGGGAGCACGACTGGAGCATCGTGAGGAGCGCCCCCAACCCCTCGCCGCCCGCCCCGTAGCCGCTCCGGGCCGGGACGCCGACCACCGGGACGTCCACCAGCCCCGCCACCACCGAAGGCAGCACCCCCTCCATCCCCGCCACCACGATGAGGGCGTCCACCCTCTCCGACATCTCCTCCAGGGGGCCGTAGAGGCGGTGGATGCCCGCCACCCCCACGTCGTAGGCCCGCTCCACCCCGACCCCCATCGCTTCCAGAGTGAGCGCCGCCTCCTCCGCGACCGGGATGTCGGAGGTGCCGGCGGTCAGGATCCCCACCCGCCCCCGGGGGGCGGGCCGGAGGTCTTTCCGCCGGACCAGGAGGACCCCCGCCTCAGGATGGTGGGTGACCTGGAAGCCCCTGAGGGCCCTGCGCGCCGCCCGCGCGCCCGCGGGAGTGACGCGGGTCGCCAGGGCGACTCCGTTGTGGCGGACCATCTCCCGCAGGAGGCGGGCCACGTCCTGTGGCCGCTTGTTCTGCCCCATGACCGCCTCCGGCGCGCCGGTCCGGTGGTGGCGGAGGAGGTCGAGGCGGGCGCGGCCCGAGACCTCCCGGACCGCCAGGCGCGCCAGGGCCTTCCGGGCCTCCCCGGGCCCGAGGAGACCCCGGCGGAGGTCCCCGAGAAGCCGCTCCAGGGAGTCGGGGGCCCGGTTTCGCGCCGCCATGGTTCCCACCCGCTCCCGGGGCTTATGAAGCCCTGCGATACTCCTGGACCGAGAGGACCTGGAGGTCGGCGCTCTTCATGCGCTCCAGCGCCTCGACGCTCGCCCGCAGGGCCGCCAGGGTCGTGAGGTAGGGGACCGAGAATTCCACGCAGTGGCGCCGGAGGAGGAAGCCGTCCCGCTTCGCCTGCCGCCCCCGGGAGAGGGTGTGGACGACGAGGTGGATCGAGCGGTTCTTCAGGAGGTCGAGGGCGTTGGGCCGGCCCTCGGATATCTTCAGCACCGTGTGGACATCGAGCCCCTCCCGCTCCAGGGCCCGGGCGGTCCCCTCGGTGGCGTAGAGTTTGAAGCCGAGGGCCCGGAGGCGGCGGGCCAGGGGGGCGGTGGCCTTCTGGTCCTCCCGGCGGACCGTGACCAGGAGGTTGCCCGACTTCGGGAGTTCGTTCCCCGCCTCCAGTTCAGCCTTGTAGAAGGCGGTCCCGAAGTCCCGGTCCATTCCCATGACCTCCCCGGTGGACTTCATCTCGGGGCCGAGGACCGGATCCACCCCGGGCAGTTTCACGAAGGGGAAGACCACCTCCTTCACCGCCACATGGCTGACCGGCGGGGGGCTCGGCGGGAGGCCCTGCTTCCGCAGGGGCACGCCGAGGGCGGCCCGGGCCGCCACCTTGGCCAGCGCCACACCGGTGGCCTTGGAGATGAAGGGGACCGTGCGGGAGGCCCGGGGGTTGACCTCGAGGATGTAGACCTTGCCGTCGAGGACCGCCGCCTGGAGGTTCATGAGCCCCTTGATCTTGAGGGCCCGGGCCAGCTTCCGCGTGATGCGCAGGACCTCCTCCTGGACGGGGGGCGGGAGGGTCTGGGGGGGCACCACGCAGGCGGAGTCCCCGGAGTGGATGCCCGCCTCTTCGATGTGCTCCATGATGCCGCCCACGAACACCTCCTTCCCGTCGGCGGCGGCGTCCACGTCGATCTCCGTGGCCCCCTGGAGGAAGCGGTCGATGAGGATGGGGTGCTCCTCGGAGACCCGGATTGCCTCCTCCATGTAGGCCTCCAGCTCCTCTTCGTCCTGGACGGTCTCCATCGCCCGGCCCCCGAGGACGTAGGAGGGGCGGACCAGGACGGGATAGCCGATGCGCTTCGCCACGGCGCGGGCCCGGGCGAAGGAGCGTGCCGTCCCCGCGTCGGCCTGGTGGATTCCGAGCCGCTTCGCCAGGGCGCGGAACTTCCCGCGGTCCGAGGCGGCGTCAACCATCTCGGGAGGCGTGCCGAGAATCTTCACCCCGGCCCTCCGGAGGGGTTCCACCAGGTTGATCGCGGTCTGCCCCCCGAACTGGACCATGACGCCCTCGGGCTTCTCGCGCTCGACGACGTTCATCACGTCCTCGAAGGTGAGGGGCTCGAAGTAGAGCCGGTCGCTGATGTCGAAATCGGTGCTGACGGTCTCCGGGTTGTTGTTGATGATGACCGCCTCCGCCCCCATCTCCCGGAGGGCGGCCACGGCGTGGACGGTGGAGTAGTCGAACTCGATGCCCTGGCCGATGCGGATGGGGCCGGAGCCCAGGATGACGACCCGGCGCGCCTTCGGCCGGGAGACCGGGGCGTCGCTCGACCCGCGGTAGGTGGAGTAGTAGTAGGGGGTCCGCGCCTCGAACTCGGCGGCGCAGGTGTCCACCATCTTGTAGCCGGGAAGGAGGCCCGCGGACTTCCGGAGGGCCCGGACCCGGGCCTCGGTGGTGGACCAGAGGGCCGCGATGTGGGCGTCTGAGAACCCCGACTCCTTGGCGCGCCGGAGGAGTCTCCGGGCGCGGGCCGAGGGGGGCCGGTTTTCGCGCAGTTCCCGCTCGAGTTCCACGAGATTCCTGATTTTCGCCAGGAACCAGGGGTCAATGGCGCTGAGTTTCGAAATCTCCTCGATGGACATCCCCGCAGCCAGGGCGTCCCTCACGTAGAAGAGGCGCCGGTCGGAGGGGCGCCGGAGGAGCGCACGGAGCCGGGCCGGCTCGGTCGCCGGGGTGTGCTTGCCGTCGAGACCCAGGCCCCGCCGGCCGATGTCGAGGCTCCGGACCGCCTTCTGGAGAGCCTCCTCGAAGGTGCGGCCGATGGCCATGACCTCCCCCGTGGACTTCATCTGAGTCCCCAGCGTCCGGTCCGCGGTGCGGAACTTGTCGAAGGGCCAGCGGGGGATCTTCACCACCACGTAGTCGAGGGCGGGCTCGAAGCAGGCCGGCGTCGTGCCGGTGACACGGTTGGGAATCTCGTCGAGGGTCATCCCGAGGGCTATTTTCGCAGCGACACGGGCGATGGGGTAGCCCGTGGCCTTGGAGGCGAGAGCCGAGGAGCGGCTCACCCGCGGGTTGACCTCGATGACCCTGTATTCGAATGAGTCGGGGCGGACCGCGAACTGGATGTTGCACCCGCCCTCGATTTTCAGGCCCCGGATGACCCGGAGGGCGGCGCTCCGCAGGACCTGGTGCTCCCGGTCGGTGAGGGTCTGGGCGGGGGCGACGACGATGGAGTCCCCGGTGTGGACCCCCATCGGGTCGAAGTTCTCCATGTTGCAGACGGTGATGCAGTTGTCCGCCGAGTCCCGCATCACCTCGTACTCCAGCTCCTTCCACCCCAGGACGCACTGGTCGAGGTTGATCTCGCGGTTGAGCGACATCGCGATGCCGCGGGCGGCGATGTTTCTCAGCTCCTCCCGGTTGTAGGCGATTCCCGTCCCGGTCCCGCCCAGGCAGAAACCGGGGCGGACCATGACGGGGTAGCCGAGGGGGTCGGCGGCCCGGAGGGCCTCCTCGACGGTGGCGCACTTGGCGGTGCCCGGAATCGGCTCCCCCAGGTCCTTCATGAACCGGAAGAAGAGGTCGCGGTCCTCCGCCTTCTCGATGGACTCCACGGGGCTCCCGATGACCCGGACCCCGGTCTCCTCCAGGACGCCCATCTTCTTCAACTGGACCGTGAGGTTGAGCCCGGTCTGCCCCCCGACGCTCGGAAGGAGGCCGTTCGGCCTCTCGCGGCGGAGGATGCGGGCCACGACCTCCGGGGTGAGGGGCTCGATGTAGATGCGGTCGGCGATCTCCTCGTCGGTCATGATGGTGGCGGGGTTGGAGTTCACCAGCGCGACCTCGACCCCCTCCTCCCGGAGGGAGCGGCACGCCTGGGAGCCGGAGTAGTCGAACTCCGCCGCCTGGCCAATAATAATCGGCCCTGAACCAATCACGAGGACTTTTTTCAGGGACTCGTCCTTCATGTCCTGTTCCAAAGTTGCGACACGCCCCCGGCGGAAAAGACTTTGGGACAGCCTCAGTGGAAAATCTGCGCCACCGCTTCCGCCAGCCGCCGGTTGTCGGGCCGCGTCCGAATTCCCAATCGGAGGTAGCGGGGCAGGCCGAAGGAGGCGCAGTCCCGGACCAGGAGGCCGCGCTTCAGGAGGTCGCGGGCGGCCCGCGACGCCCCGCCGGGGGCCTCGGCGGTGAGGAAAGGGGCCGCGCTCGGCTGCGGGCGGAGGGGAGTAGCGGCGAGTTCCTCGGTGAGCCACGCCCGCTCCCGGGCCACGAGCCGCCTCGACCTTTCGAGGAACGGCCCCGCCCCCCGGAAGCAGGCCCGCGCCGCCTCCTCGGCGGGGACCGAGAGGGACCAAGGGCTCCGCAGCGCCTCCAGGGCATCCGCCACCGGGGGCGAGGCGGCGGCGAAGCCCGCCCGGAGGCCGGGGAGGCCGAACGCCTTGCTGAGGCTCCGGAGGACCAGGAGCCCTTCGAAGTCCGCCGCGTCGGGGGCGACCGACTGGGCGGGGTCCGACAACTCGACGAAGGACTCATCTACCACCAGCACCGCGCCGCGCCGGTCGCACTCCTCAGCCAGGGAGAGGACTTCGTCCCGGAGAAGCAGATCCCCGGTGGGGTTGTTGGGGTTGCAGGCGAAGACCACGCGGGAGGAGTCGGGGCCGGAGCCCTCCTTCGCCTCAGCCCCCGCGAGCATCGCCCGGAAGCGATACTCCTCGTAGGTGGGGCTGCGGACCACCACCCGGTCGCCGGGCTCGAGAAACGCGCGGACGGCGAGCTCGATGAGTTCGGTGGAGCCGTTGCCGGGGACGACCAGTTCGGGGGACGAGCCGCAGAAGCGGGCCGCGGCCTCCCGGAACTCCGCATACCGGTCGTCGGGGTAGTGGGCCAACTCCTTCGCGCACTCCCGCAGGGCGCGGGCCACCGGGAAGGAGAGGGGGTTGGTGCAGGCGGAGAAGTCGAGGACCTCGCGGCCGGCGGCTTCAGAGGCGGCGCGGACGTTGCCGCCGTGGACCGGCCTTCTGGGGAACTGGGCACCCTGAACTCGGCTCATCCTGCCCGGGTTCCGGTGCGGCACAAAAAGACGCCGCTCACTCTTTTTCGAGGTAGCCGATGAAATGGGAGACCGCGTGGGCCACGAAGTCCGACCTTGAGGTGAACCTCTTCCTCGCGATGAGGGCGTCCATCTTCTCGACGACGTAGGGCGAGAGATAGGTCTGGATTCGCTCCTTGTTCTTGTTTTTCGGCATGGCCCCCTACGCGTTTCGCCGGTTCATTGCGCGGAACTCTCCGTGATTTCCCCGGCCACATTCGTCTGCATGAGACGCTTCACCCCGTCCAGGTCGCGGGTCTGCCCCAGCACCCACATCAGTTTCACGTAGGCGGTCTCCGGCAGCATGTCCTCCGCCTCAATCACCCCGGCCCTCAGCAGGTCGCGCCCCGTGTCGTAGACCCGGTCGTTCACCCTTCCCTGCAAACACTGGGAGGCCATGACCACCGGGATGCCCCGCTTCACCAGTTTGCGGACGGCAGGAATCCACGACGAGGCGACGTGGCCGAGGCCGGTCCCTTCCAGCACCACTCCACGGGCCCCCTGGGCGGCCCGTTCCAGTGCTTGCGGCCCGAGGCCGGGGGCGAACTTCACCAGCGCGACCTTCGGCTCCATCTTCAGGCGCGCTTTCAACTCCCCGCCCCGGGGCCGCCTCGGGAGGAAGAACTCCACCCTCCGGCTCGCGAACTCCACGAACCCGAGGGGGCCCGGCTGCGACTCGAACGCGTCGCGGCGGGAGGTGTGGTTCTTGCGGACCCGGGTGCCGCGATGGATGGCGCACACCCCGTCGGCGGTCCCGGCGTGCATCACCACCGCCACCTCGGCGAAGTCGGCCAGGGCCGCCTCGGCGGCGCAGACCGCGTTGATGGCGGCGTCGCTGCTGGGGCGGTCGGAGGAGCGCTGGGCGCCGGTAAGGACCACGGGCACCGGGCTCTCCAGCAGGAAGGCGAGGGCGGCGGCGGTGTAGCCCATGGTGTCGGTCCCGTGGGTGACAAGAACCCCGTCGGCCCCCTTGCGGATTTCGTCCGCGATTTTCCTGGCGAGCGTGACCCACCGGGCGGGGGTCATGTTCTCGCTGAGGAGGGAGAAGACCGGCTCCGCCCGGAGGCGGGCGACCCCCTTCAATTCGGGGATGGCCTCCACCAGGTCCCCAGCCGAAAACTGGCTGGTGACGGCCCCGGTCCGGTAGTCCACCCGGGAGGCGATGGTGCCTCCGGTGGAGAGTATCGCGAGGGTTCGCGCTGGGCCTCCGACCGGGAGCGGCTTCGGGGCGGAGGGTCGCTCCGGGGCGGCCTTCTCCAGCAGGGTCACCTTCGCCCCGGGACCGATCCCCACGTTGTAGCCGCTGTCGAGTTTCACCACGGGGCCCGCGCCGGGAGAGGGCATGAGGACCCCCTCGATGGCCCGACTTCCCTTCACGACCCGGACCCGGTCTCCGGGGGCGGGCCTGCTCATCGTTGACTGGCCGGAACGCGGCCGAAGGCCGCGGTCGGCAGGCCAGACGACGCGCTCGTCGCGTCGAAAGTCAAACTTTTCGTCATTTGAGAAGGGCCCGGACAGCGGCCCGGGTCTCCGCCCGTGCCGCCTCGATTCTCCGCTCCCTCTCGGAGACCCACTGCCGGTCGTCCCGGAGGGTCTCGCGGGCGGCCGCCACCGCGCGGCCCAACTCGGCGGGCGACGGGCCCCCGCGCCCCCGCGCCTCCACGGCCCCCCGGGGGTCGAGGCACCGCTCGAACTCCTTCGGGCCGAAGCCGGCCGACTTGAGGGGGCGGCCGGTGGCCTTCTTGAAGGCCGCCTCCAGGCGCGGGTAGGAGGGGGCGTGGCCGAGGGAGCCGACGATCCGGTGGGCCTGGCGGAAGGGGATCCCGGTGAGGTGGGCGAGGGTGTCGGCCACGTCGGTTGCGGTGGAGAAATCGGCCCCGGCCATCCTCTCCATGAGGCCCCTGCGGATGTCCATGGTCCGGACCATCTCCTCCATCGCCTCGAGGCAGCCCCGGGTCCCCCGGAGCGCCCGGAGGAGGAGCGGGGTCATCTCCTGGAGGTCCCGGTTGTAGGCGAGGGGGAGGTTCTTCGCCATCGCCGCCGCGGCGGTCAGGGCGCCGAGAGCGAGGCCGGCCCGGCCCCGGATGAGTTCGGCGGCGTCGGGATTACGCTTCTGGGGCATGATGGAGGAGCCGGTGGCCCAGCCCGGGGCGAGGACCACGAAGCCGAAGGCGGGGCTCGACCAGTTCACCAGTTCCTCGGCCATGCGGCTGAGGCGGACCATCAGCAGGGCCAAGGCCGCCAGGGCCTCCAGCAGGAAGTCCCGGTCCCCGGTGGCGTCCATGGAGTTCTCGAAGACCCCGTCGAACCCGAGCAGGCGGGCGGTGGTGTCGGAGTCCACCGGCCAGCGGGTCGAGGCGAGAGCGGCGGCTCCCAGGGGGGAGACATTGAGGCGGGGCCAGAGGTCGCGGAGGCGGGCGGTGTCCCGCCCGAGGCCCGCGGCGTGGGCGAGGAGGTGGTGGCCGAGGGTCGTGGGCTGGGCGGGCTGGAGGTGGGTGAAGCCGGGCATGAGGGTCCCCGCCTCCTCGGTGGCCCGCGCGACGAGGACGGCCCGGAGGTCGAGGAGCGCTCTGTGGACGGCCAGAAGGTCGTCCCGGAGGGCGACGCGGATGCAGGTGGCCACCTCGTCGTTCCGGGAGCGGGCCGTGTGCATCCTGCCCCCGGCGGGGCCGATGCGCTCCGTCAACTCCGCCTCGATGGCGGTGTGGAGGTCCTCCCGCTCCTCGAGGCGGATTCCGGCGACCCCGTCCCTCTCGATCGAGTCGAGGCCCTGCAGAATCCGGGCCGCCTCCGCCTTCGGGAGAATCCGCTGCTTCGCGAGCATGGCGACGTGGGCCCGGTCCACCCAGAGGTCGGCCGGGAAGAGCCAGGGGTCGGCCTCGAGGGAGCGGAGGAACGATTGGGGGGCGGCACGAAGTCCCGGGCCCCCCGGAAACCCTCCCGCCCCGTCGGCGCGGGCCTCAAACTTGCGTGCCTTCGGCACGCGTGGCAATCTGGGAGGCCCGCGCCGGCCCCATCGGGAACCCTCTCGTTTCGCCGGGACTTGCCATTTGCCGCTGCGGACCATAGAAGGGCCACGCCCCTTCACCGAAAAAACCTTCGGTTAGAACCCGTCGCAGCAAGGCGATTTTGCGGGGATGGGGGGGGCGCGTGCGTGATCGCCGGCGAAAACCGGGGTGGGGGGCGGGCTTGTGGACGGGGAGTCACGGCCAGCGACCCCCCGGGGCGGAGCCCCTCCCCCCGGCGACAGTGGGGGCGGTAGGATTTGAACCCACGAGAGGCGGGTCTGGAGCCCGCTGCCTTACCTGGCTAGGCAACACCCCCGTTCACCCCTAGGAGGAGGTTGGGCCTTATCACCTTTCACCGGGAGGCGCGTCGGTGGAAGAGCCCCGACAAGGCGAGACCCCCCGCCGCCAGAAGGAATTCAAATCCCGGCGAGCGGGCCGGAGCGGAGGGGACCGGAGTGAACGAAGGAAAAACCCCGGGAGATGGAGCGGGGGTTGGAACGGAAGATGGCGAAGGGGGGCTGAGGTCCCACACGCGGAGGGTCCCGTCGTCGGAGGCCGAGGCCAGGCGGGTCCCCGAGGGGTTCCACGCGACCGACCGGACCGGCGCGGTGTGCCCGGTAAAGACGCGTTCGCCCTCGCCGGTGGAGACCCTCCAGACCCGAACCGTGCCGTCGTTGGACCCCGAGGCGAGCCGGGTTCCGGTCGGGCCCCACGCGACTGCGTTGACGACGCTGCTGTGACCGGCGAAGGTCCGGAACGGGGACCCCGACGGAATTTCCCAGATGCGAATCTTGGCATCCTGCGAGCCGATGGCCACCAGGTTCGCAAGTGGACTCCAGGAGAGGGACTCCACGCTCGACAGGTCTCCGCTCAGATTCCGGAGGCGGGTCCCCGTGACCGGGTCCCAGACCCGAAGAGCGGGCTCATCCGACCCCGAGACGAGGAGGGCGCCGTCCGGACTCCAGGCCACCTGGGTCACGTACTTCATGCTGTCCTTGAGTTCATGAACCGTGACGTTCGCGACAGGGTCCCAAATGCGGACGAACCCCACCACGACTGGGAAGAAGTCCCGGTTCGCACCGAAGGCGAGATGGGTCCCATTGGGGTTCCAGACGGGGGAGGTGACGGGGCCCGGATGGAGGCCGAGGTCGCCCACGGCAGCCCCGGTGTTCGGGTCCCATGCGCGGAGGGTCCCGTAGACCGGCGCGGCGCTCAGGTTGTTGGAGGCCGCTGCCAGTCGCTTGCCGTCGTGGCTCCAGGCGACGAACCCCACCGGACCCGCCCCTCCCGAGAGCACCTTCAAAGGCGCACCGGCGGTCGCGTCCCAAATCCGAACAACTCCGTCCACCGACCCGGAGGCGAGCCGGCTCCCGTCGGGGCTCCAAGCCACCGAGGAGGCGCCCCCTCCACCGGTTTGGATGACCCGTGGTTCCTGGCCCCAGGCAGGACCGGCCAGGAGGGATACCGCGAGGAGAACGACCCATAGGCTTCGCATCCCCCGGGTGTTGTGGGACGTTTTAAAACCGTTGGGGCGGGAGGCTCTCGCCACGGAGGGGCCAAAGGGATTTAGAGCCCCGGGGAGAGGAGGGCCATGGCCGCCTCCCGCCCCCCCTGGGCCTCCCCCGCCGCCGAACTGGCCGGCTCCCCCCTCTGGGAGCACCGGTGCGACCCCTGCAAGGTGGTCGTGAAGCACTTCGGCCCCTGCGACGACACCTGCGCCCACGTGGCGGAGGCCCACGCGCCCCACGGGGCCCGCCACGGCCCGCTGAAAGGGTAGGCAGATGCCCCCGCCCCGGGACTACATCCGCCTGCTGCTCGAAGGGAAGGCCCCGCCCGCCCCCGTGATGAAACTGGTGGGCTTCTCCCTGAAGTCGGCCGAGCCGGGGCGGGCGGTGATGGAGTTCGAGGCCGACGAGCGCCACCACAACCCGGGCGGAACCCTCCACGGGGGAGTCCTCTGCGACGTGGCCGACGGCGCGATGGGGTTCGCCTTCGCCTCAACCCTGAAGGAGGGAGAGAACTTCACCACCGTGGAACTCAAAATCAACTTCCTGAAGGCGGTCAAGGAGGGAAAGCTGAAGGCCGAGGGGAGGGTGGTGAAGCGGGGGAAGACCTTGAGTTACATCGAAGCGGATGTGACCGATGAGGAGGGGGCCCTGATCGCGAAGGCGTCGAGCACCGTCATGGTCCTGCCGGGCGGGAGCAGATAGGCTCAGGCCTGCCTGGGCGCGGCCCTTTCCCCGGCGCGCGGGCCCTGCGAGAAGCCGCACTCGTGGCAGAACTTGGGGACCTCCTTCTCGAAGAGGGCGCCGCAGTGGAAGCACCGGGGGCGCAGGTCCCGGGTCCGCACCAGCCGCTCGCTGCAGTTTTCGCAGTAGCGCCCCCGGCCCGGGAGGCGGCAGGCGGCGCACCACCGCAGGTGGCGCTTCCGCCGCTCGACCGGCCAGTAGAGGAGGAGGATGAAAGCCACGAAGGCGCCGAGGAACGCGAGCCAGAGGAGGCCCGCGAGACCGAGGGCCTGGAGGACGCCCATCTTCCCCGGGAGGGTCGCGGGATGAAGGTTTTCCCCTACGACGTCCGCCGGGGACCGATGGAGAAGCCGGCACCCCGGAAGGTCCGCCCCGCCCGGGTCGCCGCGGGAGTCCCGGTCCCGCAGGAGGTCCGGGCGGAGCTGGAGTCCCTCGCGCGGAGGCACGGGCGCCCCCTCGAGACCGTGGAGGCCCGATTCCGCCACATGGAGGGCTACGACCTCATCCGGGAGCGGTTCCAGGGGCGGCCGGAGAGGGAGCGGTGGGACTACATCCTGCAGATTCTGGAGGAGCGGCTCAAGGACGAGGCCCCGGGGGCGCAAAGTTGAAAAAGAGCCGCGCGCACGGCACTCCATGCTGAAAGCGGGCGACAAGGCGCCGGAGCTTGCGGGCCTCGACCAAAACGGCCGGAAGATTTCGCTGGCAGGCAAGAAGGTCGTCCTCTACTTCTACCCCAAGGACGACACGCCGGGGTGCACCGTCGAGGCGTGCAACTTCCGGGACTCCAGCGACGAAATCCGCAAGCGGGGCTGGGAGGTCGTGGGGGTCTCGACCGACCCCGTGCTCTCCCACAAGAAGTTCGAGCAGAAATACCGCCTCAACTTCCCGCTCCTGGCAGACCCCGAGAAGGAACTGACATCGGAGTTCGGAGTCCTCGCCCCCCTGGGCTACGCCCAGCGCGCCACCTTCCTCGTCGGCGCCAACGGCCTCGTCCTGCACGTCTGGCCGAAGGTGAGCCCGAAGAGCCACGCCGCCGAGGTCATCGCAAAAATCGAGGAGCTCGACCGGACGGGAACGTAGTCACCCCCGCGCCGCGAGGATTTTGTCTGCGCATTCGAGCCCGCTCCGGGCCGCCATCTCGGTCCCGATGCCGCGTCCCCCGGCCGAGTCGCCCGCGAGGTAGAGCCCCTCCACAGGGGTCTCGTTCGGGAGCCGGTCCCGCCCCGCCTGGCCCACCAGGGGAGGGTTGCTGATGGGGGGCCCGCCCGCCTTGCCGAGGAAGCCGCCGTAGAACCGGGTCGAGGGGTCCCACATCCGCATCACCTCGCGGGAGAGTCCCGGGAAGAGGCGGCGGAGGTAGGGCCAGGTCATCCCCCGGGCCCCCACGGCGAGGAGGATGTGGCGGCCCGGCGGGGCGAGGTCGGGGTCGAAGTGGGTCGGGAAGACCGCCCAGGCGATGCCGAAGCCGGCGTGCCCGAGAAGCCGGTTCAGCCAGAGCCGCCCCCGGGAGGCCGCCCCGCCATACCACCGCCCTTGGCCGCGCCGGGTCATCCGGGCGGCGAGGGCGGCCGGGAGGTGGCGGGATAGCCGCAGGAGCCTCTCCGCCCCCGGCGCATCGCCGGCCAGGTAGTTTTTCGCCTCCGCCACCCGCCCCCGGAGGGCGACGCGGAGCACCTCCCGGGTGTCGAAGTTGTAGGTGCGGACCGCGCGGACCCGCTCGAGGTAGTCGGCGGGGAAGCGCCCCTCCCCCGCGAGGCCGAAGACCGTCTCGCGGAGTCCAGCGGTGCTCACCACGACCGGCGCTTCCTCGAAGCCGCCGCGGGTCTCGACGCCCTCCACCCGGCCGCCGCGGATGCGGAGGAGGCCGGCCGGGGCGCGCGTCCGGACCTCGCCCCCCGACGCCTCCACCGCCCGCCCGAGCGCCTCCGGGATGGCCGAGGCGCCGCCCCGGACGTAGGAGAGGGATGAGTTCCGGAACACCTCCTGGTAGCACCGGATGAACTCGCCGGCCGCGACCTGCCCCGCCGCGGAGGTGGTGTAGAGGGTGGAGAGGATGGAGGGGACGAGGAGCGCGGGGGCCCCCACGGGATAGCGGCCGATGAAGGAGAGGAGGTCGGTCCGGTCGAGCCGGTCCAGCTCCTGCCCGGGCAGGGTCCACAAATCGCGGACCAGCGCCTCGTCCCCCGCCCCGAACTCAAGGCCGAAGGCGGCGTACATCCCCGCGAAGTCGCGCACCGCCTCCTCGACCCCGCGGCACCCGTAGCCCGGAACTTCCACCGAGGTCCGCCCCACCCGGAGCACGACATCCTCCCGGACGGCGGGGAGGAATTCGACCCGCTCCCCCGCCCGCCGCAGGGCCTCCCCCAGCACCCCCTTCTCCCCCGAGGCGAAGAGGTGGACGGCGACGTCGAACTGGAACCCCTCCCACTCCACGGCCGCGCAGGCGCCGCCAACGGCCGAGTTCTTCTCCAAGACGAGCACCTTCAGCCCCCCTCGAGCCAGAGCCGAGGCGGCGGCGAGGCCTCCGACGCCGGAGCCCAGGATGACCGCGTCCCACCGGCCCATCTTCCTGGTGCGGAGCCTCCTGAAAGATGCGCTCTCCGGTCCCGGGCGGGCGCCCTCAGGCCTTGCCCTCTTCCTTGGGGACTCGGCCCGCCATCTCCTCGGCGAGGGCCAAGACGAGGGGGAGCGCCTCCTGCTCTCCCCGGCGCCGGTTCTTCCGGTAGGCCTCCAGGACCTCCGGGTGCTCCTCGATGCGGCTGCGCGCGATGGCCCGGAGGGGACCCGGGAGGATGCGGCGGGTCTCGGGGTACCTCTCCCGGACGCGGACCGCCATGAACCGGACCAGGCTCTCCTTGACGGCGTCCGCGGGGCCGGGGGCGGCGGGCTTCGGGGCATGGGCTCCCTCCCTGCGCGCCCCACTCTCCCGGGGCTTGGAGGCCTTGGACCCCCCCTCCTCCCCCCTCCTCGCCGCGGCGGCTTTGGGGGCCTCGGGCTCGGCCTTGGCCGGAGCGGGCTCCGGGGCCTGGGCGGTCTCGGGCGGAGCGGGTCCCGGGCTCATTCGCGCACGATGTCCTCCCCCCCCATATAAATCTCCTGAACCGCGGTGTAGAGGTCGGCGGCTCCCTCGCCGGTGGCCCCCGAGACCGGGAGGGGCGCCCCGAAGGCTCCGATGGAGTCGAGGGCCTTGAACAGTTCGGTGCTCACCGCGCCCGCCCCCTCGAGGGCCTCCCGGAGCAGGTCGCCGTCGGCGGCCCACGATTCGATCCGCGCCCGCTCCTCGGGCTTGAGGAGGTCCGACTTCCCCAGGAGAGTCACCGAGGGGACGGCGAACCGGAACTGGACCGAGCAGGCGAGGAGGGCGAGGGAGACGAAGCCGGCGGGCTGGCGGGCGAGGAGGGGGTCGTAGAGGAACGCGAGGAGGTTGGGGCCCCCCAGCGCCTCGACGAGGAGGCGGGAGGACTCGCGGAAGGCGAAGAGCTCGATCTGCCCCGGGGTGTCCATGAGGAAGTAGTCGGCCCGGAGGGAGTCGAGTTCTCTCCGGATCTCCTCGGCGTGGAGGGCGATCATGTCGGCGGCGAGGATCTGCCCCCCGTTGGGGCCGACGCTGTAGCGGTTCATCACGTCGGACAGCTTCACCCAGTCCCGCACATCCACGTCGGGGGTGTAGGGGAGTCGCTCCGCGCCCGGGTCGAGGTTCACGGTGAAGGCGGGATATTTCTGGGCGTCCATCCACTCCAGGAGCGCCTTCGTGAAGGTGGACTTCCCCGAGCCCGCGGTGCCGACGAGGTAGAGGCGGATGTTGTCCTCCATCGCGGGAATGCGTGCTGCCGTCAAAAGACCCTCGGTCCGCCCTCCCCAGCCCTGAATCCGGGGTCTCGCGATCCCCGGTTCCGGGCCCGCGTCAAGCCTAATAGGGGTCGAGGCCCATGCCCTCCCATGTCCAGAACCGTCCTCACGGCCCAGGATGTGATGGTCAAGGAGGTCTACACCATCGGCCCCAACCAGAAGGTCGCCCTCGCCCGGCTCCAGATGCTCCGCCATGGCGTCGGCGCCCTGCCGGTCCTCGACTCCGACGGCAGCCTGCTCGGCATCGTGACCCTCCGGGACATCGACCTCGCCGGGCACGACATCGGCGACATGCGCATCGAGGAACTGATGAGCCGCAACCTCGTCACCTGCTCCCCCGAGACCCCCCTCCGGCGCATCGCCGACGACATGGTGAAGAGCGGCATCCAGCGCATCCCGGTGGTCAGCGGGCGCGGAAAACTGGTGGGGCTGGTGACCCAGACCACCCTCATCAAGGGGGCGCGGAACTACCTGTGAGCCTCCGCAAGGGCTCCCTGAAGGTGAAATCGCTCCACCTCGGGAACCGGGTGGCCCGGAGGGTGCGGGAGGTCCCCCCGAGCGGCATCCGGAGGTTCTTCGAGATGGTGATCGGCATGGAGGACGTCCTCAGCCTCGCGGTGGGCGAGCCCGACTTCGCCACCCCGTGGCGCGTCCGGGAGGCGGCCATCTACTCCCTCGAGCGCGGCGACACCTCCTACACCAGCAACTGGGGGTTGCTGGAGCTGCGCGAGGCCATCGCCCGCCACATGGAGGAGGGGTACGGCGCGACCTACGACCCGAAGAAGGAGGTCCTCGTCACCACCGGGGTCTCGGAGGGGCTCGACCTGACCCTGCGGGCGGTGGTGGAGCCCGGCGAGGAGATCCTCTACCCGGAGCCCGCCTACGTCTCCTACGGCCCCAACACGGTCTTCGCCGGGGGCGTCCCCCGGAGCGTGGTGGCGGAGGAGCACGAGGGGTTCGTCCCCCGGGCGGAGGCGCTCGACGCGGCGGCCGCGAAGGGGCCGGTGAAGGCCCTCCTGCTGAACTACCCCAACAACCCGACCGGGGCGGCCCTCGGCCGGAGGGAGATGGCCCGCATCGCGGAGGTGGCGGAGGACCGCGACCTGCTCATCATCTCCGACGAGATTTACCGGGACCTGACCTACGACGGCAAGCCCTTGAGCATGGCCTCCTTCGCCCCCGAGCGCACCATCGTCCTCGGGGGCTTCTCGAAGGGGCAGGCGATGACCGGCTTCCGCATCGGCTACGCCTGCGGGCCCGCCGAACTGATCGCGGGGCTGGCGAAAATCCACCAGTACACCATGCTCTGCGCCCCCATCACCGGCCAGTACGCCGCCATCGAGGCCCTCGCGGCGGAGGGGGAGACGCGGGAGATGGTGCGGGAGTACGACCGGAGGCGGCGGTTCCTCATGGGCGCATTCAGGGAGATGGACCTCCCCTGCGCGGAGCCGAAGGGGGCGTTCTACGCCTTCCCGATGGTGCCCGGCGAGAGTTCCGAGAAGTTCGCCGAGGGGCTCCTGAACCAGCAGAAGGTCGCGGTGGTGCCCGGGTCGGCCTTCGGGAAGAGCGGGGAGGGGCACATCCGCATCTCCTACGCGGTGGAGATGGGGACGCTGAGGGAAGCGGTGGAGCGGATTGGGAAGTACGTCGAGGGGAAGTAAGCGCAGAATCCGCAACAAAAGGGCTCAACCGCAAAGCAGGGGCCGCAGCGCGAAGGCGGCCGTAGGCGGGAGTTACGAGAGAGTTTCCGAGTGGAGCGGCAACTACGGCCGCTTGAACAACTGCACGCCCTTCCCCAGGATGGAGCCCCCCGCCGCGACGAGGATGCCCGCCCCGGCCGCCTTGATGGCGACGCCGATGGAGTTCTGGAAACTCTCGGCGATGGGCCCGAGGAGGGTCTTCCCGAGGTCGGCGCCTCCGCCTCCCCCCAGGAGGGCGGCGGGGTCGAGGGAGGGGATGTTGATGGCAGGCGGGGGCGTGTTGAACAACTGGTAGCCGAGTTGGAACGCGGAGTAGACCATGGCGAAACCCCCCGCCATGAAGGCGCCCCCGACCCCCTTGTCCACCCACATCTCGTGCTTCCAGCGCACAACGACCGGCGCCGGGTGGGCGAGTTCGTGGGCGAGGGCCGCCTCCAGCCCTGCGGGGGTCAGGGCGAGCCGACTCCCGGCCCGGGTGAGGAGCCCCTTCCCGGTCGCGGACTTGGCGAAGGCCTCCGCCTGCTCCTTCGTGGCCCCGAGGGCCTTTCGGGCATCCCCGAGCCTCCGCTGGCCCATCCGCACCGCGCGGAGGAGGGCCAGTTCGCCAGGCGAGGGCTCGGCCATGGGGGTAGTCCTCGGTCCCCCCATATATCTCGCGCGACCGGAGGGCCCCGAAAGGGGTATCCTCCCCCTGGGAGATGACCACCCATGGCCGCCGAGCCCCCCGCGGGACCGAACCCTCCCCCGCCGCCCGCCGCGAAGCCGCGCCGCAGGTGGGTCCTCCCCGTCGCGGTCCTCTTGGTCGGACTCCTCCTGGGGCTCGCCTTCTACGCCGGGACCCGGGTGGGCGGCCCCCGCGACCTCGCGATGCCCCCCCTGAGCCCCGAAGCGCGCGAGGTCTCGGTCAAGGTTCCCGGGATCGACACCTCGGGGGAGGGGGTCATCGCCAACCTGACCGCCCGGGTCCAGCCCGGCGGCGGGCTCGTCCTGGTGAGCGTGAACAACGCCAAGGCCGCCCCCGACACCCAGGTCTCGGCTCTCACCGCGGCGCGGGTAGCGGCCAACCTGACGGGGCGCAGCCTGGGCGCCGTGGATGTGATTTACTCGGTGCAGGCCGACGCCCAGGTGGTGGAGGGTCCCTCGGCCGGGGCGGCCATGGCGGTCGCAGCCGCGGCTGCGCTGGAGGGGCGGACCCCAAATCCGAGGGTGGCCATCACCGGGACCGTGGAGCCCGACGGCTCCGTGGGCGCCGTCGGGGGGGTGGAGGAGAAGGCGGCGGCGGCGCGGGACAAGGGCGTGACCCTCTTCCTCGTGGCCCCGGGCCAGAACACCGCGGGGCGCCTCGCCGAGCCGGTCCGGCGCTGCCTCACCGAAGAGTCGCTCCGGCTCTGCACGGTGGAGTTCGAGGAGCGGAGGGTGGACCTGGGGGGGCGCCTGGGCATCCGGGTGGCGGAGGTGGCCACGGTGAAGGAGGCGCTGGAGAGGTTCTATGAGTGAACCCCTGGAGGGGGGGGCTCCGCCCCCCCCGCCGTTCCGGTCCACTCCGGGGGGGTCGCCTCCAGGACTCCCCCCGAGGCCGAGACGGACGGTCGGCTCAATGGCCGTCGCGGCGGCTCTGGCGGCGGGGATTGCATTGGGCCTGCTGCTCGCCCCCTCTCCCCCGCAGGCCCTCTCCCTCCAGAGCGAGTTCCAGGGGCGCCTCAAGGCGGCCCTCGACCTGGTGGACTACGCCCCCGTGAACGTCACCACCTCCGAGCTCGGCATCCACCTCACCTCGGGCTGCCTCCGCCTCACCCTCGCGGCCCTCCCGGCCCAGACCCAGTCGGTCGCCAACGGCCTCGCCGGGAGGATTGACGTCCGGCCCAACGCCCACGACCTGATGGCGGAGATGCTCCGCGCATTCAACACCACCCTCCTCCAGATCCGGGTGGAGCGGCTCGCCGGGGACGTCTACTACGGCCGGCTGAACCTCCAGCAGGGCTCCACCATCCTCAGCCTCGACGCCCGGCCGAGCGACGCCATCGCCTTGGCGGTCCGGCTCAACGGGACGGTCCACGTGAACTCGACCCTGCTGCAGAAGGAGGGGCGGGGAGTCTGCTGAGGCGCGCCCGGAGGGGCGCCGGCCCTACCCCGACCCAGTCTCGTCCTTCAGCAACTCCCGAGCGATGGTGAGCTCCTGGATTTCGTCGGTCCCGCCCCCTAGGGCGAGGAGCCGGACGTCCCGGTAGAGCTTCTCGACGGGGTATTCCGAGAGGAAGCCGTAGCCGCCGAAGATCTGGATCGCCTCCCGGCAGACGTCCTCGGCAGCCTTGCCGCAGTAGAGCTTGGCGGCGCAGGCGTCCTGCATGTTCCGGACGTTGTTCTTCATCATCCAGATTTGCTTCAGCATGAGGTTCTTCACGTTCTCCCGGTGCATGTACATGAAGGCCAGTTTCTTCTGGACCATCTGGTACTCCGCGATGGGGCGGCCGAACTGGACCCGCTCCTTCGAGTACTTCACGCACTCGTCGATGCACCGCTCGATGACCCCGAGGGCCATGGCGGGGGCGCCGGAGCGCTCGCCCTCGAGGATGGAGATGGCCTGGATCCGGCTCGGGTCCTTCTCCTTCCCCCCGAGCAGGTGGTCCTTGGTCACGGTGACCTCGTTCATGTAGATGGCGCCGGTGGGGCTGGTCCGCATCCCCATCTTCTTGAAGGGCTTGCTGGTCTCCAATCCGTCCATCCCGCGCTCCAGGATGAAGCCGTGGACCTTCCGCTGGGCAGGGTCGCTGCCCGGGTGGTCGATGCGGGCGTAAACGACGAAGGTGTCGGCGTAGGGGGCGTTTGTCACGAGCGTCTTCTGGCCCGTGAGGACGTATTTGTCCCCCTGGACCTTCGCCACCGACTTCAGGCCGAAGGCGTTGCTCCCGCTGTCGGGCTCGGTGAGCCCCCAGGCGCCGATTTTGTCGAGGAGGAGAACCGGAAGGGCGTATTTCTCTTTCTGAACCATGGTGCCCTTCGCCATAATGGTCCGGCCGCAGAGGCCGAGGGAGGCGCCGAGGGAGAGGGCGAGGCCGGGGTCGATGCGGGAGATTTCCACGAAAAGGAGGAGAAAGAGGGTCGGGTCCTGGGCGGTGCCCCCGCTGAAGAGGTCCGCCTCGGGGGCCCCCTCCATCGTGTCGCTCCCCTGCTCCTTCAGTTTCTTGCGGCGCGACTCCCACCCCGACTTGATCATCGAGGCGATGCCGAAGGTCTTCCAGATTTTGCGCATCGCCTCGTAGGTGAGGCGGTCGTCCTCCTCCATCTTCGGGACCATGGGCTGGATCTCCTTCGCGAGGTAGGAGCGGAACATCTGGCGCGCCGCAAGTTGCTCCTTGGTGAAGTCGAACACGATGGGGGTGTGGGGGCACCGCCCTTTTAAAACTTCTCCGGGGGCGCGGAAAGCGCTTCAAACTTGTTTCGGCCGAGAAACCTGCTTTCGGGGCAGAAACATGGAAATTTTCTTATGCCCGGGGAGGGCAGGACAGGCCATGGGCGCCCTCGACGACGTCCGGGCCAAGTTCCAGGCGGGGAGCGCCCGCCCGGAGGACCTCGGGCTCCTCTTCAAGGCGATAGAGGAGCTGGCCTCCCGGGACCCCGACGTCCAGGCCGAACTCAACGGCGTGAGGGACGTCACCGTCAACTTCGTGGTGGAGAAGACCGACCTCAAGACCTACCTGAGAATCGCCAACCACCGGCTCCAGTTCGGCGTCGGGACCGCCCCCAACCCCGACGTCACCCTCTCGGTGAGCGCCGAAGTGGCGGCCTACCTGGCGGCGGCCAACATGGACAAGGTCCGGGAGGCGGTCTTCGCCGGAGGGTTCAACGTTGTGAGCGGGGACATCAACAAGTCCATGGCCCTCCTGCCCATCTTTGAAATGGTCGTGGAGAAACTGCAGGCCTGATGCGGGGGGCCGGTCAGGTCCTCCGGCGGCCCGCGGCGGCGGAGAGGATTCCCCGGTTCGGCCGCCTCTCGTGCATCCGTCCCCTCGGGAGTCGGCCTTCCGTCACATCCGGACCTTGACGGCGAAGCCCACTCCGTCCCGCACCGGGAGGAGGGTCATCCGGAACCGGGGGTCGCGAAGCATCTGGCCGGTGAACGCCCGGATGGCACGGGTCTCCGGGCTCCGGTCCCCCGTCGCCACGAGTCCCGACCAGAGCAGGTTGTCCACCAGGAGGAGGGCGCCGGGCTTCATGCGGGGCGCGAAGTTGCGGCGGGCGTCGGGGTATCCCTCCTTGTCGATGTCCATGAAGAGGATGTCCGCCCGCTCCACCGGGAGCGCGTCCAGGAGGTCGAGGGCGTCTCCGACATGGAATTTGAACCGCCTTCCGAAGCCCATCCGGCCCAGGCAATCCCGCGCCATCTCCGCGTGGTTCTCCGAGGCGTCGGTGAGGTGGATGGCCCCCCTCGGGCCCATGCCGCGCAGGAACCACGCCGCGGAGTATCCGAACCCGGAGCCGAGTTCAACGACGAGACGGGCCCGGACAGCGCGAGCCGCGAGTTCGAGAAACCGCCCCACCTGGGGGCCCACGATGGGGAAGTCGAATCTGCGCGCGTAGGACTCCATCTCCCGGAGGACCGGGTGAGGGCTCGGGAGGCGCCGGGCCAGGTAGTCCTCGACGCGGGGAGTGTGGATTCCGGTGACCGCCACTCCTCAGACCATCCAACCGGGTTTCCGCTTCCTCAGCCAGCCGTCCACGCTGAGGAGGTAGCACCCCGTGAGGCCCAGGGAGAGGGCCGCGCCGAGGGTGGTGAGGTCCTTGAGGATCCCCACCTGCCACCGGGGGACTCCGAAGAGGGAGACGATGAGGACCATCTCCACCGCCACAAGGGCGCAGGCGTAGCGGGTGAACGCGCCGAAGAGGAGGAGGAGCCCGAGGGCCGCCTCGCCGATGCCGAACACGTAGAGCGTGAGCGCCTGGGCGGTCGGCTCGGAGAGGCCGGGGACCGCCTGCTGCAGGAGCTGGAATCCCGCGCGGCCGCCGCTGGCCAGTTTCGAGTGTCCCTCGATGAGGAAGAGAGCAGCGAGGCCGAACCGGAGGGGGAGAGTCGAGAGCCGTTCGCCTTTCCGGACCACTTCCCAGCCCCACCGGAAGAGAGGCCGAGGGTCCACCGGGGACTGGAGGGGCATGGCAGTTCAGGTTCCCTCCGTCCATGGCTCGCTAAAACGTTGTCGACAGGGGTCAGCGGGAGACCTTCCCCGTCCCCCGGCCGGTGAGGCGCGCGAGATAGTCGGCGAGCCCCTTGTAGATGAGGTCCACCCGCTGGGGGAGGGTCGTCTCGGTGCTCAGGACGAGGGCCTGGGGGTCCACCTTGGCCAGGGCGCGGGTGATTTCGAGGTTCTTGGCCGCGAAGGTGGCGTGGTACATCTGCTGGAGGTCGGGGTCGTGGGTGTCCACCAGCCAGGTGCGGCCCGTCTCGGGGTGCTGGAACCCCATGAGCCCCATGTCGGGGAGCGTGTCGTCAATCGGGTCGGTGACTCGGAAGTTGACGATCCAGCGGTTGCCCTTCTTGAGGTCGCGGATGACCTCCGCGAGGGCGTTCCATCCCCCGCTCCACTCCTCGACGTGCTGGAACGGGGAGAGGACGATGACGATGGAGCGGGGCGTGATGCGGTTCACCGCCACCATCTGGGAGATGGCCTTGGGGAGGTCGCTCCGGCCCCGGGGGTAGTACTTGTTGAGTTTGTAGAGGATGTCGTAGAAGTGGTTCTTCCCGTTGCTCGGGTCGATGATGTAGCCGGCGCTGTCGGTCAGGAAGCCGATGCCGAGGAGGTCCTCGTTGACGGTGGTGAGGCAGCCGATGAGGGCGGCGGTCTCGGCCATGACGTTCCACTTCCGGTCCACGATGCCCTCCCACGATTGGGCCGAGGCGTCGAGGAGGACCCAGAAGGTCCGGGCGTCGGGGGGCGGGGGCCGCGTCAGAATCTTGCCACCGCGGGCGCTCTGCTTCCAGTCGATGAGCCGGGCGTCGTCTCCCGCCTCCATGACCTTGCGGTCGTAGGGGTCGCTGCCCTTCAGCATCTGGAAGAGCAGCTCCATGGAGCCCGAGCGCGCCATGCTGTCGGTGGAGCGGACCCCGAAGAGGTAGTCCTCCACGATGCGCTGGAGCCGCTTCTTCAGGCGGGCCTCCACCAGGGAGGTGGTGTCGAAGGAGGAGCCGGTGAGGGAGAAGAGGCCCTTGAAGCGCTCCCGCCCCCCCTTCGGCGCGGGGGCCGGGGGGGCGCCGGGAGGGGAACGGGAAGGAGGGGCGCCGCGCGGAGGGGGGAGCCGTCCGCCCGGAGGGGGGGGCGCGGTCCGGCCGGGGGAGGGGGCGGGCCGCCCCGGAACGGCCCCGGGCCGGGGAGCGGCGGGGGCGGGCCGGGGGGGAGCCATCAGCGGCGGCCGGGAAGAGGCGACGCCGCCCTTTTCCCGAATCGCCGCGCGGACGTAGGCGGGCGGGACCGCGGGTTGGCCCTGCGCCGGGGGCTGGGGCTTGGGGGGCGGTTTGGACGCCTCGGCCATCAGGCGGCGTCTCCCCCCGGTGTTCCCGTCCCCACATCGTCGCGTCCCATGGGCCCTTCGACCCACTTCCTTCGGAGGAAGGATGAAGTCTCCGCGGAGGATGGGGGGCGCGATGGCCTCGCCGGAGAAGCGCCCCTCTCTCTTCGGGCCCTTCCCCGAGTATCGCCTCGACCTCACCGCCCCGCTCGACCGCGCCCGCGAGAGGGAGCGGAAGGGGGACCTGGAGGAGGCCCTGCTCCTGGCGAGCCGGTTCTTCGACGAGACCGCCAAGGAGATTCTCGGGGGGAGGTCCGAGTTCGTCCCCAACGCCGCCAGCGCGGCGCGGTGCGTGGTGCGGTGCTGCGTGAAGATGGAGAGGCCGGAGCGGGCCAGGAAGTTCATCGCCGACGCACGGTCCCGCGTCCCGCAGGAGGGTCCCGGCCCCCTCCGCCTCCGCGCCCGGCTCCGGGAGGAGGAGGCGCGCCTCCGGGAGTTCGAGGAGACCCTCGGGGAGTTCCGGGCGCGGGCCGAGGGGTTCCGGTCCCGCGCGTCGCCATCGGTCCAGGGGCACGCCCTGCCCCTCGGCCTCTCGGCGCGCCACGCCGCGGCCGCCTGCAAGGAGATGGGCGCGGAGGCCCTCGGGGTGCGGCTCCTCGCCGAGGCGGCGCAGGGCCTCCTCGGGGCGCGCTCGACCGACCTCCGCCCCCTCGTGGCGGCGCTGGAACTCCTCGCGGCGGAGATGGACCGGCTCGGCTCGCCGGGCGAGGCGGCCCGGACGCTGGAGGCGGCCCGCCTGCGGGCGGAGTCGGCCTTGGCCCTCTTCCGGGCGGCCGGGGCTCTCTTCGGGGCGCCCGCGAGCTCCGACCCGGTGGCCCGCCTCCTGCGGCTCGAGGCGGCCCACCGGCGGAGGGGCGGGGACCGGGCGGGCGCCCGGAGATGCCTCGACGCGCTGACCCGCCTGCAGCCCGGCGAGGCGGCGGTTGAGCTCGCCCTCCTCGGAGATGCGGGGCCGGCCCTTGACGACCTCGCATCCGCGGCGCCTCCGCCGGAGGAGGTGGTGTTCGTCCTGGAGTTCCGCGCCCGCCTCCTGCTCCGCCTCGGCCGCGAAGAGGAGGGGCGGCGGGCGGCGCGGGAGGCCCTGGGGCTCTTCCGCGCCGCGGAGCGGCCCCCCCTCGAAGACGAGTGGTACCAGCGGTGGCTGAGCCGCCTCCACCGGGCCGCGGGCGAGTACCGGCGGCTGCGGCTCCGGGAGGCTGCGGGCGAGGAGGTCGCGCCCGCCCTGGAGGCGCTCGCCTCCGACCTGGCCCGGTTCGGGCTTGAGGTCCGCGCGATGGAGCGCGGGGTGGCGGACGAGGCGGCGGGCCACATCCTCCTGCGGGCGGGGCGGCGTGAGGCGGCCTTCCACTCCTTCCACCGCGCCCTCGAGGCCTACCGGGAGGAGGAGTGGGAGGGGAGCGAGCACATCTACGAGGACGACTTCCTGATGCTCGACGCCCTCGGGAGGGAGGAGGCGCTCCTCCGGCTGACCGACCCCCGCTGGAGACATCCGCCGGAGCGGGTGGAAGCCCTCATGCGGGCCGCCTTCGACCCCGGCGAGTTCCGGAGGTTCGGCGACCACGCGGTCGAGGACTACTTCGCGGGGCTCAACCCGGGGCCCCTCGACCGCGACCCGGAGGAAGTGACCGCGGAAATCAAACTTCCCGAGGGTCCGAGGGGCTGAGCCGCGGCGCGTAGCGGGCCGTCAGGCCGAGGAGCCCGTAGCCGATGCCGACGAGAATCAGCAGGAACTTCGGGATGGCGCAGAGCGGGGCGAGAGGGGCCCAGGCGTAGTTCCCCTCCAGGGAGGCGAGGATGGAGAGATTCTCCACGCCGTCGAGCGCCCCGCCCGCCCACTGGAGCCACGCGAGGGGAACCGCCGCGGAGGCGAGGGGCCAGCGGCGCGCCCGCAGGAGGTCGCCGCTCCAGAGGCAGGCGAGGGCGAGGCCGGTGGAGTAGACGACGGCGTAGAGGCAGTCGAGGCCGAGGTCGAACCCCGCCCGGGCGCGCTGCTCGGGGCCCCACGACTCGACGGCGGCGCGGGCCCGCTCCGGGTCGCCGGTGAACTCCATCGTGAGGACTCCGAGGGGGGCCGCCGGAGTCCGGAGAGGGGCGCCGCCGGAGAAGAGCGCCAGGGTGAGGAGCGCGAAGAGGCCGAGGAGGGCGAGGAAGACCCGGAGGCGCTTCTGCGGGGGGACCGCCTGGAGGGGGTGGTTCACGGGCGAAGGTTAAGGTCCCCCGGTAAAGGCTTCCCCATGCCCGGGCGCCAGCGGCTGGCCTTCCTGACCTCCAACCGCCACAAGTTCCTCGAGGCGCGCGCCGCCCTCGGGCCGGAGGTGGCGCTGGAGCAGATTGCGGTCCCAAAGCCCGAGTTGCAGGCGGACGACCTCGAGACCATCGCGCGGTTCGGCGCCGGGTTTGCGGCGCGGGTCCTGGGGCGGCCGGTGGTGGTGGAGGACACCGGGCTCTTCGTCGACGCGCTGAGGGGGTTCCCGGGCCCCTACTCCAACTACGTCTTCCGCACCATCGGCAACGCCGGAGTGCTGAGACTGCTCGACGGTGCGAAGAACCGGAAGGCGCTCTTCCGGTCGGTCGTCGCCTTCGCTGTGCCGGGAGGGGAGCCGGCGACCTTCGCGGGGGAGGTGCGGGGGCGCATCGGCCTCGCTCCGCGGGGCAAGGGCGGCTTCGGGTATGACCCGGTCTTCATCTACAAGGGGCGGACGCTGGCGGAGATGTCGGTGCGGGAGAAGGGGGCCGTTTCCCACCGGGGGAGGGCGTTCCGGAGGTTCGGGACGTGGTGGACTGTCGCCGGGAGGAGGAGAGGAGCTACGCTCCCCTCCCCCTTCCGGGACTCCGCCACGGTTTAGGACCCCCTGGCACAGAAGGGGCAGGAGCGTGCCGGTTTTGCGCCTATCCGTCCCCTCATCCGGAGGATGGGGGGCCGGGGGTTGATGGTGCTGGGGGCTTAAGAGGCGGAGAAATTCATCCTAGAGGATGGTGGGGACCCCGCCAGCCAGAACATCCGCTGGACCTGCTCCTCGATATTCGGGAACATGTCGGGGCAGTGGCCGTGGCAGGTCCCGTTGAAGACGTAGAAGAACTTGGGCTCACGGGCCCGGTCGAAGAGGGCGCGACCCTGCTCGACAGGCACGATGGAGTCCTCCCGGGAGTGGAAGAACGCCACCGGCCGCCCGGAAATGCGGGCCACGGCGGAGCTCGGGTCCAGGTCGGGCCCCAGACGGGAGTCGGGGAAGCCGCTGAACGCGAGGACCCCCTTGAAGCGGGGCTCCGCTCCCGCGGCCACCAGGGCGGCGTTGGCGCCGATGGAGTCCCCCGACACGGCGATCGCCTCGGGGTCGAGGGCGGCGCGGAGGCTCCCCGGAAGGGGGGCCCGGAGGTGGTCGAATCCGCGGAGGAGGTCCCAAATCCATGTCCGGGCCTTCTCCGGGGTGATCTCCGCGTCTCCGCCCCGCTTCTCGACGCTGAGTGTGGCGACCCCGAGGGAGCCGAGGAACCGGGCCAGGTTCCGGGCCCCCTCCGCGTCAACGGTCCTCCCGGTCATGTGGACCACCGCGGGCGTCAGGGCGGTGGCGTTGGTCCGGTTCGGGAGCCAGAGCACGGCCCGGGCCGTCCCGCCCAGGCTCGGGTAGGTGATGCGAGACTCGGTCAGGTTGCCGAGGTCGGTCTGCCCCTCCAGGAATGTCCCGATGGAGCCCCGGTCCCGGGACCATGAGGAGGCGTCCGCCGATGGGGCGGGGAGGGCCAGGAGGAGTCCGATCCCGACCAGAACGACGGCGGCGACCGCGAGCATCCAGCGGGGCATCCGGCGGGCGGCGGGAGCGGCCCTCCCGGGGCCCTTCTGGCCCCGGCCCTTGATCTCCTTAGTTCGACCCATCGCACGCCCTCCGGACGACGGCCGCCAGGCGGCGGAAGGAGCGGTCGGGGACGCCGGCCCGGGCCACCCGGGCGACCTCGGGGTTCCGGCCGAATGCGATGGAGAGGCCGGCCGCCCGCAGCATGGGGATGTCGTTCGCCCCGTCGCCCACCGCGATGGTGCGGGCCAGGTCGGTCCCGGTCCGGCGCGCGAGGTCCCGGAGGGCCCGGGCCTTGGCCCCCGGGGTCTGGAGGGGACCCCGAACCCGCCCGGTCAGGCGGCCCTTCCGGACCTCCAAGGTATTTGCGGCCACATCGGTGATGCCGAGGCGATGGGCGATGGGGTCGGCCACCTCGTGGAAGCCGCCGGTCACGAGAGCTACCGAGAGGCCCCGGCGGCGGAACTCCCGGATAACGTCTGCAGCCCCGGGCCGCGGGCGGAGGCCGCGCGCCAGCCGCGCCACCTCCCGGGCCTCCATCCCCCGGAGGAGGGCGACCCGGCGGGTCAGAGCCCCCCGGAAATCGATTTCTCCGGCCATCGCCCGAGCGGTGATGCGCGCCACCTCGGGACCGCAGCCGCGGGCCCTCGCCAGGACGACGAGCGTCTCCACCGGGACGAGGGTCATGTCCATGTCGAGGGCGATGAGGGAGTATCGGGGGCTCAAGCCGGCCTCGCGGGTTTTGACATCCATTCGTAGGCCTCCCCGCGGGGGAAGTAAAGGTCGTCGAGGGAATAGCGGACCCTCTGGAAGGGGCGCCGCAACTCCCGAACGTCGCGCTTCACCTTCGCGAGCTCCTTCCCCCGGGCCGCCCGGAGAATCAACCCGGCGAGGGCCTCCATCTCCGACTTCCCGAAGCCGAGCCGGGTGACCTCCTGGGAGCCGATGCGGATGCCCGAGGGGTCGGTGGAGGCCCCGGGCGGGTCCCACGGCAGGAGGTTCTTGTTGACGATGATGTCGCACCTCTCCAGGTTCTCCGCCACCCGCGTGCCCCCGCCCATGGCGCTCACGTCCGCCGCGACCTGGTGGGACTCGGTGAAGCCCCGGTGCTCGGCGAGGACCTTCATCCCCCCCTCGTGGAGGGCGGCGGCGAGGGCCTTCGCGTTCTCGACGATGGCGCGGGCGTAGGCCTTCCCGAAGAGCCGCATCTCCTCCAGCGCCACGGCGAGGCCCGCCAGGTGGTGGAGGTGGTGGTTGCTGGTGGTCCCCGGGTAGACCCCTGCGTCCACGGCGTCGGCCACCTCCCGGGTGCAGAGAATCATCCCCCCCTGGGGGCCGGGCAGGGTTTTGTGGGTCGAACCGGTCAGGAGGTCGGCCCCCTCCCGGAGGGGGTCCTGGAACTTTCCGCCGGCGATGAGCCCCATGACGTGGGCGCCGTCGAACATGAGGCGGGCCCCGACCTCGGAGGCCGCCTCCCGCAGCTCGCGGACGGGGTGGGGGAAGAGGATGAGGGAGCCGCCGAGGACCACGACCTTGGGCCGGACTTCGCGGATTTTCTCAGCCGAGGCGTCGGCGTCCACGGAGAGGCTCGCGGGGTCGAAGGCGTGGTACTCGACCTTCAGGCCCCGGAGGCCGGCGGTGGAGAACCGGGCGTGCGAGATGTGGCCGCCGTGGGAAACCTTCAGCGACATGAGGGTGTCCCCGGGCTGGGCCAGGCCCCCGAAGGCGGCGAGGTTGGCGTTCATCCCCGAGATGGGCTGGACGTTGGCGTGCTCGGCCCGGAACAGCCGCTTCGCCGCCTCGAGGGCCACCGCCTCGACCTCGTCCACGTACTGGCACCCCTGGTAGTAGCGCTCCCCCACCTTCCCTTCGGCGTAACGGTGGGAAAAATCGGTCGTCAGGAAGGAGCGCACGGTGAGGCTGGTCACGTTCTCGCTGGCGATGAGGGGAATGGCGCCGCGGAGGAGGCGGTGCTGCCCAAGGGTGGCCTCGAAGACCTTCCGGACGCCCGCGGGGGCCCGCCGGGGCCCCTTTCGGGAAGCCATGGCGAGGGAGGCAGGGAGCCCCATTTCAACCTTGCCCTTCGCGCGGGAAGCCTCGCGACGAGAGCGAAAGAGGTATTGTCGGGTCCGCCCCAAATCCAGGGATGCCGACCCGGGTGCTCATTCTCTCCATCGACCGCGACGACGACCTCGGGGTCAAGACCTCCATCCGCTCCCCCGTCATGGGCCGCGAGGCGGTCCTCGACGCCGCGACCCGGCTCGCCCTCGCCGACCCGACCGAGTCGGACGCGAACGCCCTCTTCGGGGCCGTCAAATTGTTCGATGAACTCCGGGCGAAGGGGGAGGAGGCGGAGGTGGCCGCCGTCTCGGGCCACCCCAACGTGGGGCTCCAGTCCGACCGGACCGTCGCGGCCCAACTGGACGAGGTGGTCCAGAAGACCGGCGCCCGGAATGTCATCGTGGTCTCCGACGGCGCGGACGACGAGTTCGTCCTGCCCCTCGTCCAGTCCCGCCTGAAGGTGGAGGCGATGCACCGGGTGGTCGTCGCCCAGAACGTCGCCCTGAAGGGGTTCTACTACCAGATGCAGAAGGCCCTCGACAGCCCCCGGTTCGGCCGGAAGGTCCTGCTCCCCGCGGGGGCGATGTTCCTGATGTTCGCCGCCTTCGCCGCGGCGGGGCACGTCGAGCTTGCCTCCACCTCGGTCATCGCCTTCCTCGGGGGCTACCTCGTCCTCCGGGGTCTCGGCTGGGGAGAAGAACTCGAAGGCGCCGTGAGGAGTCTGGAGAGCTTCTTCTCGCAGGGCGGCGCCTCGTTCCTCTTCTACCTGGCGGCCGCCGCCGTGGCCGTCCTCGGCGCCCTGGTGGGATACACCGACGTCCAGGACGACTGGCTCCGCCGGGGCTCGACCGTCTACGCTCCGGGGCCCATGCCGACCTCCCTGATGTTGATGGCGAAGTTCGGCGAGACGACCGTGCCCTGGCTCGGCATCGCCGCCAGCCTCGTCCTCATGGGCCGCATCCTCGGCCTGGTGCTCCGCGACCGGAACCCGATGGGGACGGTGGGGGCCGTCTTCTACGCGTGGTCGGTGACCCTCGTCCTCTACGGAATCGCCGGGCTCCTCCTCTCAATGGGGGGCATCTCCGCCATTACCTTCCCCCTCGCCATGCGGGGCTTCGGCTTCGCCCTGGCGGGCGCGGTCGTCCTGGGCCTGGTCGGAGTCTCCCTCGGTCGGGGCCGCAAGCACGCCGCCCCGGGGCCGGGCTGAGCGCCCCCCTCATGGCCCCGCGCCACGGGACGTAGACACGTTCATTTCAGGGGCCGCCCTCTCCACCCATGGAGCCGCCGGTGGTCATCGCCATCGTGGGGGGCGAGGGGACCCGGATGTATCCCCTGACCCTGAGCGAGCCGAAGCCGCTCCTCCCCATCTGCAACTACCCGACCCTCATGCGGCTCTTCGAGGTCCTCGCGGTCCAGGGGTGCCGGGAGTTCATTTTCGCCTCGAAGGGCTTCGAGAACACCATCCGCCTGAAGGAGTCGTTCAAATACGGGGACGGATTCACGGCGCGCCTCGGCCTGAAATCCCCGGCGGTGTTCCACTACCAGCCCAACTACCCCGACCGGGGCTCGGCCGACGCGGTCCGCTACTGCGCGGAATACTACGATTTGAAGGGGGACATGCTGGTGGTCACCGGCGACGCCATCATGGAGGTGGACGTGGCGGCGCTGGTCGCGGCCCACCGGAAGTCGGGGGCCCTCATGACCGTCTGCCTCAAAGAGGTGGCGGACGTGGCCACCTACGGGGTCGCTGATTGCGCCCCGGACGGCCGCATCCGGCGCTTCGTCGAGAAGCCGGCCCGGGACCAGGCCCCGAGCCACCTGGCCAACATGGGGGTCTACGTCCTCTCGCCGCGCATCCGCGAGGTGCTCCGGTCCGTGGAGCCGGGGCGGGTGGCGGACTTCGGGAAGGACCTCATCCCCCACCTCGCGGAGCGGGGGGAGGCCCTCCACGGCTACGTCCACACGCGGTACTGGAACGACGTGGGGACTGCGGCCCGCTTCCTCGAGACCGCCAAGGACATCCTCGCCCAGAAAATCCCATCCATCCGGTTCAAAAACCGCTTCGCCGACGGAGTCTGGGTCCACTCCACCACGCGCCCCCGCTTCGATCCGGGCCGGGTGGAGCTGGCGCCCCCGGTCCTGGTGGGGGGCGACACCTCCATCGGGCCCGGCGTGCGCATCGAGAACTCCTGCGTCGGGGACCAGTGCCTCATCGGGGAGGGGAGCTTCATCCGCGGCAGCGTGGTCATGGACCACGTCAACGTCGGCAAGCACTGCCGGCTGGTGAACTGCATCGTCGGCAAATACGCAACCATCGAGGACTACGCCGTGGTGGACTCCGAGATGTCGGTGGACTTCCACGGGGGGGCGGACGACCGGACGCCGGTGGTCGGCGAGGGCGTCCGCATCTTCGCGCGGTCGGTCATCGGGCCGAAGAAGCGGGTGGCGAGAATCCAGGAGAGCCACCGCATCCTGGCGACGGGGAAGTTCCAGGATTTGGGATACGACCGGGAGAACGTGTATTTCATCGAGAAGTAGCGTCTTCGACTTCTACTCCAACCTGCCCGAAAGGAGGTTGAATGTCCGGAGGACGCGGTCGTTCCCGGCATCGTAGATGAGCAGCACCGCGTCCCCGGAAGGCGTGTAGAATTCGACCCGGTAGAGCCCGCTAGAGGAGGTCAAGTTGCCGTAGACCGCCGGCTGCTCCGCCGCCAGTCCCGGCAGGTTCTCGGGAGTGAGGGGGAGGATGTGGGCCCGCGCCTTCGCGTAAGGGGCCATGTCGGGGCGGGCGAGGAGCCGCTGGTGGACCTCGACGTCGCCCGGGGAGGCTCCCCAGGGACCCCACAGCAGAAGGGCCACGATGAGCCCGCCGGCGGCCAAGCCGACCCCAATCGAGACCCGGCGCATCGAATCCCGGTTCCCGGCGGCGCCAGATTACTCTTCCGGGTCCGCGACCGCCACAGCACGCCGGGGGTCGAGGCCGGACCACCGGACGCGGTAGCCCATCGCCTCGAGGAGCGCCGGAGAGGCGACGACCCCCGCGGCGCTCGCCTGGCGGCAGAGGTCGGCGACGCTCCCCTTCCGCGGCAGGCGCGCCCGCAGCGCCTCCGCGAAGGAGCGCTTCACCAGCAGGTCGCCCGCGCGGAGGTACTCCGGGGCGCGCGCCTGCAGGGAGCGGGCGAGGGCTTCGGGCTCGACGCCGCTCCCGGCGGCCAAGGATGCGACCGGGATGACGTCCTCCCCGAGGACCACCCTCGCGGCGACGTCGGAGGGGCGGACGGGCGGAGGCCCGGGAGCGAGCAGCAGGGGGCGGAGGGAGTCGTCGAGCGCGAGCAGGGCGGGGCGGGGCGCCCCTCGGACCGGCCCCCTCCGGCCGGAGCGGCCGCTCCGGGGCATGACGATTTCGGAGGACCACGACCAGCGCTCCAGGGACGCGACCTGGTCGAAGAGGCGGGCGAGCCCGTCGGTCCTCTCGGGGCCCCGGCCCCTCCCGGGGGAGACCTGGACCCGGCCCTGGTCGAACGCGGCCTCCAGGCCGAGGGCACGGGCGCGGGACGCCACCGCCTCGAGGTCGCCATCGACCGCGGCCCCCCGGGCCCACTGAAGGAGGGTGTGGATCAGTTCGCGGTTGAACTCCCGGAGCAGGTCGTCGGGCGGGGGCGGGTCGAACCCCCTCAGCACGGTCTCGGAGTCGAGGTCCGCCCAGAGGGAGGCGTCGAGCGCCTCGGCGGAGGTGCTGAAATCGGAAGCGACGGCGGAGAGCAGCGCCGCGCGCTTCTCCGCGTCCGCCACCGGCCCCCCCGCGGCGCCGAAGAGGGCCCGGCGAGCCGCCGCGGGCTCCACGGCGCTCTCCACTTCGAACCGGGAGCGGCGCTCGAGGAGGACGACGAGCGACTTCCGGAACCGCAGCGCGGGGGCGGTCGTTCCGGGGGGCTCCCCGGCGTCGAGGGCGGCCTCCAGTTCCGCCCGCCTCTTGCCGACCGACTCCCGGAAAACGGAGATGAGCCCCTGAGCCGCTTCGCGGTTGGCGTCGCTCAGCAGCGCGAAACCGGGTTGGACCCGGTCGCCCTGGAATCGCAGGACCAGGAGTTCCTTCGGGAGTGTCACGCCGCCGCCCGCCTCCCGCGCCCCCGGGCCAGTTTCACGCTCACCGGCGTGTGGCGCCGCCGCATCGTGCCGACCTCGCTGGTCTTCTTCGAAACGATTTCGTAGAGCAGCGCGCGCTTCCCCTCCCGCTTCCGGAGGATGCGCCCCAGCCGCTGCCGGTAGGCGCGGGTCGAGCCTGTTCCGCTGAGGATGACGCCGACCGAGGCCTCGGGGACGTCAATCCCCTCGTCGAGGACGCGGGAGGTGACGAGCGCCGAGTAGGTCCCGGCGCGGAAGCCCTCGAGGTTCCGGGCCCGCTCCTCCTTCGGGGTCTTGTGGGTCACGGCCGGGACGAGGAACTCCCGGGAGATGCGGTAGACCAGGTCGTTGAACTCGGTGAAGATGAGGGTCCGCTCGCCGGGGTGAGCTTGGAGAACTTCGCGCAGGGCAGCCATCTTCGAGGCCGAGTTGAGGGCGATGGTCCGCGCCCGGTGGCGGGCCAGGAGCGCCGTCCGGGCCCGCGGGTCCCGGCCGCTCCTCATGATGAGGCGCTGGAAGTCCCGGGGGCCCCGAAACTTGATGTTGGCCGCCCGGACGAAGGAGCGGAAAATCAGGTGGTTCCGGCGGTATTCCGCCTCCTCCCCCGGGGTCAACTGGGTGGTGACGACCCTCACGTCATATTCCGCCAGGTGGGTCCCGGCGAGGTTAGCGATGGGGACCTCCATCACCTTCGGGCCGACCAGTTTCTCGAGCCGCGCGTGGGCGCCGTCTTCCCGCTCCAGGGTTGCGGTGAGGCCGAGGCGGCAGGGGGCCGCCGCCATCTCCGCGATGCGGCCGTAGGCGGGGGCGGCGAGGTGGTGGACCTCGTCGAACAGGAGGAATGGGAAGCGGTTGCCGAGCGTTTCGGCGTTGATCGCCGCGCTGTCGTAGGTGGCGACGGTGACGGCTCGAATGTCCTTCCTCTCTCCGGTGAAGGCCCCGGCCTCCACGCCGAGGACCTTCCGGATTTCGTCCCGCCACTGCTCGACGAGGTCGAGGGTCGGGACGCAGACGAGGACCGGCACGCGCAGGTCGGCCACGGCCTGGAGCCCCACGAAGGTCTTGCCCGAGCCGGTGGGGAGGACGACGATGCCCCGGCGGCCAGCCCTGGCCCACGACTCCAAGGCCTTCGACTGGTAGTCCCGGAGGGGCAGGGAGACCGGGGAGATGGAGCCGGGGACATCCTCCCAGACCGCGTCGTCAAAGTCCGCCTCCTCGCAGCGCAGGGCGGCGACGACCCGGGAGTAGGCGAAGGCGGGGACGCGGTAGGCCCGGAGGGCGGGGTCCCAGTCGGAGCCGGGGGGGCGGAAGGTCCCGCGGACCAGCAGGTGGCCCCGGTCGTAAGAGAGGGCCGTCTTCTGCACGGCTCGCAGAGGAGCCGCGGCGCTCCTATCCATCCCGCTCGCGTGTTCAACCCGCGAGGTGATTAGGTTTTCCGTTGTCGAAATCGCCATCCCGGGAGCCATCGAGGGGGTTGCGGGGCGGTGGGTGATGGGGGTGGGCCGAGAGGGGGGTGAAAGTGACAGAACTCGCGCGAGCGCAGCGAGCGCGAGTTCTGCGACGCCCCGGCCCGAAGGCCGGGGCGTCCGCCGGCGGGCCTTTTAAGAATTTTCACGCAGTGAAAATTCTTGTGACTTTCGCCCCCCGCGGCCTGAAGCCGGCGGCCGAGTGGATGCGCGACTACGAGGCCCGCTGGAACTCGGCCCTCGACCGGCTGGACGACTACCTTCAAGAACTGCAGGCCACGGAGGGGCGCCATGGCGGCGGGAAAGAGTAGTCAGGCCGACCGGGAAATCGTCATCACCCGCATCCTTCACGCGCCCCGCGAGTTGGTGTGGGAGGCGTGGACCGACCCCAAGCACACCGACCGCTGGATGGGCCCGCGCGGGTTCGCGACCCAAACCAAAGAGATGAGCGCCAAACCCGGCGGCGCGTGGCGCTACACCATGCGCCATACCGAGCACGGGGAGTTCCAGAACAAAATCACCTACCTCGAAGTCGTGAAGCCCGAGCGCCTCGTCTACGACCATGGCGCGGACGACGGCGGCGAGCCCCACTTCCGCGTGACGGTGACGTTCAAGGACCTCGGGGGCAAGACGGAGCTCCAGATGCGCTCGGTCTTCCCCACGGCCGCCGCGCGCGACAAGGTGGTGAAGGAGTACAACGCCATCGAGGGCGGGAACCAGACCGTCGATCGGCTGGAGGAGCACCTCGCGAGGAGCGCGATGGAGGAGTTCGCCATCACCCGCACCCTCGACGCGTCCCGCGACCTCGTCTGGAAGGCCTTCACCGAGTCCGAGCGCATGGCGAAGTGGTGGGGGCCAAAGGGGTTCGTCGTCCGGGTCAGCAAGATGGACCTCCGCCCCGGCGGGACCTACCACTTCTGCCTCAGCGGGCCCAACAACACGGAGATGTGGGGCAGGTTCGTCTTCCGGGAAATCGTGAAGCTGGAGCGCCTCGTCTACATCAGTTCCTTCTCGGACGAGAAGGGCGGCGTCACCCGGCCCCCGTTCAGCGAGCCCTGGCCGCCGGAGATACTCTCGACCTTCACTTTCGAGGAGCGCGGCGGCAAGACAGCGGTCACCATCCGGTCGGTGCCGTTCCGGGCGACGGAGGAGGAGCGCAAGACCTTCGACGCCGGGCGCAAATCCATGACGCAGGGGTGGACCGGGACGTTCGAGAAACTTGCCGGATACCTCGCCGAGGCCCGGTCATGATTGGGCAAAAAATCACCCCGCATCTTTGGTTCGACAAGGAAGCCAAGGAGGCCGCTGGGTTCTACGCCTCGGCCTTCCCGAACTCGAAAATCACGAGCGCGACGACCCTCCACGGCACGCCGTCCGGCCCGGTGGACATCGTGTCGTTCGAGTTGTCCGGACAGCCATTCCAGGCCATCAGCGCCGGGCCTCTGTTCAAGTTCAATCCGTCCGTGTCGTTCATCGTGAATTTCGACCCGTCGCGGGACAAGAGCGCGCGGGAGAGCATCGACGCGCTGTGGGAGAAACTCTCGCAGGGCGGCACGACGCTCATGCCGCTCCAGAAATACCCGTTCAGCGAGCGCTACGGCTGGGTGCAGGACCGATACGGGCTTTCCTGGCAACTCATCCTGTCCAACCCCGAGGGCGAGGAGCGGCCCTTCATCGTCCCGTCGCTGATGTTCGTGGGTGCTGTCTGCGGAAAAGCCGAGGAGGCGGCCAACCTCTACCAGTCTGTGTTCCGGAACTCGAAGCAGGGAACCGTCGTCCGTTACGCCAAAGGCATGGGGCCGGACAAGGAGGGGACGGTCATGTTTTCCGACTTCATGCTCGAGGGCCAGTGGTTTGCGGCCATGGACAGCGCCCGGGAGCACACATTCGCCTTCAACGAGGCGGTTTCCTTCATGGTCCATTGCGACACGCAGAAGGAGATTGACCACTATTGGGAGAGACTTTCCGCAGTGCCCGGGGCGGAGCAGTGCGGCTGGCTCAAGGACAAATACGGGCTCTCGTGGCAGGTGGTCCCGGCCGTTCTGGACGAGATGATGCGGAACGGCACCCCGAAGCAAATCGCGCGCGTGACCGAAGCGTTGCTCAAAATGAAAAAATTCGATGTTGGAGCGCTCAAAGGGGCATACGAAGGGAAATAAACCGGTCGGCGAATGCCGATGAAAAAAGCACCCAAAAGCGCGGATGCCCACATGGAAGAGGCTCCTAAAGAAGTGCGCGCCAAGGTCTCCGTGTTCGTGGGCGCGAGCCTCGACGGCTTCATTGCGCGCAAGAACGGCGACCTCGACTGGCTGGAGGGGCCCGGCGGGAGCCCGGGCGAGGACTACGGCTACCGGGCGTTCGTGTCCCGAATCGACGCCCTGGTCATGGGCCGCGGCACGTTTGAGAAAGTCCTCACCTTCAAGGAGTGGCCCTACGGGAAGAAGCCGGTGTTTGTGCTGACGCATCGTCCGCTGGTGATTCCGCCGAAACTGACCGGAACCGTCGAGGCGATGTCGGGAACCCCGGCCGAAGTGGTCGCGCGGCTCGCCAAGCGCGGGCTTCACCGCCTCTACGTGGACGGCGGCAAGACCATCCAGGAATTCATCGCGGCCGGCCTCGTGGACGAGTTGATTGCGAGCCGCCTGCCGGTCCTTATCGGAGAGGGGATTCCGCTGTTCGGCCCGGTGCCGGCGGACATCCGGCTCAAGCACGTGGAGACCCGGACGTTCGCGGGCGGCGTGGTACAGAGTGTATACAAGATTGAAAAGCCACGCGGGGGTGGCCACCGGACCCGCGCCCCCAGGAAGTGAGAGCCGCCCGGGGCCATGCCCCTGCTGTCGCCGCCGCTGCCGACCGTTAAGGCGGATTCCTCGGGATGCCAGACCGCGTGGCGTGAGCCCGCTCGGAACCGTTTCCCGGGAAGGACTCCTCGACGGCGACCATGATTGGAGAATCCGTGCAATCAGGGAGTTGATCTGAGGAACGCCACCATCTCCTTCGCAATCCCCTCCGGCACATCCTCCTGCAAAAAGTGGCCCGCCTCCGGGAAGACCACCTTTTTCGCTGACGGCAACCTCTCCTGGAACCTCTCCGCCACGGAGACGGGAAAGACGAGGTCCCTCCCTCCCCAGAGAATCAGCGCAGGCCGGTCGGCGATTTTCCCGAGCGAGTCGTCCACCTTGACGATGACCGGCCACGCCTCCTCTCCCGACGCCATGGGAATCAGCCGCGGGAACGCCAGGACCCCGGCCCGCGATTCCGGCGTCGGGAACGGGGCCCGGTAGGCATCCATGACCTCCTTCACCCGTTGCTTGCTGGCGATGCCCCCGGGCAGGAGGACCTCCACGAAGAAGTTCTGGTTCAGGACCATTCCCTCCCCCTTCGGTTCCCGGAGCATCGCGAGGAAGGGCGGAATCTTCGCCTTCGCGTGGGGCTTGAACGCCCAGGTGTTCAGAATGACCAGCCGCTTCACCCGGTCCAAGTGGCCGGCCGCCCACCCGAGGCCGATGGGGCCGCCCCAGTCGTGGACGACGACCGTGACGTCGCGGAGGTCGAGGCGGTCGGCGAGCGCGGTCAGGTCTGCGATGTGGCCGTGGATGGTGTAGTCGGTCCAGCGGGGCCCGCGCTTGTCGCTCCGGCCGAAACCGATGTAGTCGGGCGCGATGGCCCGGAACCCCGCGCCGACCACGGAGGGGAGGATGTTGCGGTAGAGGAAGGACCAGGTCGGGTTGCCGTGGAGGAAGAGGATGGGCTCGCCCTTGCCCTCGTCCACGTAGTGCATCTGGAGGCCTGCTCCTATCTCCGCAAAGTGCGGCACGAACGGGAAGCGGCCACCAAATGTCCAGTCCATCGCTCCCGGGTTGGCCCCTCCGGCTTTCAACTTGCCTGGGGTCGCGGATAAAACCGGCCCCTCACGACCTCTACGGGGTAGAGCAGGAACGCGAGCCCGGCGGCCATGATGAGCCCCGAGGCGGGGAGTCCGAGAGCGAGGAGAAGCGCCGCCGACACCCCGCCGGCGAACCGGCCCAGGTTCAGGAAGAACTCCCGGGCCACCACGGTCACGGGAATTTGCGCTGCGCGCAAATTCCCCAAGGTCCCGCCGGCGGACGCCCCGGGCTTCAGACCGGGGAGGAGCCGGCGGGCAGCATAACTCGGTCGGCGCTCGGAGCCCTTGCGCCGAAGCGC
>JAWCQZ010000009.1:0-83238 GCA_038869515.1 Halobacteria archaeon
GCGAGAATGAAGCCCGCGCCGACGGGACGAGAGAGTTCCCGAGGGGCTCGGGACTTCTCGCGCTCGCTTCGGGCGGGTTCCGCGAGTGGAGACCCCCGGGACCCCGTGTGCGGGGGGAGGGCCCGGGAGTGGACCTGCCTTTTTCCGCGCGGGCGGAGCCCGCGCGGAAAAAGGCCTATGTTCAGCCGCGGAAATCTTCTTTAGACCCGCCGGCCACCCCCCACTCCATGCAGGTCCCCCCCGACCGCCCCTGGCTGAAGCACTACCCCCCGAACATCCCCCGGGAGGTCGAACCGGTCCCCATGCCCATCGGGGACTATCTCAAGAAAGGGCTCCGGGAGTTCCCGCAGAACGACGCGCTGATTTTCTACGGCATGCGCACCCCCTACGCGAAACTGGACGACCAGGTGGACCGGGTTGCGACCGCGCTCCACAAGATGGGAGTGCGGAAGGGGGACCGGGTCGCCATGTACATGCCCAACTGCCCCGCCTACGTGATTTCCGATTTCGCCGCCCTGCGCCTCGGGGCCATCATCGTCAACACCAACCCGCTCTTCGTCGAGCGGGAACTGGAGCACCAGTTGAAGGACTCGGGGGCGGAGACCCTCATCGCCTACGACCAGTTGCTTCCGAAGGTCCAGGCGGTGCGGGAGCGGACATCCCTGAAGAACGTCGTCTCGGTCGGCCTCCTCGCCCCGCCGAAGCCCGCCCGGGGGGTGACCCCGTTCGAAGCGCTGCTCAAGGCGCCCCGGGAGCCGCCGGAGGTCAGGGTGGGCCTCGACGACGTCGCCTTCCTCCAGTATACCGGCGGGACCACCGGCTTCCCGAAGTGCGCCATCCACACCCACGGCACCGTCGGGGCGCAGATCGCCCAGTTGCAGTCGTGGTTCGTGAACGACAGGCCGGGAGGCGAGCGGACCCTCCTCGTGATGCCGCTCTTCCACGTCTACGGGTTGATCACCCTCTTCCGCACGCTCTTCGGCGGCTCGACCATCATCCTCCTCCCGAGGTTCGACCTCGAAGAGTTCCTGAAGACCATCGAGCAGACGAAGCCGACCTGGATGCCGGTGGTGCCGACCATCTTCACCGCGCTCATCAACCACCCGCGGGGCCCCGAGGTGGTGAAGACCATCCGGTCGTGCCTCTCGGGCGCCGCGCCCCTGCCGCTCGAGGTGCTCCGGAAGTTCGAGGAGCTGACCGGGGGCGTCATCGCCGAAGGGTACGGGATGACCGAGATGTGCGCCGGGAGCCACGTGAACCCGCCCTTCGGGAAGCGGAAGCCGGGGACGGTCGGCATCCCGCTGCCCGGGGTCGACTCGAAAATCGTGGACGTCAACGACGGGGCGAAGGAACTCCCGCCCGGCGAGGTCGGGGAGCTGGTGATGCGCGGGCCCCAGATGATGAAGGGGTACTGGAACCAGCCGGAGGAGACCGCGAAGACGGTGCGGGACGGGTGGCTCTACACCGGGGACATCGGGAGAATGGACGAGGAGGGCTACTTCTCCATCGTGGACCGCAAGAAGGACATGCTGCTCTGCGGCGGCTACAACGTCTACCCGGTCGAAATCGAGTCGGTCCTCTACGAGCACCCCAAGGTGAAGGAGGCCGCGGTCGTCGGCGTCCCCGACACCTACCGGGGGGAGAGCCCCAAGGCGTTCGTGGTGCTGAAGGAGGGGCAGAGCGCGACGGAGCAGGAGTTGCTCGACTACTGCCGGACGAAACTGGCGGCCTACAAGGCGCCGCGGTTCGTCGAGTTCCGGAAGGAGTTGCCGAAGACGCTCATCGGGAAGATTCTGCGGAAGGAGTTGCGCGCGACCTCTCAGAGAGGTTGAAACTCCTCAAACCCGGCAGGTTCGCCGCAAAGGAGGCGCGGCGCGCGTGACCCGCCCGCCTAATTCGAACCCTTCCTCATCCCCTTCGCCGGCGGCACCTTCAACTCCCTCAGCAGCGCCCTCCGGATTTTCCCGTCCTCCAGTTGCGCCTTGGTCGAATTGTAGCCGAACTCCAGCATCGTCTTCCGATGGGTGTAGTCCATCGGATTGTAGGCGTAGGCCGCCATCTCGGCCGGGTCGGGCTCCAGGCGGACGACTTTGACCTCGGGGTGGCTGGCGCGGAACCGGGCGAGGCCCAGTTCGAGCCGGTTGTAGTTGAAGATGCGGAAGGCCTGGTCGATGACGGTGTGGACGCCCCGGTCCCGCAGCGAGGCGCAGGTCCCGTCGAGGGCGGGGATGCAGACGCGGCGCCGGTCGTTCTTGATGGGCACCACCGGGTTCACCACGACCACGGTCCGGGCCCCCGCGTGCATGAGGACGTCGATGTGCGCGGCGGAGCCCGTGCCGCCGTCGATCAGTTCCCGCCCCTTCAGCGAGACGGGCGCGTAGACTCCGGGGATGGCGCAGGAGGCGACAACCGCGTCCACCACCGGGACATCCTGGTTCTCCCCGGGCCCGAAGAGAACCCGCTCGGCGGTGTCGAGGTCCAGCGCGGTGACCCAGAAGGCCATCGGGAGGTCCCGGAAATGCGCCGGGAACCCCCGGTGCTCCGAGAGGCGGCCCAGGTAGCGGCGGACCGGCTCGAGGGAGAGGAGTCCCGAAGGAAGCATCTCCTCCACAACCTCGACGGGGTCCACGACCCGCCCGCGCAGGAGCGCGCCGGCGGCGAGGGCCGCCTTGCGGGCCTCATGGGCCAGCGCTGCGGCCACCGTCTCGGGCGGAGGGAGAAAGACGTCGGTCCAGTGGAAGTTGAGCGGGTCGCGCCGGTTCTCCATCACGACGCGCGAGGCCTCGGCGGGCTTCACCCCGTTGGCCAGGAGCATTCCCACGATGGCCCCCGCGCTGGTCCCCACGACCATGTCGATGTCGCTCACCGACATCTCCGGCTCGAGGGCCTCGTCGAGGGCCTTCAGGGCGCCGAGTTCATACATCACTCCCAGCAACCCCCCGCCGCAGAGGGCGAGCCCGACCCGGGGCCACCCCTGCAGGGGGAACCACTCCTCGGGCCCGCCGTTGCCGTGGGAGCGCTTCGACGCCCGGCGCCTTCGGGAGTTCGCCATCATGGGCTGCGGGAGCGGGGAATATCAGGCTTCCGACGAGGCGCTCCCCGGGCGGAGCCCCGGCCCGGGCAGCCACCTCCCGCCCCCGGGCCCCCCCGCCACCTCGCCCCCCGTGACCACCGCTTCGCCCCGCAGATAGACCTCTTCCGGAAAGACTCCTTTCGACCCCTCGAACGGCGTCCAGCCGCACTTCGAGTGCAGGTCGCGCCCCCGGATGGTCCGCTCCGCCTTCATGTCCACCAGCATGAAGTCGGCGTCCTTCCCCGGCTCGACCTCCCCCTTGGAGCCGAGCCCCAGGACGGCTGCGGGCCCCCGGCTCAGGAGGTCCACCGCCCGCGGCAGCATCAGCAGCCCGCGCCTCACCGCCGAGAGCGCGAGCGGCACCATCGTCTCCACTCCGGGCACCCCGGGGGGCGGGTCGGCCCCGCTCTTTTCCCTCCGGGTGTGGGGCGCGTGGTCGGAGGCGAGCGCGTCCCCCCGCCCCCGGACCAGCGGGCGCCAAAGGAGGCGCCGCGTCTCCTCACCCCGCAGGGGAGGGTGGCACCACCCGAAGGAGCCCAGCCTCCGGCGGTCCCTCTCCGAGAGGAGGAGGTGGTGGGGCGTCACCTCGCAGGTGAACCCCGCGGCGCGCGCCGCCATCAGCGTCCCGGGAAGCGAGGCGTGGGCGAGGTGGATCCGCCGGTTGCGGAACCTGCGGGCGAGCCACTCCACCGCCTCCCGCTCGCAGCCCTCCGGTCGCGAGCCGTCGGCCTCGACGCACGCCCGGCCCTCGGCGTGGAGAATGGCCAGGGCCCCCGTGCGGAGGATGGCCTGAAGCGCCCGCTCCAGCACGGGCGGGTGGAGTCGGTACATGAAAATCTCCCCGAAAGCTGCGGCCCCGGAGCGCCAGAGAGCCGGCAGGGCCTTCAGGTTGCCTCCGTCCCAGCCCCCGGCGAGGGCGAAGTCCACCCGGCTCCTGCGGCGGGCGGCGGCCAGTTTCTTACGGAAGGCGGCGACGGCGGTGGCCGGGGGAATCGTGTTGGGCATCTCCAGGACCGTGGTGACCCCGCCCGCAGCCGCGGCGGCGGAGCCGGTGGCCCAATCCTCCTTGGCCGACTGCCCGAGGTCGCGGAAGTGGACGTGGAGGTCCACGGCCCCCGGGAGAAGCAAGCGTCCCCGGCCCTCCACGCGGCGGAGGCCGTAGGGGGCGACCTTGGAGAGGGCCGCGACCTTTCCGCCGCGGACCGTGACGGCGCCCTCCACGAGCCGGCACTCCCGGAGGAGGCGGACGTTTTCCACGGAGAAGTCGGCGGACACTAGCGGCTCCGGCCGTTTTCCCTGAGCCGGACCTCCCGGACCGGTCCTCCCGGACCCGCCTCCCCGAACACCTGCCCCCGGAAGGCGAAGACCCGGGTCCCCGCGACCAGCCACGCATCCATCGGCAGCCCCGCCTTGGCGCACGCCTGGCAGAGGAACTCCTCGGCGTCCCACCCGTGCTCCACCGCGACCTGGGGCAGGAGGAGCCCCGCCCTGAGGTCGCGCCGGATGACGAGCCCGTGCTCGCCGACGACCACCTTCCGGGGAAGGTCGAGGCGGGAGCCGGCCACTGGCTCGAGGGGCCCGAGGCGGGTCACCTCCACCGAGATGCGGGCCATCTCCCCGGCCTCCACCGGTTCGAGGCGCGGGTCGCGGGTGGCGGCCGCGGCCGACTCCACCACCGCCCGCCCGAAGGGCTGGTCCGCCTCGGGGCGGCCGATGCACCCCCGCAGGAGGCCGCCCTCCTTCAGGGTCACGAAGGCCCCCCGGGGCTCCCGGAAGGCGGGCGCCTCCGGCGGAGCGGGGAGGGGCTTCCGGGCCGCGGCGGCCGTGGCGGCCTCGCGGGCCAGGCGCACGGCGGTGTTGCCGTCCCTTTGCGACAACATTCCGCAGGTGTTATAGGCTCAAAAGATAATTCCTCCCCGGGAGCGGGGAAGGGCAGCCGCCGGTCCCGCGAGGTTCGACCCCTCCGGGGCTGAGGAAAGTCCCCCCACCCGGGCTCCTCCTTCGCGGGAGGGGTCCTGAGCAGGCGGGCGCCCGTACATGCTCCGCGCCTCCTTCGGACGCGCGGACATCCAAGGACGCATCCCGAGAGGGATGGCTCTGGCACAGAAACGGCACCTTCCACGCCTTGTGCGATGAACCCGAAAGGGCGAGGTCGGCGTGGGGAGGATGAAACGCCCGCGCAACGGACGCCGCAAGGCGGCCGGGGCTGCGGGGCGGCCGCGCAAGCGGCCGCGTGAATCCCCGCCGGTGCAAGTCGCACCCGCGACGCCAGACGAATGCTGCCGGGCCCCGTGACCCTCCGCCCGGCGGAGGAGCGGCCCCTTCGGGGGCCGTGAGAGGGCCCAACCAAAGGGGGCTTACTCTCCCCACTCCCCGGGATCGGGGGGATTGCCATCCCCCCCTCCCGCTACAACTGCCGCGAGGGGACCGACCGTCCGGGCAAGGGCGTTCTTTCCGAAACCGGCCCCAGGGCATCAGGTTGAGGTTTTCACAGATTCGGTCAAAATCTCCCCCCGGGAACCGCAGGAGCCATGGAGGTGAAGTTGAGCCGGACTCATCCCCCAAAGGGGCGCTCTGTCCTCCGGACCAAACCTCCGCATGGCGGTTTCTTTATTATTGCCCTCCGCCTACGTAGGATGACCGCCGCCAGGGGGCGCACGAGCGCCACCCTGCCAGCCCGGGGGGCAGGCCAGGCCTGTTGCTCGGGTCGGGCCGGAGACACGCGCCAGCGGTGGTCCGCGTGCCGCCAAAAGCGGTGGTCTCCGGATTCCTATCCTCGCGCCGTGGAGCGGGGCGTCCCGGGACTCCGCGCTGACGACGCTCGCCCCACGCAACTTCAGGGTCGCCTCCCCCCGGGAGGAGTCGGTCCAGGTCCGCCCTCGCCTCCGTCTCCGCATAACGGAGCGAGGGCGCGGAACGAGAGAAGTCGGACTCCACGCCGCAGGGCAAAAAGACTCGGTGATTACGCCGGAGAGGAGGCCGATGCCCCGGGGAAGTCTCCCCGCAGCAGCCTCCGCCCGAACAGGATGGAGGCCGCCGACATGAATCCCGCCGCGAGGGCTTCCGGAATGGCAACGCCCTCGAAACTCGCCGCGCCGACCACGAAGACGGGGAAGGCGAGGACCACGGCGAGGGAGCCGATGCCCAGGGAGAGAACGGCACGCCCGAGGGGCTCTCCCCGGAGGGCCTCGCTCCGCCCGGCGAGGATGAGGGAGATCGGAATCAGCAGGAAGAAGGTCGCCGCGGTGGCGGTGTGGGCGACGGCCTGCGGGGTGAACTCGGGAACCTCGCCGGGCGTGAGGCCCGGGAGGTGGGGCCACGGGAAGATGCCGACGCCGATGAGGGATGCGAGGGCCACCGCCAGCAGCGCGCGCCCCGCGCGGCCCCGCAGGTCGGTGGCGAGCCCGCCGAGCCCCGCGACCATGACGAGCCCCAGGCCGCCGGTGAGGACGAGGCCCGCGTTGAAGAGGGCGGGGACGCTCCCCGCCGGGGAGCCGAGGTGGCTGAGGGCGTGGTCGCGCCACCGGAACCACGGGTTGGCGGCGATGGATGCGGCGATGAATGCCCAGCCGAGGGGCGGGGCGAGGAGGCCGCAGAGGCCGGCGACCCTCGGCGAGACCCGCACGGCCTACCTCCCCTCCAGGACCGTCAACTCGCGCCTCAGGTAGGCCACCTTGGCCGGCTCCAGCGCGTAGGGGTCGAGGGGGACGAATGCGACGGCCTGGCGGGTCGCGCAGAGGTCCACCAGGTGGCCGAGGAGCCTCTGGACCGCGGCGAAGGAAGCGATGGCGGCGATGTGGTCCACGCCTTCGAGGAGGACCGCGCGGTCCTCGCCTTCCTCCAGGAAGTCCCGGAGCATCTTCAGCAGCAGTTCGAGGTCCGAGGGGTCCACCCGGTCGGGCCCCTTGGAAGTGGTGAGCCAGACCGCCCGGGTCCCGGGCCCGAGTCCATGCCTCTGGCGGACCTCCTCGGGGCTGGAGCGGCTCACGGCCAGGATCTTGCGGCCCCCGGAGGCCCACTCCTTGAGCCGCCGGTAGGCGCCGTCCGGGCCCTTCTCGAGGAGGAGGTGGACCGAGCCGGGAGAGACCCCTGCGGGGGAGGGGCGTCCGCCGGGCGGCTCCTCCATTCCCCGGGCCCTCCCCTCGCCCTTCAGGAGAGCGGCCTCGCGGGGGTCGAGGGACTCGGCGCCGACGGCGACGAGGAGGCGGCCCTTGTGCGACGCGGTCCGCTCCTGGAGGTGGTTGACCAGTTTCAGGATGGGCGTGAACCCCCGGTGGAGTTTCAAGTATTCGATGCCCTCCAGGAGGACCGCGGCCCCTTCCGCCCTCCCCAGGTGGCCCTCGACGGCAGAGAGGAGGAGTTCGAGGTCCACCGGCCGGAGGTTCCTCTCGCCCGGCAGGGAGGAGAGCCAGTAGACCTCGGCTCCGGGGATCTCCTCCCTCACTTTTCGCGGGTCGCGGCGGGTGATGGCGAGGCCGGGGGCGCCCGACGCGACGAGGGAGCGGAAGAGGCCGTAGGCGTATCCGGGGCGCCTCTCCTGGACGATGGCCGAAGTCCCGGGGGGGAGGTCGGGGACCGGTAGGACCGGCGGAGGCGCGCGGGCCGGAGATTGCGAAGGAGGCGGCGGGGCGGGGGCCGACCCGGGAGGCGCCGCCGCGGTCCGGGGAGGCGGGGGCGCGCCCCCCGCACCGGCCGCCCTCCGGGCCGCGCGCCTGCGGCGCAGGAGGATGAGCGCGACCGCGACAATCAAAATCGGCAGGATGATGATGCCGGGACCCCCGTCCTGCTTCCGCGCCTCTCCGGACGCCTCCCCGGAGGCCTGCCCCGGCGAAGCGGCGGCGAGTGCGACGTCAAGTTTCTCCCCGCCTGCCTCCACCTGCAGGGTGGCGCGGTTGGGCGCGAAGCCGCCCAGTGTCAGCTCGACGACGTGGGAGCCCCGCTCCAGGGGAATCCGCGCGGGGGTGACTCCGCGGAAGACGCCGTCCACGGTGACGACCGCTCCGGCGGGGGTGGACCCGATTTCCGCCGGGGTCTGGGGGTAGCGGTCGGAGAGACCGAAGAGGTGGACGGCGGAATCCCGGGAGGCCACGACGAGGAGACTCCCGTCCGGTGAGAAGGCGAGGGCCACCGGCCCCTGCAGCCCTTCCCGGGCGGCCACCTGGAGGTCCCCGCCGAGCAGGACGACCTCGTTCCCGCCCGCCGCCGCGACGAGCGCCCCGTCGGGGGGGGAGGCCAGGGTCCCGGGGCCCGGGAGCGCCTTGACCTGGATGAAGCGGCCCGAATCGTCGAAACGGTAGAGGTTCCCGGCGGAGTCGAGGGCCACCCCTCCCCCGTCCCACGCCTTCACCTCGAGGACGTTCGAGACGGGGACCTGCCACCGGATTCCAAGGGTTCCGGAGTCGAGGGAGAGGACGGAGCTCGGGTCGGCGGCCAGGAGGGTGCTCCCGCCGGGCGAAGCGGAGAGGGCCCGGAGGCCGGGGAGGGAGCGCTTCGCCAATTCGTTCCCGTCCGCGCCGAGCAGCCCGGCCACATCCCCTGCGGCGTAGAGGACCCGGTGGTCGGACGTGGAGGAGAGGTTCGTGACGGGGGAGCCGACCCTGAAGGTCCACCGGGGAGCCCCCTGGTCGTCGAGGGCGACGACCTCCCCGCCCCCTGCGCCCCGGGTCCCTGCGAATGAGCGGCTCCCGTCGGGCGCGAGGGCGAAGGAGACGAGGTCGGCGACGGGCCACTTCCCCGCGGGGTATCCCCCGAGGATGAGGGAGACGCCGTGGCCGGTCGGAACCGCGATGAGGGTCGCGTTGTCGGTGGCCGCCAGACCCAGCGGAATCCCGTCGGTCGGGACCTGGTGGAGCAGGGCCATCTGAGCCGCAGCTGGGGAGGCGAGGACCGCGAGCAGGAGAGCGAGCCGGAGAATGGTCCGGGAGAGGCCCATGGAGGGGACGATGGGAGGGAGCCGGAAAAGGGTTCCCTCAATATTTAAATCGCGCGACTCCAGGAGGGACCTGCGCCATGGGTCGCATCAAGACGTTCATTGACGGATTCGACGCCCATCTGGGCGGAGGAATCCCCGAGGGGCACATCGTGCTCCTGTGCGGCACCCCGGGGACCATGAAGTCCACCGTCGGATACTACATCCTCTGGCACAACGCGAAGGAGCGCGGCCTCAAGGGCTCCTACATCTCCCTGGAGCAGGACGAGCCCGGCCTGGTGTCGCAGATGGACGCCCTCGGGATGAAGCGGGAGGAGGTCAGGGAGAAGATGGGGGTCCTGGACGTGGGCCGGCTCCGGCGGGAGACCAAGGACTTCGGATGGAAGAAGGGCAAGATGGACATCATCAAGACGCTCATCGAGGAAGAGAAGAAGAGGCTCAAGTTCGACCTCATGGTCCTCGACTCCCTGAACATCCAGGAACTGATGTCGCCGGGGGAGGACAAGCGCATCGACATCTTCGACTTCTTCGGCTGGCTCAAGGAACTGAAGTGCACGAGTTTGGTCATCTCCGAGATGCTCATCGAGGACCGGGAGTTCGGCCGCCACGGCGCGGGCTTCCTCTCCGACGGCATCTTCCTCCTCAGCCTCGACCGGGTGGACGAAATCCACCGGAGGCGCCGCATCACCTGCATGAAGATGCGGGGCACGGCCCACAGCACCGACTCCTTCGCGCTCATTTTGAAGGATGGAAGGCTGATTGCGACAGAGGCCATTTTGGAATAGAACTGTTTCATACGCAGGACCATTTTGGGTCACTCGACGGGCCGCGCGCTCGGCGGGCTATTCGCCCCTCGCTCCCTTCGGTCGCTCGGGCCTCATCGGCGGCTGTGGTGTGCGCTCGCGATGCTCGCGCCACCACACAATTGCCGCCTACGCCCGCCGTCGCGCTGCGGCCCTTGCGCTTGCAACGGCCTCTTGAAGTGTGCCATTTGCTCTAGTGCGAGCTCGCGCACAAGCGAGGCGGCCAGCGGCGCCAATTTGCGACGAGCCCCGAGCGCAGCGAGGGGCGAGGAGCGGCGCCGGCGAGGGCGAGCGCAGCGAGCCCGAGCCTGGCCGCCGAGCGTGCGCGAGCGCCGAGTTCCAGAAACGGCAACATTTTCTATTCTCCCCCTGCTTCCCGTAGATGACCCCCGCCTCCCGCGTCTCCACCGGCATCCCCCTTCTGGACCTCATCCTCGGCGGGGGCTTCCCGGGGGGCTCCCTGGTCTGCCTCCTCACCGACTCGATGAGCAACGCGGAGGTCTTCCTCTACCACTTCTCGGGGACCCGGGAGACGGTCTTCTTCGTCACCGACCAGGGCCCCGAGGAGCAGGAGACCCGGATGAGAGACCTGGGGCTCCAGACCGCTTCCGTCCGCTTCCTCGGCGGGGCCCGGGGGCGCTACCTCATCGAGCCGGAGATGAAGAAAATCCGGGAGGAGGGGAAGTCCCTGAATATCGTGGTGAACACCTTCTCCTCCTGGGTCGAGACGGCCGAGAGCGCCGAGGGGGTCCGGAAACTCCTGGCGCGGCTGCGGGAGACGGTGGCGTCCACCGGCAGCGTCGCTCTCCTCTTCTTCTACCGGGGGACCCACCCCAAGGATATCGAGAACCTGGTGGTGAACTCCTGCGACGTCGTCATGAGCATCGAGTCCCGGATGGAGGCCCGCGGCCTCGAGACCACTCTGAGCATCCCCAAAATCCGGGGCATGAGCCCCATCCAGAGCCTGCGGGTCGTCGTGGGCGAGCGCATCGTGATTGACACGACCCGGCAGATCGCCTGATCGCCGCCGCGGGGGAGCCGCCCCGGCGCGCTACGTGAACAGCGCGTGGGGAATCGCCATGGCCAGGCGGGCCGGGAACCACTCCACCGGCTCCCGGAAGGTCTCGTAGAGGTTCGACGCGACGACGGCTCCGCCGGGGGAGCGGAGGCTCGCCCGGATTTCGGCCCCGGGAGCGACCTCCCACTCGAACTCCCCTGCGCGCCCGGAGCCGTCCGCCGGAGCCCCGACGGGGACCTCCCAACGGAGGCCTCCGGGCCCTTCGGCGACGAGGGCGCCCCGGAACGGCGCGGAGGTGTCGTTGAGGGCCCACGCGACGGCCCGCAGGCGGCCCTTCCGGAAGCGCCACTCCAAACTCGGCAGAAGGGGCTGGCACGACTCCCGGACCGCGTCGAAGGCCCGTTTCCTCTCCCCGGAGTGTTCGACGACGCTCCACGAGACGCAGGGCCACGGCTCGTTCCACATCCACAGGGCGAGGCCCCCGCAGGGGTGGTCCGGGTCGTCCTTCCGCCGCCGGTGGTGCTCAATCGCCATCTTGAGATAAGCGGCCTGGGCGCGCTGGCTGGCGTCCACATGCTCTTCGAGGGCCGGGTGCTTCGCCTTGAGGAAGACCCGCACGTAGCGGTTGAGTTTCAGCATCGATGCCTTGTGGAACCTCCACCCCGGCCCGGGCGGCCACGGATTGGACAGCATCCGCTTCATGGTCCCGACGGACGGGCACGCCTGGAGGCCGAACTCGCTGACGAATGGGGCCGTGTTCCGCTTGCAGGCCTGCAGGGGCGCGAGCATGTGCCAGACGTTCCAGTCGTGGACGTCGCCGTGGCGGGGAGAGGAGGGGTGGTACGGGCGGGTGGGGTCGAAGGCCCGCACCGTCTCCTCGAGGGCGCGGAACAGCCGGGCGTTGCGCCACGCGCTGTACTCGTTCCCCCCGCACCAGAGGAAGAGGCTCGGGTGGTTCCGCAGCTCCCGGACGATGCCGGCAGCCTCCTGCCGCGCCAGATCGCAGAAGGCCCGCGACTGCTCGTAGGTCTTGCAGGCGAAGGGGAGGTCCTGCCAGACGAGGAGGCCGAGGCGGTCGCAGAGGTCGTAGAAGAGCCGTGGTTCCCGGAGGCCGCCGCCCCAGACGCGGAGGAAGTTGATGTTGGCGTCGCGGGCGGCCCGGAGCAGTTCTTCGTAGCGCTTTTCGTCGAGCCGCAGGAGGCTGTCGGGGGGCACCCAGTTGGCGCCCCGGAGGAACTCGCGGCGGCCGTTGACCTTGAACGACCAGAGGCTCTTCCCCGGGCCTTCGGGCCGCAGGGGCGTCCGCTCAACGGTCCGGAGGCCGACCGGGACCTCCACAGCGTCCGAGTCTTCGAGAGCGACGCGGAGGGCGTGGAGGGCCGGTTCACCGCGGTCCCAGGGGTCCCAGGGGCCGAGTCCCGCGGTCGGAAGGTGGAGGATGCTCCACCCCCCGGGCGCGCACGTGGCGGCGGGGAGCCCCGCCACGGAAGCCCGGAGGGTCCGCGGGCCGGGGGGCCCCTCGACCCGGAGCTCTACCCGCAGCCCCCGCCCGTCCGAGGCCGCGAACAGGTCGGCGATGCGGGCGGGGCCGGTCTCGAAGAGGGTCACTTCGTCCCAGAGGCCGCTGGTCACGATTCGCGGCGCGAAGTCCCACCGGTAGCCGAACTGCGCCTTCAGCGCCCGGCGGCGCTTCCGGGGCGGAGGGTCCAGACGGACCGCCAGAAGATTCTCCGGCCGGAGGTGCGGGGCGATGTCGAACTCGACGGGAGAGAACATCCCGACGTGGCGCCCGAGCCGTTCGCCGTTGAGCCAGAACTCCGCGTCGCAGTCCACCCCCGCGAACCGGAGCCAGAGGCGGCGGCCGGGAGCGACGGAGGCCGTAAAACGGACCCGGTACCACCACTCCCGGAGCGCGGTGGGCTCCAGGAGGCGGGCGTTCTCGTCCCGGTACGGGTCGGGGAGGAGGCCCGCCTCGACCAGCGCCGCCTGGACCGTCCCGGGAACCCGGGCGGGGATTCCGCCGGGCGGGTCGCTGTCGGGGAGGTGCGCCCCCGCCTCCAGGCCTCTTCCGGGCTCGAACCCGTGGAGGGTCCAGGGGCCGTCGAGGGGGCGCGCGTCGGGCCGGAGCACGGTCCAGGCTTGTCGGGATTCATTAAAGGGTTGAGTCCCCTCTGGACGGATGGCCGGGCAAGGAGCGCGCGAAGGCCCCTACGAGTGGCTCGGCCTGCTGGACGGAGCCCTCCTGACCGAGTTCCACGACATCGCCGCCACCCGGGGGCGCCTCGACCGGCCGGGCGTGCGCAACCGGGCGGCCCTCGACCACCTGGCCTCCCATCTCCGCGCGATGGGCGTCGAGACGAAGCCCCCGGAGGCCATCGCGGCCTACGCCATGTGGTATGTGGTCATGGAGCAGGTCTTCTGGGACGGCAACCACCGGACCGCGGAGACCCTCGGGCTCTACATCCTCAAACTCTTCGACTACGACCTGGGGGCGGAGGAGGTCGAACTGGCCCGGTTCGTGCGCTCCATCGACCTCCAGGGGCTCCAACCCGACGAAATCCGGAAGTGGCTCCGGAAGAAGATGGTCCGCGCCGAGGAGCCGACGTGACTACTCTTTGTGGTCCCCGAGCAGTTCGAGAGACTCTTCGTGGCGTTTGACGATGCCACGGACCAGCCGCCGGGAGAGGTTGCAGAACAGCGCCTTCTTCCGCGCCTCCAGCATGGCCAGACGCTCCCCGAGCCGCGCGCGCGTGGGGTTTCGGGCCTCTCCGGAACCCGCCTCGTTGACTTCCATCCCCAATCCTCCGGCGGCGAAGGATAAAAAGCCGCTCCCCGGAAGGGCCCCATGGACGCCATCCGGGCCACGGGGCTCCTCAAACGCTACGGGGGCGGGACCGCCCTCGACGGCCTCGACCTCGAGGTCCCCGAGGGGCGGGTCTTCGGCCTCCTGGGGCCGAACGGAGCGGGCAAGACCACGTTTCTCGCGGTCTGCTCCGGCCTCCTGAAGCCCGACGGGGGGCGGGTGGAGGTGCTCGGCCTCGACCCGGTCCGGGAGGGGCGCAAGGTCCGCTCCCTCCTCAACCTCTGCAGCGGCCACGCCAACTTCCTCTGGAACCTGCGGGTCGAGGAGATTCTCCGGTATTACGCCATGCTCTACTCGGTCCCGCGGGCGGAGCGGGAGGCGCGCATCTCCCTCCTCGTGGAGCAATTGGAGTTGGGGCCCTGGCGGAGGGCCCGCTTCGACACCCTGAGCACCGGCGCCAAGCAGCGGCTGGCGGTGGCGAAGGCGCTGGTGAACCGGCCGAGGCTCCTCCTGCTTGACGAGCCCACTCTGGGCCTCGACCCCGACATCAGCCGCAAGGTCCGGGCCTACCTGAAGCGACTGCGGGCGGCGGGCGGCACGACCATGGTCGTCACCTCCCACAACATGGCGGAAATCGAGGAGTTGTGCGACGAGGTGGCGTTCATCCGGAAGGGCAGGGTCGTCGCGCGAGGCTCGCCGGAGGAGTTGAAGCGGCAGTTCAAGTTCCGCTACTGCGTCACCCTGGGGGTCGAGGGGGGTCCGGCCTTCCTCGACCTGCCGGTCGAACATGTGCGGGAGGGGGCGAGGCCCCCGACCCACCCCGTTTCCGTCTCGGAACACGAGGGTCGGGGGCCGAGAGTGCTGAAGTTCGAGGTGGAGAGGCTGGAGAGGCTCGGGGAGGTGGTGACCCGCCTCGCGCAGAAGGGGGCCTCCATCCGCGAAATCCGGGTGGAGGAGCCGGACTTGGAGGAGGTGTTCATGGAGTTGGCGAAGGGGGGATGATGCGAATGTTCCAGGGAGGTTCGGGGTCTCTCGTCGGGCCGCGCGCTCTTAAACCGCCCACGAACTCTCACATTGCGAAACGAAAACGGAGTGAGTTCGGGGCGGTTTGCCCTATTCGGCGCTCGCTTCGCTCGCTCCTCGCCGGCGGCTGTGACCTCTGGGTATTTTCTCGGAGTTCACAGTTAGAGCATAGAGGGGGTGCCTGAATCCATGTCCCTCACCCCCCTCCTGGGCTTCGCCTACCGCAACTGGCTCGTCGTCCGCCGGAACGTCTTCACCCTCTTCGAACTGCTCTTCTGGCCCTTCTTCGGGATGGCGGCAGTGGGCATCCTCGCCTCCGCCGCCGACCTGAGCGAGGCGTTCCTCGCCGTCCTGCTCACCGGCGCCATCGCGGTCAGCGTCCTCCAGGTGGCGCAGATCGACGTCGCCTACGTCCTCCTATTCGACGCCTGGGGGAAGAGCCTCAAGCACACCTTCCTCGCCCCGGTGGAGGCGCGCCACTACGTGGCGGGGGCCTGGCTCGTGGGGGCCCTCCGGGGCCTCGCGGTATTCGCCGGGCTCGCCCTCTTCGCAGCGGCCGCCTTCGGGCTCGACCTCGGGAGGCCGGGAGCCGCGGGCTGGGGGCTCTTCCTCGCGGGCCTTCTCCTCGACGCCGCCGCCCTCGGGGCGCTCACCTGCGCCCTGCTGCTCCTCTTCGGCCTCCGGGCGGAGGTCGCGGCGTGGAGCCTGAGTTTGCTCATGGTGTTCCTCTCGGGCTTCTACGCGCCCGCGTCGGCCTACCCGGGGCTGCTCTACGACCTCTCCCGGGCGCTTCCCACCAGCCACCTGCTCGAATACATCCGGGGGTTCTACGGCGGGTCGCCGGGGGACATCGCCCTGGGCCTGGGGCTGTCGCTGCTGCTCCTGCTCCTCTCCGGGCTCGCGCTGCGGGGAGCGACGGAGAGGGCGAAGAGAACGGGGATGGTGCTGAAACTCTCGGAATGATATCGAACTCGACGGCCCCTGGGCGAGGGGGGCGGGCAGATTCTCCGCACCGGCCTGGCCCTCTCCGCCGTCACAAGAATTTTCGCTGCGCGAACATTCTTAAAAGGCCCGCCGGCGGACGCCCCGGCCTTCAGGCCGGGGCGTCGCAGAACTCGCGCGAGCGCAGCGAGCGCGAGTTCTGTCACGGGCCGCGCATTCAAAGTGGAGTCCCGGGGAGAGGTGTCCAGGGTCTCCGCAGACTAGGAGCGGCGGCGCCGGGCGGCAAGTCCGACCAGCAGCAGGGCCGCCGCCGCGAAGACCGCTTCGAACCCGGGGGGCTCGGGGGTCGGAGTGGGCGCCGCGGTCGGGGGCGGGCTCACCAGCTTGACCTCCCAGGTGGTCTCCCGGCCCGCCGCCTGCTGGGGGACGCTCTTCTCCGGAATCTCCTGCGTGGACCGGTCCGCCGTCGAGGAGGAGGCCTGCCCCTCGGGCGCCAGGGTGACGTTGAGGCGGGTGAGGTTGTCGGCGGTGAGGTTGAGGGTAGCGGTGTAGGCGCTGAAGCCGGAGAGGGCCACCCGGAGGGTGTGGTTCCCCGCGCTGAGGCTCAGGGTGGTGGGGGCCGTCCCCAGGGAGCCGCCGTCCACGAAAATCTCTGCCCCGGGGGGGACCGAATTGACCTCGAGGGCCGCCGGGTATGCCAGGCGGCTGAGGTTGACGGAGAGGTTGGCCTGGCCGCCGAAGGGCACCACGACCGTGACCGGAATCTCCCCGAGAGTGGAGTTGTTCACCACGACCCGGTGGGGGCCCGGGAAGATTTCAATCTGCAGAGGGGTCGTGCCGCGGGCCCGGTCGTCCACGGACACGGTCCCGTCTGGAGTGGAGGTGACGTTGAGGAAACTCGGAACCACGGCGCCGAGGTCATACACGACCAAGCGCCGTTGCTTCAGGGCCGCCGCCAGGTAGCGGCCGTCCGGGGTGAGGGCGATGAAAGAGGCGTCGCCCCCGAGGGAGGGGGCCTTCAGGAGGTTCCCATAGATGTCCCGGAGGACCACGTCGGCCGCCGTCGAGGCGGCGAAGATGGTCGGGGAGGCGCGGACCAGGACCGGGGCCGACGCGGCGGAGCCCCGGAAACGAAGTTGCTGCCCCCCGGGGCGGTCGTAAATGTAGGTCCCGTCACTGAGACCGATCAGCACCGCGTCGCCCGAAACGGCGATGCTAACCTGCTCGCGCTTCTGGGCGACGGTGACAAGGTCGCCGTAGGAAACGGTGCGGGACTCGGCTCCGGCGGGGGTCCAGAGCGTGGCCGATTCGGGACCCAGGGTCGCCGCATAGCCGTCGTCGCGGATGGCGGCCGACGTCTTCTGGAACCCGATGTCCTTGTTCCAGACGGTGGCGCCGTCTTTGTCCCGGACCTCCACGTAGCGCTCCTGGGCGATGACCATCCGGCTCCCGTCGGGGGTAATCTCCACGGAGCGGATGGGCCGGGTGGTGGCGGAGGTCAAACGGAGTTCCCCGGCAGAGTCGTAGAGGTATATCTTCTCCCGGGTCGCGGCAAGGACCCACGGCCCCCGCGGGATGTCGGGCCCGGTGATGGAAACGCCGACGAGGGAGAGGAGCGGTTTGCTCCAGAGGGGCTTTCGCTCGCCATCCAAGAGGGTCACCCCTTGGACGGTGGCCAATGCGATGTGCCCCGCCCCCTGGGAGACGGCCACGGCGACGGGGTCGCCCTCGAAGAGGTAATCGCCGACGTATCTCGGCTCCCGGGCCTGGGCCATCCCGGCCGCCGGCAGGAGCAGGAGGGCGAGAAGCAGGAACGGGACGGCACGAGATGCCATGGGCTTTGAACGCGGGACGGGGGTTTTTAAACCATCGCACCGGGGCTTCAGGCAGCCTTGACTATCTGCGCCTTGGTGTAGGCCGCAAGACCTCCGGTCCAGAGAATCCGCTCCAGGAGCGGGTCCTCCAGGGGCCCGAATGACCAACGGCCCCGCAGGGAAAAAGCGACAGAGCGCTCCTTCCCGCCTTCCCGGAAGCGCAGACCCGGCGTCGCCCCCTCGGCCCGGACGCCAAGGAACCGCTCGGGGGAGGCTGCGGGGCCCTCGGGGCGGAAGACCTCGACGGTCCCGCCCTTCCTCTCCTCGTAGCGGACCCTGGCCAGGTCGCCCGTCTCGGCCCGGACCTCGAGCAGGGTGACCGGGGGCAGGCCGTTGTAGATGGAGTTGGTGCGGAAGATGCGGGCGAAGGACTTCGCCACCACGCAGGAGACGCCCAGGCCCTTCAGTGCGCGGGGGGCGTGCTCCCGGGAGGAGCCCTTGCCGAAGTTGTGCCCCTCGACGAGGATGGCGGAGGTCCCGGTCTCGGAGACCCACTTGCGGACCTCCGGCACGAAATTCGGGTGGACCAGTTTGAACGCGTGCTGGGCCAGAAACGCGGGGTCGAAGGAGGTGATGTAGGCGGCGGGAATAATCTGGTCGGTGTCGATGTCGTCGAGCCCCTTGTCGGCTTGCTTGTGGGTGAGGCACCAGACGCGACCGATGAACTCGTGGACTTCGGGCATCGGCAGGGCTGTTTCGGATGAGAAGAAAGAGGTTACGGGTTCCTGCAGGAGCCGAAATGGCACTCGTATGGATGGCAAGGGCCGCAGCGCGACGGCGGGGCCCGGGCTCGCCTTGCGGCTCCCGCAGGATCATACCCCCTCGGCCCTCGTAATGTCCTGGACTCCGTCGAATCCGCTGTCGAAGGAGAGGATGGTCCGGAGGCCGCGGTCCTTCATGGCGGCCACCGAGGCCGCGTCGGTGAAACTGAGCCGCGGGTATCTTTCGAAGAAGTGGTAGGCGGCCTGGAAAAGGGCCGAGTCCACATCGAGGATGGTGACGTGGGGGGAGTCCAAGAGAGCCCGGGCCGCGTCCATCGAGGGGCGGACGCCCACCTTCCGGCGAAGATAGGTCACGACCTCGCCGTAGATGCAGTCGGTGACGACTGCCCTGGCTTTTCCGGAGCCGATGGCGCGGAGGATGGGGGCTGCCCCCGGGTGGTATCGGTCTCGGGAGTTGAAGCCGCCAATCCAGACGCCGGAGTCCACCAGGTAGGCCTCAACCATTCACAACGGCGTCCAATTCCGCTGTGGCATCGGTCCTCGTCCGGGAGGCAAGTTTTCCGACGAGCCCCAAGAGGGGGTCCCGGGAGACATTTTTTCGGAACCTGACGAACAGGTCACCCCCAACAAGGGTCCACACGACCCGGTCCTCGGGGCCTACATCCCACCGCATCCGGACTCTGGCGGGAAGGGCGGTCTGGAAGCCCCGGGAAACCTTGGTTTCAATGAGTTCAGCCATAGTTCATGTTTCTATTGAATTCTCAAATGATTTAAATGTTTCTCACACCACCATACAGTTCCCACCCGAACTTCTGCCCCGGGCCCCGCTTGAACCGCTTGTACTTCGCGAGCGCCCTCTTCAAGTCCTTCTCCTCCAGCACATCTGCGGGGTTCGCGATGGCCCCCGCCACCGCCGACGCGGCGACCACCGCGGGGCTCGCCAGGAAAATCCACGCCTCGGGATGGCCCATCCGGTTGGGGAAGTTGCGGTTCGACGCGGAGATGACCACGTCGTCGGCCTGGACCACCTCCCCCTTGGCGTCGTATTTCTTCGCGTAGGCCTCGCTGGTGAAGAAGGAGCCGAGGCACCAGGAGCAGGAGGAGACGTCGGCCACGCGGGCGCCCGCCTTGCGGAACTTCTCCAGGACGCCCATGTTTTCCGCCTGCCGGAGGACCACCTCGCTCGCCGGGACCACCTTCATCAGGACTCCGGGGGCGACCTTGCGGCCCGCGACGATTTCCGCGGCGATGACGAGGTCCTCGAGCCGCGCGTTGGTGCAGGAGCCGAGGAACGCCTTGGTGATTTCGGTCCCCGCCACCTTCGACACCGGGGCGTAGTTGTCCGGAGAGTATGGCGCGGCCACGAGGGGCTCGAGGGTGGAGAGGTCGAGTTTGATCCGCTTCCCGTATTTCGCACCGGGGTCGGCGAGGGCGGGCCGGTAGGGCGCCCGGGCCCGCTTGGATTTTCTTCCGCCCTTGCCGTTCACCGCCACGCGGTCGGTGTCCGGGTCGCGCCCCACCTCCTCGTTGACGAACCGTTCCACCGCCGCGTCGGGGGGGAAGATGCCCGTCGTCGCCTCCATCTCGGCCGCCATGTTGGCCATCGTGATGCGCGCCTCCAGGGAGAGGGCGGAGAGGCCTTCGCCGGAGTATTCGACTGCGGCGTCCCTCCAGACCCCCTCTTTGTAGTGCTTCCCGATGAGGTGGATGACCGCGTCCTTGGAGGAGACGTAGGGGCGGAACCTTCCGGTCAACTCGACGCTCACCGGAGACGGGACCTTGAACGGCAGCCGCCCCGAGAGAATCATCATCCCGACTTCGGTGGAGCCGACGCCGGCCGCGAACGCCCCGAGGGCGCCGTAAGACGGGGTGTGGGAGTCGGCCCAGAGAATCAGGTCGCCGGGCCGCGCGTGCCCCTCCTCGGGCAGCACGATGTGGCAGATGCCGCCGACGCCGATGTCGTAGACGTGGGGCAGGCCGTATTTGCGCGCATACTCCCGCACACGGTTGGCTTGGGTCGAGCGGGGGAACACATCGGCCCCGGGGCCGAGGAAGTGCTCCAGGGCGACCACGACGCGGTGCTTGTTCCTGTTGATGAGTCTGCGGATTTTGGCTTCGCCAAAATCCGTGAAGTCGGGCCCCTCGATGGCGGCGAAGGCGCCGTCAGCGGTGACGTCGGAGCCGCCGGTGACATCCACCTCGAACTCGTGCCAGGTGCCCGGCTTTAGAACGGGCAGGTCTCCGTCGGCCGCGTTACGGTAGGGGGTTTTGCCGTTTTCGACGAGATGGCGGGCGAGGATTTTCTGGGTGATGGTGAGGGGGGCCATCGGCTGGATTGCAGGGGCCGGAGGATTAAACCTGATGCCCCGTCCGTGAAAAGCCCGCGGCGCGTGCTCAGCGCGGTTCCGCGACAGGGCGCCAGAGACCGGCTTAAGTCGTTTCAGGCCGATTTGACCGGCGATGGGGGCTGGACCTGTCGCCGCGCTGGTTGCGGTGCTTGCTATCGCGGCATGCACAAACGCGCCGGGCGGGCAGCAGAACATAGGCGCGGGAAGTCTTGGCACTCAGATAGACTGCGTACAGCTTCTCAAAGGCTATGGTGTTCCCGTTCCCCAGCTCCCCAGCGGCGAAACCGCATCGCCGCAGGATGAAAGCACAATGTGGGTCAGGGATGCGAAGCTCTTCAACCCCGACCTTATCTCTTACATCAATGATGAGACAGCCTTCTCCAAAAATCTCGGCGACAGAATGGTGAGCGCGGAGGCGGCCGCAGAAAAAGTCGCATCTGTTGCTGTCCAGCACCCGCAGCTCGGCACGGGCTGGGCCATAACAAAAATGGCCAGATCAATCTCAAATGACATAAAGGCCAGCGCGTTTGCTTCGAACACCGCGCTGTCAAATCCAAAGCTGATAACATGCGGAAGTCTGAGCAGCGAGTAAGCGATATTGCCATAGCGATGGCAATGGGCGTGCCGCTGCCAAAAGACAAGATCGTGCAGGCCAGGAAAGTTGCGGCCTGTTACAAGAGTGAGTGGGGCAAATATGTGCCTTCCGTAACAAGAGCAGAGGATGTGCTCTACTGTCTTGCTGATGCTACCGACAAAAAACTCGAAGCGAAAGAGAAAGCCTTCGGCCAAAGTCCCTCTGGACAACTGATACTCGAGCAGGGCGGACTTTTCACGCCGACTCCAATGCCGACAAAAGTCGGAGGCACATTTACACCAACGCCGAGCCCGATTTCGACAGGCTCCGAGCCGACAGATTTGAGTGCGGAGGGAGAGAACGTTGTCAAAAGAGAACTGGCCCAATATGGTTTCAAAAACCCGATTGTTACGACAGGCAGCGGAAAATGGATCTATGTTAGTGCAGAAGGTTCGTTCGTTCCTGTCGACATACCAGCAATTTTTAACAGTATGCTTGGTTGGTTTCGCGATGCGGATACCTTTGAATTGTCTTTCATCACACCCTCGGGGCCTTGGTGTTATGTTGGCGCTAAAGATCGTCTCGTTAAGCTTAATTCGGATTATGTAGATAATAAGATAAGAGCACTGGATTATCAAAAAGAAACCTTCGGCGGCCAGACCGAAAGGTGTTCATCTTCGCGCGCGACATAATCAGCAGGATACAATTTTGGTAGGAACGCTTTTTTCTCCAGCGTCGGCGTAATCGGTATCTGCGTTGCGGCCGTCGCGTCGCGAAGCGAGGCGACGGGGGGCTGCGAAGCAGACCCGGCCGTTCCGCTTCGGCCCCCGACGCCCGGCGTGGAGCCGGACCCTGGCCCCCCACGTTCACCCCACTCCCCGCAAACCTTTAACCGTGGAAAGTGATATTTCAGTTAGATGGCCACCGAGGTCAAAATCAAGCGCTGGGGCGGCTCCCTGGCCGTCATCATCCCCGAGGAGGAGGTCAAAGCGCAGAAACTCAAGGAGGGGGAGGAGGTCGGACTTGTCCTGATCAAGAAGGCCCGATTGGGCGACCTCTTCGGCTCGGTGAAGGAGTTGCGAGGGGTAGACCTGCAGGAAGCGGAGCGGGAGTTCGACGAGGGATGGGAGTCCGGCGCTCTCTCCCGGCACGAGAGACTCGCACGCATGGGCGGCCGCCGGTGAACCGGTACTACTACGACTCCTGGGCCATCCTGGAGTTCTTCGGCGGGAACCCCCGGTTCGAGCCCTACTTCGCCGGGGTCCCCGGCGCGACCAGCGCGTGGAACCTCGCGGAGGTCTATTTCAAACTCATCCAGGCGGGCCACCCCGTCGAAGATGCCCGTCGCAAGTGCCTCCGGTTTCAGTCGCATCTGCTGACTTTCGGCCCCCGCACAGTGTTCCGGGCCATGGAGTTCAGGCGCGACCATCCGGACCCCGAGAGGGCTGGACGCTACCTCTTCTCCTACGCAGACGCGCTTGGCTATGCTCTGGCGCTTGAGCGGGGTTTGACGTTTCTCACCGGAGATAGAGACTTCCAAGGACTGCCCAAGGTGGAGTATCTTCGATAGCCGCTCCCGCTCACGGCACCTCCCTGACCGCCCTCGCAATCGCCTCTCCAGTCTCCTTAGTGCCGGCGGTCCCCCCCAGGTCCGCCGGCCTGACTTTGCCTTCCGCCAGCACCTTCTTGACGGCCCCCTCCACCCACCGCGCCGCCCGCTCCATCCCGAGCGTCTCCAAGAGCATCCCGCCGGAAAGGATGCACGCGATGGGGTTCGCGCGGTTCATCCCTTTGTACTTCGGCGCGCTGCCGTGGATGGGCTCGAACATGCTCGTGCCCTCCGGGTTGATGTTGCCGCCGGGGGCGACCCCCATGCCGCCCTGAATCATCGCGCCGAGGTCGGTGATGATATCGCCGAACATGTTCGGGGTCACGACGACCTGGTACCACTCCGGCTGCTTCACGAACCACATCGTGCAGGCGTCCACGAACTGCATGTCGGTCTCGATGCCCGGATAGCCCGCGGCGACCTTCTGGAACACCTCGCGCCAGAGGCCGTAGATGTGAGTGAGGACGTTCGCCTTGTCCACGCTGGTCACCCGCTTGCGCCCCCGCTTCTTCGCGTAGTCGAAGGCGTACTTGATGACCCGCTCGGCCCCCTTGCGCGAAACGACGCCGACCTGGTAGGCGATTTCGTCGGCGTCGCTCTCGATGTCGAGGCCGAACTTCACGGAGTAGGTCTCCCGCGCCAGTTCGAGGGCCTGCCGCCCCTTCCCCTTCTTGAAGCGGTTGCCGATGCCAACGTAGAAGTCCTCGGTGTTCTCCCGGACCACCGTGAACTGGATGTGCTCGGGCCCCTTCCCCTTCAGCGGGGTCTCGACGCCGGGGTAGAGGTAGATGGGGCGGAGGTTGACATACTCGTCCATGTAGAATCTCAGCCGGAGGAGGATGCCCTGCTCCAGCACCCCGGGCTGCACCCGCGGGTCGCCGAGGGCGCCGAGGTAGATGGCCTTGAACCGCTTCAGGTCCTTCAGCGCCCTCTCCGGGAAGAGTTCGCCCGTCTTCAGGTAGTGGTCGGCCCCGTAGGGGAGGTCGAACCACTCGATGGTGGTGGCGTCGCGGCCGGCGGCCTCTTCCAGCACCCGCTTGCCCGCCGCGAGCACTTCGGGCCCGATGCCGTCGCCGGGGAGGGCGGGAATGGTGATGGTCGCCACGGGCGGGGATGGGAGCCTGAAGATATAATGTTTGACCCGCGCGACGTTCTCTCATCCATGAAGTTCGCCCTCCTCTGCGGGGAACTCGACATCCCCGACCCCGACGCCTTCCTGCGGGACCTCCGGGCTCTCGCGAAGGCGAGGGGAGTGACTCTCCAGCCCCTGAACGCGGACCTCCTCGCGGGCCGGGCCCACGTGGCGAAGGCCTTCGAGGAGGCGGAGGCTGCCCGGGCGGCCGGGGCCCCCTTCGCCCGCGACCCCGGGATGGAACTCCTCCTCCACGTCTCGGGCCAGACCCAGATTTTCCGGGCGCTGGAGTTCGGAGTGAAGTCCGGGAGGAACCGGGTGGCCGTGGTCGCCTTCCCGCCCGAACCGGGGACTGTGGGGGTCCTGAAAGAGAGGTACGGCCTCGCCGAGGATGCCTCGCTTGCCGAATACCGGCTCGAAAAGCGGCGGGCCCTGATGTCGAAGTTCAACATCACCGCCGCGGAACTGAAGGCGGCCGGGGAGGAGCGGCTGCCGGAACTGGCCCAGGAGCGCATCGCCCTGATGGCGCTGGAACGGGGGAGGGGGCAGAAGGTCCGCAGATGAGCCGGATGAACGTTTTCGAGCGATGGTTCGTATCCGGGCCCATCCAAGCCGCCTATTTGCGCTCGGTCTGTTACCCGCGCGTGTTCCGCTGTCATGAAAATCGAACTCTTCCAGGGCGACACCACCGCCTTGGAGGTCGACGCCATCGTCAACGCGGCCAACAACCGCCTCCTCATGGGGGCGGGGGTCGCGGGGGCCATCAAGCGGCGCTGCGGCCAGGAAATCGAGGACGAAGGGGTGCGGAAGGGCCCGATCCCAGTCGGGGAGGCCGCGGTCACCGGCGCGGGGAGGCTGAAGGCCCGATACGTCATCCATGCGGCGGTCATGGCGATGGACTTCCAGACGGATGCGAAGAAAATCCGCGATGCTCGACGAGGTCCGGAGGGGCGCTGAGGGACTGGAGCGGGTGGTCTTCGCCCTCCACGGGGAGGAGGCCCGAGCGGCCTTCGAGCGGGTCCTGCGGGGAGCCGGGACGGGATAGCATTTTTCCATCTCTCCGCCGAGGTTCGGGCATGGCGGAGACGGCCCAGGTTCCGGCGCCGGGGTGGAGCCCCCGGGACCTGGAGGAACTGGAAGGGAACCTGCGGGACGAGAGGTCGGCCGAGTGGCTCTACGGCACCCTCGCGGGCCTCGACGGCCAGGAGGAGCGGGCCGCCCTCCTCCGCAGCCTCCGGGACTACGAGAAGAGGCACACGGCCCGCTGGGAGAAACTCCTCCGCAGGCTCGGCCGGCCCATCCCGCCCCGGGCCCTGCTCCTCCAGCACCGCATCCTCGTCGCTTTCGCGCGGGTCTTCGGGGTGGGGTCGGTCCTGCCCCTCATCCACAAGGAGGAGGTGGAGGGCATCGCCAAATACAAGCGGCAGGCGGGGGCGTGGAAGGACCCCGAGGCCCAGGAGATTTTCAGGGATGTCCTTCCCGAGGAGATCGTCCACGAGGCGGACCTCTTCAACGCCATCCGCAAGGTGGGGGCCGAGGGCGGGACCCTCCGGAGCGCCATCCTGGGGGCCAACGACGGCATCGTCTCCGTCCTCGCCCTGGCGGCCGGAGTGGCGGGGGCCACCGCTTCCACGCCGGCAGTAGTCGTTGCGGGCGTCGCGGGAATCACGGCGGGGGCCTTTTCCATGGCCGCCTCCAACTATGTGTCGGTCCGGGCGGAGCAGGAGATGGTGGCCACCCGGGCGCGGATGCTGCGGGACGCCGTCGAGGTCGCCCCGAAGCGGAAGTCGGCGCAGTTGCGGGAGGCCTACTGGGCCCGGGGCTACACCCCCGAGGAGGCGGAAGCGATGGTGTCGCGGCTGGCGAAGAACCCCGGCGAGTTCGCGCGCGCCCTCCTGGTCGAGGAGTATGGCATCGCGGAGGCGAGTTTCGAGAGCCCGCACCGCCTCGCCGCGACAACGGGGGTCGCATTTGCGGCGGCGGCCGTGGTCCCGGTCCTCCCCTTCCTCGCCCTCCCGGTCGGCTCCGCCGTGGCGGCCTCCGTGGCCCTCAGCGGCGCGGCCCTCTTCGCCGCCGGGGTCCTCCGCTCCCTCGTCACATTGAAGCCCTTCCTGAGGAACGGGTTCGAGATGGTCGTCGTGGGCATGGGGGCCGCCGCGTTCACCTACGCCGTCGGCCTCGCCCTCGGGACGGTGGTCGGGTGATTTCCCGCGTCGGAGGGGTCTACGGCCTCTACGGCCCCGACAGCGTCGCGTGGAAGACCAACCGGGAGACCGCCCTCCTCTTCGGGGGCCCCCGCGCCCTCCTGCTCCAACTGGCCCACCCCCTGGTGGCCGCGGGGGTCCGGGAGCACAGCGACTACGAGAAGGACCCCTACGGGCGGCTCCAGCGGACCCTCCACTACACCCTCTCCATCGTGTTCGGAACCGAGGAGGAGGCGCGGGAGGCGGCCGCCGACGTCAACGCCCGCCACCTCAAGGTCCGGGGCCGCCTCGGCCGGAAGACGGGCCGGTTCCCGGCGAAGGCGGCCTACGACGCGCGCGACCCGGAGTTGCTGATGTGGGTCCAGGCGACCCTTCTGGACACCAGCTCGATGCTCTACGAGAGGTGGATCGGCCCCCTCACCGGCACCGAGAGGGAGCGCCACTATCGGGAGAGCAAAATCCTCGCCGGGATGCTCGGCCTCCCCGCGCCGGCGATGCCGAAGGACTGGAAGGCCTTCCAGGCCTACTTCCGGCGGATGGTCGAGGGGCACGAGCTCGCGGTGGACGACGCGACCCGGAAGATGGTCCACACGATTCTCCATCCGCCGGGCATCCCGAGGCTGGCGGCGGAGGCGCAGGCGACCCTGACGGCGGGTCTCCTGCCCGAGCGCGTCCGGGAGATGTACGGCCTCCCCTGGGGGCCGGTCCAGGAGGCGGTCCTCAGGATGGCGGACGAGTCCATCCGCTTCATGGTCCCGAGGATGCCGCCGGCGGTGAGGTATTTCCCCCAGTACCGGAGGGCGGTCCGGCGCGTGGGGTTGAGTGGGCGGAAGCGATAGGGCGCTGCCTGGAACCCATCTTAACTCCGACCACAATCATCGTGCCATTTAGCAGGGCTCAACCGCTCGCGCACGCGCGACGGAGGCCCCCGGCGCCAATTTGCAACGGGGGGTCCGAGGGAAGCGAGGACCGAGGAGCGGCGCTGGGCCGAGAGACGAGCGAAGCGAGGAGCGGGGCCGGGGCCTCCGAGCGCGCGGCCCGACGACCGGCCCCACGCCGGGCCACCTTTATGGAAAGGGCGATAGAGGGGAAGTGGGATGGGCGGGTTCGATTCGCTCCCAATTTGGTCCGACCCAGAGACCCGCGGGCCCCTCTCCTGGTACTTCGACGTCGCCACGAACAGGATGCCCGCCAAGCACCTCATCACCCGGCGCATCCCGTGCGAGACCCCCCTCGACGCCCCGGAGGAGGACCTCTGGGAGGAGCACCGGCGGGCCACGGGCCGGTTCCTGGCGGTGTGGGAGCGGATCCGCAGGGAGGAGTTGAGCCTCCCTGGACTCGCGACCTACTCACCCTCCCTCCTCGACCTCTCGGCGGAGCTCGCCCGCCGGATGCTCGCCCATTGCAACTTCTGCCGGTGGAACTGCCGGGTGGACCGGTCGCAGGGGACGAAGCACGGCACATGCCAGCTCGAAGCGGACTCCCGCGTCTCCTCCTTCTTCCACCACCGCGGGGAGGAGGCGGTCTTCCGGGGCACCCGTGGCTCGGGGACCATTTTCTTCACCTCCTGCAACATGCGGTGCGGCTTCTGCCAGAACGGCGACATCTCCCACGACAAGGAGAACGGGATGATTGCGACGCCGGAGGTGCTTGCGGCGATGGCGAGGCAGTTGCGGCTGGAGGGGTGCCACAATATCAATTTCGTCGGGGGCGAGCCCACCATCCACCTCCACGCCATCCTGGAGGCGGTGCGGCTCCTCGGCAGCGGCTACCGGCCCGACCGGGGGACGCTGGAGCGGGCGCTCGACTTCAAGGTGGACGGCGACATGGCGGGGAAGCCGAACGGCTCCGATTACCACGGCGACCTGAACGCCCCGCTGCTCTGGAACTCCAACTTCTTCATGAGCGAGCCGACGATGCGGCTGCTCCGGCCACTGTTCGACGCCTGGCTCCCCGACTTCAAGTTCGGGAACCCCGAGTGCGCGATGCGGCTGAGCCGGACGCCGTGGTATTTCGAGACCGTGGCGAAGAACCACAAGGCCCTCTTCGATTGGAACGAGGCGGTGGTCGTCCGCCACCTCGTGATGCCCAACCACGTCGAATGCTGCACGAAGCCGGTTCTCGGGTGGATTGCGAAGCAGATGCCCGGGGTCCCGGTGAACGTCATGGACCAGTTCCACCCCGACCACGGGTGCAACCCGCAGGACCGGAGGTTCAACCCGAAACTGGCGGACATCGCGAGATATCCCACCGCGGAGGAGCTTGAGGAGGCGTTCGCGTATGCCGAAAGCCTCAAACTGAACTTTGCCCCGTTGACCTTCGAGAAGAGCCTTGGCCAGTCTAGGTCCGTTGTCCATTTTTGAAACCCAGGAACCTTTTTGAGAACATGCGGCTGTTTCGCCGCGCGGGCAGGGCGGCGCGAAGGTTTTTCCAGCAGGTCTCCTTCCTCCCCCCATGCTCCAGCTCACGGGCGCCCACGCCCTCGCCGAGTCGCTCCTCCGCGCCGGAACCAGGCGCATCTACGGCATCGTCGGCACGACGCTGGTGGGCTTCCTCAACGGCCTCTACGATTACAAGGACCGCCTCCACTACGTCTCCTGCCGGCACGAGATGGTCGCCGGAGGCATGGCCGATGCCGAGGCGCGAGTCACGGGCCGCCCCGGCGTCTTCGTTGTCCACGGGGGGCCGGGGGCGCTCAACGCGGCCCTCGCCCTTGCGGTCGCACAGCGCGACTGCTCCCCCGTGGTCTGCATCGTGGGCGGGGTCCCCCGGGAGATCGAGGGGTTCCGCGGGATGTCCCAACTCGACCAGGGGAAGGCCCACGCCGCCACCACCAAAGCGGTCCTCCGCGCGGACTCGGTAGCCGGCATCCCGGCCCGGCTCGCGGAGGCCTTCCGGACCGCCGCCTCGGGGTGCCCGGGGCCGGTGGTCCTCGAGGTCCCGCAGGACCTGTGGGACATGAAGGAGGAGGTCGGGCTCGACGGGCTCCGCTTCGAGCGCGACCCGCCCCCTGCGCCCTCCGACGGAGAGGTGGACGCGATTCTCGGAGACCTCGGGAAAGCGGAGCGGCCGCTGCTGCTGGCCGGCGGCGGCGTCATCTCCTCCGGGGGGTGGGACGAACTGAAGCGGTTCGCCGAGGCGTGGAATCTGCCGGTGGCGACCACCGGAAACGGCCGCGGCGCCCTCCCCGAGGACCACCCGCTCTGCCTCGGCAAGGCGGGCTACGCCGGGGGGACCTACGCCGCCGACTACGCGCTGGAGCACGCCGACTACGTGCTCTGCGTCGGGTGCGGCGTCAGCGACATGACCACCTACCACGTCAGCAGCCCGGTCCCAGGCAGGGTGGCGATGGTGAACCTCGACCCCGACTACATGGCGCGGCAGAAGTCCGGGCTCTCCTCCCCGGTCGTGCGCACCGTGGCGGCCGACGCCCGCCTCTTCCTCCAGAAGGCGGCGGCGCGCCACGCCGGCCCCGGGAGCCGGGACGCGTGGCGCGCCGCCCTCGACACGCAGAAGCGGAAGTGGGAGCGCTCCCTCGACGCCTTCACCGCGCGCCCCAAGGGGGCCCTGGCCGGCAAGGTGATGGTCGCGCTGCGGAAGGTCCTCCCGCGGGACGCCATCGTCGTCGGTGGCGCGGGGCTCCACCTCATCTACGCGATGGACTACCTGCCCGCCCGCGCCCCCCGCTCGTTCCTCTACTCCAACAACTACGGCGCCATGGGGTTCGGCCTCGCCGCCGCCATGGGGGCGAAGATGGCCCGCCCGGAGCGCGAGGTGGTCGCGGTGCTCGGCGACGGGGAACTGATGATGATGGGCCTCGGCGACCTGGAGACCGCAGTGCGCCACAGCCTGAAAATCCGGGCCTTCGTCGTCAACGACAACTCCTACAGGGTCCTGCGGGCGACGCAGTCCATCCAGTACAGGGGGCGCTTCTTCGGGACCGAGCACAAGAACCCAGACTTCGTGAAACTGGCCGAGGCTTTCGGGGCCACCGGGGTCCGCATCGACTCCCCGGAAAAAATCGAGCCCGGGCTCGAGAAGGCGCTCGGCGCCCCGGGGCCCGCGCTGGTGGAGATTCCGACCGATGTGAATGACTTGCCGCCGACGAATATCGAAGCCGTCCTCCGCATGAGGCAGAAGGGGCGGGCGTAAGACAGGAGACCTTAAGCGCCGGGAGGGGGCCCGGGGAGGATGACCTTCGACGAGATGGGCCTCGCGCCGCCCCTGCTGCGGGCTGTCCGGGAGTTCGGGTTCAGGGAGCCGACCCCCATCCAGGAGCGGGCCATCCCGGTCGCCCTGCAGGGCGGAGACCTCATCGGGCTCGCCCAGACGGGGACCGGGAAGACCGCCGCCTTCCTCCTGCCCATCCTCCAGCGGTTGCTGCCGGGGCCCCGGGGGCGGACCCGCGCCCTCGTCCTCACCCCGACCCGGGAGCTGGCCCTGCAGGCCTCGGAGTTCCTGGAGGCCTTCGCGCGCTACACGCCCCTGCGGGGGGTCACGGTCTTCGGGGGGGTGGGCTTCGAGCCCCAGACCCGGGGCCTCCGGGAGGGGGTGGACGTGGTCATCGCCACCCCGGGCCGGCTCCTCGACCACATGGAGCGCGGGAACGCCCGGTTCGACCGGCTGGAGATCCTGGTGGTGGACGAGGCGGACCGCATGATGGACATGGGGTTCCTCCCCGACCTGAGGAGGATTCTCGCCCGCATCCCCCCGCGCCGGCAGACCCTCCTCTTCTCGGCCACCATGCCCGACGAAATCCTCCACCTCACCCGCCAGATCCTCCGCGACCCGGCGACGGTCCAGGTCGGCGAGCGCTCCGCCCCGGCCGCGGGGGTCACCCACGTCATCTACCCGGTCCCCGCCCACCTCAAGACTCCCCTCCTCCTGGAGCTCCTCGACCGGACTCCGGGCATGGAGTCGGTCCTGGTCTTCACCCGGACCAAGAGGAGGGCCGACCGGCTCGCACGGACCCTGAAGGAGGAGGGGCTGAAGGTGACCGCCCTCCACGCCGACCGGACCCAGGCGCAGCGGCTCGCGGCCCTCGATGGGTTCCGGAAGAGGCGCTACCGCATCCTCATCGCGACAGACATCGTGGCGCGGGGAATCGACGTGGAGAAAATCTCGCACGTCATCAACTACGACGTCCCCTCGACGCCGGAGGACTACATCAACCGCATCGGCCGGACCGCCCGGGCGGAGGCGACCGGGGACGCCTACTCATTCGTCTCCCCCGAGGAGGACTGGGACATGAAGCACATCGAGCACGTCCTGGGGCGGCCCCTGGAGCGCATCACCCTCGAGGGGTTCGACTACGGGGCGGCGCCCCCGCCCCGGATGGCCCGGGAAGACCGGGAGGGCTTCCGGCGCGGAAGGGGGGGCCGGGGCGGCGGCTGGAGGCCGGGAGGCGGAGGGTTCCGGGGAGGTGGAGGAGGGTTCCGGCGGGGCGGAGGGGGAAGGGGCGGCCCGGGATACCGGCGCGAGCCGGTCCGCGGATTCGGGGCACCGGTTCGGCGTCCGGGGAGCGGGGGCCGTCGGTAGGGCGCGCAGCCCATGGCTCCGGCGCTGTCGAAGAAACTGCTCCCCTGGTTCCGCACCAACAAACGCGACCTCCCCTGGCGGAGGACCTATACCGCCGGAACGCGCCCGAAGGGCGCGGCGCCATTCTTGGAGGGCGGGGTGGACCGGAACGGAGGGGGGCGGAGCCCCCCTCGAGGGGTCCACCGAAGGCGGTCGAAAGTCAATCATCCTGACCCCTACGCCATCTGGGTCTCGGAGGCGATGCTGCAGCAGACGCGGGTCGAGGCCGCGGTGGACTACTACCGCCGGTTCCTGCGTCGCTTTCCGACCGTCGAGGCCCTGGCCCGGGCTCCCGAGTCGGAGGTTTTGAAAGCGTGGGAGGGGCTCGGCTACTACTCCAGGGCCCGCCATCTCCGCCGGGCCGCCGAAATCGTCGTCCGGGAGCACGGCGGCCGCGTCCCCCGCGACCCGGAGGCCTTCGGGGCTTTGCCCGGGGTGGGGCCCTACATCCGGGGCGCGGTCATGTCCATCGCCTACGATTTGCCGGAGCCGATTCTCGACGGGAACGTGAAGCGGGTCCTCGCGCGCTACTTTGCGGTGACGGAACCGCTGCCGAAGTCCGAGCCCCGGCTTCGGGGGCTCGCCGCGGATGTGCTCGACCGGCGCCACCCGGGAGAGTTCAACGAGGCCCTCATGGAACTGGGCGCGACCGTCTGCACGCCCCGCGAGCCGAAATGCGACGGGTGCCCCATCCGCCGGGGCTGCCGGGCGCGGGCGCGCGGGTTGCAGGACTCCCTGCCCCGCCGGGCCCCGATGGGAAAGGTCCCCCGCCACGAGGCCGCCGTCGGCGTGGTCCGGCGCGGGGAGCGCATCCTCATCGCTCTCCGGCCATCCGCGGGGCTCCTCGGGGGGCTGTGGGAGTTGCCGGGGGGCAAGCGGAAGCCGGGTGAGAGCCTCGCCGGTTGCGCCGCCCGCGAAATCGCGGAGGAGACCGGGCTCCGGGTGCGGGCGGGCCGGAGGCTGGCGACGGTGGAGCACGCCTACACCCACTTCAAGGTCACCCTCCACGCCTACGAGTGCGCCGTGGCGGGGGGGCGCGCCCGGCCCATCGGGTGCGCGGAGGTCCGGTGGGTGCGGCCCCGGGAACTGGAGAACTACGCCTTCCCCCGCGCGAACCGGAAGCTGTTTGAACAAATCGGAGAGGTGCTGGGATGGTGAACCCGTTGACGGTCCTGGAGGCCGGCGCCACCATCAACCGCCTCTCCCGCAACCGGGCCCTCCGGGGCTGGAAGCGCTACCCCGGCAACGCCCGGGCCGTCTGCGAGGCCGTGGCCGCCGAGCGTGAGCGAGCGTTTTAACTCTCTTCCTTGACAAGAGACCAAATCTGTTTTAAGGGCAATTCGGCCTGAATATCTTCAGGCAGTTTTTCATAGTTCTCAAGAAGATTTTCTACTAATTCGTCGGCATTCCAAAGTCGGATTTGAAAATATCCTCTTTTGGCCTCATCGTATACTGACTTTTTAAAACCGCCCCAACAAATCAGTAGTCCCTTATCAGCTTTATGCGCAGTCATCACGCCTTGGAGTTCTCTTAGGACTTTTACGTCAGTGGGCTGGTCGCTTGATTTTACCTGAACACAAATTCCCGGAGGATCAAAGCCCATAAGTCCCTTTCCGGCGAGAATGTCTACACCACCATCAGGACCTGGAGGCGAACGAAGAGTTTTGAAGCCTTGCGCTTGTAGAAGCGCATCAACAAGACGAGCCAGTTCATGCGATTTGAATCTTGTTCCGATGTGGCCCCGTATCTGGTCAAGTGCGCGCTCTTCGATGTCAATCTCCGGCGCCTGTGTGTCTGTCGGCTCTTGGACTTCGGTAACCGTCGGCACTTGCGTTGCAGCAAAGGCAGTCTTTCGGCCTTCGATTATGTCTCTAATCCGTTCCTCGGCCCCATTACGTTCAATCTTACACACGGTCATAGCCGCCCCTAGTGAGTGGAGGATGTCTTGATCGAATTTCGAGCGAGGGACATCTTTCCATTTCCATTCGACGGGACGCGTGTGTCTGGCATAGATTTCAAGGTCGTCTCGATATTCGTATGGCCCTTTAATTTCTCCAAAAGCGATTATCCCCTTCCGCGTTTTCAGTGGAAGTCCCACAAGATCTCCAACTTGCATCCTGCTGAGAAAAGCCCAAATTTGGCCAACGTGGTTTGCAACCTTTCCAGGCGATGCTTTGGGATAGGCTTTTTTGTAGAGACTTTCAAGTGCGTCACGTGAACTCACGCTCGATAGGTCCCGGAGTTCTCGCCAACTTATTACTGCGACATTCTGTTCTAATGCAATATTCTCTGCTTCGCCACTTCTTCCGCCACGGACCAACCAAACTCCCATCGAGAAACAACTCCCTCTTAAATTAAATCTTCCGGTCCGTTGGCAGGGTATTTTAATTGCGGCCTCACGGACTGTGCAATTCGAAGTAGGAACGTATCCGTTCTCTCACTCTTCTCCAAGTGCACGCCAGCCCCCTCGAACACCGTCAGCCCAATCGACTCCCTCCCCGAAAACCACCCGCTCCTCGAATTATAGTACATCCACAGGTCGTCCCCGACGCGCTTCGCATCCAACTGGTAGACGAGCCCCCGCTTCCACTTTTTCCCCGGGTCGGGCTCCAGCAACGGCTTGGGAAAGAGGGGCTCCCACTTGATTCCATCTCCCGACCTCAGCGCCCAGATGGCCGACCGCGTCTTCCCTTCCCGGTCGCGGAACATCGTGTTCTGGAATCCCAGCAGCCCCCCGTCGGCCCCGCGGTAGACCTTGATGCCCCCGGAACTCATGTTTCGCCATGGGTCGTCGTCGCGCGGGACGAGAATCGGCTCCGGCCGCCGCTCGAAAGGGCCCAGGGGCCCCGGCCCCTCTGCGAGCCCCAGCACCTTCGGTTCGTAAACCCGCACGTCGGGGAGCCAGACCCGGTCGGCGCCGTAGTAGAGGAGGCAGCGCCCCTTCCACTTCACCACGGCGGGGTTCTTCACCGTCCGGTTTTCCCAGGGCAACTTCGCCGCGAGGATCTCCTCGGGCGGCCCCCAGCGCCGAAGGTCCTTCGAGCGCCGCGCCACGATGGTCGAGGTCGGGGGCTTGCCGTGCTTCCGGTAGTAGAGGTAGAACTCAGGCCCGTCCTTCAGCAGCATCGGGTTGAAGCCGAACCACCAGTGGTCGCGGGCGCGCCTCCAGCGGAGGCCGTCTGGCGATGTGAAGTGGCTGATGCGGACCGCGCTGCAGGTGAACATGTGCCACTTGCCATCCGGACTCTCGCTTGCGGTTGCGACGGCAGGGTCCGCGTAGACCCACCGGAAACCGGGGCCCACGACGGGATTGCCCGGATGGTCCCGGGCGGGCCAGGGCTCCATCCCTACTCGGGCTTGCGGGGCTTGAGGAGCCGCTCGATGGGGGCGCGGATGGCGGGCGGGAGCCGGTTGAGGACCCGGTCCTCATACATCTCCACCGCCTCCCGGACCGTGTCGGCGAACGCCTCCGTGAGGACCTGGGTCACCTCGGTCAGGTCGCCCTTCCGGATGTCCTGGCGGTATGCCCGCAACTCCTTCTGGATGCGCTTCCGGGCCCCCTCGAAGAGGTGGTAGAGATCGGGGTCGAGGTTCTGGAGGATGCGTTCGAGCGCGCTCTCCCGCGGGGGCTTCCGGGGGGCCCTCCGGGAGGCGGTCTTCCCTCCTTTCCTCGCTTTCCGGCCCACGGGTATGGGGGATGTCCGGAGTCTATTAAACTTGACCTGACCCGGGGCCTCCGGGAGGGGCTGCCGGGTCAGAAAATCTTGCCGGGGTTGAGAATCCCGCCCGGGTCGAAGGCCGCCTTGATGCGCCTCATCAGCCCGATCTCCTCGGGGCTGAAGGCGAGTTTCAGGTATTCGCGGTTGACCGACCCGATGCCGTGCTCCGCCGAGATGGTGCCCCCGAGGGCCACGACCCTGCGGTAGACCTCCTCGACCGCCTTGTTGACGGTGTCGCGCCACTCCGCGGTGTTCCCTTTCATCACCATCAGGTGGATGTTTCCGTCCCCCGCGTGGCCGAACGCGATGGTCTCGAAGGCGGGGTATTTCGCCTTGACCTCGTCGAGCGCCTTGAAGAAGTCCGGAACCTTCGACCGGGGGACCACGACGTCGGGGGCGCGCATCACCCGGGGCCGCAGGATTTCGCCGAAACTGTCGCGCATCTTCCAGATGCGCTGGACCTTCGCCGCGGTGTCGCAGACGGCGACCTCCCCGCTCGCCAGCCGCGCGCACGCCTCCCCCACCTTGGCCGCCTCCGCCTCGACCGCCCCGGGGTCGGTCCCGTCCACCTCGACGAGGGCGACGACGTTCCCGTCCCCGACGGCGTAGGACTCGCCGGTTTTCTCCTCCACGGCCCGGACGGCGGCCCGCTCCATCAGTTCGAGGGTGCGGGGGACCACCCCCATCCGGAAGAGTTCGGGGCCGAGGCGGGCGGCGGAGCGCATGTCGGCGAAAGGGGCGACGAGGGTCCAGGAGTGGGCGGGGAAGGGGCGGAGGCGGAGGGTGAGTTGCGTCACCACGGCCAGGGTCCCCTCGGAGCCGATGAGCAACTGGGTGAGGTTGTAGCCGGTGCTGCTCTTCACCAGTTTCCCTCCGGACCGGATGACCTCGCCCGTCGGCAGGACCGCTTCGCACCCGAGGACCCAGTCGCGGGTGACGCCGTACTTCACCGCCCGCGTCCCCCCCGCGTTGTGGGCGATGTTTCCCGCGAGGGTGGAGGAGCCGCTCGTCGGGAGGTCGGGGGGGTAGAAGAGGCCGACCGCCTCGACCGCCTCCTGGAGGGACCGGGTCGTGACCCCCGCCTCGACCACGGCCGCCATCGCGTCCCGGTCGATGTCGAGGATGCGGTTCATCCGGTCGAGGGTGAGGACGACTCCCGCCTGCACCGGCATCGCTCCGCCGCTCAGGCCGGTGCCGCCGCCGCGGGGGGTGACGGGGACCCGCGCCTCGTTGCAGAGCCTCAGCACCCGCGACACTTCCTCGGTGGACCCCGCCCGCACCACCGCCTCGGGCATGCGGAAGATCACGTTCGTGGCGTCGGTGGCGTGGCGCTTCAGGGAGTCCTTGTCGGCCAGCACGTTCTGCGACCCCACGATGCCGCGGATTTTGTCCAGAAACTCGGGCGTCGCCTTTCCGTACTTCGACTGCGCGGCCATGCCCTATCCTCGGTGTTTATCTATTTTAGGCTTCCAGAGAGGCAGAGCCCCGGTGGGCTAGTCCGGATATACTCCGAGCCTGCGGAGCTCGGGACCCGAGTTCAAATCTCGGCCGGGGCACACCCCTTAGAGGGGAGGAGGGGGGCTCCGCCCCCCCCTCCCTCCATCGGACCGGCGTGATTGAAAATTATTTTTTCAACGACTCGATGAACTCGTCGATGGGGATGGCGGGCAGGGTCTCCGACTCGAAGTTCCCGGTCTCCGCGAGGAGCGCGCTGATTTTTGCAGCGGTCTTGGCGTCGGGGGCCTCGAAGAGCGCGATGAAATCGTAGCGCCCGAGGGTGGCGTGGAGGGAGAGCATCTTCCCGCCGTTCTTCTCCATGATGGAGCGGGCCTCGGCGCGGATTTTGTCTAGGTTGCGCACGCTCCTCGCCGCCTGGGAGGTGAGCCGGGTAAGACGGATGAAGAGCATCACGCCCCCTTGAGGTTGCGGTCCAGGAAGGCCACGGTCTTCGCCCAGGCGTCCTGCGTCTGGTTCGGGGCGTAGTTCGCGCCCGATGGGTTCGCGAAGGCGTGTCCCACTCCCGGGTAGACGTGGATTTCGTTGGGGATGGAGAGGGAGTCGAGGGCACGGTCGAACTCCTGGACGCGGGAGACCGGGATGGAGGCGTCCTTGTCGCCGAAGACGCCGAGGACCGGCCACCGGATGGCGGAGAGCCGGGCCGAGTCGTTCACCAGACTCCCGTAGTAGATGACCGTCGCGGCGAGGGGCTCGCCGCTCAGGGCGAGTTGCAGGGACTGCCCGCCGCCGAAGCACCAGCCGAGGGAGGCGATGCGGGGCGCCCCCTCCCGGGCCCGGAGGTGGGCGGCAGCGGCCCGCAGGTTCTCCACCGCGCGGGTGGCGTTCAGGGAGGAGACCTGCCTCCGCGCCTCGTCAGGAGTGGCGGCGACAGAGCCGAAGAGGTCGACCGCAAGCACCGCGTAGCCCTCGGAGGCGAGTTGCCGGGCCATGGCGCGGATGTTGTCGTTGAGCCCCCACCACTCGTGAATCATGACGACCCCGGGGTAGGCGCCGGGGGCCGCGGGCCGGGCGAGATATCCCGCCGCGCCCTCGAAGTAGGAGAGGTTATCGGCGCGGACCTCCAGGCCCCCGGGCCGGGTCAGGGCCTCGACGTTGGTCGCGGAGGGCGCGGGGGGCGTCGCCGGGGCCGCGGGCGGAGACTGGATGCAGGCGGACGCCAGGAGCAGGGCGAGGAGGACCGGCAGGAGGGGGGGCTTCATGGAACGTAGGTGCGAGGGGCCGCTCAAAAATCTTGGCTCACACCCTCTCCAAGGTGGAAAGGACCCGCTCCTTGAACCGGTCCACGTCCACGCCCACCGCGACCTCCACCAGGGCCCCGGAGCCCTCCCGGACCTGCCCACGGCGGAGGGGGTCGGTCCGCACTTCCAGCCGCAGTCTCTCGGTCCCGGCGAGCGAGGGGTCGAGAGCCGCCGCCACGGCGAGGGTGCCCCGCAGGGGGAGGACGAGGGGCACGGCGGAATGTTTAAACCGGGGCCCCTTTTGACTTTGCTCCATGCGCCCGCTCGCCTTCCTCGGGGTCGGCATGGCCTTCTACTACTTCCTGCCGGTTTTGGGCATCGTCGGGGACGACCTCGCGACGTTCCACATCGGGCCCCGGACCGGCCAGAGGCTCGCGGAGGCTTACCAGAACCTCCAACTCCACATGTTCGCCGTGGTGGCTCTGGCGCTCCTCGCCCTCTGGGCGTTGAGGACGGTCCGCCGGGACCGGGAGACGGACGCCCGCTAACTGAGCCGCACCGGGCGCTTGCAGGAGGGGCAGGCGCCAGATTCCTTCGAGATGTCGTGGCCGCACCCGCGGCAGGAACGGGGCGCGCCGGCGGGGGCCGCGACGGGGCGGGCCTTCGCCGGGGACTTGCACCCCGGGCAGACCCAGAAAGCGGGGATGAGGGCCCGGCCGCATCTCTGGCAATACATCCGGAGGGGTGGACGGGGATGAATTAAACCCAGCGGTCCGTTGCCTCCCGGGAACCGGCCCGGATATGCGGCCTGCCGATGGCGAAAACAGGACTTCGGACCTGCCCTTCTTCCGGCGAAACTATATTAGGGTCCCGCCGGGAACGGGCTCCCATGACCGAACTCGGGAAGCGCATCCGCATGGAGCGCATCATCAACCGGAAGGACGGCAACACGGTCATCGTCCCGATGGACCACGGGACCTCGATGGGGCCCATCCCGGGCCTCGAGTCCATGACCAAGACCGTGGACGCCGTGGCCGACGGAGGGGCCGACGCGGTCCTCATCCACAAGGGCATCGCCCGCGCCGGCCACCGCGGCTACGGCCGGGACGTGGGGCTCATCATCCACATCTCCGCCTCCACCAGCCTGGGACCCGACCCGCTCGACAAGGTCCCGGTGGCCACCGTCCAGGAGGTGGTGAAGATGGGGGCCGACGCCATCTCGGTCCACGTCAACGTGGGGGCCGACTGCGAGGCGCGGATGCTCCGGGAGCTGGGCGAGGTCTCCCGCGAGTGCATGGAGTGGGGGATGCCGCTGGTCGCGATGATGTACCCCCGCGGCAAGAAAATCAAATCGGAACACGACCCGGACCACGTGAAGCACGTGGCGCGGCTCGGGGCGGAACTGGGCGCGGACATCATCAAGACCCCATACACGGGGAACCCCGACACCTTCGCCGACGTGGTGAAGGGGTGCCCGGTCCCCGTGGTCATCGCCGGGGGCCCGAAGATGAACTCCGACTCCGACGTCCTGGAGATGGTCCGGGACGCGATGGAGGCGGGGGCCAAGGGGGCCTCCATCGGCCGCAACATCTTCCAGCACGCCGACCCGACCGGGATGACCCGGGCGATTGCGAGGGTGGTCCACGGGACGGCGACGGTGAAGGAAGCGCTGAAGGAAATCAAGAAAAAGTGAGCGCCGAGACCCCGACGCCGGAATCCAAAGAGCCCGGGGAGGCCCCGCCCCGCACGCCGCTGATCGCCATGGGGGGCATCCTGGCGGCGACGCTCTTCGGCGCCCTCGCCATGACCCTCCCGTTCCGCCAGGCGCCCCCCGAGGTCCTCGAGCCCCTCCAGGCCTTCGCCGACCCCTCCAGCGCCGCCAACATCGGGTGGATCGTGGCCATCATGCTCGGCTTCACCCTCCTCTTCCTCGTCCTCATCAAACTGGAGAGAAAGGTCTCCTTCCGCCTCATCCTACTCGGGACCATCGGCCTCATCCTCCACACCGGCCTCCGCCTCGTGGTCGGGGACCTTCCCGCCGTCGCTGTGGCCGCGGGGCTGGTGGCCCTCCTCTACGGCTACCCGGAGTGGTGGGTCGTGGACGTCGTCATGCTCCCGGTCGCCGCCTTCGCGGCGTGGCTCTTCGGCATCAGCCTCGTCCTGCCCCTCGTCCTCGGGCTCCTCGTCGCCCTGGCGGTCTATGACTACCTCGCGGTCTATCGCACGGGCCACATGATTTCCCTGGCCGAGGGAGTCATGGAACTGAAGGTCCCCATCCTCTTCGTCCTGCCCCGCAAGCCGGGGTTCTCGTTCCGCGGGCAGACGAAATTCATCGGGGGGGACGAGGCGTTCTACATGGGCCTGGGGGACGCCATCATCCCGGGAATGCTCGCGGTGACGGCCAACATGCCGAACGTGAACCCCGGCCTCGAGGCGGCTCCGGCGCTCGGGGGGTTCGCCACCCTCCCCGCCCTCGGCGCCGCCCTCGGGACCCTCGCGGGCTTCGCCCTCCTCAGCCGCTACGTGGGGCGCGGCAAGCCCCACGCGGGGCTGCCGTTCCTCAACTCGGGAGCCATCGCGGGGTTCTTCATCGGCGCCGCGGCCGTTGGGGTCCGGCCGTTCTGAGCCCCCGAGAACCTTAACCCATCCGCACAACCGGTGACTATGCCCAAGCCCCGGAGCCGCGCGAAAGCGGGCCGCTCGATTGGAGGGGGCCCGCTCCCGGTCGTGGACTGCGGCGGCACCTGGCTCAAGGGCGCCCGGGTGGACGGGCGCGGGACCCTCGGCGGCCGGGAGCGGAGGCCGACCGGGGCCCAGCGGGGCGTCGGGACCGTGGCCGAGAACCTGGCGGCGCTCATCCGGGACCTCGCGGGGGGGCGGAAGGTCGCCGCCGCCGGCATCGCCATGCCGGGCTCCGTGGATGCGGCCCGCGGAATCGTCCACCAGTCCCCCAACTTCCCCGGAGTCCGGGAGTTCGGCCTCGGGCCCCTCCTGGCGACGAAGGTGGGGGGGAAGGTGGTCGTGGAGAACGACGCGAAGGCCTACGCCATCGGCGAGATGTGGAAGGGGGCGGCGCGGCCCTACCGCTCCTTCCTCTGCCTCACCCTCGGGACGGGGCTCGGCGGGGCGGCCATCCTCGACGGCCGCCTCTGGCGCGGCGTCCACAACATGGCGGGCGAACTTGGCCACACCCCGCTCCACGCCGACGGCCCCCCCTGCACCTGCGGGAGCCGGGGGTGCCTCGAGGTCTACGCGAGCGCCCGCGGGCTCCAGCGCGCGTTCGAGACGGCCAAGGCGGACGGCAAGAGGACTTCCATTGAGGCGGCGGAGCCGACCCCCGAAGAGATGGCCCGGGCTGCCCGGGAAGGGGACCCGGCGGCGCGGGAGGCGTGGGAGGCCCTGGGCCGGAGGCTCGGCGCGGGAATCGCCGGACTTCTCAACGCCTTCGACGTGGAGGCGGTCGTCGTCGGCGGCGGACTCTCGACCGGGTGGGACCTCTTCGGCGAGTCGGCCCGCCAGCAGGTCGGGGCCCGGGCCTTCCGCCTGGTGGCGGAGAAGGCGCTCATCGTGCCGGCGGAACTGGGCGACGACGCGGGGGTCATCGGGATGGCGCGGCTGGCGCGGGCGAGGCTTGAGGGAAGGCCGCTCTGAGCCCCACAAATCATTGCCGGGTGCGCTCGCGCCACATTCCCTCCACCCGCGGGTGGACCCTGCACGCTATGGCCACCCCGGTGGGCGGGGGCTCGTCCTTCGACAGTTTCACGGGCTCTTCCACCATGCGCTTCCATCCCCACTTGGAGTAGCGCGCTTCGGGGCGGTCCCCTAGGTAGGCCAGAATCTTCGCTCGCGCGTCAGCGGTCATGCTCCATCCCCGCCGGAAAAGGCTCGCTCGGCACGGAAAAATGTTTCCGGGGTGGGTTGGGGTTTCTCAACCGTTCTCCCACGGCACTTTCCGTGACCCCCTTCCCCTGCGCCGGTCCCGCACCAGGTGGGTGGGGGTTGATGGTCTACCGATGCCGAAACCGGAGAAATTCATCCTAAACGGTGGTGCGGTCCCTTCCATTTGAACAGAATGGATTGGGGGCCCAGACGCTTCATCGACAAAGTGGATTTCCGACAGCCACGACACGCTTAAATATTCGTCACAGACTTTCCTTGATGGGTTTAGTTTGCCTGAATCGAGAATGCCAGAACTCAGAAAGGTTCTCGCGATTTCACGAGGGGCGGGTCTGCACTACCATTGATCGTGGATCACATTGGGAGTCGACGCCATGGTATCGGTTAGATCAACTTCCACCGGAGGAAAGGGCGCGCTTCAATGGGAATGGGACGTACTGCCGTAAATGTTGGGCAAAGCTGGAGGAGCTGTACGATAGGAACCCGAGACCCCTTGAGGCTGGCCTCAAGGAATGCCACTTGGACCGCCCCCCCCTACCGGACTTCCAGTATAGCTCTGAGGAAATCCTGACCGAATTACAAGAACTCGGTAAGAATGCGGAACCTTTCTTTCCCATACGAAATTGGAGACCGGATAAAAGTGCCGACAAATCGCGGCAGATTGACCCAAGAAAACTGGACATCCCTCCAGAGGTCATTGGGATCTTCAAGGAATCTCAAGCGTTTAATATAGATATCGAAAAAGACCTCTACCGACACCAAGCAGAGGCCATCGAGGAGATTATAGCGGGCAAGAACGTTATCATCACTACTCCCACCGCCAGTGGCAAATCCCTTTGCTACCTTGTCCCAATTCTCAAATCAATCGTCCAGAACAAACCCGCAAAGGCACTCTTCATTTTTCCGACGGTTGCATTGTTACAGGACCAATTTGATAAGGTCATTCAGATTGGATCGAATCAGAGATTTGACGAGGGCAGATTTGCTTATGAAATTTCTGTGGGCAAAACGAACGTGGGGGTCGGCATGTATGTCCGCGACACAAGCGAAGGGGCACAGCAGAGAGCAGTCAGAATTAATTCTAGACTTTTGTTCACGACCCCAGACTCTCTACATGCCAAAATTCTCCCGTATATTGGGCCAACCAAAAAAACTGGCGGGGCTAAATTCGTTCACTTTTTCAAGGACCTACGTTTCGTTGTTTTGGATGATGTACATGTGTACAGAGGGGTATTCGGAGCCAACGTCGCATATTTAATGAGGCGCCTTAGACTAATCTGCGAAAAGCTAGGAAATAACAAACTTCAATTCATACTCACCTCAGCAACAATCAGAAATCCTCTCGAGCATTCCAAGAACATCGTAGGCCTAGAGTGTGCTCTAGTCGACCGGGATGGCTCGGCAGATTACCGGAAGGATTTCGTTCTTTGGAATCCCGGAAAGCAAAAGGGAAGCAATGTTAGAAGGGAACCGCAGTCAGAGGCGTTGGAGATGCTGAAAGGGGCACTCTACTCGAAAAACAAATCCCCCTCCGTGATAGTATTTCTTCGTTCAATCAAAGCAGTGGAGAGCTTCAACGAGAAATTCAGTAAGATTCGCGGGTTACAGACGTACGGTCATTGTGGAGTTTATCACGCGATATTGTCAGGTAAAGATCGAAGGATGCGACAGGACCAGATTAAATCGAGGCAGGTCATTTTAGTCTCTGCCACGAGTGCTCTTGAACTGGGAATCGATATAGGTAATCTGGCGTGCTGTGTGATGGTAGGATTTCCAGGAACGGTCGCGAGTACTCTCCAGAGAGCGGGCCGAGTTGGGCGTGGCGGCGACGGAACCGTTATCCTCGTTCTCGGCGATAATCCGCTTGAGCAACATCTTGCTCGGAATCCAGACTATTTTTTTCAGAAGCTGAAACAGCCCGAGGAGGTTCGGATTCCACTCGCGAACAAAAATCTGATTAAGACCCACCTCCTCTGCCATTTGGCCGAAAGCAAATACCTAGTCGAAGAACTTGGCGTTTCATACGCCGCACAAGCCGATTTCGGCAAATACTTCGGGACTCAGTCGCTGCGTTTGTACGATGAACTCCTCGACGAGAACAGTGTGAACAAAAAAAATTTTCGGACTATGCTGTGGCGCCCTAAGCTTGCTGATAATTACTCTAATATCTTCTACACGCTTCGGGCCGTGGCCGGTAAGGAAAGATTTACATTAAAAGCCGAAGGTGGTGATGAAGCGGGAATTGTGGATGAAGCAAGGGCAGGCATTTTCTTCCATGAAGGTGCCGTATGGCTTCACGATGGTCAGTGGTACAGAAGTGAAGGTCTGAACTACACGCGTCGGGAGATTCGCTTAAAAACACTCAAGGATGAGCCAGATTGCGAGACTTTCGCAGTCCCAGAGTTCAAAGTCAAATTTTTAAATGGCGCACGGTCATTCGAGAGTAAAACGGGTCTTTTCAGATTTAGGCAAGGGCCGCTAACCGCTACGCGTAGTGTCAATCGATATTTCATCCGTCCTTTGCACAAGAGTGGCGCATCCGTCAAAAGCACAGTCGGATACCTAAGGAATGGAGCCGTAAGGCCCATTCGCTTCGAGACTGAGGGTTTTGGCATCTCTGTGACCGAGAAAGGTATGCGGGAGTTCCTCATAAAAAGATCAACCTCACCATCTTTGCAGAGTCCTGACCCTACCTATTTTGAAGAACCAATCCATGGCGTCGAGCACGCAGTATCAACAATCCTGCCCTTGCGGGCCCAATGTGACATCAATGACATCTTTGCAATCTCGTCGAAAGAAGAGGAGGCATGTGATGGCCTCCCATCTGTAATCATTTTCGATGGCCATGATGGTGGCTTGGGTATCGCGAAGCAAGCCCTAGATGATTTCCATCCATTAATCGGGGAAACTTTACAGTTTATAAAATCCTGTCAATGTAAGGAGGGTTGCCCGGATTGCTTACATCTTCCGAAATGTGAGCGGCAGAACGTAGAAATTGATAAGACCGGTGCGATAGTACTTCTAGAGATACTGAGGGAAGAGGCACCTTAATGGTGGTAATAAATACGCCTAGATCTGAGGATTTGGAGTGGGTCTTTCAGGGTAACTGGACAAGGGGAATTATCTGCTCCCCGTGGATTCCGAGTCCAGGGGTTCAGTTATGCGAGCGTCTTTTGATTCGGTCTACATCTAACGCTACGCCACGAACTTTGATGCTATGGTTCCGCATAGCACCCGAAGATGTGATTGAGGGTCAATATACGGACGCGATCGGTTTGTACAAACTGCTTAGCAAGATTAAAAAAGAGAGTCCAGATACCCAAATCATTTTAAAAACTGCTGTGCGGCTTCATGCTAAAATATATGCTACGAATGAACGTGCATACATTGCCTCCGCTAACCTCTCTAGTCCTGGTTTTAGTTTGAATAAAGACAATCGAAACGTCGAAATAGGAATGAGGCTGGAGTCCGTGGTGGATGTTCGCGAACTATGGAGCTTCATCGAAAAGGCCGAGTCCGAAATGGAGGACCTTCCCAAGCAAGCCCTCGCCTCCATCGCGAAAGTGTTGATGGCATCCGATGTGCAAAAAGAGATTCACGCGATTAGCCAGAGAATCAGATCGACTCAAGAAAAACTTAAAAAGAGTTTCGAGATGCCGCATCATCATATTCCTCTTCGTTGAAGGAGTCCATTGCTTTCACACTCCAAGGCAATCACCACACGTGAACCAAGTCGGCGCCGCGGGAGCGAGTCGTCGTGTTCGATGAGGCACAACGCGTGTGGAATCCTTTTTCCCAAAGTCGGAGCCAACGATGATACTCTTTGGAGGTCTTAAAGCGCGCTTTAGCATCAAACCCCTTCCCCAATCGCCGCAATGTGCCTCCCCGCCTCGGTTATCGAAATCCGGTTGTATTTCCCCTCCCTCTTGACCTCGATATACCCCGCATCCTCCAACTTCTCCAGTATCCCCTTCGACAGTTTCATCAGGTAGTTGATTCAGTCTCCCCGCTCCATTTCCTTGTACTCCTGCCCGAATCCCTCCACCTTCTCTTCCCGCAGAAATTCAAGCAGGTCGAGCGTGCTCATCGGCCTCTTCTCTCCGTTGAGTTTGCCCAGCACCTTCATCCCCCGTGAGTCCGGCAGCTCGAACTTGAAGTTCTTCAGGACTGTGAACTCCCCGCTCCTGCAGATGGTCTGCCCGAACTCCTTCTCCTGTTTCTTGTTCGGGAAGTAGTCGTCCCCCTTCACGTAGTAGACCTGGCACCCGTGGGCCATCCCGGCGAGGGTGGCCGCGATGGAGGTGAGCCGCCCGGCGGACGACATGTTGACGTGGACCTCGTTTCCTGCCGCCTTTTCCATCCGGATGAGCCGGCTGACCTTCTCCATCCCCTCCCGGAGGTCGAAGAGGTTCAGGTCGACCCGCTCCGCCTTGATGCCCAGGGCCTCCAGCCGTCGGGCGGTCTCCCGGACGCAGTGCGCGCCCTTCTGCTCGAGCCTGTCCCGGGAGCCCGGGGGAGGCTCCCGCATGGTGAGGATGTAGGCCCGGTGGGCGAAGAGCCGCCTCTTCTCGAAGGGGGCGGTGGCCCGCGAGATCTCGAACCCGAGGGGGATGATGTGGACCTGCTCCTGCATGCGTTGACATGATAAAGATGTTAAATCATAAGAACTTATCCATACCCCCGGCGAGGGTGGTTGATGGCGCCCAACATGGAACTCCGCCAACCCCCCCGGGCCGGCCTGTCGAGTGAGGAGGACGGGCCGCCCCTCTTCGACAGCATAGTGGCCTTCACCGGGGGCTTCCTCGCGGGCTACGCCATCGGGAACCACACCTTCGGCGGGAAGGGGGACAGGCAGGACGGCTGCTGTGCGGGCTCCTCGGCCTTCGTGGTCGTGGCCTTGCTGATTCTGGCGGTGCTGCTATGACCCCCATCCGACCCCCAAGGGGACCCCGGCCGCCCACCCCTGGAGGCGACCCATGACTGCGGTCCCCGACAAGGGGCTCATCCGGAGCCAGGCCGCGGTGTTCCGCCTCCTCGGCCACCACAAGCGGCTCAAATTGGCCCACCTCTGCGCCCAGGTCCTGCGGGAGGGCAGGGACGCCTTCGCCAGCAAGCACGAGATGGTCCGGGAGTACAACCGCCTCTTCCGCGAGGGGGCCAGCCTCAACGACCTGAACTACGACATCGAGCGCTTGGTCAGGGGCGGCCTCCTAGAGAGGCGGGAGAGGCGCGGCCTCAACCCCGCGAACCGGAGCGTTCGGCTGGGAGTCCGAAGGGAGAGGGTGGAGTCGCTCCCCCTCGACTACGAGCCCCCCGCTGAGGAGGCCAAGGGGGCGAAGGCCGATGCGATTCCGGTGGAGGGCTTTCCCGCCGCCGGGGTGGTCTCCGGGTCTGGGATGGCGCCATGAGCCAGGAGCACCTCGACTACTGGACCCGGAAGCGGCTGGCCCGACAGTCCATGTACGGTTCTTCCTACCGGCGCAAGGGCCACCGCTGCCTCCACTGCGGGATGGGCCGCAGGCTCACCCGCCACCACCTCAAGAGATACGGCGAGAGGACCGGGAGGACCGTCATCCTCTGCCGCCCCTGCCACGACGCGGTTCACGGGATGGGGCCGGGGAGGCGGGGCTGATGGGAAGGAACGGCTCCAACGCAAAGCGGAGGCTCGTGGTGCTCAAGGAGTTGTACGCGAGGGCAATGGAGCGGGAGCAGAGGGCGAAGACCGCGCAGGGAAGGCGGGCCTGGAGGAGTGTCCAGGCGTGGCTCGAAGAGGTCCACTTCCAGCGCGGGGCCCACCGTAAACCGGGCCGCCAGAGGCGGGATCCCCTCAAGCCTCTCCGGAAAGTCGCGCTCATCCGTCTGCCCATAGTCGGGATGGCCGACGTGGTCCTGCCGGAGAAGACACGGAAGCGGGTGATAGAGCTGCAGAAGGTCCTCCAGAGAAGGGGCGAGTTCCAGTCCCTTGGATTCGGAAACCTCCAGGCCAAGTCCATGACCGCCCTCTTCTCGGGTCCATCCGGGACCGGGAAGACAGTCACGGCTGAGGCTCTTGCGCGCGAACTCAATCTCCCCTTCTGCACCGTCGACTACAGCCAAGTGGAGGACTGCTACTACGGGGAGACCGAGAAGAAGATCGCCTCCCTCTTCCGCACCGCCTCCAAGGCGGGTGCACTCCTGTTTTTCGACGAAGCGGATGCGATGCTCTCGCGGCGGACATCGGTCGGGGATAACGACCGATTCCAAAGCGAGCGGGGGATGAACGGCATCGTCAACGCCGTGCTCCAGGAGTTGGACCGATTCCGGGGCATCGCTGTCTTCTCCACCAACTGGAGCTTGAACTTGGACCCGGCATTCGAGCGGAGGCTCCAGTTCAAGATCTTCTTCGACCCACCGGGCCCCGCTGAAAGGCTCGCCCTCTGGAAGGGGCTCCTCCCGGAGAAACTGGCCCTCGCCCCGGACGTCGACCTCAAGGCGGTCTCGGACCGCCACGAACTCACGGGAGGGCAGATACGGAACGTCGCGAGGAGCGCGGCCCTCAAGGCCTTCCTGGAGACCGAGGCCGGCAAACCCGTCACCCTCGCGGCCCGCCACGTGGAGGAGGCGCTGCGGGAGGAGTTGGAGGAGGGCAAGAAGGCCTTCGAATTCGGCCTCTCAAGCGACCTCTACAGCTTCGGCCAGCCGGTGGAGAGGGGGTACGACTGACGCCATGCTCCGCATATCGGAGGCCCTCCGAGTCGTCGGCATGAGCCGGTTGGAGGGGGTCTGAGTGCATGGTAGGCGGGGATGGATGCCGGGTGGCCCTTGGGCCGGCCATCGCGCTGGCCGCAATCGCCGCATCCGCCATCCAGCAGAACTGGGAGGCCGTCCTGCCGGTCCTCTACTGGTCGGGGTTCGTCCTGGCGGTCGTCGGTGCCCTGTTCGCCGCCTGGTTCATCTTCGATGTGTTTCTGGGAGTGGCCGAGCTCCTTTTCTGGGTCTGGCCCCTCGCCGCCCTGTTCGCCTCCATCGGGTGGTTCTGGGCCACGGGGTTCGGGGCGGCCCTTCTGGCCATATTCTTCTGGGTGGCCGTCGCAGGATCGGTGGCGCTGGTGCTCTTGGGGCTGCTCCTTCTCGAAGAAGCAGGGCGAGCCCGGGTCCCGCCGGACGCTTGGCTCTCCGTCCCGTCCCTGGTCCTCTTCGCCTGGTTCCCGGGAACCGGCTGGTTCTTCGGGATTCCACCCCTTCTGTCGGTGCTCTACCGGCTGTTCCGCCACCTGTCGCACCACGGGTTCAACGCCCCCTTCCCTGCGGAGGGTTTCTGGACCCACGTGGGCGACTCTGGGGGCAGGTGCGACTGCGGGATGTGCTCCGCCCGGAGAAGCTCGAGAGGCCAGCGCACGGCCCCGCCGCCCCCTCCTCCGCCCTACGACTACGTCTGGGTGGGGAGTGAAGGCCGCGAGTCCCGCGGGGGCGCCGAGGATGGGCCACCAAGATACGGCAGGCAGGGTTCCGGTTACGGGGGACCCCGCGAGCCTTCGCCTCCTCCGCCTCGCAGCCCGACCCGGGCGACGGGAGGTCCCGACCGGGAGCCCCGGGACAAAGCGGAGGCCATCGAGATGGCGAGGGGATGGGTCGCAAATGGAGAGCGGGGTCGGGCCGCGAAAATCCTCCTGAAGGCGGGCTACACGGCCCAGGAGATCGCCGCCATGATGGAGGTCTTGGCCCGCGAGGAGCCGCCGGGGGGATATGCGTGATGTACGACCGCAAAACCCTGCTCCGGTTCTGGTACCTTCTCGTCGGAATCCTGCTCGCCGCGGTCGCCTTCAAGATGGTCTTCGTCGGGACTTTTCTCGAAGCCGCCTTCTGGGCGCCAATCACCGAAGAGTCGCTCAAATTCGGCTACGTGGTCCTCTCCATGGCCGCCGTCCGAAAGCTCGGCGGACTGGATGGAGACTGGAGAAAAACGGCCGGAGCGGCGTTCGGGATGGCGCTTTTCATCGGGCTCGTGTTCGGTCTTGGGGAGCACTACACCACGTATCCGAACGAGCACTGGTTCCACCTCCTGCTTCGCCTCGCCGCCCACCCCACCTACACGGCCTCGGCGGTGGCCGTCGGGCTGTTTGCCTACCGCCGGGGATGGACCGGCAACTTCGTCTGGGGGATTGCCGCGGGGGCCGCCATCCACGGCTTTTTCAACAGTTCCGACCACGTCGGCTTCACGGGAGTGAACCAAGCCCTCGTTCCGCTGGTGGTCTGGTCGCCCCTCCTCCTCGCAATGGGCCGGGTCTCCCGCTGGCCGGAGGGACCGCCAAGGTTCATCGCTCTGCTTGAGTTGCCACGGATCAGGAAGCGGCGGCCGTCGCCGGGGTCGGCGCAATGAAGGAGGTCCGGTGCGACGAGGAGGGGAACCCGGTCGAAATCGTCGAGGTCTCCGAGGGGCAGGAGGTCCAACTCCACGGGGGCGGGCCGGTCCACGTCTACATTCACCTGGAGGAGGGGGGTTGAGAGACCTCAATCCCAGAAATCGGGTTCGGGGGGCCTCTGGTGGCTCGCGGCCGGGTTCGTCCTGGCCTGGATGGTGGTGAAATGGTTTTGAGCCCGGGGAGAACATCGGGAGCGCCCCCAATGCGCGTCCTGGTCCTCTGCTACGGCAACTCCTGCCGCTCCCCCATGGCGGAGGCGCTGATGCGCGACTTGGCTGAAAAGCAGGGAGTCCCCATCCAGGTCTCCTCGGCGGGCATCACCAACGGCCTCGGCCGGGCCCACGAATATTCCATCCAAGCCATGCAGGACTACGGCCTCGACATCCACCGCCACCGGGCCCGGGAGGTCACGGGCGGGATGGTCCGGGCCGCCGACCTGATCCTGACCCTTGACCGGACCGTCCAGGAGGAGCTGCTCCAGAGGTTCCCGGAGGCCGAGGGCAAGTCCCACCTGATGAAGGCCTTCGCCTATGGGAACGGGGCCGAACCGGACATCCGGGACCCCTACCCGAGCCACGATCTGGAGGTCTACCGGAAGTGCGCCGTGGAGATACGGGAAGCCACGGAGGGCGTCCTGAATCGTCTTCAGAACGGCCATGGGAGGAGGGATGCCTAAGACCACCATCACCCTCTACGGCGGCGTCAACGAGATCGGCGGCAACAAGGTCGCCATCCGGGACCGGGACACCCAGATCATGCTCGACTTCGGGGCGACGTTCAACCCGGTCAACTACGACAAGTACTTCGTCGAGTGGCTGGAGCCCCGGGACCGGTTCGGGCTGAAGGACTACTTCTTCTTCGACATGGTGCCCCGCATCCCGGGGCTCTACTCCCAGGAGGCCCTGGAGCGGACCGACATGAAATACACCAAGCCCCAGTTCCAGGGCGTCTTCCTCTCCCACGTCCACTTCGACCACGCCTCCCAAATCAGCTGGGTGGACCCGAAGATTCCGGTCCACGTCGGCAAGGGGACGAAACTGATTCTGGACAGCATCGAGGCGGTCGGGGGGAGCCTCGCGAGCTACGGGGAGCACGACTACACGACCTTCCGGACCGGTTCCAAGGTCAAAATCGACGACTTGGAGGTCGTGCCCATCCACGTGGACCACTCGGTGCCGGCGGCCTACGGCTACATCGTCCACACCTCCGAGGGGCCGGTGGCCTACACGGGGGATGTGAGGCTCCACGGGCCCCACGCCCAGATGACGCGGGATTTCATCGAGGCCGCGGCCGGGGAGACCCCCATCGCCATGGTCTGCGAGGGGACCCGGGTCGCCCCCCAGGACACGCGGCAGAACATGACCGAAGCCCAGGTGAAGGCAGGGGCGAAGGCCGCCGTCGCGAAGTGCAAGAAGCGGGTCATCACGACGTTCTACCCCCGGGACGTGGACCGGATGCGAACCTTCTATCAGGTGGCGAAGGAGACCGGGCGGAGTTTCGTGGTCTCGGCGAAGACCGCCCACCTGCTGAAGACGCTGGCGGCCGATTCGCGGATTGACGTGCCCGACGTTCTGGGCGACCCGGAGGTCATGGTCTACTTCAGGGAGATGGCCCGGCCCTACAAGTGGGAGACGGAACTGGCGGGCCAGGTGAACGCCGTGGGCTCCGACTACATCCGGAAGAACCAGTCGAAGGTCGTTCTTCAACTGGGGTTCTACCAGTTCACCGAACTCATCGACATCCTCCCCGAGCCCGGGTCCCTCTTCATCCACTCCATGTCCGAGCCCTTTGAGGATGGCGATGTCGAGGAAGAGGTGAAGATGAACTGGATCAAGAGGTTCGGGCTGAACTGCATGCAACTGCACGCCAGCGGGCACGCGGCGATGGGGGAGATTTTCGAGATGGTGGATCGAATTTGCCCCAAGACCCTCGTCCCCATTCACACGGAACACCCCACACTGTTCAAAAAGACGGGCAAGCAGGTAGAACTCCCCGATCTCGGAAGACCGGTTGGGATTCATAGATGCCCCGGTTCCGCATCTGGACCCTCGCATGGTGCCGGAGGACGACGCGGCCACGGGACGCCGCCGCGCGGACGCGCCGGGTGAGGGGCCCTCGGACCTCCTTGGATGGCGTGGGCACGGCTGCTCTTGCCGGATTCCGGGGCAGCGTTAAAGGTTTGTCGGCTGCGGTCAGACCGCTACATTTTTCCCACCCCCGTGCCTCTGCCGCCGATGGTCAAAGTCACACTCGTGGACCACATGGGCTCCCCGAAACTTGTCTTCGACTACCTGAAGTATCTCACATGGCCCGGAGACCTGGAGAAGATGCTGGGCCGCCTCCCCACTGTGGACGAGATGATGGAGCTGGTGATTGACCGGCAATACACCCCGGTCCTGGAGCACATCGCCTACACCTTCCTCCTGGAGGACATGTCCATGGTCGTCAGCCGCGAGTTCCTCGAGCACCGCCTCTCATCCCACATGGGCCGCTCCAGCCGGGGGTTCATGAAATCGTGGAAGCCGACCTACGTCACCCCGGAGCCCATCAAGAAGAACAAGGAGGCGGCGAAGGCCTTCCAGGACATCGTCGAAACCGCCGTGGAGGGCTACGGGAGGCTGAAGAAACTGGGGATAAAGCAGGACGACGCCCGCTTCGCGCTCCCCCTCGCCTCCCACTGCGCCTACCTCTGGACCGTCAACGCCAACTCCCTCATGAACTACTTCGGCCTCCGCCTCTGCCCCCGGGCCTACCGGGAGATCCAGCAGATGGCCCAGCAGATGTACAACGAGGTCCACAAGTTGCACCCCGAACTCTGGAAGCACGTGGGGTGCCGCGGAGTCCAGCACCGCCTCTGCCCCGAGAACGAGGCGCGCGACCTGTCGGCCCCCAACTGCCCTTTCCGGGAGAGGGGGAGCGCGAACTACATCCCGACGAAGGACGCGGTGGGGGAGCCCATCCCGCCGCGGCGGCAGTGGGTGGCGGTGAAGTGGGAATAGCGGCAGTACCCCATCCGGAAAGGTAGTTCGGGGTCCCTCGCCGGGCCGCGGGCGTTCGAATCATGAAAGTGGAGGCGACGAGTTCGCCGATTCCTGAGCGCCTCAACTGATTTCCGCCCCGCCCCTTCCCCGCACCATCCGCTCGACCCTCTCCCGCGCCTTGCGGAAGTCATCCTCCGTGAGAACGGGTCTCTTCCCGCCACCCTTTCCGGCCCGCCCCAGCGCCTCCAGCACCGCCGTGTGGACCAGTTCGGCGATGTGGGCCCCCGTGTAGGGAACCTCCTCGATGGAGCGGGCGAGGTCGGCCGGGGCGATTCCCGGGGCCAGTTTGTAGCCCCGGAGGTGGATGTCGAACACCCGGGTCCGCCACTCCGTCCCGAAGTCGCTCCGGTTGCGAGGGTCGAAGACCAGCCTCCGGTCGACCCGCCCCGGGCGGTCGAGGAGGGCCAACTCCACCATGTCGGGGGTGTTGGTGGTGGCGAGGAGGAAGACATGGCCCCGGTGCTGGGGGCTGTCGAGGTAGAGGAGGAGTTCCGAGAGAGGGGTGTTCACGAGGTTGTAGCGCGCTTTGCTCGGCGCGAGGTTCTCGATGTCCTCGACGTAGAGCACCGCCGGCTCCAGGGCCCGGGCGACGTCGAAGATGTAGCCCCAGCCGAGACGCTCCGCGTCGGAGGGGAGGACCTTGAGGAAAGTCGCCCTGCCACGCACCTTCCGGGCGATGATGGCCGCGAGGAGGCTCTTGCCCATCCCCCGCTCCCCCTCCAGCAGGAGCCCCCGGGGGCGCCCGAGGCCGGCGGCGTCGAGCCGCGGGCCGTGGAGGAGGGGCCAGAAGAGGTTCTCCTCGACCTCCCGGGCGAAGTGGGCGGGGACCGCGACGTCCCCCCAGTCCACGTCGGGGACCTCCTCCGGGTCGCCGTAGATGTTGATGGCCCGGCCCCGGAGCGGGTTCCGCTCGTAGACCTCGCGGTCCACGAGCTCGAAGAGGGCGGACGCCCGGGAGCGGTCGCCCCGCCGGGTGTAGACCGAGACCCGGGTGTAGATGGAGTCCTCGCCCTCCTCCGGGGGGCGGCCCGGACCGGAGGGGCGCAGGGGCGCGCTCTCCACCACAGCGCGGACCCGGCGGCGCGGGAGGTGGAACTCGCCCCCGAAGATGACGTTGCCGAAGACCTCCTTGGAGCCGTGGAGGTAGGTGGGGGGCGAGTCCCCGGCGGAGGCCCGGGAGACGCGGCGGTCCACCCGGCGCGAGAGGTCGCGGAGGGCCCTGGCGATGGCGGCGTCGAAGCAGATTGGATACTCCTTGTAGGTCCGGGCGGAGGCGGCGAGCGTCCGGACGCCGAGGGTGGTCCGGATGAGGCTGTTGCGGGACTCCTCCTCGGGCGACTCGGCGTCGCGCTCTCCCCTCCGCTCCGGGGGCCGCTCCCGGCCTTCGGGGCCGGTGAAAGAGGGGGCCGCTTGCCGCTTCATCTCGATAGATTCAACGGGAGCCGGGGCTTATAACATTCCCTGTCGGATGTCAGGACTTGTGAATGGGGCACCTTCTCCCAGATTTGCAGAAACGGCATTTTTCGGGAGGCGGAGCGGAGGGCAGCGAGCGGACCATGTGGCCGTATTTACGGCGCGGCACGGGACCGCCCCTCCCGCCTCAATCTCCACCAGAGGGCGACGACGCTCCTGGCCAGTCCGAGGATGTCCCGCCCCAGCCGGACCTTGGTCCGCCTTTGCTCCCGCCACCGGACGGGAATCTCGACCACCTTCATCCCCGCCCTCTGCGCGAGGACGAGGGTCTCGGTGTCCCAGAACCAGCCGTCCGAGCGGACGCGCCCGAGGAGCGGGAGGAGGCTCTCGCGGCGGAACGCCTTGAAGCCGCACTGGTGGTCGCGGACCCCCGAGCCGAGCCACAGCCGGACCCAGCCGTTGTAGGCGCCCGAGAGGAAGCTCCGCTTTGGCGAGCGCTCGGCCGCGGAGCCGGGGACCCTCCGGGAGCCGGTGGCGGCGTCGGCCCCGTCGCGGACCGCCCCGACCAGAGCCGGCAGGTGGGCGACGTCCGTGGCGAGGTCCACATCCATGTAGGCCAAAATCCCGCCCCGGCTCTCCGCGAAGGCCCGGCGCAGAGCCCCGCCCCGGCCCAGCCGCCGGTCGCTGTGGAGGTGGCGCACATCGGGGAACCTCTCCGCGAGGTCGGCGGCCGCGCGGTCGGTCCCGTCGGTGGAGCCGTCCTCCGCAAGGATGATCTCGAAGGAGCCGAGGGGCGCGAGGGCGGAGCGGGCCGCCTCCACCGCGCGCGGGAGGCCGGCAGCCTCGTTGTAGGCGGGGATGACGAGGGAGATGTCCACGGGAGCCACAGCGGGGATGCTCGGGAAGCGATTTTCAACCTTTCCCGCAGGACAAGTGATAAGGGGGGCCGCCGCCAACGGTCCCCGTGGCGCAGGAATCGGAGTGGGCGGAGGTGGAGAGCTACGACCTCCCCGGATCCAGGGTCTCGGTCGTCATCCGCCGCTCCCCCGACGGCGTCGCGGGGCTCTACGAGATGCTCGGTGGAGGGTTCCTCCCGAACCAGGTGGTCGCCGTCGTGGGCCCCCCGGGGGGCGGGAAGACCATCGCCATGCTCCAGTTCCTCCACGCCAACGCGAGTCTCGGCCGGAAGTGTTTGCTGGTCAGCGCCGCGGACGAGGAGGAGTCCATCGTCACCTACAGCCAGACCTTCGGCCTGGACTTCCAGCCCTTCCTCCAGAGCGGCCAGATGCGCATCGTCACCGTGCGGATGATGGACGCGGGCTCGGGCCTCCCCACGAACATCCTGGAGCGGCTCCCGGGACTCATCTCCCAGTCAGGGGCGGAGGTCATCGGGATCGACTCCATCACCGAGTTCCAGGACATGTGCGACAGCGACATGGAGCGGAAGGGGCGGACCATCGACCTCCGGTGGCAAATCAAGGCCACGGGGGCGACCGCCCTCATCATCGCCGAGGCGGGGGGGCCGCCGGGCATCTCGAAATACGGCATCATCGAGTACGTCGCGGACGGGGTCGTCCTCCAGAGCCGCCTCACCAGCGAGGACGGCAGCGAGACCCTCCATGTCGTCCAGGTCCTCAAAATGCGGTGGCTCAACCACCCGAAGGAGATCCGCGCCTACCGGGTCACAGCGCGGGGGCTCGAAGTCCTCTCGCCGCTCTACACGGCACTCGCGTCGAGCGGGAAGAAGAGGAAGGACTCCTAGAAGTCCCACGACGCGGGCTGCCCGTGGTTTTTGCCCCACCATAGGGGGAAACCGAACCGAATCCAGCGCAGCGCTTCCTTGTAGGCGGAATCGGTCGGAGTGCCCGAAATCACCGGATAGAACAGGGCGAAAAGGAGGGCCGCCGCCCCGATGAGGCCCGCCGCCAGCCAGAGCCCCCGCTTCGGGTCCCTCGCCCACTCCCGCTCCACCCCCCACGCGCATCCGAGGGCGAGGATGGCGACGTTCGGGAAGTAGTGGTAGATGAAGAGCACCCGGCCGATGGGGGCGAAGGCGGCCCACTGGATTGCCCAGACTGCGACGATGAAGAGCGCGGCGCGCTCCTGGCGGACCCGGGGCAGGGCGAGGAGCACGAAGAGCAGCCCGGCCCACCAGACGGCCGGGTTCCCCATCGAGACGATGGTCGAGACCTGGCTCCCGAAGGTCTCCCCGTGCATCCAGAGGGGGTGGAGCAGGAGGGGCCACGACCACCAGGGCGAGCCGTAGGGGTGGGGGGCCTCCAGGGTGGCGTGGTAGGCGAAGATGGAGCGGGGGCCGCAGCACTGCTCCGAGAGGACCTCGCCGAGACCGAGGCCCGAGGCGTAGTAGGGCGCGTAGGCGGAGAGGTAAATCGCGCCGGCGACGGCGACGCCCGCGGCGAATGGGCGGAGGGAGGCGCGGAAGAGGTCCCGCTCCCGCCAGACCCGCGCCAGGGCGAGGAGGAGGAGCGCGGCCAGGGAGTTGACGGCGACGACCTTCACGGAGAGCGCGAGGCCGAAGAGGGCGAGGGCGAGGAAGAGGGGGTGCTTCCAAATCGCCGCCTCCTTTCGAACCAGTTTCTCGCGGGGCGCCATCCACCACGCCGCGAAGAACGCCCACATCCCCGTCAGGAAGAGGAAGAGGAAGATCTCCCCGGTCGCGATGCGCGCCTGGGCGAAGTGCATGAAGTCGAAAGTGACGAGCGCGGCCGAGACGATGCCCGCCCTCCGGTTCCCCAGGAGGTTGCGCCCGAGGAGGTAGGCGGCGGGGATGGCCGCGGCGCCGGCGAGGACCCCCAGGAGCCTCCACCCGAAGGGGCCGTTGCCCGCGACGAGTATCGAGAGGGCCACCAGATCCTTGGCCAGCGGCGGGTGGGTCCACTCGAAGAAAGGCGGGGCCCGCCGGAGATACTCGTCGGCGGTCCGCATGAAGTATATCTCGTCGAAGTAGGCGCCGTGGAGGTAGGTCGGGGCCTCGGTCGCAAGCGCCGCCTCGTCCGACAGCCTGCCGGCTCCGGGAGGGCCCTCGACCCCCGCCACCGGGACGACCTCCAGGTCCCTCACAGCCACCACCTCCGCCACCGTCGCCCGAGACTCGGTGAAGTTCAGGCGCACGTAGCGGGTGTCGCACCGGGTCGTCGCGGAGGCCCACTGCCGGTAGTAGCCCTGCGCCGACGCGACGGACGGGACGGACCAGGCCCCGGGCGCGCCGCACGACACTGCGGCCTTCAGGGGTTCGGGGTCGAGGACCGCCAGGAAGACCCGGTCCACCCGCTGGACGCTCCCGAGGTCGAGAACCGCCTCCCCATCTCCCGCCCACCCGCTCGACGGGAACCCGACGGCCCCGAGATTCGAGAGGCCCGCGGCCAGGAAGAGCGCGGTGAGGCCCGCGACGATGAGCCAGGGGGAGCGGGGATGAGCCAGGATTTGCCGGAGGTCCATGGCTCACCCGGCCGCCGGGGCCTTCCCCGGGTCTCCGGGCTCCCCCTTCCAGAACCGCCGGAGGACCCATGCGAACAGTCCCAGATTGAAGCCGACGACGACCGGGATGGTCCAGTCCCGGATGACGGAGGGGCCGCTGTTGAGGACGTGGAGGGCGTAGGCGAGGTTGAAGAGGTGGGAGCCGGTGAGGGCCGCGTAGAGGAGGCGGCCACGGGGCCACATCAGGGCAAGGAGCGCGAAGACAGGGAACAGATAGCGCTCGTGGATGCGGGTCGCCACCATGAAGAAGGCGAAGACAGTGAGGAAGGCGACCTGGAGGAGCAGGAGGTCGCGGTCGGCGGCTTCCGCGTATCGGGTGTGCATTTTCCAGACCAGGAGGCCCGCGATGGCGAGGAATGCGAGCCACCCCCACGCCTGCAGGGGCAGCCCCATCGCGACGGTCTGGTCGCTCTCCCGCATCCCCGCCAGAGCCCAGAGGTTGTAGGCGTTGAGGCTCGTCTCCTTGTAGACGTCGTAGCCGCTGAAGTAGCGCTCCGCGATGAAGGCGACAGGGTTCGAGGCGCCCTGGAAGGGGGCGATGACCGCCAGCACCGCGGCCGCGGCCGCGAGGCCCGAGGTGACCGCCCGCCGGAGGCCCCCCTCCCTCAGCAGGAGGTAGGCGATGACCGGCATCACGAGGACCCCCTGGGGCTTGGTGAGGACCGCGAGGGCGAGGAGGACGCCGGAGGCCTCGAACCATCCGGGTCGCCAGCGGGCCGCGGTGCCTGGGCGACCGCGCAGGACCGCCACCAGGGCCCCCGCCATGAAGAGGGTGTAGAGAGAGTCCCACTGCCCCCACACGGCGAGGTTGAACATCGTGGCGGGGTTGAAGGCGTAGGCCGCCGCGCCCGCCAGCGCAATCCGGGAACCCTTCGGCCGCAGCCAGAGAAAGAGGAGGGCGGCGACCCCGAGGTCCACGAGGTTCTGGGGCAACTTCAGGAAGAGGGCCTCGGTGAAGTCGAAGGGGGCGGCCACCGACCCGAGGAGGCCCGCCGCGCCCTCGGCCCTCCCGATGAGGGCGAACATGTGGATGTTGAGCGGCGGGTAGTCGCTCCAGACCGCGCCGTAGAAGCCCGAGAGATTGGTGGCGGCCTCGGCGTGCCAGGCGGCGAAGGTGTCGAGGTCGGTGGCGTAGCCGGGGAGCGGGAAGAGGGCGGCGCGGAGGGCGAGGGAGGCGGAGAGGAGGACGATGAGGAGAAGCCGCTCCCGGCGGGCGGAGGGTGAAGCGCTCATCGCTCGACGATCACTTTCCCGGTGAGGCCGAGGAGGGCGTTCCAGTCCTCGAGGCCGATGCCGTCCTTCGCGGCCTCGTAGAGCGTCCGGAACTCGGCGGGCAGCGCGTAGACCCGGGGGAACCCGCCCTCCCCCTTCGAGAGGGTGACGACGCCGCCCCGCTGCTCGACGGCGTAGGTGGCGACGGGCTCCCCCGCCTCCCACAGGACGAGGGTGGCCCGGACCGGGAAACGCTCCACGGGGAGGCCGGCGCCGACCGGCACACGGAGCGCGAGGACCTGCGGCTCCAGTTCGTCCCGCATCTGGAGGGCGCGGACCCGCCGCTCCGCGAAGAGTGTGTCGATCCAGCCCCGCAACTCCCGCGCGGGCCCGTCGTAGCCCTTCGACTCCCCCTCCTGCAGCGCGTCGCGGGCCCGTCCCAGGACGAAACTCGACGTCGAGTTGTCGAGGAGGGGCCGGACCCCGTCGAGCGCCCGGCTGAAGCGGGCGGCGTCGGGAGCGGTCCTCAACCGCTCGATGCGGCAGTTGGCCGTCGCCTCCGGCCCGAAGGCGCCCGAGTCGCAGGCGAGCCAGGGGAGGAGGAGCAGGGCCGCTGCGGCGACCGAGACGCCGCCGACGGCCACGAGAAGGAGCCAGCGGGAGGGCGCCATGGGACGCCGCTTTGAACCCGGCAGGACATAAGACCGGTGGTTTATTTCCTCGCCCGGGAGAACACCGCCGGATGGAGCCGAAGGCGAAGCCGCCCGGCGGGGAGGGGGGCTCCCCGGGCCCCGAGGGCTACCTGCCGACGCTGGAGAAGCGCCTCCTGGAGGACCCCGGGGACGCCCAGGCGTGGTACCACATGGGCTTCGCTCTCCTCGGGCAGCAGCGCTACGGCGACGCCCTGCGCGCCCTCGACAAGGCGGTCGCCCTCGACCCGAAGGATGCGTCGGCCCACCACAACCGGGCCGTCGCGCTCTGGCGCCTCGGCCGGCTGGAGGAGGCGGCGGCGGGATTCCAGCGGGTCCTGGAGATGGAGCCCAAGGACAACGTGGCGATGGCGCTCCGGGCACAGGTCCTGGTGGAAATGAAGCGGCCCCGGGAGGCCCTCGCGCTCTTCCAGAGGGCCGCGGCCCTGAGCCCCACCTACTACGACGCCCACATCGGCGAGGCGGAGGTCCTTCTCGAACTGGGGAGGCCGGAGGAGGCCCTCGAAGCCGCCCGGCGGGCGACCGAGCGGTATCCGCGCCGGGCCCGGGGCTGGCTCCTCCGCGGCCGGGCGCTGAGGGGGATCGGCCGCCAGAGGGAGGCGGAGGAGTGCATGCGGAGGGCGATGGACTCCGGGGACCCGTCGGGGGAGGAGGCGCCTACCCGCTGATGGGCCAGATGCGGGGCGCGTAGCCGGCGCAGGGAGCCTCGTTGAGGGGCCCGAACTGGAGGCACCAGGTGTAGGTCGAGGGGGACTCGATGGTGCCCGCCGGCTCGAAGTAGCCCAGGCGCGGGTCCTCCCGGCCGTTCACGAAGAGGCGGAAGCCGTGAGTCTCGTTGGCCTCGAGCCGCAGCCCCTCGGCGGGCCAGAGGAACCGCTTGCCGTCGAAGAGGATGCCGAGGGACTCGAAGAAGTATCCGACGGTGACCCCCGTGGCGTGCTTGTGCAGTTCCGTGTTTCCCGCCTCCATGTGGACGTTGGGCGAGCGGACCTGGTACTTGAACTTCCCGAAGTGGGCCTGGGTCACGTCCCGACCGTCGAGGAGGAAGGACCACACCGAGTGGGTGTGCTCGGAGTTGGGGGCCCCCACGAGGCTGGCGTAGGTGCGGCCGCTCGTGTTGGTCCCGCCGCCGTCCGCGACCGGTCCCGGGCGGTTCTGGATGACCAGGGCGCCGGCGAGGATGAGGACCGCGACCAGCAGGACCGGGACCCAGGGGAGGGACTTCCGGTCCCCCTCCGGCTCCCGCTTGCCCTTCGTCTTGCCGCCTTTGGCCATCCCGCTTCCCAGGACACTGGCCCTGTAAAAACCTTCAGCACGCGTTCGCGGTCAAAGGCCGAGGACTTCCCCCATGGCGTGGATGCCGGGCCTGGCCCCCACGACCCACCGGGCCGCCCGGAGCGCCCCCTCGGCGAATGCGGCCCGGGAGTGCGCGCGGTGGGTCAGCTCCAGGCGCTCCCCGGGGCCCGCCAGGACGAGGGTGTGGTCGCCCACCACGTCGCCCGCCCGGAGGGAGTGGGTCGGGGCCCTCCGGCCGCGGTCGGCGGCGATGCGCACCATCTCCCGTGCCGTGCCGCTGGGGGCATCCTTCTTCGATTTGTGGTGGACCTCGGTGATTTCGACATCGTAGCCCGGGAGGAGGTCGAGGGCGAGTTCCTCCAGCTTCCAGAAGGCGTTGACCCCCGCGGAGAAGTTGCTCGATACCACCGCTGGAACCCGGCGGCCGACGGTGCGCCTCAGGGCGGCGGCCTGGGCAGGGGTGAAACCGGTGGTCCCGACGACCAGGGCGGTGCCGGTCCGCGCCGCCATCCGCGCGCTGGCGAGGGCGCCCGCTGGGGCGGTGAAGTCAATGAGTACCCGCGCCCGGCTCCGCCGGAGGGCCGCCTCCGAGGGGGCCTCGACCCGGACCGGGCCCGACGCGAGGCCGTGGCCCACGACGTCGAAGGCGGCGCAGAGGGCCATGTCGCGACGCGCCGCGAGGGCCTCGACGAGGGCGCCCCCCATCCGGCCGCGCGCTCCGGCGACCGCCACCGGCAGAACGGTCATCGGCGCTTCAGGAGGCCCATCCTGCGGAGCACCTCCTTCAGGCGGGCCTCGTTCTCCGGCCCCAGGGGTGCCAGGGGGAGGCGGGGCTTGCCGCCCGCCAGCCCCGCGAGTTCGGCGGCCCGCTTCACCGGGACCGGATTCGTTTCCAGGAAGAGGGCCTCGACGAGGGGGGCCACCCCGTAGTGGAGCTTCCGCGCCCGGGCGAGGTCGCTCCGGAGAGCCGCCGCCACCAGGCCGGCCATTTCGCGGGGGACGAGGTTCGCGGCCACCGAGATGACTCCGTGGCCCCCGAGGGCGAGGATGGGCAGGGTCAGGGCGTCGTCGCCGGCGAGGACGAGGAAGTCGGGCCCCGCCAATTCGATGAGTTTCGACACCTGGGTGAGGCTCCCCGAGGCCTCCTTGACCCCGGCGATGAGGCCCGCCTCCGCGAGCTCCGCGATCAGGGGCGGCTCGATGTTCTGGGCGGTCCTCCCCGGGATGTTGTAGAGCAGGAGGGGGATGTCGGCGGCGCGGTGGACCGCCTCGAAGTGGGCGACGAGGCCCCGCCGGTTGGGCTTGTTGTAGTAAGGGGTGATGAGGAGGGCCGCGGCGGCCCCGGCGTCGGCGGCGTGGCGGGTGAGCTCCACCGCTTCCTCCGTGGAGTTGGAGCCCGTGCCGGCGACCACCGGGGCCTTCGAGAACTCCACGGCAAGTTCCACGACCCGGTTGTGCTCGTCGTGGCTCAGGGTCGCCGACTCGCCGGTGGTCCCGCAGGGGCAGACGGCGGCGGAGCCCCCGCGGACGGCGAACTCGATGTTCCGGCGGAACCCCGGCTCGTCGAGGGAGCCGTCCTTCCGGAAGGGGGTGAGGAGGGCGGGGATGGAGCCGCGCAGGCGCTTGAGCGACATGGGTCTGAAAGGGGCCAGGGAATCTTAAACCCGCTCAAATCGCGGCCGACTTCCGGGCCGCCTGCTTCCTGAGGACGGTCACGTAGCCCGCCACCCGGTTCCGCACGTTCTTGCTGGTGATGGTGGTCAGGGCCGAGACCTCCTTCTTGTTCGCCTCGAGGTCGTCGGTGAAGCGGTCGGGGAACTCCTTGAGGAGGGCCCGGGAGAGGGACTTGATGGCGACCGATTTCACTGCGCCCATGGGGGGCGTAGTGCCGGGTCCCGTTATTTAGTTTCGCTCCTTTTCCGGGGGAGGGGGGCTGGCCCGCGGACGGTGGACCCGCCCCGGAGGGGGGCCGGGAGCATCGTCAGATGCGACGGGGGAGGTCTTCGACCCCATCCCCCCCGGCGACAGTGGCCCGTAGGCGGCATCCAACTGCTCCTCGAGGGTCTGGCGGGCGAACTCGACTCCGGTCCCCAGGAGTTTGAGGACGGTCTCCCGGAGCATCGAGGGGATGGGCGCGAGCCCTGGCTCCTTCCGGACCAGATCAATCAATTTCTCCCCCAACTCCAGCTGCCTCTCCAGCACCTCCTCGGCCTCCCTCCGGCTCGGGAAGGCGGTCCGGGTGAGCTCCTCGTAGCTCTCTCCCCTCCCCTCCCGGGCGAGGCGGACGAGGGGCTCGATGCGCCCGCGGAAAATCTCCCTCTCCAGCGCCACCACCTCCTTCCACCGGGGGTGCTTCCGGTTGCCCCGGGCGTAGAGCTCCTCGGTCTTCAGGAAGCGGTCGAAGTTCTCCTTGACCAGGGAGTCGAGGTTCCCGCCGTCGAACCTCTCGGCGCACTCCAGGTAGATCTCCAGTTGCTCCCGGGCGCGCTTGGCGACCGCCTCCTTGGCGGCGACCCGGTAGAGGAGGCTCGCCAGGGGGTTGAGGAGGACCCCGAGGGCCCCGGGGAAGAGGCGGGAGATCTGGTTCTCGAAGAAGGCGAAGGCGAGGCCTATCTCGTGCTCCAGGCGGTCCCGGATGATGTCCATGTTCCGCTCGAACGGAGTCGCCCCGGGGCGGGGGGGCCGCGGTCGGGAGCGGCGCGCGCGGCGGGAGGGGCTCCGGACCATTCGCGACAGGGAGAAAAGGGTATAGAGATACTTTCCCCACCCCATGCGCGCCACCCTCGACGCCGAGCGGCTTGAGATTCCCGCCCCCGCCCCGGTGGCAGAGGCGGTGGCGTCGCGGCTCCGGGAGCAGGGGTGGAGGGTGGTCGAGACCGCCTCCGGGGAGTTCCCGGCCGCCTTCCGGGAGGCCACGGGCCGGGAGCCCCCCGACGTGCCGGGCCGGCCGCCGCTGTTCGCGATCCTCGGCAATCGGGCCCTCTTCGCCGCTCCCCTCTGGGAGGGGGAGGGGCTCCGCCTCGACACCCTGCGCTTCGCGGCCGACCACCCCGAGTTGCCGGTGAAGGCCTTCTTCGTCGCCCTGGGGAGCGGGGCCCTGCGGGCGGAGATGGAGGCGAACCCCGGCGCCCTGCAGGTTCTGCAGCGCATCCGGGAGGCGGGGGGGCTGATGGCGGTGCCCAGGGACGCGGCGGGCGCGAAGTGGGTCGAGTTCCTCCAGGCCCGGGGACTTGTCTTCCAGAAGGGGGGCCACGCCTACCTGACCGCAGAAGGGAACGCGCTTGTCCGGAAAAAATAGCCCACGCGCTCGCCCGTTCAGCGGGCTCGCGCGGGGCGCAAAATCGCTGGCCTCGCATTCGGCTCGGCCGCGATTTTGCGGAGTCCCCCGTCGGAGGGTGGCCATCGTCGGGGCCTCCGGCTTCATCGGGCGGGCTCTTGTCCGGGAGCTCGCCGGCCGGGGGACGCGCCCCGTGGGAGTGGTCCGCAGCATCGTGGGGGTCCAATCGGTCCGGGAGGCGGGAGGAGAGGCGCGCCTCGGTCCCCTGACCGACCGGGAGTTCCTCGGGAAGTCCTTCGAGGGCTGCGGCGCGGTGGTCTACCTCGCGGGAGCGACCCGGGAGAGCCGCCCGGGAGATTTCTGGAGGGTCCACGTGGAGGGGGTCGCGGCCTCCCTCGATGCGGCCCGCACGGCGGGCGTGCCGAGGTTCATCCTCTTCGGGAGCCTGGGGGCAGGGGGCTACGGCGCCCGGCCCGTGCTGACGAACGAATACTTCCGGACCAAGAGGGAGGGCGAGCGTAGAGCGGAGGCCTCGCGCCTCCCCGCGCTCATCCTCCGCCCCGGCTACATCATCGGCCCCGGGGACCGGATGGCGACGGTGCTGGCGGAGGGCGCGCGGGCGGGCAGAGTGCTGATGCGCGGCGACGGCGCATACCGCCTCCAGCCCCTCGCCCTGGCCGACGCGGTACGCGCGGCGGTCGTGGGGATGGAGCGGGGAATCACGGGCACCTTCGACCTGGTGGGGCCCGAGAGCGTGACCCACCGGGAGTTCCTCGACCGCCTCTTCGCCGTCATGCGCCGGAAGCGCCTGCTGGCGTCGGCCCCGGATGTCCGCCGGGTCCCCCTTCAGGAGCGGGCCGACCTGTCCCCGGAGGAGCGCGACATCCTCACCTGCGACGAAGTGGGGGACCCGGGGCCGGCGGTGCGATGGCTCGGCCCGCTGACTTCGCTCGACGCGGCATTGGACGCCGCCCTCCTGCCGACGAGGTAGGTCTCCCGCTTCCCGAGGTCCATGGATGGGGCCGTGGCGAACCCCCGCTGGACGAGCCACGCCCGGGCCCGGATGAGCGCCTCCTCGCGATATTTCAACCGGTCCCACTTGACCACCTGGAGCACCTTGCCGCCCGGGGCGAGGTTCTCGACGAAGCGCGCGGCCGCCTCCAGGGAGACCCCGATTTCAAGGGTGAGGTCGTTCAGGAGCAGGTCGTAGGTCCCCTCCGCCTTGACCTCGAAGGCGTTTCCCCAGACCACCTCGACGTGGGGCTGCTCCTCCCGGACCCGCTCGATGGCGGCCTCGAACTCCCGGCTCAGTTCGATCCCGACCACCTTCGGGCATCGCTCGGCCGCGTAGAGGAGGAATCCGCCCCCGCTGCTGCCGAGGTCGAGGACCGACGAGACGCCGTCGAACAGGCCGGTGGCCTCGTCAATCTGCCCCAGTTTCCAGTAGCCGAGGGGCTTGTCCGCCTCGGGGGTCACCTCGACCGCCTCCTGGCCCCGGACCTCGTGGGCGGGCTGGCGGACCACCTTGCCGGCCACCTTCACCATGCCGCTCCTGATGGCGTGCTTGGCCCGGTGGCGGGAGGAGAGGAGGCCGCTGCTGACCAGATGGGCGTCCAGACGCATGGAGAGAGTGGAGAGTAGGTCTCAATCAATCTTGCCGCCCGCGGCCTCCCCCCGCCAGCTGGCGACGCCGACGGTCAGGTTCAGGTCCCTCCCGGCTTCGGGGAGGGCGAGGAATTGGCCCGGGGGCACCTTCCAGGCGGCGAGGTGCGCGAGGAGGGGGTGGAACCTTCAAGAGACCGTGCGGGGATGCCTGGGCGGGAATGGCGTCGTCGGGCCCCGGGGGGCGTCAGAAGCGTGATGTACTGCTCATTTCGAATGTGCTCGGCGTAAACCACGAGGGGCTCGCCGCCCGCCGCTATGCCTTGGACCTGCGCCTCCTCACGACGGCGCGCTCGCCGGAGGGGCGAATCGCCTTTTCGACGAACCGCGCGATGCGGTTGGCCGTCTCAATAGCGTGGCGCGCCTCCTCAAGGCGGATTTCCCTGCCGTAGACGGCCCCGTATTTGCCCTCGACAGTCCCTATCGAGTCGACGAGGCTCCCGGGGACCCCCAGGTCCGCCGCGATTTGCGCCACATGCCCGTGGCCCGGGATTTTGCCGCGCCTCCCCCGAAACTTCGACAGGGCCTCGACGAAGGAGTGGACGGCATAATGGGCGGAAGCGAAGGAGTCGCGCGGCGGGACCGTGCGGAACTTGGCGTTGGCGGCGGACAGGAAGTCGCGGGCCGCCGCAAGCGGGCCCTTATAGGCTTCCATAGACGGCGTACCCGCTCCGCGCATCCTCCAGAATTGCGCACGCGTCGAGTTCGTCCGCCCCGTAGATGGAGGCGGAGTAGGGGGTCCCCCGCAGGGCCTTGTAAATGCGCGTCTCCAGCGGGATGGTCCGCCGCCGGACCACGACAAACAGGTCGACGTCGCTCCGGCCCTTCTTGAACCTCCGGGAGAGGTAGGAGCCGAAGAGGGCCACGGCCAGAACCTCCTTCCCGATGAAGGGTTTGAGCAGCCGGAGGGCCCCGCGCGCCGCCGGGTCGTCGAGCCGCCGGGTCAGGGTGATGGCCCCGGGCCTCGCCTGAACGTGGAGCCTCTCCCCCGGCCGGATTCCGGCCTCCCGGATGGCCCGGACGGGGATGATGGCCCCGAGGGAGCCGCCGACGGGCCGCAACACGGTTTCTTGTGACACAGGCATCTTATAAGATGAGTCACTCTTTGCTTATAAAGGCTCAGGCCTACCGGCGCCTCGAGTTCTCCACCGGCTCCAGCCACTTCAGGTATCTCTCGTCCTTGGCCTGGACCACCTCGAAGAACCTCCTCTGGATGCGCTTGGTCACCGGCCCGGCCTTTCCCGCGCCGATGGGCCGCATGTCCACCTCCCGGATGGGGGTCACCTCGGCGGCGGTCCCCGTGAAGAACGCCTCATCGGCCGCGAGCATCTCGTCCACCGAGATTGCCTTCTCCACCACGACGAGCCCCATGTCGGCCGCCAGCGTCATGACCGTGTCCCGGGTGATGCCGGGCAGGGGCGCATACTCGAGGCCGGGAGTGTAGAGCGCGCCCCGGCGGACGATGAAGATGTTTTCGCCGGGCCCCTCTGAGACGAAGCCGCTGGTGTCGAGCATGATGGCCTCGTCGAACCCTTTGTCAATCGCGTCCACCTTCGCCAGCATGGCGTTGAGATACTGGCCGGTGGCCTTCGCCATGGTCGGCAACTGGGTGGAGTGGAACCTCCGCCAGGAAGACACGGTGCACCGGATGCCCTTCTCAAGACCTTCGGTCCCGAGGTAGGTCCCCCATGGCCACGCCGCGACGGCACACGACACGGGACCCCCCTTCGGGTGGACCCCCATGTCGTGGTAGCCGTAGAACGCGATGGGCCGGACGTAGCACTCCTTGAGTTTGTTGGCCCGGATGGTCTCCGTGATGGCCGCGGCCCACTGCGCCCGGGTGAAGGGGAGTTTCATGCGGTAGAGGGCCGCGCTCTGGAAGAGGCGGTCCAAGTGCTCCGGAAGCCGGAAGAGGCAGGGGCCCCGGGAGGTCTTGTAGCACCGGATTCCTTCGAAGACCCCGGTCCCGTAGTGGAGAGCGTGGGTGAGCACGTGGACGTTTGCCTCCTCCCACGGCACCAGTTTGCCGTTGAACCAGATGTGGTCGGTTCGGGGGAGGGGGGCGGATTTGGGAAGCAACATAGAGGTAGGTGATGGTCGGCGGTTTAAAAGATTCCTTCGCAGGCACAGTCTTACAAAGAGAAACAACTACTGCGACCAGAAAACGCAGTACTGGTCCAGAACCCGCCCCCACACTTCGGCGGGGCGGAAGGCCCCATCCAGGCGACGGGCATCGGCCGCGAGGCGGGCGACGGAGTGGTGGAGGATGAAGCGCTGCCCGGACGCGGCGAGGCAGGCCTTGAGGGCCTTCTGGCTCGCCGCAGGAGTCGTTTTACGCGCTCACCGGCAGCCGCTTCCCCTTCTCCGCGTCGAACAGCAACTCCCCGTTCTCCTTGAACCGCTTCAGCGTGAAGTGGGTCACCGTCCCCCTCACCTGCTCCAGCGTCGCAATCTTGTCCGCGATGAAGGCGGCGACCTCCTTCATGCTCGGCCCCCGGACCACCACGGAGAGGTCGTAGTCCCCCGAGACCAGTTGCAGCGAGCGCACCTCGGGGAACTGGGCGATGCGCTTGGCGATGGCGTCGTATCCCGCGCGCCGGTCGAGCCCCACGCGGACGTCCACCAGGGCGTAGACCGATTCGACCCCGGCCTTCTCCCAGTCCACCACCGCCCGGTAGCCCCGGAGGGCCCCGGCGCGCTCGAGGCGCGAGACGATGGCCGAGACCTGCGTGGAGGAGATGCCGGTGGCCCGCGCAATCTCCTTGGGGGTGGCCCGGGCGTTCTCCTCCAGCAGAAGCAGGATTTCGGCTTCGGGTTTCCTGGCGTTTTTGGTCCGGTTCATGCAGCAACGCCGCGGGGGCCCTCCATGGGCCCCCCCTCGCAACGGTGGTATAAGGAATTTTCCGATATTGCCACGCGACCCGAAGGGGTCGCGGGTTTAAGGCCCGCGCCGACGGGACGAGAGGGCTCCCGAGTGGACCGGCAACAACTTTCTTCCCTCGGCCTCCGCCAGCGCCGCCACCTCGCGCGCCGGGAGACCCGAAGCTCTGGCTGCCCTGCGCACATCCTCGAACTCGGCGGAGAGGTGGAACACCCTCCCCCCGAGGGAGCCGACCTTGATGCGGATGGAGTGGGCCCGCCCCTTGAGCCGCAGCCGCACCGTCCGCACCTCCCGCGCCGCCACCATCCGGTGGCCCGCGGCGGCGAACCGGACCCCGAGGGTCCCGGTCTCGCGGGCCACGGTCTCGGCCAGGCGCAGGGCATCGCGGGGGTCGCAGACGACCTGGATGAGGTGGCCGGGGCGCCCCTTCTTCATCAGCGCCGGCAGAAAGGCGACGTCCCGGGCCCCCGCCTCCACCAGCGCCTCGCGGAGGTGGCCGAGGACCTCGCCGGTCACGTCGTCCACCGCGGTCTCCAGGACCGTGATCTCCTCCAGGGCCCCGGGGGCGTGCTCCCGGCCCACGACGGCCCGGAGGACGTTCGGAACTGGCCGGTCCATCGAGCCGGCCCCGTGGCCGACCCGCTCCACCTTCAAGCGAGGGTAGTGAGGGGCGGCAGCAGAGGCCATCGTGGCAAGGAGGGCCGCGCCGGTGGGAGTGAGCAGCTCCCCGTCCACGGGCCCTCCGCGCCATTCGAGGCCGCTCGATTGCAGCAGGGCCAGGGTCGCGGGCGCGGGAACCGGAAAGCCACCCGGCCCCGGAGACCCGCCCCCGACCGAGACGGGGAGCGCCGCGACCCTCCCGGGACCCAGGTCGCGGAGAGCGGCCCACGCCCCGAGGACGTCGGCGGGGGTGTCCACGTCGTGGAAGCGGAACCTCGCGGGCGTCGTCCCGTGGATGCGCGCCTCGACGCGGGCGAGGGCGCGCAGGGTCTCCAGGGCCCGGCTCCGCAGGGCGGGGTCGGCGTCCCCGAGCAGCCTTTCGACGTCACCGACCGTGCCCGACCATTCGTCTTCGGCGCGGAATTCGACCCGGGTCGCCCGCAGGTGGCCCCGCTTCACGCGGGAGGTCCGGAGCGAGACCGGCAACCGCTCCACCGCCAGCTCCACCGCGGCCCGGGAGGCCCCCGCGTCGAGGAGGGAGCCGATGACCATGTCCCCGGCCGCGCCGCTGAAAGGGTCGAAAACCAGCGTGCTGGCCATGGAAAGAAACTATATCACGGAGGTTTATACATGCTGGCCATGCCTCCTCCGGAGGTCAGGTTCAAGGTCGCCAAGGCCACCCCCCGCCAGGACGGCCAGAAGGCCGCCGAGTTCAGTTCCGACGCCCTGCTCCAGCTGCAGGTCTCCCCGGGGGAGATGGTCAGCATCACGGGGCCCGTCGGCACCACCGTGGCGAAGGTTTGGAGGATGGACCGGGCGGACCAGGTCCCCACCGGCGTGCCCTTCATCCGCATCGACGGCCCCACCCGCGACTCAATCGGGGCGCGCATCGGCGACGAGGTCCTCGTGGTGAGGGCCCAGGAGCGCAAGGATGCGAGGCGGATCGTCGTGGCTCCGGCACGGGAGGGGGCCCGCCTCTCGGCCTCCCTGGCGCCCCAGGTGAGGAAGCGGCTCCTGACCCTCCCGCTGGTGGCGGGCGACCTGTTCTACTTCGAGCGGGGCCCCTTCGGGTTCGAGGAGGCGCAGCGCTACCTCATGCGGGTCGTGGAGACCGAGCCGCCAGGCGTGGTGCTGGTGTCGGAGGAGACCCAGATGGTCCTCGAGGCGGCCGAGGAGGAGGCGGGGGCGGAGGAGTCCGGGCCAGCTCCGACGGGTCCGGGAGCCGTCGGGGAGGCCGCCCCCGCCCCGGCGTCGGGCATCCACTACGAGGACATCGGCGGCCTCCGCCGGGAGCTCTCCCTGGTCCGGGAGATGATAGAGAAGCCCCTGCGCCACCCCCAGCTCTTCGAACGGCTCGGCATCGAGCCGCCGAAGGGGGTGCTCCTCCACGGCCCCCCGGGGACGGGGAAGACCCTCATCGCCCGGGCTGTCGCGAGCGAGAGCGGCGCCCGCTTCTTCTCCATCGCAGGGCCCGAAATCATCTCCCGCTACTACGGCGAGCCGGAGAAGAGACTCCGGGAAATCTTCGAGAAGGCGCGGAAGAGCGCGCCGGCCGTCATTTTCCTCGACGAGATGGACGCCATCGCCCCGAAGCGGTCGGAGGTGACCGGCGAGGTGGAGCGGCGGGTGGTGGACCAGTTGCTCTCGCTCATGGACGGACTCCAGGGGCGCGGCCAGGTCATCGTCATCGCCGCCACCAACCGGCCCAACGCGATTGACGAGGCGCTGCGGCGGCCCGGGAGGTTCGACCGGGAGATCGAATTGGGCGTCCCGGGCCGGGAGGACCGGCTGGACATCATGAAAATCCACACGCGAAGGATGCCCCTGGCCGACGAGGAGGGGCGCACCCTCGCGCTCGACGACCCGGCCCGCGAGCGGCTGCTGGCCGACCTGGCCGCCCAGACGCCGGGGTTCGTGGGGGCGGACCTCGCCGCCCTCTGCCGCGAGGCGGCCATGAAGGCCCTCCGGCGCCACCTGCCGAAACTGGAGGGCGAGACCATCCCCCCGGAGGCCATCGAGCAGATGCAGGTCCGGCCCGAGGACTTCCGGGAGGCCCTCCGGGAGATGGAGCCCTCCGCCCTGCGGGAGGTGCTCTTCGAGATTCCCGAGGTCTCCTGGGAGGAGGTGGGCGGCCTCGGCCCCGTGAAGCAGGAGGTCCGCGAGATGGTGGAGTGGCCCATCCACCACCCCGAGCGGTTCGAGCGGATGGGCATCCGGGCCCCCCGCGGCATCCTGCTCTACGGGCCCCCCGGAACCGGCAAGACCCTCATGGCGAAGGCGGCCGCCCAGCAGGCGGGGGTGAATTTCATCTCCATCCGGGGCCCCGAACTCATGAGCAAGTGGGTGGGGGAGAGCGAGCGGGCGGTGCGGGAGATTTTCCGCAAGGCGCGCCAGGCGGCCCCCTGCGTCGTCTTCTTCGACGAGATGGACGCCATCGCGCCCGTGCGGGGGTGGGACGTCTCGAACGTGGGGACGACGGAGCGCGTGGTGAACCAGCTCCTGTCGGAGATGGACGGGCTCCAGAAGGCGGGAAGCGTGGTGGTCCTGGCGGCCACCAACCGGCCGGAGATCCTCGACCCCGCCCTCATCCGGCCCGGACGGTTCGACCGGCTCCTCATGGTGGGCCCCCCTGACTGGGAGGGGCGGCTCGAGATCCTCAAAATCCACACCCGGAAGATGCCCCTCGACCCCGACGTGGACCCGGGCCAACTGGTGGAGGCGACCGAGGGCTACGTGGGCTCCGACCTGGAGAGCCTCTGCCGGGAGGCGGCGATGGTGGCGTTGCGGCGGGACGGCGATGTGACCGGGGTCTCCCGCGCCGACTTCCAGGAGGCCCTGCGCCGGGTCAAGCCGTCGGTGACCCGGTCCATGATGGAGCGCTACGAGAAGGTCCGGGAGGCCCTGGAGGGGGGGCTCTCGGCGGCCCGGGCGCGGGCGGTCGAGGGCTACAGATAGAGAGGTTTTTCCCGGAGCGCTGCGCACAATCAGGGCCATGGGAATCCTCGTCTTCTATCCTGCCTCCGAAGCGGGGAAGCGGACCTGGCTCGAACTCAATCTCGGGCACGGCGTCCCAGGATACGCCGTCGGCTGGTTCGGGGACGGCGACATGAAGAAGCGGATAGAGATGTGGCTCGCCCAGGGGGGGACCCCCAAGGGGAGAATCGGGAACCACCCGGTCTGGAGCGACCTCCAGGCCAACCGGCCCTTCGCCCTCCGCATCGGCGGGAACGGGAGCATGGAGACGTCGGAGATATACTCCCTCGCCCGCAAACTGGTTCGCGAGCAGGAGGCGAGCCTCCTGAGCGGGGCGCCGCCGGTCATCCACAGGCCGTAGGAAGATTGGGAGATTTGAAAATCCGAGATTGAGTGTTCAATCTCCCAATCCCGAAGTCGCCCTTACTTCTTCGTCTCCACGATGACGTTGTCCTTCACGGACCTCACCGCGTCCGAGGCGATGAGGACGTGGCCGCCCTCCGAGCGGAAGTCGCTGGTGTCGAGGTTGATGTCGGGCTTGACGACGAGGTCCACCATGGCTCCCGTCTTGACGTCCACCACGACGTCGGCCAGGACGCCGAGATCGGCCCCGTCCACGCTGACGACCCGCTTCGAATGGAGTTCCTTGCCGAAGACCTTGCCGGCCATTTTTGAAACCAGGAGACCGTGATTTAAATACTTGCCCGCGGCGGGAACGAAACCGCGCCCGTCGGGCAGGCGGGGAGGCACGCGCCGCAGGAGACGCAGAGGCCGCCCGCAACCCGGGGAACCTCCTCGGCCGTGAGCGCGCCCGTCGGGCAGACCTCGACGCACCCCCAGCAGCCGGTGCAGAGGCCCCCGAGGATGGACGGGGTCACCGCTTTCCTCCGCCGGGCTTGGCCTTCCGGTATCCGTGGGTGAAGGAGGGGTCGTAGAGCCTCGACCGGGGCCGGCGGCCGTTGGGGCCCCAGGTGGAGTAGCCCTTGCGGGGGGTCCCGAGGGCCGGCCCAGCGAGGATGAGCGTGGTCTTGTCCATGGAGGCCTCCCGCATCCTCTGCGGCAGGTCGGCCAGGGTCCCCCGGACGACCCGCTGGTCGGGCCACGAGGCGCGGTAGACCGCCATCGCCGGGGTGTCGGGGGGAAGCCCGCCCGCCCGGAGGTCGCGGCATGCGCGGCCGGCGAGGCCCGCGGAGAGGAAAAGGGCCACCACGGCGCCGTGGGAGGCGAGGGACTTCAGGCTCTCCCGCTCCGGGACCGGGGTCCGCCCCTCGGCCCGGGAGATGATGACGGTCTGGCTCACCTCGGGGATGGTCAACTCCTGCCCGAGAGCGGCGGCGGCCGCGAGGAACGACGAGACCCCCGGGACGAGTTCGTAGGGGACTCCGTCTTCCTCCAAGAGCCGCAGCTGCTCTTCCAGGGCTCCGAAGATGGCGGGGTCGCCGTCGTGGAGCCTGACCACGGTCTTCCCCCGCCGCACCGCCTCGACCGCGGCCTCGTGGATCTCCTCGAGGGTCATCTTGGCGGAGTCCCACCGCTCGGCCCGCCTGGGAAACAGGGCCTTCATGCCCGGGGAGATGAGGGAGCCGGCGAACACCACCGCGTCGGCCGACTTGAGGGCGCGCAGCCCCTTGACGGTGATGAGGCCGGGGTCGCCGGGTCCGGCCCCGACGAAAATGACTCGGCCGCCCCTCGCCCGCTTCGCGGGCTCGGGCCAAGGCGCAAAATCGCTGCCCTCGCTCCCTTCGGTCGCTCGGGCGCGATTTTGCGGGGTTGCCATTATGGCGACTCCGCAGAACCCGTCCCGAGCGAAGCGAGGGGCGGGTTCTGCGCCTCGCGCCCGCCGTCGCTTCGCGAGCGGGCGCGGAGGTCATATTTTTTCTGGTAGCCGCGCGGCGTCACCATCCGGTCGCCCAACCAGTAGGTCTGGGAGTTGCCGATGATGAGGGTCGTCAGCATCCCGATTTCATGGTCGAGCATGTGCTCCAGATCGGTCCGGACGACCTGCTGCCCGGGCCGGTAGGCCGATTTCACGATGCCCACGGGGGTCTCCGGCTTGCGGCATTTGAGCAGGAGGTCGCGGGTCCGGCCAATCTGCCACGTCCGCCGCCCGCTCTTCGGATTGTAGAGCCCGATGACGAAGTCGGCCCGGGCGGCCGCCTCGATGCGCTCCTCGATGACCTCCCACGGGGTCAGGAGGTCGCTGAGGCTGATCCCGACGAAGTCGTGCATCACCGGCGCCCCCAGCAGGGAGGCGACGCTCGAAATCGCCGTCACTCCGGGGACCACCTCGACCTCGGGGTTCTCCCCGGGCCTCCACCCCCGTTCGCGGAGGACGTCGTAGACGAGCCCGGCCATGCCGTAGATGCCCGCGTCGCCGCTGGAGACGATGGCGACCGTCTCGCCCCGGGCGGCCCGGTCCACCACCGCGACGGCGCGGTCAATCTCCTCGGTCATGCCGGTCTCGATGACCTCCTTGTCCTGGATGAGGTCCTTCACGAGGCCGATGTAGGTGGAGTAGCCCACGACCAGATTCGCCTCCCGCAGGGCCTTCGCGGCCCGGAGGGTGATGTGCTCCCTGTCTCCGGGGCCGAAACCGACGACGTAGATTTTGCCGAGGCTTTTCGCTACATCCATTTCCCCTCCACGCTCGCGCACGCGCGACGGCCTACTCGCCCTCGCTCGCTTCTGGGAACGCAAACCCAGTCTCTCGAAAAGTTGCAGCAAGAGCAAGGGCCGCCGCGCGAGGGGGGCGTGCGGCGCCAATTTTGCGAGGAGCGTCGAGCGAAGCGAGACGCGACGAGCGGCGCCGGCGAGGGCGAGCGAAGCGAGCCCGAGCCACGCCCCCGAGCGCGCGGCCCGTCGAGTAACCACGAATGGCAACTAACGCGCTCCATCTCCATCCGCCTCCCGAAACGGAATCCTCGCCACCGCAAGCGTCAGCATGTTCGCCTTCACCTTCGGCACCACCAATTCCCCGAGCCCCCCGTTCCCCGCCGCTCTCCCCGCTGCAATCATCGAGGCGGGCTCGGAAACGCCGAAGGTTCCCGCATACTTGAACACCTTCTGGCTCGGGTTCGGCAGGTCCACCACCGTGTTCAACTCCTCCTTCGTGAAGGTCTCCAGGGACCAGCCGTATTTGTCGCACAGGTGCCGGAACGCGGGCTCCTCCCCCTTCCGGTCGAGGGTCGCCAGGGCCCGGACCGACAGGGCCGAGAGCCCGTTCTTGGCGAATGTCTCCAGCAGGAAGCGCTCCGCCTCCTCGGGGGCGACGCCGATGTCGCACCCCATTCCGGCGACCAGTGACCGGGGCCGGTAGACGACCGCCTTTTTACGGACCTCCTCCGGGACGGGGCCGTCGGTGATGACGAGGGCCGCCTTGAACCGCGGGTCCGCGGCTTCGGCCATCGGGACCGGGTGGAGGTTCCGCGGCAGGGGCCCCTTCCACCACCCCCGCTCCCCGGCGGTCTGGACCACGGCCACCGGCTCCTCGTTGACGACCGACGCGCTCACGGCGGTGACGTTGCGCTCCTCTTCGAGGGTCCAGCCGAACTCCCGCCCGAGAATGTCCACCGGGACGGTCCGGTTCACGTCGGAGGCCGTGGTGACCACCGGGAGCGCGCCGAGGGCCTCCGCGACCCGGCCCGCCAGCCGGTTCGCCCCGCCCACGTGGCCGGAAAGGACCGAGATGGCGAACTGCGCCCGGTCATCCACGACCACCACCGCGGGGTCGACGTGCTTGTCCTCCAGCAGCGGCGCGATGACCCGCACCACCGCCCCGAGCGAGACGAAGAAGACGTGGCCGTCGTAGTCGCTCCAGATTTTCGCGGCGAAGTCCACCAGGCCCCCGTCGAACGTGGGCACCTCCGCCCCTGGCGGGAGGTGGTCCCTGCCTTTGCCGCCCACGAACAGTTCAGACCCGGGCAGCCTCTCCCGGAGGCGGAGGGCGTGCTGGATTCCGTGTTTCGTGAGGGCGATGACGGCCCATCGGGGGTCGCTCATGTGGCCGCCCTCCGGGGGGCGGGGACCTCGGCCTGCGGCGGCCTTCCCCCGCCGTCCTTCTTCACGAAAATCACCGACATATACTCCAGTTTCTTGACCGAATCGAGCTCTCCCCGGGGGCACTCCCACGCCTTCCCGTCGGCGGCGACGAAGAGCCTCCGGTCCGGGAACCGCCCGAGGACCTCGACGATGCGGGAGACCAGGTCGGGGTTCCTGGGGATCTTCATGATGACCACGTTCTCGTAGGACGCGATGGACTCCTCCAGGTTCGGCGCCCAGGCCGGAATCATCAGGAGCGACTCGTCCCCCTCCGCCAGAGGCAGGTTGGTGAGGGCGGCGGTCCATGACACCGCAGACACCCCGGGCACCGTTTCCACCTCAATGTCGGGATGGCGCTCCGCCATCTTGCGGGCGACGTAGTTCCATGTGGAGTAGAGCATCGGGTCCCCGAGGGTCAGGAACGCCACGTCGCGCCCCTGCCGCAACTCGGCCGCAATCGCGTCGGCGGCGCGGGTCCGGTGTCCGTCGCGCTCGGCGGGGTCGCGCGTCATGGGGAAGAGGAGTTCCAGGACCGCGGGGAAGTCCCGCCCCGCCAGTTTCTTCGCCACCCCGAGCGCGAGGCTGGGGCGGTCGGGGTAGGATTTCGGGGCGGCGACCACCTCGACCGTTTCGAGGATTTTGCGGGCCCGCAGTGTGAGGAGGTCGGGGTCCCCCGGGCCCATGCCGACGCCGTAGAGTTTCCCGGACTTCATCCGTCCCGCCTCCACGCCGCGACGCGGTCAGCTTCGCTGCCCGTCAGCGCCTCCCTGCGGGACGCGCTGACGAGGAACACCGGGTTGAGGGCTTCCAGCCGCGTCATCTCGAGAATCGGCGCCCCCCGAGCCACCGAAATCTGTGAGACCTCCGCCTCCATCCCGAGGTCCTTCAGGGCGCGCCACGCCTCGGAGAGGTTCTCCAGGGTCGCGAAGGAGAGAACCACGCGTCCCCCGGGCTTCAGGGCGCGGGCGACGGCGGAGAGGATGGCCTCCATCTTCCCGTCCGTCCCGCCGACGAAGACGGCGTCGGGAGGGGGGAGGCCCGCGAGGGCGTCGGGGGCCGACCCGTGGACGACCTCGACGTTCCCGGCGCCGAACCGGGCGCAGTTCGCGCGGATGAGGTCGGCGTCCCCCGCGTTCTTCTCGACTGCAAAGGTGCGGCCCCCGGGGGCCAGCCGCGCGGCCTCGATGGCCACGGAGCCGGAGCCCGCCCCGATGTCCCACACCACCGAGTCGGGCCGCAACCGCATCTTCGAGAGCGCCACGACCCGGACCTCGGTCTTCGTGATGAGCCCCGCCTTCGGCTTGCGCTGCAGGAAGAGGCCCTCCGGGACGCCGAAGCCGGGCCACTCCACCCGGCCGCCGTCCCCCTCCCCGCCCTCCTGCCGGACCAGGACCACCACGTTCAACGGGGCGAATTTCTGGGCGGCGATGTCCGCGGGGGCCCCCTCCACGACCCGCTCGTGGGGCCCGGCGAGGTTCTCGCACACCACCATCCTCCAGCCCGCCCCGCCCCGGGCCAGGAGGAAGCGGGCGATGGCGTCGGGGGTGTTCCGGTCGTCGGTGAAGAGCCCGAGCTTCCGGGCCCCCAGGTGGTCCGCGAGGGTCTCGAGGGGCTTCCCGTGGACCGAGACGAAGAGCGCGTCATCCCACGGCTCCTTAGCCCGGGCGAATGCGAGTTGCATGCTGCTGACGTTGGGAAGGACCTCGAACCACTCCCGGGGCAGCCTGGACATCAGCGTGCGGGCGATGCCGTGGAAGAGGGGGTCGCCGGAGGCGAGGACGGTGATGCGCCTCTTGCCGCGGTTCTCCCGGATGGCCTGGACTGCCTCATCGAGTTTGCCTGTCACCGGTATCTTCTGAGCGGAGCCGTTGAACATCTCAAGCAGGCGATGGCCGCCCACCAGCATCTCCGAGGACTCGACGACCGCCCGGGCCCGGGCATCGAGACTCTCGGGGCCGTTGTCGCCGACGCCGACGATGAAAACCAAGGATGAAGGTCCTTCCGCCTTCATCCTTCCGCCTTTCTCCGTCATTTCAACTCCCACCTCCCCAGGATGCTCCCCTCGAAGTCGGTGAGGATGCACTCGGTCTCGATTCCCGGCCCCAGTCTCGCCCGGTTCGCCTCGCACACCTTCCGGCAGAGAGCGTCGAAGAAGCCCGCGACCCCGCGCGCCTGCACGATTTCCATCACGTGCCTCGCGGTGTTCGCCCTTTCGATTTCGGCCGCGACAGCAGGCGGCGCGCCGCACCCCCGCGCGAGTTCGGCCATGAACCGGGTGTCCACCTCGCTCTTGCGCGCGTGGGTGTGGCCGGTCCCCTTCGCCTGCTTGGAGAGTTTTCCGATCATCCCGCAGGTGGTGACCCGGCGGACCCCCCGGGCCGCCGCCTCCTTCAGGGCGAACTCGACGAAGTCCCCCATCTGGACGAACGCCTCCTCGGGGAGGTGCGGCAGCAGTTTCATGGCGAAGTCCTCGCTCTTGCCCCCGGTGGTCACCACGAGGTGGTCGCACCCGTTGGCCCGGGCGACGTCGATGCCCTGGGTGATGCTCGCCTTGAAGGCGGCGGTGCTGTAGGGGTAGACGATGCCGGTGGTCCCGAGGATGGAGATGCCGCCGACGATGCCGAGCCGGTCGTTCAGGGTGCGCCTGGCCAACTCCGCGCCCTTCGGGACCGTCACCGAGACCCGCAGACCGCGCCCGTTCGCCAGGGGCGCCAGGTGGTCCATGAGCATCTTCCGGGGAACGGGGTTGATGGCGGGAGCGCCCACCTCGAGCCCGAGGCCGGGCTTGGTGACCCTTCCGACGCCGGTCCCCCCCTCAATGCGGACGCCGGGCGACGGGTCCCACCGCGCCTCGGCGCCGATTTCCGCATTGTGGGTGCAGTCGGGGTCGTCGCCCCCGTCCTTGATGGTGGCGCAGTAGGCCCGGTCGGGGCCGACCTCGGCCCGGGACATCCGGAACTTCACGCGCTCGCCCCTCGGGAGGGCGATTTCGACCTCCTCCACAGGCCGCTGGTCGCGCAGGGAGAGGGCGGCGGCGAGTGCGGCCGCGGTGGCGCACGCCCCGGTGGTGTATCCGGTGCGGAGGGGCTTCCGGGGCACCGGGTCGAGCCCCCCCTCGGCGTCGCTCACCGGGAACCTCCGTTGGCGTCGAGGAGCCGCAGGAGGGCGTTGATGATGGCGACGGCCACGGTGGAGCCCCCCTTGCGGCCCCGGGCCACGATGGAGGGGACCGGGAGCCCCAGCAGCGCCTCCTTGGACTCCGCCGCCTGGACGAAACCCACGGGGGCGCCCACCACCAGCGCGGGCCGGAGGACGCCCGAGTTCACCAGATCGACGAGGGCGAGGAGGGCCGTGGGGGCGTTGCCGACCGCCACGACCGGGCGCGCGTCACGGCCGAGCACCCGCGCCGCCTTCTTCATCGCCGCGATGGCGCGGGTCGTGTTCTCCCGCTTCGCCGCCTCCGCCACGTCGGGGTCGCCCATGAAGCAGTGGAGGGCGCAGCCGCGCTTCTCGAGGGCGGCGCGGTTGACGCCGGAGCGGACCATCTCCACGTCCACGAGGACCGGCGCCCCGGAGCGGAATGCGGAGAGTGCCGAGGGGACCGCCTCGGGGTGGATGTGGAGGTTCTTCACGAAGTCGTAATCGGCCGAGGAGTGGACGACCCGCCGGAGGATTTCGAAGTGCCCGGGCGCGAACTGGGCGGCCCGGACCCCCATCTGGGCGAGCTCCGACTCGATGATGGCGAAGGACTTGCGCTCGATTTCGTCCGCCTTCGGCAGTTCGTACCCCGCCATCACCCCTCCCTCCCCCGGCCCTCGAGGAGCCGCAGGACGGCGTGCCCCAGCCGCTCCTCGATGTGGTCGGCGAGCCGGTCGAGGCCCCGCTCCCGCTGCTCGTCGCGGGTCGGCCCCCGGACGGGCAGCGGCGGGAGGCCCTTGCGCCCCCTCAGGAAGTTGAGGAATTCGCGCCGGACCGCGGGCGAGTCGAAGATGCCGTGGAGGGAGGTTCCCCAGACCATCCCGTCGGGCGCGGCGACCCCCTCCGCGGCGTCGCAGGGCGCGCCATCCCTCTCCTGGAGGCGGAAGAGGGGCCGCGCCGAGGGGCCCGGCCGCGGGACTCCCATATGGATTTCGTACGCCTCGAAGGGCTCGGAGCCGAAGGGACCCCCGTTCACCTGCCGGGCGCGGACCCGGGCAGTGACCTTCGAGGGGCGGAACTCGGTGGAGAGGTCGAGGAGCCCGAGCCCGTCGCACCGCGCCCCGTTCCCCTCGACGCCCAGGGGGTCGAGAATCTCACGGCCGAGCATCTGGTAGCCGCCGCAGATGCCGAGGATGGGGACCCGGCCGGCCCGGGCCGCGATGGCCCCGGCGAGGCCCCGCTCGCGGAGATGGGCGAGATCGGCGGCGGTGGACTTGGTCCCCGGGAGGACGATGGCGTCCGAGCCCTCCAGGTCTCCGGGGCGGTCCGCATAGCGGACCTCCACGTCCGGTTCGCGGGCCAGGGCGTCGAAGTCGGTGAAGTTGGAGATGTGCGGGAGGCGGACGACGGCAACGGTGACCGCCCTCTCCGGTCCGGGCGGCGCGGCCCCCTCTTCGAGGGTGAGGGAGTCCTCGGGGTCCAGACCCAGGTCGCCCAGGTGGTCCACGACGCCGGCGACCGGGATTCCGGTCCTCGCCTCGACGTCCCGGACGGCCGGTTCGAGCAGCGACGGGTCGCCCCGGAACTTGTTGAGGACAAAGCCCCGGATGCGTGCCCGTTCCTGGGGGGGGAGGAGGACCCAAGTGCCGATGAGCGAGGCGAAGGCGCCGCCCCGCTCGATGTCCGCGACGAGGAGGGCGTCGGCCCCGACCTTCGCGGCGAGCGAAAGATTGGTGAAGTCGAGGCCGCGGAGGTTGGGCTCGGCGGGGGAGCCCGCTCCCTCCATCACGACGACGTCGGCGGACTCCCCGAGGCGCCGCAGGGAATCGAGGGCCGCCGCCTCCCACATCTCGCGGCGCGCGTAGTAGTCGGGGGCCTCGAGGGTCCCCCAGGGCCGCCCGAGGAGGATGACCTGGGACCGGCGGCCGACGCCGGTGGGCTTCAAGAGGATGGGGTTCATCTCGACCCGTGGCTCCGTCCGCGCCGCCCGCGCCTGGAGCATCTGGGCGCGCGCCAGTTCCCCGCCGCCGGGGGCCACCCCCGAGTTCAGGCTCATGTTCTGGGCCTTGAAGGGGACGACCTGCAGCCCCCGGCGGGAGAGGAGGCGGCAGAGGCCGGCGACGAGGAGCGACTTGCCGGCGTGGCTCGACGTCCCGACCACCATCAGCATCGCGGGCGGGAGCGGGCGGGCCCCGGCGGCGCGCTCGAGAAGCACGCCGGCGATGCGCGGGTCGGGGCCGAGGGGCGGGGAGACGGCGACGTCGGCGCCCCCCCGGCGGGCCTCCCCGACTGCTTCGGCAATGCGCCGCGTCAGCGTCCCGTGGAACAGGAGGCAGGGGACGACGGCGACGCGGCGGGCGCCGGAGGCGAGGGCCCTCTCCAGCCCCTCCTCGAGAGAGGGGCGCAGGACGTCCATGTAGGCCTCGAAGGTCCGCGGGTGGTCGGCGCGGAACTCGGCGACCGCCTCCAGGAACGCGGCTCTGGCGTCGGGGTCGGAGGAGCCGCGCCCCACCATGAGGAGCGCGGTCTCCTGCCCGGGCGGGGCGACCGCGGCGACCCGCTCCCGAAGGAGGGCGCGGATGGAGTCGTGGAGGCCGAGGGGCTCGCCGAACCGGACCCGGACGCCCCGATGGCGCAGGGCCGCGCGCCGGAGCAGGTCGGGAATCTCCCCCTTCACGTGGCCGCCCCGGGCGAAGAAGAGGGGGACGGCGACGATTTCGCACGCCCCGGCCTCCACGCACTTGGCGATGCCCGCGGGGATGTCGGGCTCGCTCAGTTCGAGGAAGGCGGGCTGGACGATGTCGTAGCCCTTGCCGTGGAGCATGGCGCAGACCTGGTGGAACTCGTCCGTTCGCTCGCGGGAGCCGTGGCCGATGACGAGGAGGGCGCGCTTGAAGGATGAAGGATGAAGGATGAAGGATGAAAGGGGATTTTCAGAGAGGTTTTTCATCCTCGCTTTTTCACCTTCTTTGCTACAGTTAGAACATAGGCCGTTTTCCGCGCGGGCGGAGCCCGCGCGGAAAACGGCAGGTCCACCCCCGGGGCCTCCCCCCGCACACGGGGTCCCGGGGGTCGGCCCTCGCGGAACCCGCCC
>JAWCQZ010000010.1:0-71756 GCA_038869515.1 Halobacteria archaeon
CCGGCCTGAAGGCCGGGGCGTCTCGGGTCGGGAGAGGTCCCAGGCCGGGCCGTCGCTGCCCGGCCTCTCCAGCGCAGGCTCAAGAGGTGCCGGCCCGCCGGCTCCTCCCCGGTCTGAAGCCCGGGGCGTCCGCCGGCGGGCCTTTTAAGAATTTTCGCGCAGCGAAAATTCTTGTGAACATAGGTCGCGAATCGCATGTGTTCGAGTAACCTTTAAATCGCCCCGGGGGGTCTCTCGCCATGCGCGAGGTTGCCCGGTTCCTCCTCCAGGAGAGGCCGGCCCAGATTCTCCTAGCCGCGAAGCGGCTCAAGAGCCCCTACATCTCGACCCTGGCCAAAGATGTGGACTGCACCTACGCCCACGCCTCCCGGGTGGTCAAGAAGATGGGGAAACTGGGGCTGGTGAAGCTCAACCAGCGGGGGCGGGTCAAGTTCGTCACCCTCACCCCCGGCGGCGAGAAGGCCGCCGCCGCCCTCCAGCGCATCGCGAATTTGGGCGAAAATTGAAAACCTTTCAGGGGGGGAGAGGGTCAAGAGGTCGAGGAGACCGGGGGGAGGGGGGCTTCGCCCCCCTCCCCCCGGTCTCCCGCCGCCGTAGCTCAGCGGCAGAGCGACAGTTTCGTAAACTGTAGGTCGAGGGTTCAATCCCCTCCGGCGGCTGTCGCCGGGGGGAGGGGACCTGTGGGGTCCCCTCCCCGCATTTTCGAAGGGGCCCGACCAAATCAGACAGTGAGCATCCGCTTGAATTTCCGGTGAATCGCCAGCACCTTCCGCGGGCCGCGGCGGTACTCCTTGGCGTCGAAAAGGCGGAGGTCGGGCCCCCGCAACTCCCTCGGGTCGCGGCCCCGCTCCAGCGCATCCACCACCTCCGGCAGCCGCTCCACCTCGGTTGTGGCCGCGTGCCACCGGGCCGCCGCGAGGGTCGGGGGGGAGGTGCAGTTCAACGCGATGCCCCACTTCGCCCCGCCGACCATCTCCGCGTCCACGATGGAGTCCCCGATGGCGACGTCGGGGCGCCCGAACCGGCAGAGGGCCCGGAGCTTTCCGTGCCCCCCCATGACCCCCCCCTCGCTGAGGAGGAGGCGCGCCACCCACGCCCGGGGTCCGGGGGGCAGGGAGCGGGCGAGGGCCGAGGCGGACTCCCGGAAGCGGGCCCCTCCGGCGGGAGCGGAGAGGGGGGGGACGAGGGCGAGGTAGTCCCGCACGAACTCCTTCAGGGCGGAGTCCTCCAGGGCCCGGGGCCACCTCCGGGCGGCCTCCGCCCGGAGGGGCGCGCGGCCCCGCGCCGGGGGAAGTCCGTGGGTGAATGTCCGGGAGAAGGGGAGTCCCGCCTCCCGGGCGAGCGAGAGCCCCAGGGCGGGGGCGCCGCTGGTGAGCAGGACGAGGGTCCGCCCCTCGGCGAGACCCCGGACCAGCGAGAGCGCCCCGGGATTCCTCTCCATCCGCCGGGCCACCCGGAGGAAATGGTCCACCGTCGCCCCGGAGCCGCTCGCCCCGAGGGAGGCGACGAGGGGGGTGGTCCCGGTGGAGTGGCGGAGCCCCCGCCCCCGGCGCTCCCGGAGGTACCAGCGGTCGTCCCAGGCGTCGAACCGCACCAGGGCGCCCCGCAGCTCCCGGAGGCCCCGGTCCCAGAGGCGCTCCACCGTGAGCCGCGCCATGTCGAGGCCGGGGCGGAAGACCGGCCCCTCCAGGTCGAGTCCGACGAGTTTCATGATTCTACGCCCGCGCGAGCACCGAGCACGGGCTCACGCCGCCCCCCTCCTCACCAGCACCTCCCACTTCCGGAGGTCCCGCTCCATGCGGGCCAGGTAGAAGCCGGCCCGGGTCCGCTCCACCCCGTCGAGGGACTCGGCGGCCTCCCGGGCCCGGCGGACCAGGTCGCGCAGGGCCTCCAGGTCCCGCTCCCGCTCGAACCTCCGGTGGAGCCTCTCCACCGCCTTCCAGCCGCCCCTCATGGAGGGCGCGGTCGGGCGGCGAGGAGGTTCATCAGCAGGAGGCTCCCCATCACCGCGAAGAAGAAGAGGAGGACCCACCGCTGCCGCCGCCGCTGCCCCGACACCGTCCTCTGGCACTCTTCGGAGCAGACCTTCTCCTCCGAGTCCACCGCCTTGCCGCAGACGTTGCAGTGGCGGTGGGGGAGGGGCTTCATCGCTCTCCGCGGGTCCCGGGGGGGCAAAAGTCTTTGGAACCGGGGCCCGAGCCGGGAGGGATGAAGGTCGTGGTCTCCCTGGGGGGCTCGATCCTCCCCCGGGACCCGGAGGGCCTCGCGCGGATGGCCCGGGTCCTGGAGGGGCTGGCCCGCCGCCACTCGGTCCGCGTGGTGGTGGGCGGCGGGAGCCCCGCCCGGGAGGCCATCCAATCGGCCCGGGAGCACGGGGCCTCCGACCGCTTCTGCGACCTCCTCGGCATCGGGACGACGCGGCTCAACGCCCACCTTCTCCTCTCGGTCCTCCGGGGCGCCCGCCCCGGGGTTCCCGAAACGGTCCGCGAGGCGGCCCGCCTCCGCGGACCCCTGGCGGTCATGGGGGGGACCGCCCCGGGCCACACCACCGACGGCGTCGCCGCCATGCTCGCCGCAGCCACGCGGGCCGACCTCCTGGTCAACGCAACCTCGGTGGACGGCGTCTATTCGGAGGACCCCAAGGCCAACCCCAGGGCCCGGAGGTTCCGCCGGATGACCCACCGGCAACTCGCGGCCGTCGCGGGAAGCGCGCGCCACCGGCCCGGCATGTCGGCGGTCATGGACCCCCTGGCGGTCCGGATCCTGGCCCGCCGCCGCATCCCGGCCGCGGTCGTGGACGGGCGAGACCCCCGCAACATCGCCCGGGCCGTGGCGGGCGAGCCGGTCGGGACCCGCATCGGGTAGCCGCCGCCTCCCGCGAAAGGGTAATGGCCCCCGATGCGGGGTGGGGGTGAAGGCACGCTCCGGTAGTCTAGTCCGGCCAAGGATAGGAGGCTCTCAATCTCCTGACCCGGGTTCAAATCCCGGCCGGAGCAACTCCTGGGAGAGGGGGGCGGCGGGTTCCGGGTCGCCCCCGCCCCCTCCCGAGTCGAATCCTGAGCGGTCCGGCGCATGGTTTTACGTTCTTCGGCCCATGGGTGGGGATGGTGGAGCCCTTCGGCCTCGACCGGGTGGCCGACCACGAGCGGGAACTCCGGGTCATCAAGCGGATGATCATGGACCTGGAGGAGCGCTTCCGGAAATCGCCCGGGACGGACGACGGCCAGGCCCAGGCGCGGCTCCACCAGGACGTGGAGGCGCTCAAGCAGATCGTGGACCAGCTCTCCTCCCGCGAGGGGGTCACCCTCCACCGGCTGGAGACGCTCAAGGAGCGCATCGACGAGTTCACGGCCCTGGGCCGGGAGGTGGAGGAGTTGAAGAGACGGGCGGAGTCGCTGGCCGGCCCCTCCGGGAGCCTGCCGGCGGAGGTGGTGGCCGCCTTCACCGACGGCCTCCGGGAGGCGCGCCAGCAGTTGGAGGTTCTCCGGGCGAACCAGGCGGCCCAGGCGAAGCGCCTCGACGCCCTGAAGGAGGAGAACGCGAAACTCCGGAGCGAGCACCGCCAGCTGGAGGCCCAGGCCCACGCGGCCCTCGAGGCCCTCCAGGAGAGGGGGGCGCGGCTCGAGGAGCGGCTCGTGAGCGCGCAACCATCGCCGCCCCCCCCTCCTCCCTCTCCGCGCCGGGTCGCGGCGAGGCGGTCGAACCTTGACTCTCTCCGGGAGCGCGCCGCCCGCGTCGCCGAGATCAGCGACCCTTCCGAGGCGGCGGACTCCTGACCGGGGCCTCCCAGAGCCCCTGCAACTGGGTCCTCTCCCGCAGCCCCCTCCGGAGCCGCCCGTCGGCCTCGGCCAGGGCGATCGCCCACCCCGCCTTCCCCTCCTCCGGGAGGGGGGAGGCGGCGATGTGGGCCGCGAGCCGCTCGATGATTTCACCGGGGGCGACGCCCCGGGAGAGGAGCCGGTCGACGAATCCGCGGGCGTCGGCGAAGGAGGCGGCGGCGAGCCGCGCGAAGTCGGTCTGCCAGGCCGACGCGGCGCGGAGAACCCCCTCGGCATCGAGGGGACGGCCGCCCGAGGCGAGGTGGGCTGCCTGGAGGATGTGGAGGGCCCGCTCGCCGCTCCCGCGGGAGTGGAAGAGCAGGACCTCGCGCCCTTTCCCGGAGAAGCCGGCCCCCTCGGCCCGCGCCACCCGGTCCACCAGGGTCCCCAGGGCGGAGTCGGCGAGCGGCCGGAAGGGGACCGGGAGGAGGCGGGAGCGGAGGGCGGGGACCAGCCGCCCCAGCCGGGAGACGATGAGCAGAAACCGGCTCACTTCCGACAGCCGCTCCACTGTCCGCCGCAGCCCCTGCTGGGCCGTCGGCGGGAGGGCGTCGCAGCCGTCGAGGATGACGAGGCGGAACCGCCGCCCCACCGGCCGCATCCCCGCCTGGCGGGCGACGGGGGCGAGGAGGTCCCGCGCCGCCCCGCGGCCGCCGTCCGAGAGGTCGAGGAGGCTCGTCGAACCCTCCCACCCCTCCCCGAAGAGGGAGCGGGCGAGGGCGAGAGCCGCGGAGCGCTTGCCGGTCCCGGGGGGCCCGTAGAGGACCAGGTGGGGCATGTCTCCCCCGGCGGCCATCCGCCCGAGCAGGGCCACGGCGTCCTCCTGGCCCGCGACGCCGTCGAGAGTCCGGGGCCGGTGCTTCACGCTCCAGAGGAGGTCTGCGGAGGGCCGTGCCGCGGGTCGGTCGGGAATTTCCCTCCGCGGGGAGGGGGGGCGCTTTCCGGACGGCGTGCGGACGGGGGCCATCCCATCCCGGGGGCCCCCGGCCAAAAAAAGCGCGGGTCTACCGGAGGGCGACGGCGCGGCGCTCGTCCGCCGTCTCCACGGCCCGCCGGGTGACGGTGAGCTTGCGCTCGACCTCCTCGCCGACGCTCTGGATGTTCACCCGCAGGGCCCGCTCGGCCCGCTCGACGCGCTCTTCCAGGCGCCGGAGGCGGACCTCGATGGAGAGCATGAGGGAGGCGAGGGAGGCCATCAGGATCATGGCCGAGACGACGATGATGGCGTCCCCCCGAGCGTAGGCGGTCTTCTCCAGCCACTGGGTCGTGAGGAGGAACGCCGAGACCACCATGACCGCAGCGAGGAGGAGGTCTCGGGGCTCGATGCGCATGGAAATCGGGTGGGGGACCTTGAGTTATATACTTTCCATCAAAAACCGGCACACGTCGGCCCCGCGCAACGTTTAAGGGAGCGGCCGGGAGAAGTGAAGCGATGGCCCTCCTCACCATCTCCGAGAGCGCGGCCCGGAAGATCCAGAGCCTCCTCCAGGCTCAGGGCAAGCCCCCCACCGGCGGCCTCCGGGTCGCCATCATCGGCGGCGGCTGCTCCGGCATGCAGTACAAGATGAGCCTCGCGGAGGTCCCGGCCCCCGGGGACACCGTGGTGGAGGAGCACGGCGCAAAGGTCCTGGTGGACGCCAAGACCCTCCTCTTCCTCGCGGGCTCCCGGGTGGACTACGCCGAGGGGCTCTCCCTCCAGGGCGCGGGGTTCAAGGTCACCAACCCCAACATCAAGTCCTCCTGCGGCTGCGGCGAGTCCTTCTCGGTCTGAGTTCACGAGCGCCGGACCCAGCCGGTGGAGGGTCCTTCCCCAAAAGCCTTTACCCTCCGGCGGCAGCAGAGCGGCCGGTGGTTTTCTGCTCCTCCTGCGGCGCGACGGTTCCGGAGGCCGCCCGGTTCTGCCGCGCCTGTGGAGCCCGGCAGGAGGCGGCCGGGACCCCTCCCCGGCCCCCCGCCCCATCTCCCGCACCGGCGCCGGCTCCCGCCTCACCTCCCAAGGCCCGGCCCGGGGACGTCACGGCGGTCGCCGTCTTCCTCATCCTGTTCGGGGTGGGCGCGTTCTTCTCGCTCGTGGTCGGCCTGGCCCTGGGATACTCCTACGGCTGGACCCCCTGGCTCACCTACAACCTCGCCCTCGCCCTCTATTTCATGCCCGCGAACATCGTCATGGCGGTCGGGCTCCTCACCGGCCGCCCGTGGGGGTGGAAACTCACCGTCGCCTCCCTCTTCGTCCTGGTGGTGCTTTCCCTTCCCCCCCTCCTCTCTGGGCTCACAAGCACGGCATCGGCCGCCCTCGCGCAAATCCTCATCGCCCTCCCTCTCTTCCTCTACCTCGCCCGCTCGCGGGGGGTCCGCGCCCACTTCGGGGCCGAGGGGACCTGGCGCTGGGTGGGGGGATATGGCGCGTCGCTCAAGCGGGAGGCGCGAAAACGGGAGACCGGGGCGCGATGAGGCCCGGCGCCCTCCTCGCCGCCGCGCTCCTGGTCAGCGGGTGCGTCATCCCCGACTTCTCCCCCGCCGAAGCGGTCTCCGAGGGGAACTTGAAGGCGAGGGCCATGGAGGGTGTCCGCTCGGTCCGCAGCCTCAACTTCACCACCGAGATGACCGTCACCCTCCCCTCCTCCGGCCCCGACGCCTCGCCCCTCCGTTTCACCACGACCCTCCGGGGGACGCTGGACAACGAAACGGGGAGCGCCATCTTCCATTCGAAATCCCAAGGACCGCAAACCACCCAGGAGACCTCCGAGGCGGTGGTGGGGGGATTCAACTACACCCGGGACACCTCCGGCGCCTGGTTGAAGGAACGGGTCTCCCCGGAGGAGGGGAAGCGGCAGGTGAGCCAGGTGGACCCGATGAACTACACCGCGCAGTTGTTTTCCATCTCGGACCTGACCTGGCAGCGGCTGGAGTCCTCCGGGGGACGGAGCCTCCACATCGTGAAGGTCGCTCCCGACCGCGGCAAAGTGCTCGACCTCCTGGGCCCGTCGTTCCTTTCCCAGGGCGTGCTGGAAACCGCCGAGGCGACCTACCGGCTGGAGGCCTCGACCCTCTACCCGGAGAGCGGCGACCTACTCCTCCGCCTCCGCTTCCCGGACCAGGGCCCGAGTCCCGGAGGGACGTTCGAGATGCGCATGCGCGGGAACTACTCGGGCCACAACCGCGTCCCTCCGCGGGTCCTCCCGAAGGAGGCGGAGGGGGCGCCGACGGCAAGCGAGTGCGCGGCGAAGGGATGTTTCGTCGCGGCGGCGAACCTCTGCAAGGCCGCGACCGTCACGGTGAGCGAGAGTTTCGGGACGATGCGCTACTCCTCCAACGACTGCGCCCTCACCAAGTCGGTGGTCGCCCCCGCCCCGGGCGAGAGGCCGGAGTTGAAGACACTCCTCCAGGGCGCCAGCATGACCTGCGCGTATGGGCGGGGCAAGTTCGACCGGACGTGGGTGGACTCGCTCCTGGCGGGGGTCGAGTTTTGCGAGGGGGGGCTGAAGGACCTGATTGCGGACCTGGTGGTGTTCGCCTGATTTATGTCCGACGACGTCGAGTCTGCATCCATGCGCGGAAGAGGTGCCCGGGCGCTCCTCGTGCTGGCCTTGGTGCTGGCCGTGTCGGTCTCCGTCGCCAACGCGACCCATTTTAACCCAAAGACGGACAGCTGCGACCTCAGCACCTACCGTTGTGGCTCGGGATGCACTTGCACCCCCGCCAACCTCGCCACATGCCACTACACCTCCTACTGTCCGGGGAAGGGGGGAGACCTCCCCCCCGTCCCACGAACCGCGGGACCCGAGTTGCAGCAGGCGGTCGTCGGTGCCGGCATCGGTCTGGAGTATGCGAAGAAACTCCGCCAGGGGGGGGCCACGACGTCGGACGAACTCCTCAAGGTGGAGAGCCAGTTGGAGAGCCACTACGAGGAGATCCTCAAAGTGGACCCGAAGAACTTCTGGGGGAACTGGGACTACGCGACCCTCCGGGCGAACCAGAAGGACTACTCCTCCGCAGACCGCCTCTACCACACCGCGGTTTCCACCCTCGACCCCGCGACGAGGAAGGAGATCATCGCCAACCTCCAGATACCGGCCGTCGAGAAGTGGAAACTGAGCGAGAGGCCGGCGCCGGAGACGTCGTCCTTCCTCTCCTCAATCAAGGAGAACCTCCGCGAGCGGCTTCTCAACCGCGGGGTCCCCGGCGCGGACCAAGACGGCGAGAAACTGACGCTCATCGGAAAGATTGCCAAGAAGACCGGCCTCTACGACCAATATGAGGCATACAACCAGTGCGTCTCGGGCCAGCGGGGGGTCGGCGGATGCCTGGTCGACACCGTCGTCGGACCGCTGGGCGGCCGGAGCCGCTGAGGCGGTTCCGGGTTCATGGGCCCGCCCGGATTCGAACCGGGGAACTCCGCCATGTCAAGGCGACGTCATAGCCGCTAGACCACGGGCCCGGGGACCTTCACTCCCCACCACCCCCTCGCCCTTTATTCTTTCGGGCAGGACCTACCGCGGCGCGCAGCGGGGGATCTCGACGCCGAGGACCTGCCGCGTGTCGAGGCCGAGTTCGTGGAGGTGGGCGATGAGGAGACTCACCCCGGGACGGGAGCGGACCATCTCGCGGGCCCTCCCCGAGTCCCCCCTCAGTAGGTAGTCGAGCCACGCCGTCGCGTAGTGGAGGATGAGGTCCTTGGTCCAGTGGGGGACGGAGGGGAGGTCGGAGATGGGGAGGAGGTGCTCCGAGCCGATGATGGAGAGCCACGCCTTCGGCGGGTCGGCGGCGCGGTACATGGGCAGGTCGTTGAAGTAGTTGGGAGCGAGGACGAGGTCGAGGTCCCCCGAGATGAAGAGGGTGTTGGGGTGGACCCGCTTCTCGAGGGGGAGGACGAACGTGGAGGCGGGGGGGAGAATCCAGTTGAAGGGCTGGATGGAGACCCGGGCCTTCACCCGGTCGTCCCGCACGGTCGCGGCCTGGTAGCCGCCGCGGGAGTGGCCCATGAGGGCCAGGGGCCCCCCCTCGACGACCGATTCCAGGGCGTCGAGGGCCGCCCTGGCGTTCTCGGCGTTCCTGCGGTGGTAGAACATCCGGCCGTCGATGAAGGTGTCCCACGAGGTCCGGGTGGTCCCCGGGGCGCGCCCCTCCCCGAGGAAGTCGAAGGCGAGGACGTGGTAGCCCGCGGCCGCCAGGCCGAGGCAGAGGCGGGTGTAGAGCCGGTGGTCCACGAGCCAGGCGGGGCAGAAGACCACCCCCGCCGGCTCGCCCCCGTTCTCCGGTGGCCGGAAGAGGCGCGCGGGCAGGTCGCCCACGGAGGCCTCCTCGAAGGAGACCCGGCCCAGGGCCCGGGCCGCCCGGTTGCGCAGGTCGGTGACGTCGGCGAGGAGGGCGAAGGCGCGCCGCACCATCCCCCGGAGTCGCCGCAACGGTCTTTAACCTCGCGTCCCCGGGAGTCCCATGGCCCGAGGCCCCCGACGCAGTCCCGTTCACGCTCCGCAACGCGAGCTCCGGGGGCCGGGCACCGAGCGGTTCGGCATCTTCGGCGACCCCGTGGGCCACACCCTCTCGCCGCCGATGCAGGAGGCGGCCTTCCGGGCCCTCGGCATCGACGCGGTCTACCTCCCCTTCCGTGTCCCGCCGGAGCGCCTTGGGGCCGCCCTGGAGGGGGCCCGTTCCGCGGGGTTCCGGGGGCTCAACATCACGATTCCCCTGAAGGAGGCGGCGTTCCGCCGGGTCCGGCCCACCGAGGCGGCGCGGCGGATGAAGGCGGTCAACGCGGTGGACCTCCGGCGGGGCGTGGGCCACAACACCGACGGCGAGGGGGCGCTCCGCGCGCTCCTCCGGGCCCGGGTGGAGCCCCGGGGCCGGAGGCTCCTGCTCCTGGGGGCGGGGGGCGCGGCGCGGGCCGCCGCCCACGTCTTGGCGGAGCGGGGCGCTCAGGTCACCATCGCCAACCGGACCCTTTCCCGCGCCCGCGGCCTCGCCCGGGAGGTGGGGGGGCGGGCGGTCCCCCTCGGCGCCCTGGCCCGGGAGGCGCCCCGGGCCGACATCGTGGTGAACGCCACCTCGGCCGGCATGGAGGAGGGGTGCCTCCTCCGGGAGTCGTGGCTCCGGCCGGGCCAAGCGGTCTTCGACATGGTCTACCGGCCTCCGGAGACGGAGTTGCTGCGCCGGGCCCGTCGGCGGGGCGCGCGGGCCTTGAGCGGGGTGGAGATGCTGGTGGAGCAGGGGGCAGCCTCCTTCCGGTTCTGGACCGGACGGGAGCCCCCGATCGGAGTGATGCGCCGGGCGGTTCGGGAGCGGCTTCAATGAAAATCACAGTTGTCGGCGGCGCGGGCGGCATGGGCAGATTCTTCTGCCGGTTTTTTGCCAGCAAGGGTTGGGAGGTCCTCCTGGTGGACCTCGACCCCCGGGCCCCCGAGATCGCCACCGAGTTGGGCGTCGGCTACGAGAGCAGCGGACTCCGGGCGGTGAAGGAGAGCGACGGGGTCCTCGTCTCGGTCCCGATCCCCGCCGCCCCGGAGGCGATCGGGTCCCTCGCCCCCTCTCTGAGGCCGGGCTCCTTCCTCATGGATGTGACCTCCGTGAAGCGGGGCCCGGTGGATGCGATGAAGGCCTCCGCCCCCGCCGAGGCGGAGGTCATCGGGACCCACCCCCTCTTCGGCCCCACCGCCCGGGGCCTGGAGGGGCAGACCATCATCCTGACTCCGGTGGGGAGAGGCAAATGGTTCCAGAAAATCCAGGAGCTCTTCGAGTCGGCGGGGGCCCGCTGCCCGGTGATGACGCCCGAGGAGCACGACCGATGGATGGCGGTCATCCAGGGCCTCACCCATTTCACCCAGCTCGCCTTCGGCCTCACCCTGCGGCGCCTCGGCTTCGATGTGGAGAGGGCGCGGGAGTTCATGAGCCCCTCCTACGAGGTCTCCGTGGACCTGGCGGGGCGCATCCTCGCCCAGAACCCGAAACTCTACTTCGCCATCCAGAGGGGGCTCGACACGGAGCCGGTCCAGCGGGCCTTCCTGGAGGAGGTGGAGGGCCTCATGAAGCGCGTCCGCCAGGGCGACGAGGAGGGTTTCGCCCGGGAGTTCGTGGCGGCCCGGGAGCACTTCCGGAAGAGCCAGGAGGCCCTCCAGCGGACCGACGAGCTCATCGCGCGCTACCGGAAGCGTTAGGTCGTCCCCTCCGCACCGCCCGCGCCCCGTCGGCGGCCACGCGTGCCGTTGCCGGCAAGGCGAGAGTGTTCCCGAGTGGAGCGGCAACGGCGTCACCTTTATCGCCCCGGGGTCTTGGACGTTGCGACGGCGATGGCACATCGTCCCTGGGTGGGGCTCCTCCTGCTGGCGCTCCTCGCGCTCCCCGCCGCCGCCCAGCCGCCGGTCCTCCGGGTCACTCCCGACATCGTCGACCCCGACCTCCAGCCAGGCGAGCGGGGGAACGCCATCGTCACGCTTGCCAACGGGGGGAACCAGACCCTCACCCGACTCCGGTTGACCGCGCTCCTCGAGCCCCTCACCTCCCAGATCCAGGTCTCGCCGCGCTACCTGGAGAGGATCGACGGCGAGCAGTCGGCCCAGGTGAACCTCCCGCTCTCGGTGAACCCGGGGGCGGAGAAGGGGACCTTCACCATCCGTGTTGTGGTGAACTACTCACGGGGGGCCCTGGAGGAGTCGGCCGAGGGTTATGTCCGCATCAACATCACCAACCCGCCTCTCCTGGACGTGGTGGGGGTCCGGGCCGAGCCGCAGCCCGTGCCCCGCCAGCCCTTCAACCTCCAGGTGACGGTGAAGAACCAGGGGGTCGGGACCGCCCGCCACGTCCGCCTCCTCTTCGCCTACGAGGTCTCCCAGCAGCAGGAGGTCAACCCCACCCAGGCCTTCAGCCCGTCGGCGCTCGCCCAGTCCAACCTCCAGCTGGTCGAGATCCCCTTCAACCCCCTCCGGGACTTCATCGGATACGCAGGAACGCTGCGGCCCGGCGAGGAGGCCGTGGTGGAGTTCCCCCTCGTCTCCGGGGAGGGGGCGAAGTCGGGACCCTACTCTATCCCGGTCACCCTCCTCTACCAGAGCGACAACGGCCAGGAGCAGAGCCCGGTGAAGACCGTGGTCGGCTTCGTTCTCGGCGGGGCGCCCCGCCTCGAGGTGGCGGGGGTCCGGACCGACCCGGCCCGGGTGTCGCCGAACCAGGAGCTCCTCCTCACGGTCCAGTTGGAGAACGCCGGGACGGGCGAGGCGCGCTCGGTCAGGGCGGTCCTCGACGGCCGCGCCACCGAGTTCCTCGGGACCGTCCGGCCCCGGGACGTCGCCTCCCCCCTCTTCGCCCTGCGCTCCGGCCCCGCCGGCCTGGAGAACCACACCCTCGAGGTCCGCTACCTCGACGGCGAGGGGCGGGAACTCACCCTCCGGGAGGGGCTCACGGTCAACGTGGCGGGCGGCGGAAACGGTGGACCGGGGACCGCCGCCGGGGCCCTGCTCCTCGCAGCCGCGCTGGGGGCGCTCTGGTGGATGCGCCGCAGGCGCAAGACCCCCGATTGAATGGGCTCCATCTACCTCCGCTACGCCCTCCGGAACTTCGCCCACCGGAGAGGGCGGACCGCCCTGACCCTCCTCGGGGTCACCATCGGCGTTGCCGCCATCGTCACCCTGGTGGCCCTGGCCGACGGGCTCCAGTCGGCGGTCATCAGCACCCTCGAAAAGGTCCAGCGCATTACTGTGACCCAGCGGGGGGTCCTCTTCCCCGAGTCGAGCATCCTCCCCGCCGACACGGTGGAGCGGGTCGAGCGGGTGGAGGGGGTCCTCCAGGCAAGCCCCCAAATCCACCGCACCCTTGGCTCCATCGAGTCCAAGGAGGTCACCTTCAACCTCATCGGCGGCCCTCCGCCCTCCCTCCTCGGAATCGACCCCGCCCGGGAGAGGCTCTCCCCCGGATCCATGGTTCTGCGGAGCCTCCGCACCGGCCGCTTCCTCATTCCCGGGGACCGGCTCTCCGCGGTTCTCGGGAAGGACATCGCGGAGGCGTTCCACAAGCAGGTGGGCGACGTCCTCCGGCTCGAAAAGCGGGAGTTCAGGGTGGTGGGCATCTTCGAGACCGGCTCGCCCTTCGTGGACGGGGTGGTGGTGGTCCCCCTTGAGATCGCCCGGGAGATGGCGGGGCTCCGGTCGGGGGAGGTGAACACCGTGACGGTGGACGTCCGGGAGGTCTCCGACATCGACCGGGTGGCCAGGCGCATCGCGCTGAAAATCCCCGAGGTGAACGCGGAGACCCCCGCCACCTCGGCGGCGCAGCTCTCCGACCTCCTCGGGACCGTCCGCTCCTCCGCCTTCGCGGTGACCGCCCTGGCGGCCATCGTGGGGGGGATCGGCGTGACCAACTCGATGCTGATGAACGTTCTGGAGCGGCGCCGTGAGATCGGCGTCCTGAAGGCGGTGGGGTGGTCGAACGGCGAGGTGATGCGGGCCATCCTGCTGGAGGGGGCCGCCATCGGCCTCCTCGGGGGCACGGTCGGGGCGGTCCTGGGGGCGGCGGCCCTCCCCGCCATCCAGGCGGCCCAGCCGAGCCTCGCCTACAACCTCTCGCCGGCCCTCGTGGTCCAGGCGCTCCTCTTCGCGCTCTTCCTGGGGCTCCTCGGGGGGCTCTACCCCGCATGGTCCACCACCCGCATCCAGCCCGCGGAGGCGCTGCGCTATGAGTGACGCGGTCCTGGAGGCCCGGGAGGTCACGAAGGTCTACACCCTCGGAAAGGAGCGGGTCCGGGCCCTCGACGGGGTGAGCCTCCGGGTCGCCCGCGGCGAGTTCCTCGGCGTCTTCGGCGCGTCGGGGAGCGGCAAGTCCACCCTCCTGAACATGCTCGGGGCGCTCGACCGCCCCACCTCCGGCGACGTCCTCGTCGAGGGGGAGAACGTCGCCCGCCTCCGGGACGCGGCCCTCTCCCGCATCCGGCGGGAACGCATCGGCTTCGTCTTCCAGACCTTCCACCTCCTCGCCAACCTCACCGCCCTGGAGAACGTCATGGCGCCGCTGCTGCCGGTGGCGCGGGAGGCGACCCTCCGGACGCGGGCCGAGGAGCTCCTGCGGCGGGTGGGCCTCGGGGAGCGGCTCCGCCACCGCCCCTTCGAACTCAGCGGCGGGCAGCGGCAGCGGGTGGCCGTCGCCCGGGCCCTGGTCAACCGCCCGCGGTTCATCCTCGCCGACGAGCCCACCGGCAACCTCGACTCCAAGACCGGGGAGGAGATCCTCGACCTCTTCCAGGCGCTGAACCGGGAGGGGCAGACCCTGGTGGTGGTCTCCCACAACCCGGCGCTGGCGGACCGGTGCCACCGGTCGGTCGAGCTTCTCGACGGGAGGATCGCGGGGAGCTAGGTCTCCACGAGGCCGCCGGTCACCAGGTCCACGAACCGGCGGGCGGACCTGACCCGGTAGACCGGGTTGGTCCTCTTCTCGGAGTCCACCGTGGAGGCGGGGCGCGGCCCGTAGTCGTGGCCGGGGCAGACTTCAAGCTCGGGGTCGAGGCCCGCGATGCGCTGCAGGCTCTCCCACATCTTCGCCGGGTCGGAGTCGGGGAGGTCCACCCGGCCGAAGGAGCCCACGAAGAGGGTGTCGCCCGTCAGAAGCTTCCCCTTCACCTCGAACGTGACGCTGTCCTCCGTGTGGCCGGGAGTGTGGAGGACGCCGATTTTCACCCGCTCGCCGAGGCGGAGCACGTCCCCCTCCTTCAGCGCCAGTTCGGGCGACACAGGGGAGACCTTGTGCGCGGCTGTTTTGGCCCCCGCGTCCCTCGCCAGCCGCTTGGCGTCTGCGGAGTGGTCGATGTGGTGGTGGGTGGTGAGGACGTAGGCGACCGAGTAGCCCGCCTCGTCGGCGAGCCTCTGGAGGGGCCTGCCGTCGAAGGAGGGGTCCACGACGGCGGCCAGCTTGGTTCCCGGGTCGCCGACGAGGTAGGAGAAGTTGGCGGCGAGGTGGCTGAGGCTCCGCTCGAACAGCATGGGCTACCCCGGGTCTCCCCCCGCGTCGCCGTCCCCGGAGTCGCCGGGGGCCTCCCCGCTCTCCCCGCCGCCCTCCCTCTCATCGTCCGCCCCGTCCTCCAGCGGGAGGTCCTCCTCCCCCCTCTCCGGCGCGCGCCGCTCCCGCTTCTTGAGCCAGCCCATCCTCCGGGAGGGGGAGGGGGCGCGGAAAACGGTTGCGCCTGGCCGCGGCGGCCTCAAGCCGCCCCGACCCTCATGCTCCCCGCATCGGTCGAAACGGGGTGGGCCGTGGCCGCTTCCGCCTCCCCCTTTGCCTTGATGCGCTTCAGCCGGAAGATGTTCTCCCGCTCCATCTCCTCCAGCCGGAGGGTGATGAAAGCGGCCTGGGATTTCAGCCGCGGGATGACCCGGAACTCGAGGGCGTTGACCCGCCGCTTCGTGGCCTCCACTTCGTCCAGCAGCTTCCGGAGCGTGGTCTCCACCTCGGCGGCGTAGAGGATGTCCTCGAGGAGCGCCTCGTAGGCCTCCGCCACCACGTCGATTCGGTCGCTGGTCCCGATGACGCCGTAGCCCCGCTCCAGGAGCCGCTTGCGCGCAGCCCGCGCCTCGACCTTGGGGACGAGGACCCCCATGACGTTCTTGCTGCCCAGTTCGAGAGCCGGCAGCTCCCGCAGGGCGTCGGCGGCGCTGCGGATGGCCATCGCCCCGTCCACCGCCTCGGCCAGGGCCCGCTTCTGCTCGGCCCGGAGGTAGTCCGCGACGATTTTCGAGCGGACGTCCTTGGCCTTGTTCAGGACCGCGAAGAACTCGAGGATGAGGCCGTCCCGCTTCATCTTCAGGAGGCGGTGGCCCATCTCGCTCAGCTTGATGCGCCGCTTCAGGGCGATGAGTTCGGAGCGGGTCGGCTTGACCTCGGCGGACATGGAACGACGGTGGACGGGGGCCCCTTTTAACTTTCCGGCGGGGGCCGGGGCGGGCCCCGCTCACTCGTTCTCGATTCTAGGGGCGAGCAGATACTCGACGCTCCCCTTCCCGCCCGCGACCTCGAACTTCATCTTCACCGGGTAGTCGCTCCCCAGCTCCAGGGAGACCTCGGGGGCCTTGCCGATGGCCTTGGTCATGTCGGAGAGGTAGTCGAGGCTGTAGAGGGAGCGGATTTTCGACGGCTTCGAGGCCCACTTCAGCTCGATGAGGCTCGCCTTGGGAATCTCCAGCCGGACCCGGTCGGTGTCCCCCTTGGCCTCCATGGCGAAGGCGTCCTCCTCCACGGCCAGGGCGAGGTAGTCGCTCACCTTCTCGGCGGCCCGGATGCCGGTCCGGAAGTCCGCCCCGGCGAGGCGGACCCGGGCCGGGAGGTCGAGGGGCGGGATGGTGGGGTCCTTGCGGATGTGCGCCAGGTCGAGGAGCCCGAGGGAGGCCTTCAGGTTGCCCAGGACGAGGTGGAGCTTCCGGGCCTCGTCGTCCACCTCGATTTCGACCCGGTCGGCCCCCTCCGCCATCCCGAGGAACTCCAGGAACTTCTTCAGGTCCACCCCGAACTCCGCCTCCCTCCCCTCGAACTTCTCGAACCCCTTGGCGGCGAGGCTGATGGCGACCATCGCCACGTTGGCCGCGTCCACAGCCCGGAGGGTGAGCTCCCCCCTGGAGACCTTGAATCGCCCCTCGTCCACGAGGATGGAGGCCGCCTCCAGGGAGTCCCGCAGGACCCCGGCGCCGATGGAGGCGCGGAAGACGGTGACCGCAGAACCGGCAGCGGAGGGCATATGCGACAGACCCGCCGGAGGAGTTTAAACCTTTTGGGCCGCTCGAAAGCCCATGGACGGCCCGCCCCCCTCCGGCCCGCGCCTCCCCTCCCGGGGAGCTCTCGCGGCCTCCCTCCCTCCCGGCCTGGGCCACCTCCGGGCGCGCCGCTGGAGCCAGGGGCTCATGCTCCTCGCCGCCTCCCTCTTCTTCACCGCCGTCGCGGCCCACCCCGCGCACTACGCCGTCCCCCCGCCCCCGTGGGGGCTCGCCTTGGCGGGCCTCGCGGTGTTCACCCTCTTCTGGCTCTACGCGGCGCGGGACCTCGACCGCCACCCGGGGCCCGGGGCCAGCCGCGGGCGGGAGGTCACGGGCCGCCCTTGGGCCCCTTCCCGACGGGGGAGAGGGCCAGGAAGCCGATGAGCCCGATGGCGAGGACCGTCCCGTAGACCACCGAGGCGTAGACTCCGGTGGCCCAGAACCGCTCCCAGGTCTCGAAGTTGGGGTCGGTGGTCCCGGCGAAGGCGAGGTGGGCCGCCATGCCCGCCATCCCGAGGAGGGTGAGGACCAGGGCGATGCGCTGGATCTGGTCGAAGAGGAGGAAGAGGCGGGCCTTGATGAGCTCTTTGTTCTTCCGGAACTGGGAGAGGAAGAGCGCCAGGGAGAGGAGGGCCGCGGCCCCCAGGGCGAGGGTCAGAAGGCGCGGCCCGGGGGCGGCGGCTTGGACCAGGACGGCGGCGAGGGGCTCCACGCCCCTCACCCAAGGAGTTCTTTGACCTTCTCGGCCGCCTTCCCCACGTTGACGAGGATCGGCCCGACCATGGCCTGGGGGCCCGTCAGGGCCACAAGGAGCGCCTTGGAGCCGGCGCCGGTCACGATGAGGTTCCCGTCTTTGGTCTCGACGATGACCCGGTCGGGGACCCCCTTCTTGAGTTCGGAGGAGGCGGTCTCGGCCGCGCCGAGCATGGTCGCGCTCATGGCCGCGAAGGTCTCGGCCCGGACGCTCGTGTGCATCGAGGAGGACATGAGGAGCCCGTCCCGGGAGACGATGGCGCTGGCGTTGATGCCGCCGCTCCGCTCCATCTCCCTCAGGGCCGCTTCCATCGACTCCCGCAGCGTGGCCATGGTGGGGGCCCATTCGCGGGGGTATTTATAAAAACTTCCCGCAAAGCGGACCGGGGGGCCGGTGTCGCCGAATCCGAAAATCGCCCCCGGATAGATGGGAGATGAAGTCCGCGGCGGGTTGCGTCACGCCCTCCGGAGGTCCCGGGCGCACTCCTCGGGCAGGCGGGTCCGCGTCCAGGTTCCCGCTCCGGTCTCGAGGCCGCCCCGGTATTTCACCCTCTCCCGGGACTCCAGGGCCGGGTAGAACTCGATGTGGAGGTGGAACCACCGCGCTCCCCGGGGGGCCTGGTGGACCGCCATCATCAACGGCATGGGCCGCCCGAAGAGCCGGTCGTACTTCCGGAGGAGGCTCTTCAGGGCCGAAGCCAGGGGGAGCGGGTCCCGGAGGGCCCGGAGGTCCGGGATGTGCTCTTCCGGGACGAGGTGGACCTCGTGGGTCCACCGGGCGAAGCGCGGGACGTAGGCGGTCCACCCGCCCCGGGAGAGGACGCGGGACTCTCTCTTCCGCAGGTCGCACAGGAGGCACCGCCCGGTGGACCTCCGGTGGGCCCGGAGGGCGGCCGCCTCCGTCTGGAGGACGGGGGGGACGAAGGGCAGGGCGTAGATCTGCCCGTGGGGGTGGTCGAGGGTGACCCCGTTCTCCCTCCCCCGGTTCTCGAAGACGAAGACATACTTGACGGAGGGGAGGGCCGAGAGGGCCGCGCTCCTCTCCCTCCAGAGGGCGACCACCCGGGCGATGCGCTCCGCCGGGAGCTCCCCCAGGGAGCCCCGGTGGTCCGGGGTGTAGAGAACCACCTCGCAAGCGCCCCTCGCGGCCGATCGGCCCCCCCCGCCCTGGGGGATGAGGGAGGGGAACCGGTTCGGGACGGAGAGCACGTCGTAGGACTCCGGCACGTCGGGCCCCCCGGGGCAGAAGGGGCAGGAGCCCGGGAGGTTGGGCCTCCGGAACCTGCGGGGGGCCACGAGGACCCACTCCCGGAGGAGGGGGTTCCACCGCTTCCGGGGCCGGTCGGCGGCGGGCATGGGCCGGGGTGGGGGGCCACCGGCATAGCCCTTTTCCGCCATTGACTGCCGCGCGCGCCGGAGGCGCGGAAGTTCGAGGCCCCGCGCGACGGGGCATGGGGAGCGCGAGTGGAACGGCGACAACTACCGCAGGACCCGTCTCCAGAGGTCCGCGAACTCCCGGGGTCTCGTCAGGAAGGCGAGTTCGTCGGGGGCTTTCCGGAGCCACCCGTAGATTTCGCCCCCGCGGGCCACCTCCCGGGCGGGCTTCGCCTCCCGCAGCGGCGGAGAGGGCGCCAGCCTCGGGTTCGGCGCGAACTTCCCGTCGGAGGTCTCGTAGTAGGCCGCGCCCCCCGCCCGCCGGTAGGGCTCGTAGAGGGACTGGAAGCCGTCGGCCACCAGGTTCGCCATCCGGAGCACCTTGCGGGAGGGGTTGATGGTGACGTGGCCGTAGCCGGGGGGGATGAGGACCTTGTCGCCCGCTTTGGCCCGGACGAGAACCGCGTCCTTGAGTCCTCCGGGGAGGGGGGGCGGGCCCGTGGATGCGGGGGCGGCAGCCCCCGGGGGGTCGCCGGCCGTGGCTCCCCCGGCGACAGTCTGCAGCAGGTAGTGGGCCTCCCCCTCCAGGACCTCGTAGAGTTCGGGGTAGGTCATCCCGCTCCCCGGGACCGGCGGGTGGTAGTGGCCCAGGGTCTTGACGAACTCCCGCCCGAGGGTCCCGGGCGGGATGACCGTGATGTCGTAGCGGAGCCCCCGCTCCTTCAGCAGCGCCCCGTCGCGCTCGCTCAGGAAGAGGCCCCGGTACATGAAGTAGACCGGCCGCTTCAGGTCGGCGTAGTGGAGGAAGGAGGGGTCGAGGAGAACCTCCCGCATCTCCTCCAGGGTCCGGGGAGCGGGCTCGGTGGTGCGGGCGCCGAACTGGAGGGGACCGGGTGCCGTGGGCATCTTTTTATTCCCCGCCCCCCACACAAAAACCGTGTCGGAGGAGGTCTCCCAGGACAAGGTCTACTTCCAGTGCGGCACCTGCCAGTTCACCTTCCAGGAGGACCCCGGCCAGTTCATCGTCAAGTGCCCCCAGTGCGCCTCGGAGAACAGCGCCCGGATCTGATGCTCAGAGCCGCTTCTGCAGGGCCTTCCGCACCTCGGCCGCGTCGGCCCGCCCCTTCAGCCGCTTCAGGACTTGGCCCACGAGGAAGTTGAGCGCCTCCGGCTTGCCCCCCTTGTAGTCGCCCGCCGCCCTCGGGTTCTCCCCCAGAACGGCCTCGACGGCCTCCCCGATCTCCGAGGCCTCGGCCTTGGCGAGGCCCAGGCGGGAGACGAGGTCCCGGGGCGAGCCCCCGTCGTCAAGGAGGCTCCGGAGGACCGCTACGGCCGCGGGGTCGGAGACCTCCCCGGACTGGAGGAGCCGGAGGAGCTCGACCATCGCCCCGGGGGCCACCTCTCGGAGGGGCGCCGGCGCGGGCAGGGGGTTCCGGTCCGCATCCACCAGGACCGCCCCCGCGGCCTCCAGGGAGGCCCGGACCCGCCTCGCCTCTTCGGACGGGCCCGGGTCGAGAAGTCCCGGCGCCCAGATGACCGCCTTCACGGGCCGCCCCGACTTCCGGGCGACCTCCGCCCTCTGCCCCTCGATCTCCCCGGGCTCGACGTCGTAGAGGTGCTCCCGGACGACCCCCATGGCCCACGCCCCCTCCGGAGTCTCGGCCAGGAAATCGGGGCGGAAGGGGAGCCCCACGTCGGTGTCGGGGTAGGCCCGGAAGTTCCGGAGACCCATCCGCCGGGCGGCCTCCGCCATCTCCGGGGAGCGGAGCCTCCGGTAGCGCCCGTCCCGGAAGTTCACCTCGCCTTGATAGATGTCCGCAATCCAGGTGGCCGCCAGCTTCGGCTCCACCTCTTTCGCCACGGCCTCGAACAACCGGGCCAATCGGTACTCCCCGGCCAGGACCCGGGCGTGCTGCTCCGAGATGGAGAACTCCCCCACGAACCGCTCCGCCTTCGCGTCCGGCAGCTCCGGCAGCGAGACCCGTTCGCCCCACTCCTTCACCCGGAAGGGGACCAGGTCGGGCTCCGGGAAGTAGCGGTAGTCCTCCTCGGTCTCCTTGCCCCGGAGGGGCGTGGTAATGCCCCGCGCCTCGTCGTAGTGGCGAGTCTCCTGCGCAATCCTCTGGCCCCGCCGCAGGAGCCCCTTCTGGCGCGCAATCTCGAAGGTGAGGGCCCGTTCGACCCCCTTGGCCGAGCCGATGTTCTTCACCTCGACCCGGTTCCCCCCCGCGAGTGAGATGTTGGCGTCGGCCCGGAGCGCCCCCTCGCGCTCGGGGTCGCACACCTCCAGGTACTCCAGCACCGTCCGGAGGGCCTGCAGGAAGCGGCGCGCCTCCCGGGGGCTCCGGAGGTCGGGCTCCGTGACCACCTCGAGGAGCCCCACGCCGGAGCGGTTGTAGTCGATGAGCGAATAGGGCGCCGTCTCGATGGAGCCTCCGGGGTAGAGGAGGCGACCCGGGTCCTCCTCCATGTGGACCCGCCGGATGCGGATCTCCCGCCTTCTCGGCCCCCGACCCTCGTGTTCCGGATTCGAACGGGGTTGGGTCGGGGGCCCCGCCCCGTCGCCGTCCAGGAGGACCCGCCCCCCCGTCGCCAGGGGGAAGTCATACTGGGAGATCTGGAACCCCCGGGGCAGATCGGGGTAGAAGTAGTTCTTGCGGTAGAAGAGGGTCCGGTCGGCCACCTCGCACCGGAGGGCCCGCGCGACACTGAGCCCCGCCTCCACCGCCCGGCGGTTGATGTTCGGCAGCGCCCCGGGGAGCCCCAGGCAGACCTCGCACACCCGGGTGTTGGGCTCCGCCTCCTGGTAGTCGCACGGGCAGCCGCAGAAGAGTTTCGTCCGGAGCCGGTTCAGCTGGACGTGGACCTCGAGGCCGATGAGGAGGCCGTCGCCGGGGAAGGATGAAGGATGGGGGAGGAGGGGCGCAGGACCGTCTTCCGCTTTCATCCTTCCGCCTCCATCCTTCGTCATGACGGGCCGCACCCCGGCGGCCACCGGACGAAATCGGTCCGCTTCTGGAAGGCGTAGCCCGCCCGGAACAGGGTCCTTTCCTCGAAGGGCCGGCCGATGAGTTGGAGGCCGATGGGTAGGTCGCGCCCGTCCGCACGTTCGAACCCGCAGGGGATGGAGAGGGCGGGGACCCCGGCCAGGTTCACCGGAACCGTCTCCACGTCGGCGGCGTAGAGGGCGAGGGGGTCGGCGATTTTCTCCCCCAGGCGCGGCGCTGTGAAGGGCATGGTGGGGGTCGCCAGGAGGTCGTGCTCCTGCAGGGCCTCCTCGAACTGCTCCCGGAGGAGCGCCCGGACCCGGAGGGCCTTCAGATAGTAGCGGCCGTAGTAGCCCGCGGAGAGGGCGTAGGTCCCGAGGAGGATGCGCCGCCTCACCTCGGGCCCGAACCCCGCCCCCCGCACCTCGGAGAAGGCGGCGTTCCAGTCGCCGCCCTTGGGGGGGTGGAGGCCGTAGCGGAGGCCGTCGAAACGGCTCAGGTTGGAGGAGGCCTCCGCGACCGCGATGGTGTAGTAGGCCGGGAGGGCCCACTTCACCGCGTCGAGGGAGACCTCCTCCACCTCGGCCCCCGCCTCGGCCAGGAGCCCGATGGCGTCGCGGACAGCCCTCTCCACGGGCTTCGTGATCCCCTGGAACATCTCCCGGACCACGCCGATGGAGAGGTCCGAGACGCCCTCCCGGAGTGCCGCGGCGTAGCCGGTGCGGGGGACCCCCTTGGCTTGCGTCGGGTCCCTCGGGTCCTCGGTCGCTATCGCCTCGAGGAGCGGCGCCAGTTCCTCCGCGGTCCGGGCAATGGGGCCCACCTGGTCCAGGGAGTTCGCGTAGGCGACGAGGCCGTAGCGGGAGACGAGGCCATAGGTCGGCTTGAGGCCGGTGACGCCGCAGAAAGAGGCGGGGCACCGGACCGAACCGCCGGTGTCGGAGCCGAGGGCCAGCGGCGCGAGGCCGGCCGCCACCGCCGCCCCGCTCCCGCCGGAGGAGCCTCCCGGAACGCGGTCCGGGTCCCACGGGTTTCGGGTGGGCCCGAAGCCGCTCCACTCCCCCGTGGAGCCCATCGCGAACTCGTCCATGTTGGTCTTCCCGACAACCGCCGCCCCCGACCTCCGGAGCCCCTCGACCACGTGGGCATCGTAGGGCGGGAGGTAGCCTTGGAGGATGCGGCTGGCGCAGGTGGTCGCGAGACCCCGCGTCGAGAGGTTGTCCTTGACCGCCACCGGGACGCCCGCGAGGGGGCCGCCCCGCCTGACCCCCTCGGCCTGCTCCTCCCGGGCCCTCGGGTTGACCGCCAGGTAGCAGTGGAAGGGGTCCCGGGCGATGCGCTCAAGGAGGGAGGCCAGCCTCCCGGGGCTCCAGCCGCTCACGGCCCCTTCCCCGCCAGGATGCGGGGCCCCCGGACGTATCCCCTCTCCGTCCCGGCGGCGTTGTCGAGGACCGCCTTCGGGTCGAGGCAGGGCCGGGGCTCGTCCTCCCGGAAGACCGACTCGAGGCGGAGGACGTGGTGGAGGGGCTCCTCCGCCGCGGGCGCGCGGTCGAGTTCCCGGAAGAGCCCCAGCACCGCCTCCATCTCCCCGGCGAGGGCGGGCTTCTCCTCCTCCCGGAGCCGGAGGCGGGCGAGGCGCGCGATGCGCTCGAGTTCGGGGATTTCCATCCATCCCATCCACGAGAGGGGGAAGATAAACACCCTCGGCGACCGCGGTCAAGGTTTTTCCCCCCGTCGGGCCGATAGGCGCCCCATGTACGTCATCGTCGTCGGCCTCGGGCGGGTGGGACAGTATGTCGTCGAGTTCCTGGTCCCGAGGAAGCACACCGTGGTGGCGGTGGACCTTGACCCGGAGCGCTGCCGCGAAATCACCTCCCGCTTCGACGTCGTGGCAATCCCGGGCGACGCCACCGCTCAGCGAATCCTCGAGCAGGCGGGGGCCTCCAAGGCCGACTCTCTCATCGCCACCACCGGCGATGACTCCGTGAACTTCATGGCGGCCCACCTCGCCCGGAGCCTCGGGGTGAAGCACCTGGTGAGCGTCCTCAACCGCCGCGAGCACCAGCCCCTCTTCGCCGCCGCCTCCATCGCCCTCGTCGAGAACCCCGAGATGGAGGTGGCGAAGCACCTCTACTGGGCGGTGGAGCGCCCCAACGTCCGGGACCTGCTCCGGCTGGGGGAGGAGAAGGTGGAGATGTTCGAGGTGACCGTCGGGGGGGACTCCGACGCGGCCGACAAGAACCTCGGGGAGCTGAAACTCGCCGACGCGACCGTGGTGGCGATCGAGCGGAAGAACAAGCTCATCATCCCCCGGGGGGACACCCGCGTCCAGCCCGGGGACAAGGTGACCCTCTTCGCCGCCGGGGAGGCGGTGGAGAAGCTGGCCACCCTCTTCGTCGGGAAGAACTCCGGGAAGAAGTAGCGTGGCGAGGCTCCACCGGTTTCGCGAGCCGAGGGTCACCGTGGACGCGGTCATCCTCGAGAGGGGCCGCGTCGTCCTGGTCCGCCGGGGGACCCCGCCGTTCCGGGGCCGCTTCGCGCTCCCCGGGGGGTTCCTGGAGCCGGGCGAGACCGTGGAGCGGGCGGCGCGGAGGGAGGCCCGGGAGGAGACCGGCCTCCGCGTCGCGCTGACGGGGCTGGTGGGGGTCTACTCGGGGCCCGGGCGCGACCCGAGGGGCCCGGTGGTGACGGTCGCCTTCCGGGCGCGGCGGGTCTCGGGGAGCCTCCGCGGGGGGGACGACGCCGCCGAAGCGCGCTGGTTCGGGACTGGAAATGTGCCGCCGCTCGCCTTCGATCATCGGAAGATTCTTCGGGACGCCCTGCGGATGGGGCGGCGATGACCCCCACCCACGCCAGCGACCAGGTCACCCCGGAGTTGGAGGGGAAGCGGGTCACCGTGGCGGGGTGGGCGGAGGAGACCCGGGACATGGGGGGGCTCCTCTTCCTGGTCCTGAGGGACGGCCACGGGAAGGTGCAGGTGACGCTCGCCAAGAAGCGCGTCGATGCGTCGCTCTTCGACGCCGCCCGCGCCGTTCCGCGGGAGTCGGTGGTGGAGGTGACCGGGACCGTCCGGCGGGAGCCGAAGGCGCCCGGGGGGTGCGAACTCCAGCCCGACTCCCTCCGGGTGGTCTCGGCGGCGCGGAGCCCGCTCCCGCTCGACCCCTCCGAGAAGGTCCCCGCGGAGCTCGACACCCGCCTCGACGCGCGCTTCCTCGACCTGCGGCGGCCGGCGGTCCAGGCGATCTTCCGGCTGCGGTCGGAGCTCCTCCAGACCCTCCGCGCGCTGTTTGCGGAGCGGGGCTTCGTCGAGATCTACACCCCGAAAATCCTCGCCGCGGCCGCCGAGGGGGGTGCCGCCCTCTTCCCGGTCGCCTACTTCGAGCAGGAGGCGTTCCTCGCCCAGAGCCCCCAGTTGTACAAGCAGTCGATCATGGCGACCGGCCTCGACCGGGTCTTCGAAATCGGGCCCATCTTCCGCGCCGAGGAGCACGACACCCGCAAGCACCTGAACGAGGCGGTCTCCATCGACGTGGAGTGCGCCTGGATGGACGACGCGCAGGTGATGGACCTGGCGGAGGAGGTGGTGGCGGCGTGCTACGCGCGGGCCGCGGGGAGCCGGTGGCTCAAGCCGCTGCAAACCGAGTTGAAGGTGCCGAAGCGCCCCTTCCGGCGGCTCACCTACCGGGAGGCCGTGTCGCTGATTCCCGACCACGCGCGGTTCGGCGAAGACCTCTCCACCGCGGCGGAGAAGGCGCTCGGGGACAGAATCGGAGCCCCCTACTTCATCACCGACTGGCCCGCGCGGCTCAAGCCCTACTACACCCAGCCGGGCTCCGACCCCGCCCTCTGCAAGGGGTTCGACCTGATGCACCCGCGGATGGAACTTGCGTCCGGCGGCCAGCGGGTCCACGACCCCGACCTGCTCGAGAAGCGCATCCGGGAGCAGGGGCTGAGCCCGGAGCGGTTCGAGTTCTACCTGCGGGCGTTCCGCTACGGGATGCCCCCCCACGCCGGGTGGGGGATGGGGCTCGACCGGCTGATGGCGTGCATCGTGGGGGCGGAGAACATCCGGGAAGTGGTGCTGTTTCCGCGGGACCGGAAGCGATTGGTGCCGTAGCGGCTCATGATGAAAACAAGCGACGGCGGAAGAAACAACCGCACTTTGCCGTGTTCAGAGAGCCCGCAGAAGACCGCACCGCCCTCGGGCTCATCTCCAGGAAGTCGGTGCAGCAGGAGTGGTCGGGGGCCTTCCTGAGCCGCAGCCGCTCCCGCCATCCGTCGCTCATCGCCGGTGCGAATCTGCAATTTTCCAACGGCCACAGAGCGACGGCCTCAAAAACGCTGGCGCTTCCACGCCCTTGCGCCCGCGCGCGGGCCCTTCCGGGGCCCCTGCGTTCAAAACCCGCCCCGGGCCGGGAACTCCGCGGCGCGCAGGACTGGATAACTTAAATAGAAGCCAGCCGGCTTCGATGGGAATGTCCCTCCTCGGCGCCCACGTCTCCATCTCCGGCTCCGTCGCCAACGCCCCGGAGAATGGCGCCCGCATCGGCTGCGAGGCCATCCAGATTTTCTCGAAGAACCAGCGCCAGTGGAAAGCGAAGCCCCTGACCGACGCGGAGGCGGAAGCATTCAAATCTGCGATGGAGAAGCACCACATCCGCGCCGCCATGGTCCACGACTCCTACCTCATCAACCTCGCCGACCCGGAGGAGGCGGGTTGGAAGCGCTCGGTGGCCGCATTCGTGGACGAGATGGAGCGGTGCGAGGCTCTCGGAATCCCGCGGCTGGTCTTCCACCCCGGCGCACCGAAGGAGGCGGGGGAGGAGTTTGGCCTGAAGCGCATCGCCGAGGCGCTCGACCGCAGCCTCTCGAAGGCGAAGGCCGGGAGCGTCTCGCCGCTCATCGAGAACACCGCGGGCCAGGGCTCCAACGTCGGGTGGCGGTTCGAGCACCTGCGCGCCATCCTCGACTCCCTCTCCGACCCGAAGCGGGTGGGAATTTGCATCGACACCTGCCACACATTCGCGGGCGGCTACGACATCCGGACCAGGGAGGGCTGGGAGGCGACTTTGAAGGAGTTCGACCGGGTCGTGGGGCTGGAGAAAATCGGCGCCTTCCACCTCAACGACTCCAAGAAGGAGTTGAACTGCCGCGTGGACCGCCACGAGCACATCGGGCAGGGGCGCATCGGCGCCGAACCCTTCCGGGCGCTGGTCCGCGACCCGCGGTTCAAGGAGACCCCCATGGCCCTCGAGACCCCGGGGGAGGACTCCGATTTCGAGCGGAACTTGAAACTCCTGAAGCGGTTCCGCGGCTGACCCCGCAAAAGCCATTTCACGCCCCCCGCGCCACGTTTCCCCATGGAGAATCCATCCCTGGCCGTGGTGGACCTCTGGCTCCGGGAGGAGCTGGAGGAGGCCCTCCGCTTCGTGGGCCGGAGACTCCGCGGCGAAATCCCCATCCCCGGCCTCCGGGGGTTCCTCGCCGACATCCTGGTGGACCGGGCGCGGAAACTCGGCCTGAAGAAGATCGACTACCTCCTCGAGAACGCCGGCGATTCCCGCAGCCCCGACGGCTGGAGGGACTACGCGGAGCTCCAGGAGGTCTACCGGAGGGCCCGGCGGGACCACCCGCGCTTCCCCGACCTCGAGGACCTCCTCCGGACGGCCTACCTCCGCGCATCGGGGGTGGTGGCCCGCCTCTTGAAGGCGCGGGGGGGGACCATGGGGGAGCTCCTGCGGAGCGCCTACCCGACCCGCCAGGAGGCCCTTGAAGCGGTCCAGAGGGAGCTGGAGATGCTCGACCGCCTCCTCGACCTGGTCGGAAAGAACCTCGGCCTGGTCGCCTTCCCGGGGCCGGTCCGGGGGCCCTGGCTCCGCCTCGCCCGGGAGACCGCCGATTTCTCGCGGGGGAGGCTCGTCGCATTCGTGGAGGAGGCCTACGCCCGGTGAGCGAGCCGCACCCGGCCGCCGACAGGGTCCCTCGCGAGTTTCGCCGGAACGTGGCCATCCTCGGCCTCGTCTCCTTTTTCAACGACTTCGGCAGCGAGATGGCGCTGCCGCTGCTCCCCTTCTTCCTCCTCTCCCTCGGCGCCACCCCCGCCCACATCGGCCTCATGGAAGGGGCGGCCCTCGGGGCGGTCTACTTCGCCACCCTCCCCGCGGGCCTCCTCTCCGACCGGCTGGTGCGCCGGAAGCCGGTGGTCGTCGCGGGCTACGCCGTCGCGGCCCTCTCCCGGGCCGGCTTCGTGGCGGCGACCCACTGGACCCACCTCCTCGCGGCCCGCCTCTCCGACCGGGTCGGGAAGGGCCTCCGGGGGCCCCCCCGGGACGCCCTGGTGGCGGAGTCGGAGGCCCGCGCCCGGTGGGGCCGCGCCTTCGGCCTCCAGCGCGCCCTCGACACCGCAGGGGCGGTGGCGGGCTCGGTGTGCGCGCTCCTCTTCCTCGCGGCGGGGGCGGACTACCGGGCGGTCTTCCTGGTCGCCCTCGCGCCCTCCCTCCTTTCGGTCCTCCTGCTGCTCGGGGTCCGGGAGACCGGCTCCGGAGTCCGACGGCGGGAGCGGCTGCCGCGCCGCCCGGTCGGGCCGGAGTTGAAGCGGTTCATGGGGGTCGCCCTCCTCTACGCCGCCGGGAGCCTCGGCGCGGTCCTCCTCCTCCTGCGGGCCTCGGAACTTGGCGCCTCCCCGGCCGCGGGGGCGGGGCTCTATATCCTCTTCAACGTCGCGGGGGCCGCGCTCGCCTACCCGACGGGCCGCCTCTCCGACCGGGTCGGACGGAGGCGGGCGGTCCTCCTCTGCCTCCTCGTCCAGGCCGCCGCGATGGGGAGTTTCGCCGCCGCGCCCCCGGGGCTCCTCCTGGCCCCCCTCTTCCTCCTCGCGGGCTTCGCCTACGAGTTCTTCCAGACCTCCTCCCGCGCCTACGTGGCCGACCTCGCGCCGCCGGAGCGGCGGGCCACCTTCTTCGGGGGCTACCAGGTCGTTCTCGGCGCCGGAACCGTGGCGGGCGGCGCGGCGGCGGGGGCCCTCTGGGCCGCCCGCGGGGCGGAGGCCGCCTTCGGCCTCGCGGCGGGGCTGGTCCTGCTCTCGGCCCTCGTGCTGGCGACCGGGCGCAAACGGGAAAATTTTAACCCGCCACCGGCCTAGCCTCCAGCGTGCCCGCGCTCCCCCCCAAGGGCCCCAAGGCCGACGTCGGCAACCTCGCCCTCGCCACCCAGGCCTCGTTGCGCGTCCGGGAGGAGGGGCTCGGCCTGAACATCCACATCGACCCCTTCCAGGTGAAGGAGCCGGCGAAGACCGACCTCATCTTCATCACCCACCCCCACTTCGACCATTGCGACCCGAAGTCCGTCGAAAGGCTCTACACCAAGGGCAAGACACGCGTCGTCGCCCCCGCCGAGTGCTTCAATGACCTCAAGGGGCTCGCGAGGGAGGACTGCCACGTGGTCGCCCCGGGCCAGTCCTCCGAGATTTTCGGCGTCCCCTTCACCACGCTGCCCGCCTACAACCTCGTCCAGGAGCGCGCCCACTTCCACCCGCGGGAGAAAGGGTGGGTCGGCTACGTCCTGAAGGTGAACCGGCAGACCCTCTACCACGCGGGGGACACCGACCTCATCCCGGAGATGGGCCCGCTCGCGAGCCGCCTCAACCTCGGCTTCCTCTGCGCCGGGGGGACCTACACGATGTCGGTGGACGAGGCGCTGAAGGCGGCGGAGTCCATCCGGGCCGACATCACGGTCCCGATGCACCTCATCCCGGTCGACCCGAAGGACGTCACGAAGCAGCGGAGGGAGGCGGAGCGGTTCAAGACCGCGATGGAGACGAAGAAGATGAGGGCGGAAGTGATGGGCGGGTTCGGGAAGTTCTGAAACTGTCGCCGGTCCACTCCCGACAGAAGACGGAAAAACGGCGGTGTTGCTATCTCGCCAGGCCCCGTGCTCTTGCCCACGCCCCAAGCCATAAGCCCCGGAGGTTCGAAGAGGTCCGATGCGCCAAATCATCTTGTTCGCCCGTCGCGCCCCCACCTCCCCGGGGTTCAAGTTGAACGACCTCCCGGGCGCGGGCCGGATGGACCTCGTCTGCCGGTGCGTCACCTCCGCCCTCTTTCTCTCCGAAGAGATCCGGCGCGACACCGCGATTGCGGCGGTCCTCGACGGGGCCCCCGACCCCCCGAAGGCCGTCACTTTCCACGGCGCGAAGGTCCGGCGGCTCTACCCCGACGAGCGCAACGTCGCCTCGCACATCCAGATTGCGCTGGAGGCGAGCCTCCGGGCGGGGCCGGGCGAGGTCCCCGAACCGGAGCCCGGAATCACCGTGGCCCGGAAAGGGCTTGAGTCCATTTTGAAGGAGCGGGCAGAGGAGGGCCGAGCATTGCTCTATTTGCACAAGCAGGGGGAGGACCTCCGCAAGGCCGAGTTGCCCGGGGGCGCGACCTTCGTCCTGGGCGACCACCTCGGATTGCCGAAGGCGGCGGAAGGGCTCCTGGAGCGTCTCGGGGCGCGGCGGCTCTCGGTGGGGCGGGTTGAATATCTCGCCAGCCACGTCATCGCCGTGGTGCACAACGAACTGGACCGGCGGCTGGAGGGTCCATGAAAAAACATCCTCCTCAAGAACGTCGTCTTCACTCAGGGGTCGCGCGGTGGCGAGTCCCCTGAGGCCCGCGCCCGCGCGCAAGGAGCTGCCTGCATTCCGGAGGTCGGTGGAGGAATCTATACCCGTCTGAGGAACAACGCGGCGGCCATCAATGCGATGAACACAAGGGCCGCCGCCTGCGCGGGAAGGGGCCAGTCGAACCGGATTTTCTCCAGCGCCTCCGGGTTCGCGTTCAGTTTCGACGCCCACGGCTCCTGGGCGTGGAACCTCCCCTCCCACGCCACCGCGTTCCTCCGCTCCCGCAGGGCCTTCAGCACCTCCGCTTCGGTCAACTCCGGGACGAGAACGCAGGTGGTCGCCTCCCCGAGGCCGTCGGCGAAGTGGGAGTCGCTCACCCCGATTTTGAGCGTGTCGTTGTAGAGGCCGAGCCCCTGCAGGATGGCGGTGAACTCCTCGACCTCCCGGTGCTTCCCCTCGAAGGCGACCGCCGTGTTCACCCACTCGTAGCCGTCGGCCTTCCCGTTCTCGAAGACCGGCAGGACGTTCCGGTGGTAGCGGGCGGCCGGGTGGTTGATGATGGCGATGCCCCCCTGGCGGCGGATCTCCTCCAGCGTCTCGTTCAGAGGCAGCCACCGGGAGACCGTGGTCCGGATTCCGAGGGCCCCCACGTGCCAGGAGGCGGTGGTGACCTCCTCCCCGGTGATGACCAGGATGGGGAAGCCCGCGAGCCCGCCCCACCACTTGACGAGGTCGCCGCCGAAGGCGGTGTTGTGGTCGGTGACCACCACGAAGTCGTTGTTCCTGCGCTGGAGCGTCGCGAGGAAGTCGTGGGGGTGGACCCGGGCGTCGAAGGAGGGGAAGAGGTGGGTGTGCATGTCGCCGCAGGCGAGGCGGAGGCCGTCCACCGTCACCACGGTCGGCCCCCGGCCGTCGTAGGCGGCGGAGAGGGCGAGGGACGCCGCCAGGGCGGCCGCGGCGATTCCGAGGAGGGCGACCGGCCTCATGGTCCGGGGACCGCGTACCGCGCCTCCGTGAAGAAGAGGAAGACGTCGGGCTGGATGAACAGGTGGGGGACGAGGAGCATGGCCGAGAAGAGGAGGGCCAGGAGGGCGACCGCGAGCCGGGCCCGCCCCTTGCTCAGCCCGTAGGCGACCTGGACGCCGCGCCTCTGGAGCGCGAAGAACCAGACGGCGAAGGCGAGCCCCGGCGGGATGCCGGCGTAGGGCTCGCTGAAGAGGAGGGTGTGCTCGAACCCCTTGAGGGCGGTGGGCGGCACGAGCAGCAGCGCCCCGATGAGGATGGGGAGCCAGGAGACGACCGCCACCGTCGCGCCCGCGCCCCGGGAGCCCTCTCCTCCCAGGGCCCGGCAGAGAATGTGGAGGAGCCCCATGTGGAGGGCGAGGAAGCCGAGCCAGAACGCGAAGATGTGGAGGACGTGGCTCGCCAGCAGCATCCGGGACCAGAAGTAGGAGCCGAGGACCGCCATGAGGGCGGCGGTGAAGAGCCAGTGGGCGGCGATGTCGCGGCGGGACCAGGGGCTCCGTTTCAGGGCCTCGAATGCCCGGGTCGGGCGGCGGACGAGGAGGCGGGAGAGGTTGGAGGTCGGGACGGGGGCGGCCTCGCCCATGGGCCGCCTGGGGCGGTCCCCCTCCTATAGGTGGCGGCTATGGGGACTTCCGCCCCGCCATCTGGGCCCGCGCCTCTTCCATGATGATGGCCGCGAGCCGCCGGGTGGCCTTGTCGAGCCTCTCCTTCGCGGCGTTGACCCTGGCGAACTCCTCCGTCTCCAGCGCCTTGTGGGCCTCCAGGAGCGCCCCGTCCGCCTCCCTCCGCTCCTCCGGCGTGAGGCGCGCACCGAACTCCTTCAGCGCCTTCACCGACGCCAGGACCGCGGTCTGGAGCCCCAGTTTCGCCTCGGCTGTCTGGCGCTTCTTCATGTCCTCCATCGCCTTCTCGACCGAGGCCTTCACCATCTCCTGCACCCTCTCGTCGGCGACGTCCACTGCCGATTTCACCGTGGTCTCCACCTTCTTCCCGGTGCGGGTGTCCATGGCGAGGACCTGGAGGATGCCGTTCTCGTCAATCGTGAACTGGACGCCGATGCGGTGGGTCATGGCGGGAGCGGGCTCCACCTCGAGGTAGAACTTGCCGAGGGAGAAGTTGTCCGCCGCCATCTCGCGCTCCCCCTGGAGGACGTGGATGAGGATCTTCCGCTGCCCCTCGACGTGGTTCGAGAACATCTCCCCCGCCTTGGTCGGAATCGTCGTGTTCCGGGGGATGAGGATGTTCATCAGCCCCCCCATCGTCTCGATGCCGAGGCTGAGCGGCGTCACGTCGAGAAGGAGGACGCTCGGCGACTCCCCCGCGAGGACCGAGCCCTGGATGGCCGCCCCGTGGGCGACCACTTCCATGGGGTCGATGCCCGCCTCGGGCTCCTTGCCCAGAAGCGAGGCCACGAGCCTCCGCACCGCGGGCATCCGGGTGGGCCCGCCGACCAGGACCGCGCTCTCCACCGCCGGGGGGTCGAGGCGGGCGTCGGCGAGGGCCTGCAGGAGGGGGCCCCGGCACCGCTCCAGGAGGGGGAGGAAGAGCCCTTCGAGCTCGGCCCGCGTCAGGGTGCGGCGGAAGCCCTTCCGGCCGCCGAGGAACGGGAGGTTGATCTCGGTCGCCTCCTCGGCGGAGAGGCGGATTTTCGCCTCTTCGGCGGCCTCGCGCAGTTTGGCCGTCGAGGAGGCGTCGAGGGGCCCCGCCTCGGCGGAGAGCCGCTCCACCAGGGCGCGGTCCATGTCGGTCCCGCCCAACTGCGTGTCGCCGCTGGTCGCCATGACCTGGAAGACCCCCTCCTGGAACTCGAGGAGGGTCACGTCGAGCGTCCCGCCGCCGAGGTCGAAGACCAGCACACGGTGGCTCCCCTTCCTGTCCAGACCGTAGGCGAGACAGGCGGCGGTGGGCTCGTTCAGGATGCGGACCGCTTCGAGGCCCGCCATTTCCCCGGCCTTTTTGGTCGCCGTCCGCTGGGCGTCGTTGAAGTAGGCGGGGACGGTGACGACCGCCTTCTCCACCGGCTCGCCGAGGTGGGCGGAGGCGTCCTCCCTGATTTTCCGGAGCAGGATGGCGCTCAGGTCCACCGGGGTGTACTCCTTGCCGAAAATCGAATACTTGTGGCCGCTCCCCATTTTTCGCTTGAAGGCGGCGACGGTTCCCTCCGGGTTGGCTGCGGCCTGGCGGCGCGCCGGCTCGCCCACCAGGACCGTCCCGTCCCGCTGGAAGCCGATGACGCTCGGGAAGTTCTTCCCGTAGGGCGATGGCCCCTCGCGGCTCGGGATGGTGACCGGCCTGCCCCCCCGGACCACCGCGGCCGAAGAGTTGCTCGTCCCGAGGTCGATGCCGATGATGGGCGCCATGGGGAGAGGGCTCCGGGTGGGCCTTGAACCCTTTCAGTTTTCTCTATTTTCCCGGGGCTACGCGGCTCTTGGACCCAAGTCCAGGCCCAGTTTCAGTGCCAGTTCCTTGTAGCGGTTCCGGATGGTGACCTCGGAGACACCCGCCACCCGGGCCAGTTCCCGCTGTGGCGGGGCGCGGTCGGCCAGCAGCGACGCGATGTAGATGGAAGCCGCCGCCATGCCGTCCGGCGATGCGGCCCCGAGGAGCTTCTTCTCCCGGGCGGTGTTCAGGAGGTCGAGGGCTTTGCGGCGGATTTCGTGCTCCAGGTGGAGCTCGGAGCAGAACCGGTCGATGTAATCGGTGCTCGACACCGGCGCCAGCTTCAGTTCCAGTTCACGGGCCATGAGGCGGTAGGCGCGGGCGATGTCCTTCCGGGAGACGCGGGCCACCGCGGCCACCTCGTCGAGGGTGCGGGGGATGCCCCCGCCCCGACAAGAGGCGTAGAGGGTCGCGGCGGCGACCGCCTCGATGGAGCGGCCCCGGATGAGCCCCTTGTCCACGGTCTTCCGGTAGAGGACCGCGGCCTTCTCCCGGATGTTCCTGCTCAGGCCGAGGCTGGAGGACATGCGGTCGATTTCGCTGAGGGCGAAGGCGAGGTTCCTCTCGGCGGCGCTGCTCACCCGGGCGCGGCGCTGCATCTTCCGCAGCCGGTAGAACTGCTCACGGTTCCGCAGCTCCTGGCCGCGGGCGTCCCGGTTGCGCCAGTCGATCTCGGTGGTGAGCCCCTTGTCGTGGATGGTGAGGGTGAGGGGGGCGCCCGAGCGGGCCCGCTGGGCGCGCTGCTCGGCGTCGTAGGCCGACCACTCGGGGCCGGTGTCGATGATCGACTCGTCCACCACGAGGCCGCAGTCGGAGCAGTACATCTCGCCCCGCTGGTAGTCCCGGCGGATCTGGGGGGAGGAGCACTCGGGGCACTCGGTGATGCGGTTGGCTACCTTGGGCCCCTCCCCGGAGGGGGGACCCTCCCCCGCGGAGGGGGGCGGAGGGGTCCGACGGACTTCTTCTTCTGCCATGGTAGAATTGAGAGGCGGCTCCAAATACGGCCATTTGGTCTTATCAACTTTTTGTGTTTTTTGTGTTTTATCTTATTATAGTTTCTAAAGCCTATCAATGTTTCCTGTTTTCGGAACTCCGAAATTAAAGTCCCATGCTCTTGATTGTTAGAATCCGCTCCGCCACCAGCCCTTCGAACCTCGAGAGGTAGGAGAACCAGGAGGCGAGCCGCCCCAACTCCCTGTGGAGGGGGGTCCGGGGAGGGGGGGTCTCCCGCCATCTCCGGTCCAGCCCCTCCAGCTCCCCTGCGACCCGTCTCTTCCGCTCCTCCAGTTTAGCCCGGAGACCCTCCAGGGCCCGCTTCTGCTCCCCCCACCCCCCCTCCAGGGCCGCCGACGCCGCGGCGAGGGGGGATTTGCGCTCGGCGGCGAACCGGTCGAAGGCCTGGCAGACCCTCTGCACCTCCAGGGAGAGTTCCATCATCTCCCGGTCCACCACCGCCGCCCCGGGGGCCATCGGGGACCGCCCTGAACCCAACCCCGTTTCGCCGGCCGAAGGCGAGAGTTCGGGGCGGTCCAAGCCCCCCGCCTCCATCGAGATGAGGACCGGAATCCGGGTCTTCGCGTCCCGGAGGGTGGCGTGGGCCCGGTTCAGCAGGGAGGACCACCCGAGGGCATCCTCCCGGCGCTCCGGGGGCGCGTGGTCGGGGTGGAGCCGCATGCTCAACCGCCGGTAGGCCTCCTTCAGGGCCCCCTCGTCGAGGAGGGGGCGGGGCTCGACCCCGAGGAGGGAGAAGGGGTCGGTCTCCCGGGGCGGGAGCATTTCCCCGCACGAGCCGCAGAAGGGCCCTCGGGCCGGGATTCCGCACTTCGGGCATCGCGGGTCGGACATGGTGGCTCTGTGGGAGGTGGACACCCGCCCATATCACTTCTCTCAACTTCCGGGGAGGGCGGGCTTCTGGACGGGGGGCGGGCCCCCGGGCTCTCCCCGCGACCATCGGCGCGCCTACTCTTTGACTCCGGCGACCTTCCCGAAACTCCGGTAGACCTCGCACCTCTTCCGTGCGCATCGCCCCCAGCCCTTCAACTGCCACTTGTGGAGCCCGAGATTGCAGAGCGGGTGCTTGGCGAGCCGTTTCCCGAGCCGGACGAGGGGCCCCTTCGCCGCGCCTCCGATTTTCCGGAGCCGGTCGAGGGCGGGGCGCAGAGGCGCCGCGACCCCCTTCGGCCGCTTCTCCTTGGGGGCGTCGGCCCCCTTCTCCCCGGCCTCTTTGGGCGGCTCGGCGCTCTTCGCCCCGGCCATTGCAACCCTAAGAGGTCTGGGCCAGGAGCCGGAAGACGTTCCAGGTCCCGGTCGCGATGAACTGGACGGCGATGGCGGCGAGGAAGAGCCCCATGACCCGGAGGGCCACCAGGGAGCCGCTGACCCCGAGGACCCGGCGGAACCGCTCGCCGAAGGTGAAGAAGAGGAGGACCGCCCCGAAGGTCAGCAGGATGGAGCCGATCACCAGGCCCCGCTCCACCAGCCCGGCCCCCGACATGAAGATGACCACCGTGGTGATGGCCCCGGGGCCCGTGAGCATCGGCATCGCCAGGGGAAATATGGAGAAGTCGGTTTTCCCCTTCGCCTCGCTCGCCTCCTCCTCGGTGTAGGACTCCCGGGAGCGCCGCCCCTGCATCATGTCCACCGCCACGAGGAGGAGCAGGAGCCCCCCCGCGATCCGCAGGTAGTTCGCGTCCACGCCGAAATAGCGCAGAAGCGCCTCGCCGGCGAGGGCGAAGAGCAGGAGGAGGATGCAGCCCGTGAGGGCCGCCTTGCGCCCGATGCGGACCCGCTCCTCCGGGCTCAGGTGCGAGGTGAGGGCCATGTAGGTCACCGTGTTGCTGACGGGGTCCACGATGGCGAAGATCGTCCCGAGGACCAGCAGGAACGATGCGCCCTCGGCCATCCCGGGAATTTCCGCTCCTCCTTGAAGGCCTTTTCAGCCGACCTCGACGGCGGTCCCCTCGCCGGCGGCGATTTCGGGCCTCCCGTCGGGCGCCGCCTTCACCCGCCCCCCGGTGATGCGGAGGGGGGTCCCGACGTCGAGTCTCGGGAGCAGGTCGGCCCGGTCCCCCCAGAGGGAGACCCGGACCCGTCCCGAGCCGTCGGAGATGTGGATGGTCGCCACCCTCCGGGGCGCCCCGCCCCTCCCCGCGACCTCGCGGACCTCGCCGATGCCGCTCACCTCTCCGGCGACCGTGCAGAGGGTCCCGGGGACGAGCCGGTCGAGGGGGACCGGTCCCGCCTCGGCGGGGACCTCCTGCGCCGCGGGCCGGAGGCGGGTCCGGGCGTGGAGGTGGAGCTCCATCTGCCCCGCCCGCTCCTTCGCCTCGCCGTTCTCGACCTCGACCGACGCCCCCGGCTCCAGGGGCAGGTCGTTCTCCCACGCAACGCCCCGGATCTGGACCGGGCCCTGCGCGAGCCGCAGCTCCCGGAACCCCCCGCGCGCCCCGTCGGCCCGGACGAACTCCCGGGGGCGCACCTCGAGGACGCGCACGCGGACGAGGGGGATGGGGCCGGGCCGGAGGAAGGCGAGGGAGGCGGGCTCGACCCGAACCGGCTCGGGGGCGGGCTCCATCTCCCGGACCGACAGCTCCACCCCGGCCGGACCCGGCCGCACGACCCCGAGGAGCCGGAGGTCTTCGCCTGCCTGAACGGGTGTGGCGGGGTCCCACACCACCGCCCGGGCTGTGCCGGTGGGGTCGGCGAGCACCATCTCGACCCGGAGCCCGCTCGACCCATCGGGGCGCTGGAACCGCCTCTCCGCCTTGTGGATGACCTTCGCCACCACCCGCGCCACAGCCCTCTCCGGGAGGTCGCGGAGGGGAGTCCGCTCCACATCGAGTCCCGCCTCCCGGAGGACCAGGAGGGCGGCGGTGGGCGCGTCGAAGAACTCGCCCAGCAGTTCCCGCTTCTCCTCGACCCGCCGGAGGAACTCGTCGAACGGGAGCAGCGACTTCGCCGGCTCGTGGAGGCGGCGGAGAGTTTCGTCGGCCATCGAGAGAGGGTCGCCGAATCGCCGGAAGGCCGTTTCGGTGGTTCTCTTTTTAGACCGGGCGCCCAACGGGGCCGATGCTCCTCCTCAAACTCGCCTACCTCGGGGGCGCCTACCACGGATTCCAGTTCCAGCCCGGGGTCCCGACGGTCGAGGGGGAGTTGCGGAAAGTCTTGAGGGAGATCGGGGCCTTCGCGGGCCCCGGGGTCGGCGTCTGCTGCCGGACAGACCGGGGAGTCTCAGCCCGCGCCCAGGTGGTCGCCTTCGACGAGAAGGACGGGGCCCGCGCCCTCCCCCGCGCCATCAACGCCCGCCTGCCCCCCGACATCTGGGTGTGGGCCCGGGCGGCGGCCCCCCCGGGCTTCGAGCCCTGGAAGTCGGTCCTCCACCGGCTCTACCGCTACTGGGCGCCGGTCCCGGAGGGATTCGACGCGGCCCGCGCCAGGCAGGCGGCGCAACTCCTGCCGGGGACCCGGGATTTCTCCGCCTTCTCGCCCGACAAGGGGGAGACCAAGAGCCTGCTCAAGGTCTCGGTGAAGCAGCAGGGCCCGCTGGTGCTCTTCGAGTTCCGCGGCAAGTCGTTCGCGCGGGAGATGGTGCGGCGGATGGCCGGCGCTCTCCTCGCGGTCGGTTCGGGGCGGAGGGGCGAGGATTGGGTGCGGCGCCTCCTCGAGGAGCCCCGGGGGGAGGGCGCGCCGCCCGCGCCCCCGGAGGGGCTGGTCCTGTGGGACGTGGGGCTCCGGCGGGTCGCGTGGGAGGCGGACATCTACGCGTTGCGCCGGGCGATGGAGGGCTTGGATGCCACCCGGGCCCCCCTCCTCCAGAGGGCGGCGGTGGCCGGGGCCCTGGCCGATGGACTCAAGCGTGAAATGGCGCGGGGGGGAGGATGAGCGCCGACCCGGGCCTGGAGTTGCTCTGGCTCCTCCCCGCGGGTCTCCTCATCGGCCTCGCATCCTCGATGGTGGGAGTCGGCGGCGGCGTCTTCATGGGCCCGCTCCTCGCTCTCGGCTTCGGCTTCGCCCCCGCCCGGGCCTTCGGGACCAGTTTGGGGGCGATGGCCCCCATGGCGCTCTCCTCGGCCCTCGCCTACCGACGGCAGGGCCACGTGAAGTGGCAGCTCGCTCTCTATCTGGTCCCCCTCGCCGCCGCAGGCGGGGTCCTCGGCGCCTGGGCGACGACCGCGATTTCGCCCGAGGCGCTCCGGTGGGGGTTCGGCCTCTTCGTCGTCGCCATCGGGGCCGCTCTCGTGCTGCGCCCCGGGGGGCCGAAGGAGGACTCGAGGTTCAAGCTCCCCCGGGCCGCCCTCGCCCCCCTCGGCCTCGGGGTGGGCTTCGCCTCAGGGCTCCTTGGCATCGGCGGCGGCGTCCTCATGGTGCCTGCCCTCATGGCCGTGGGGCTCGACATCCGGGCCGCCGTGGCGACGTCGCTCCTCGCCATCCTGCCGACCAGCCTCTTCGGGGCGGGGGCCCACTACGCGCTCGGCTCCCTCGCCCTCCCCCACGCCCTCCTCCTGGCGGCGGGCGCCATCCCGGGGGCCCAGGTCGGGGCGCGGCTCGCGGCCAGGGTGAGCCGGAGGAGCCTCGCCTACCTGCTGGCGGCGGTCCTCGTCTACTCCGCGGTCCGGATGTGGTCGGGATGAGCGGGGCCAACGCGGACACGGTCCGGATCTTCGAGGAGATGGCCCGCCTGGCCCCCGAGTTGGGGGTTGCGACCTCCACCCTCTCCAACGGCGCGCGGGTCGTGGATGCGGGGGTCTCCGCCCCGGGCTCCACGGAGGCGGGGCTCCTGGCCGCCCGCGTCACACTGGGGGAACGGGCGCGGGTCGAGTTGCGGAAGGAGGGGGGCCGGACCTGGGTCCATGTCGAGAGCGAAGACCCCGCCCTCGCCACCCTCGGGTGCCAGTTCGCCGCCTGGATGGTCCCGATGGGCGACTCCCGGGGGATGGCATCGGGGCCGGGGCGCATCCTCGCCCGGAAACCGAAGTTGCTCTACGAGAAACTCGGATTGTCGGAGAGGAGCGACGTCGCGGTCTTCTTCCTCGAAGCGGACCGCCTCCCGACGCCCGATGTCGCCGATTTTCTCGCGAGGGGGTGCGGCCTCGAACCCCGCGCCCTCCGGATGGTCGTGGCTCCCCCGGCGAGCCCGGCGGGACTCGTTCAAATCTGTTCGCGCGCCCTGGAGAACGGGATGCTGCGGCTCTACAACGAGGGGTTCCCGGTCGGGAAAATCCGCAAGGCGCGGGGCCGGGCGCCGTTGGCGGAGCCCCCGCCAGGGAAGGACCCGGTCCCCTCCCTCAACGACAACATCCGCTTCTCGGGCGAGGCGACAGCGGAGGTGGAGTGGAGCCCTCCCGAGGAGTTGGAGGGCTGGGCCGCGCGGGCGGTGACCGCGGGGACGCCCGAGGAGAAGAAACCGTTCGCCCGGATTCTCGAGGAGGCGATGGGGGACTTCCGCAACATCGCGGTCCGGGTCTTCTCGCCCGCGAAGTTCACCTTTGTCGAGACACGCTCAGGGAAGCGATTTGGAGCCGGGAAAATTTAGTCCCGGCCCCGGCCATGCAGGGGATGGGGGAGGGTCCGGACTTGAACGCGGATCCTCCCGCGGGCGCCGTCTACCCGGTGCGCCCGAATCGTGTGGGCGCGGGGGTCCCGGCAGCGGCCGCCTCCCGGCCCGGGTTGGCCCAGAAGCGTGTAGGGCCGCCGAACGGTTCTTGGCCGCCTTTGCCTCTACCCCCCATACGCCGGGGGGGCTATGGCCCTGGGCCGAGAGCGGGGTGAAAGTAATCCTTACCCGGAAACCGCTATCCATGGACCCCGGAAATCCTGGCCTTTGTGCGACCTGCGTCCACTCCCGGAAAGTCGAGACCACCCGGGGGACGGCCTACTGGATGTGCGAACTGTCGAAGAGCGACCCGCGGTTTCCCAAATATCCGAGGCTGCCGGTCGCCAGGTGCGAGGGCTACCGCGCCGTGGCGTAGGCTTCCGCGGCGGGTCGGAGAGGTCCCTCCAACTCGCGGGCAAGACGGGGGACCACCCGGCTCCAGTCCCCGACGATTCCGAGGTCCGCGCTCTGGAATATGGGCGCCTTCGGGTCCGGGTTGATGGCGATGACGAATCCCGCCCGCCGCATTCCCACGGTGTGCTCCACGGCCCCGCGGATGCCGATCGCCATGTAGATTCGGGGAGCGATGGCACGCCCGGTCAGCCCCACTTGGTGGTGGCGGGGGAGCCAGCCCGCGTCCACCACATCGCGGGTCGCCGCCATGGGCGCCCCGAGCCGTTCGGCCAGGAGCCGCAGGGCCGGGAGGTTCTCGGGGACCCCGATGCCCATGCCAACGCCCACGATGACCTCCGCGTGATCCAGGGCGGTCGCTTCAGACCCTTCGTTCACCGATCGCATCACGACCCGGACCCTGGGCGGGGGGAGCCGGACCCGCAACCGCTCGACACGGGCGGTCCGGCCGGAGTCCGGACTCCTGGCCTTCAGCATCCCCGGCCTGACGGTGGCCATCTCCGGCCACGTGCGGGAGAGGATGGGGGCCACCACGTTCCCACCGAAGGCGGGCTTGTGCTGGACCAGCCGCCCGTCGCCCCCGATGCCGAGGTCGATGCAGTCCCCGGTGAGGCCCAGGCCGAGGCGGGCGGCCACCCGCGGGGCCAGGTCGCGCCCGTAGGCGGTGGAGGGCAGGAGAACCGACCGGGGGCGATGTTCCCGGATGGCGTCCGCGAGAACGGCGGCATGGGCGTCGGTGGTCCAGGGCTCGAGGCCGGGGTCGTCGGCCAGGAGGACCCGGTCGGCGCCGTGGGCGGCGAGGGCGGTGGCGTGCTTCTCCAAACGGTGACCCATGAGCAAGGCCGCCACCTCCCCGCCCGCCTTGTCGGCCAGGTCCGCGGCCTTTCCGAGAAGTTCCGCACTCACTGGCCGGAGGGTCGGGCCCTGGGCCTCGGCCACCACCCAGAAGGGCCGGCCGGCGCTCCTCGGGGCGGGCGGGGGCCCCCCGCCTCCATCGGCGGGCCTCGCGGGTCTTCGGTCCCGGAGGACGCGCACCACCTCGCCCACGGCCTCTTCGACGGGCTCTGAAGGGACGATGCGCCGCTCCCGGGGGACCTCGACGGTCTGCAGCCCCGCCACCTCGGTGGGAGAGCCCGCCTTTCCGAAGATGGAGGAGTCGGAGGAGAGGTCGACCGCGGTCACGGCCTCGACGGGCAGGGCCTTGGCCCTTTCCCGCCCCTCCCGGGTCGGAAGCGGCTCGGATGCCAGGTCCTCGGCCACGGTGAGAAGGGCCGGGAGAGAGGTTTCGACGATTTCGAATCCCGAGTCGGTCTCCCGCTGGGCCGCCAAGCTCCGCCCGAAGAGGGCGAGGCTCCGGACACCGGTGACCTGGGGCACGTCCAGCAGTTCGGCCGTCTCGGGGCCGACCTGGCTGGTCTCCGCATCGGTGCTGCATTTTCCGCAGAAGACCAGGTCGAACCCGGTCCTCCGGATGGCCAGCGCGAGGGCCCGGGCGGTGGCCAGGGTGTCGGAGCCCGCGAAGGCCCGGTCCGAGAGGTGGACGGCCCGGTCGGCCCCCAGGGCGAGGCAGTGCTCCAGGGCCGCGCGGGCCTGGGGCGGCCCCATGGTCATGACCACGACCTCGCCGCCGTAGCTACGCTTCAGCTCCACCGCCTTGGCGACAGCCCGGAGGTCGAAGGAGTTGACCTCCAGGGGGACCCCCTCCCGTCTCAGGGTGCGGGTCTGGGGGTCGAGGACCATCGCCTTCGCCGCGGGGACCTGCTTGACGCAGACGACGATTCTCGGCATGTCAGCGCGAGGGCGGGACGGAGGGGGCTCTCGGGGAAGGCGGGGTGGAGGGCACGTCGGCGCCGATGCCGTGGCCGGGTTCCGGCGAGTGCTCGACCGTGTGCGGGGTGACCTGGACCCCCGCCCGGAGCATGGACTGCACGGTCGCGTGGAGCCAGACCAAACTGGCGCCGCTCAGGAGGAACAGGGCTAGGAACGTGGTCTCCGGGACGCCCGTCAACTGGGTCGTGTACCCGAAAAGGGGAGGAAGGACGAAGCCGCCGAGGGCGCCCAGCAGCCCCACCTGGCCGCCCACGGCCCCCACATCCCCCGGAAAGTGCTGGGGGATGAACTTGTAGACCGCGGCCTTGCCGATGCCCATGCAAATCCCAATGGAGACGACCGCGAGAGTGAACCACCATGGAGAGGTGACGATTCCCGGGAGGGAGAGGGGCAGAGCCAGAGCCGTGGTGGCGCCGAGGGTCCAGTACATCACTGGCCGGGCGCTCAGGGCGTCGGACGCCCATCCCCCCAGGGGGCGCAGGAGGCTGGCCGGGAAGATGAAGAGGGCGGTCAGGAGGGCGGCCGTCCCCAGCGGGAGGCCGAAGGTGTCCACGTAGTATTTCGGCAGCCAGAGGGAGAGGGCGACATAGGCGCCGAAGACCACGACGTAGTAGAGGCCGAAGCGCCAGACCCTCACGCTCTGGAGGGGCCGGAGCATTTCGGTGAACGAGCGGTCGGACCCGGGCCTCCGGTCGGGCCGTGGGAGGAAGAGCCATATGAGCGCTGCCATGGCGACGAGCAGGAGGGCGTAAAGGACGGGCACGAAGCGCCAGCCCCCAGGCAGCGCGCCGCTCCACAATCCCCCAGCGGGTACCAGGGTGATCAGGGCGGGCCCGATGAACTTGGTCACCGACGCCCCCACGTTGCCCGCGCCGAAGACCCCCAGGGCGAACCCCTGCCTCTCTGCAGGGAACCACGCGGAGCACCAGGCGATGCCTATGGAGAACGTGTTCCCGGCCAGGCCGGTCCAGAGGGCGTAGAGCACCAGTTCCGGGTAGGAGTGGGCCTGGCTCACCAGGAGGGCGCCCGGGGCGGTGGCGAGGAGGAGCGCGGTGAAGACTTTCCCGCCCCCGTGCCGGTCGGCCAGGACGCCGAAGAGCAGGCGCGGGAGGGAGCCCCCGAGGACGGCGGCAGCCAAGAGCCAGCCCAACTGCGTGTCGCTCAGGCCGAACTCCTTCCGGATGGGAATCCCGAGGATTCCGAACATCGTCCAGACAGCGAATGCCAGGGTGAACCCGGCGGTGGAGAGCCATAGCACTCGGGCCCGCGCTCTTTCGGCCCCGGTCATGGGCCCGCCTCCGGGGGAAAGAGTCCATACCTCTCCTGGAACGCCCTCGCCAAGCTCCCGTCCTTGCTCTGCCCCAGGAGGGTCTTGATGCCCAGGGGGTTGTTCGGGAAGACCCGGATGCCCGCGAGCCACTTGACGCTCTTGTATCCCTGGAGGAACGGGACCACCAGCCGCATCGGGCCGCCGTGCTCGTGGGGCAGGGGCGTCCCGTTCATGCCGGTCGCCAGCAGGACCCGCGGGTCGAGGGCCTCGGCCCGGGTCAGGACCTCGAAGTAGTGGCCGTCGCGGGAGTAGAAGGCGAAGAAGTTCCCGCCCCCCGCGTCCAGCCCGGTCCGGGCCAGGACGTCGCCCAGGCGGAAGCCCTCCCAGGTCACCCCCTCGATGACGCAGTTGAAAATCTGGCAGATGAGGGGCACGTGGGTCCGGATGGTCCCCCCCGCACCCGGGCTGGTGTGGGACGCCGGCTCCAGGGACTTCAGGTCGGCCAGCCGGAACCGCTTCGGCTTGCAATCGAGGCCGCAGAAAACCAATTCCAGGCCCTCCGGGCCGTGGCGCGGAGCCACGCGGACCAGTGGCGGAGCCGGAGACCCGACCCCGGGGAACTGCTGGAACGCCTGGAGTTGTGCAACTTTTTCAAAATCAGCACCAGCGGGGGCGGGCAGTTCACGTTGCTGCCCTGCTCCGCACCCCTCCGCGAATTCTCCAAGTGGGTCGTGACCGATTTCCTCGAGGCGCTGGGGCACCGCGCCGAGGTCCAGGAGGATCTGGCGAAGCTGCGGGTGAAGGTCCCGGGCCCCGACTCCCCGGGCTCCTGAAGGGACGGCGAGGGCGTCGCCCATCCCTGCTCCGGGCACCTCCTCGGGCGGGCTGCCCGCTGGGCCTCCGGGTTCACGCCTCCCTCCCTCCCCGTCGGCTCCCGAGGCGCGCCTCGACCTCCTCCGTCACGTCCTCCGGCTCCCGCGGCTTGCCCCCCGAATCCACCAGCGCCCCGCCCTTGAACGCCAACTCCCCACGCGCGAACCTCTCCAGGGTCGCCAGGGTCAACGGCACCTCCCGCGCGAACTGCGCCTTCCGGATGGCGGTGAAGAGCGGATAGGACCCCCCGGGGTAGCGCCAGTCGGGGAACCGCTTCTGCAGGTCGGCGACCGTGAGGCCGTGGCCCCGGTCCTCGTCCAACTGCTTCCAGAGGGGGTCGAACTCCGGTCCCCGGAGGCGGACCCGGCAGTGGGTGGCGCAGGGCCCCCGGTCGAGGTCGAGGGTCATCCGGTGGAGCATCGCCCCGGCGAACTCGGAGCGCCGGCGGATGTGCTCCCACATCACGTGGGTCCAGTGGCCCGCGATTTCGGCCCCGCCCCCCGGCGACAGCGGGGAGGGGTGGAGGTTCAGGATGTCCAGTTCCCGCAGGAACTCCGGGCTCCGGATGACCATGATGTAGCCGAGGGCGAGGTCCACCGCGGGCCTCGGCCTCCGCAGGGGCGCGAGCCGCTTCAGCGCCTCAGCGTGGAAGGCGCGGTTCCAGGCCGCCTCGTCCCGCCGCTTCAGGTCGGGGTTGAACTTCAGGGAGGAGAGGGCCGCCGTCTTCAGGCCGAGCCGGTCCGCCTCGTCGAGGAGGCGGTCCGATTCGGGCCGGTCGCCGCGCTCCCGGTTCACGAAGAGGTAGCGGACGGAGGGGCCGTCGGCCTCCAGCCCCTCCACCACCGACTTCAGCAAGAGGCGGGCGTCGTCGTCCCTCCCGGAGGAGAGGATGCCGACTTCGAGAGGCTTGCCCCTGACCGCGCGCTGCACGGGCCGCTTCCTCGGCGGAGTCTTCCTCTTCATTTCCGGTCCGCCAGCCAATCCATCTGCTTCTCCTCCAGCCCCAGCCCCGAGAGGTCCGCCCCCAGCTTCGCGAGCGCCTTGAGGACCGGAAGAGCCTCCCGGGCCTTGGCCTTCGGGATGGAGAGGGAGTGGGCGACCCGGGCGGCCACGGCGTCCCCGGTCCGCCCCGCGAAGAACCAGTAGAGGTCGGGCTTCTCCACGTAGCGGGTCGGGGCGGGCGCGGGCCCCGTGGCCGGGATGCCGAAGGCGAGGAGCGAGGTGGCGTAGCGCCACAGCCGGTAGTTCTGTCCCCGGGCGGCACGGCCGAGGAACACGTCTGCCCGCTGGACCACCCGGAGCGCCTCCCGAAGCCCGCCGCCGCTCCGGGCCCGGGGGAGGTTCTCCTCCGCCAGCTGGACCGTCTCCTCGGGGTCGGCGTCCGCCCGCTGGAGGGCGGCGTAGGCCTCCCGGCCCGATCTCTGGAAGAGCGCCTCCAGGACCTCGCGCACCTCGGCCGCCCGGTCGCGGGAGGAGAGGACCGGCGTCGCGGCCCCGGCCCACGCCTCCATATCCATGAGGGCGGAGCGGAGGTCCCCCCCCGCGTTGCGGGCGAGGGCCTGCAGGGCGGTCTCTTCGATTTTCATCTTCTCCGCGGCCGCGACCCTCTTCAGGGCCGAGAGGATGTCCTCTTCGGCGAGGGGACGGAGAGCGATCGCCGCGCACGCCTTCCGCAGCGGGTAGGGCATCCGCTCGGGGTGGTTGGCGGTGAGGAGGACCGGGTGGGAGGTCTCCTTCACCAGCCGCCCCAGGGCCGCGTAGCCCCCGCGGTCGTAGTTGCCGTGGAGGGCGTCCGCCTCGTCCATCAGGATGAGTTTTCGGCCTCCGAAGAGCGTCTGCTGCTTCGCCGCCGCGAGGGCCACCGACTCGACCCTCTCCTGGGTCCGGGCGTCGCTGGCGTTCATCTCGACCACTTCCCACCCCATCTCCCTGGCGAGGGCGAGCGCCGCCGAGGTCTTCCCGCACCCCGGGGGCCCGTGGAGGAGGAGGGCCTTGCCCCTCTTCGGCCACTGCTCGGCCCACGCCCGGATTTGGGGGGCTGCCTCTCCCTGGCCGACCACGTCGGAGAGTTTCTGGGGGCGGTGCCTCTCCACCAGCGGGAGACGGGCGGGTCCCGGGTTGCCGGTCCGGTCCATGGAGAAGGGGAGGGTGCTCCCCTTTGATTCTTTTGGCGCCCCGATGGGACCGCAATCAGCGACCGGAAACCCTCAGGGGGGTTTCCGGACGGGCAAGGGTCATAGGGGTGCAAGGGGCTGAAGGTGTTGCGAGGGCCCGTGGTCCAACGGCCAAGACACTGCCCTTACAAGGCGGAGACCCAGGTTCGACTCCTGGCGGGCCCATGCCGCGGCCCTCGGACAGCTCGCCGAGAAACGGCGCGCGGCCAGTCGGCGTGATGGGGCCCGAAATATCCGTGACGGAAGGGCCGCGGGCGTCAGCCCGAGACCTGGATTTTCCCCTTCCGGGGAACCCCCAGCTGGAGGGTGCCCTTGAACTCGCGGACGTAGGCCCCGGAGACCTCGAGGGTCTTCCCGGGGGCGACGCCGTTGCCCTGGTCGCCCCAGAGGGAGAGTTCGATCTTGCCCGAGCCGTCGTCCAGCTGGACCACCGTGAGGGTGTTCTCCCCATACCGGGTCGTCACCCTCCGCGGGGGTTCCACCTGGATCACCGACGCCTTCAGGACGACGTTCGACGCGCCGGGCTTCAACTCGGAGATTTTCATTCCTCGGTCCCGTCCGGTCCGTCCTCCGACCCCTCCGCGGGCCCCTCCTCATCGCGGGCCGGGGGCTTCCCCGCCGGCTCCTCGGAGCCCGAGGCGGCCTCTCCGGTGGCCAGTTCCGCGACCGCGAAGCGCTGCGCGACCTCACGGATGCGGACCTTCACGCGTTCGCCCTTCTGGGTCCCGGGGACGAAAATGACGAAATTCTCGACGCGGGCGATGCCGTCGCCCTTGTTCCCGACCTCGGCGATCTCGACGTCGTGGATCTCTCCGACCCGGACCGAGGCCTCGGGGGAGGGCCTGCGGGGCCCCCGGAATCCCCCTCCGCCGCCGTAGCCTCCCCGGCCGCCGCCGCGGAAGCCTCCGCCACCGCCGCGGCCGCCGTAGCCGCCCCCGCCGCGCTGCTTCTGGTAGCAGTCCCGGCAATAGACGGGCCGGTCCTGGGTGGGCTTGAACGGGACCTGAGTATCTACGCCGCAATCGGCGCACCTGACGGGGTGCATCTCCGCGGGCTCCCGGAAGCCCCCGTAGCCGCCGCGGCTCCCGTAACCTCCGCCGCCGCGGCTCCCGTAGCCACCGCCTCCGCGGCCCCGGTAGCCACCTCCGCCTCGATATCCCATGGTGTCCGCCCCTTACACCCCACCGGGGGGATAAGGCTTCCCCCGCCTCTTGCCGGGGCCCCCGCGGGGCTCTTGGGGGTCAAAATCGCACTCCTGCGGCATTCCTGCTCGAGAATCGCGGGATTCGCTCCCGCCCCCGGCGGGCTCCAAAGGCGAAAACCGGGGGGTTCCCGGGGGCGCCAACCCCTTGGGGCGCCCGGGGGGACCCCGTCGGGGCGGCTCACCCGGTCCAGCGGTAGCAGCCGGGAACGTCCTCGGACTCGACCTTCGCCGGCCCCTCGGCGGCGACCATCGGAGTGGCCCCGGGCCAGTTCGCGTGGCAGGTATAAAAACGGGGCTCTTGCCGCTGCCCCGGCGGCGTTTCTGGGGGGTCATCGGGGGCGGGTGGCGGCTCATCGCCCGGGGGCAGAGCTCCCCCGCGGAAACGCGGCTCCGCGCTCATCTCTCCGGGACGCGGGGAGGCCCGGGGACCTCTCCGGAGGCCCGAAGGCCCGGACGTGTCTGCCCGGCTCTCCGGGCTCCCACCTCTGGATGTGCTTGAACAGCGCACGCGCGGTGGTGCAGTTGTACCCGCAGATGCAGTAGTAGTTGGCGCGGTTGGGCGCCGCGGGCGGAGTGGCGCTCGAGCCCATCGGCACCGGGAATGGCGGCCGCCGCGCGGGGGGGGCGGGAGGCGCGGGGAGCGGGCTCATGCCCACGACCTCGTCAACCCGACCGCCATCTTGAGGGCCGGATGATGGAGAGTTGGCATCGGAAACAGAGTCGCGACCCCGCCCTTCGACCGATTCGGGGCACCACCACACAACTGGCACGGCAGGGGGCGGCCAAGAACCGCAAGACGCCCCGGAATCAGGCGGCGGCGATGGGCAATGGAAGGGTCGGTCATGGGGGTTCCTCGGGGGCGCGTCGCCACTCCGAAAATTCAATCCGTCCATAGCAATCTCAGCGTTCAGAAACGGCTATTGGCGAACTGCCTTTTGCGCAACGCTGGTTCTCCAGGGGTTCTCCTTGCGTATAAGGTTGCGGGCACGGGTACGCGCGACAGGAATCTTGTTGTGCAAGGAAATGATAGCGCGGAACCCTGCCCTCCGCGCCCGCTCGCGATATGACGACGGGCGCGGGGGCGCAGAACCCGCCCCTCGCTTCGCTCGGGGCGGGTTCTGCGAGTATAGACCCCCGGGAACCCCGTCGGGCGGAGGGGGCCCGGGGGTGGGGCCGCCCTTTTGCGCGCGGGCTCCGCCCGCGCGCAAAAGGGCCTATGTTCCAAGTTCAGGCACCCGACCGGCGGGGAAGTGCAACTTCGCAGACTCCACGGTCCGAAAGTCTGCAGTTTCGCAGAGAAGCGGTGGCGAATCTGGCCGGCTTGGGCCCTCCAAGCCACCGGAACCCGTCCCCAATGTCTGCTCGACGGCAGGGGGCCGGAACCCGTTGTTGCAGCGGGACGGTCTGCCCTCCGGAACGCAGACGACCTATCCCGGCTCGTTCTCCACACGCACCAAGGTCGCCTCGGCGATGTTGGCGGCCCCGTAGCCGATGCGCCTCCCGGAGCGGCCGATGCGGGGGCGGGTGAGCCGGGGCTGAGGCGTCATCGTGGCAGGAGGGCCCGGCCCACCTCGAAGAGCAGGAGGGCGACGATGGCGGCCTCCAGGACCAGCATGTAGAAGTTGCTCGCCCGCTGGGAGGCCATTTCGTGGAGGTCCTCCAGGGTCCCGAGCCGCTCCTTCACCTCCTGGGTCTTTTCGTCCAGGTGCAGCCGCCGGGAGGCGAGGGCGTAGAGCTTGGCGGTGTACCAGTCCCCGAAGAGGTCGATGTCGCGCCGGATGGCCTCGAACTCCAGCAGGAACCCGGTCCGGAGGCGGAGGATGTCCTGCCACGCCCGGCGGCTGCGGAGCCACCGGCCCTGCCCCCGGCCGCCCCGGAGGCCCGCCATGGCCGCCTCCACCTCCGCGTCGAGGACCCGGAGTTTGAGCAGTTGGATGTTGGCGAGGGTCAGGATTTCCGCGATTTCCTGGAACTCGCGCTCGTCCGAGAAAACCACGGCCCCGTCCCAGCCGACGACGGCCAGGTCGTCGGCCCCGTAGCGGAGGCTCGCCGCCGCCAGGGTCGTCGCCACGACGTCCGGAGCCATCTCCTCCGTCTCGGCGTGGAGGAGGCCCACGATGCGGGCCTTCCGCGCCTCCGAGAGCGTTCCCGGGTCGTCCGATGCGCAGTAGAGGGCGTACTCCTCCGCCAAGGCCCCGGGAGGCGCGTAGTTGCGCGCTAGGCCGTGGCAACGGTCGAGGAGTTCCCGCTTGAACTTCAGGACCGAGAGGTCGAAGAGGTCTCCCGCCTCCGCCCCCGCCTCGGCGACCACGGTGGAGGGGTGGTAGAACTTGACCCGGAAATTCACGGGCCGGTCCTGGACGCGCGCCTCCTCGGATGCGAGGAGGCGGTGGCCGGGGAGGACCTCCGGATAGGCGGGCGCCGCGCGGACAGGCTCGGGGCCCACGGCCTCCCCGCCCTCCAGGGCGCGGCCTACGTCCACGGCGACGAGGCAGAGAATGCGGGACTTCATCTCCACAGGTGGACGGGGCAGGCCTTCAACGTTCCACCGTCCCGGCCGGGGTGACGAGCCTCAGTGACCCGCGGCCGAGGTCCCGCCGGGGGTCACGGCCTTGTAGACCGCGGGATTCTCCGGCCCCTCGACCTCAATGAATCCGACGGCCCCCTTGTCGAGGGCCCGGGTCAGGGAGTGGTCCACCAGGATGTAGCGTCCGGGGACGTCGAGGGCGAACTCCACGGCCGCAGCCCCGCCTGCGGGGACCGTGGTGGTCTGGACGTCCCGGATGGGGTCCTTGAGGGCCCCCTCGGGGTAGACCTTGTCGAAGATTTCACCGATGACGTGGAACGACGAGGGCAGGAAGGCCCCGACCCCCACGTAGATGCGGACCCTCTCCCCGACCTTCGCCTTCAGGGCGTTGGCGCCGGTCAGCGCGGCCACCTTGCCGTTGAATGTCACGTACTCGGGGTGCTCCAACTGCATCTTCTCACCGCTGAAGGGCTGGAGCCCCTTCTCGCCCCGCTTGCCTTCGGTGTACCACTCGCCCTGGACGACGTAGAACTCGCGGTCCACCGACGGCAGCCCCTCCTTCGGCTCCACGAGAATCATCCCGTAGAGGCCGTTGGCCACGTGGCTCGGGATGTGGGGCGTTGCGCAGTGGTAGATGTAGATGCCGGGGTTGACCGCCTTGAAGGTGAAGACCCTCTCCTCGCCCGGCTTGGCCTGGGTCAAGACCGCGCCGCCGCCGGGGCCGGTCACCGCGTGGAGGTCGATGGAGTGGGGCTGGGTGCTGTCGGCGGCGTTCTTCAGGTGGAACTCCACCGTGTCCCCCTCCCGGACCCGCAGCATGGGGCCGGGGACCGTCCCGTTGTAGGTCCAGTAGCGGTAGTGGACACCGTCGGCCATCTCCCCGACCACCTCCCGGACCTCGAGGTCGATGCGGACGGTGGCGGGCTCCTTGCGGGTGATGGGCGGAGGGACGTCATCGCCCCGGCGGACCACGTCGGCGGAGGGGCCGGTGTAGGGCCCGGCGGCCGCGGTCTTCGGGACGGAGGGGGCGGATGTCGCCGTGGCGGGGGCGGCCCCCTGGACGACGATTTTGCCCTTCATGCCCGCTTCGTAGTGGCCCGGGATGTGGCAGCCCGCCTCGTAGGTCCCGGCCCTGAGTTCGATGACCGGGCTCTCCTGGGTCTTTCCGGCGTCGATGTTCTCGATGTCGACCAGCACGCCCGGCGTCACCACCCCGTGCTTGTCGCCGCCCGCGGCCATCGCCTTCTTGTGGGCGGCGACAGCCTCGGCCTTCTGCGCCTCGGAGTAGAGGACGAACTCGTGGGGCGCCACGCCTTTGTTGGTGACGACGAACTTCACCTTGCCGGGGTTCAGCGTGACGTCGGGCGTGATGGCGAATTCACTGAGCTCGATGGCGACCACCTGCACCCCGTCCACCACCCTGACGTTCGTGGAGACCGGCCCGGGAGCCGGGGGCGCGGCCGGGGGGGCGGCCCCGGAGGGGGTCGTGGCGGTGGGGGGCGCTGTGCAGCCCGAGACCAGGAGGGCGGCGGCGAGCAGGGCGGCCGGCGGAAGGAGGCGCAGCCGATTCATCATGGCTGCTTCTCGGCCCGCGGGCCCATAAGGCTTCCATCGTCACTCGGGGAAGTGACAAGTTGCCCTCCTCCCCGGACCCTTCGGACCTTTCGGCTCGCTGCATGCCGCTTCCGGGAGACATCGGGACCGGTCCGGGGCCGTCCGGCCCATCCTTCGGCCGCGACGGTGCCCTTCATGCCCCGCTACCGGCAGGGCGGAGGGCATTTAAGCGGAGTTTCGCACCTCTCTCCATGCCCGAAAAGGCCTCCATGGAGTGCGCCTTCTGCAAGGGCCCCGTGGGCTTCGACCAGCTCTTCACCTTCATCAAGGCGGGCCCCGTCCACTTCGACTGCTTCCGCAAGGATGCGGAGGGGCGCAAGGCCCCGAAAGTCCTCGCGGACCTCCTGGAGGCCGAACTCAAACTGCTGGTGGCCTACAAGGTCGCGGCCAAGTCGGCCGACGGGGACCTGAAGGCCCTCTTGGAGGCCCAGGGGAAGGACGCGGAGAGGCACGCCGCCCTGCTGACCAAGCGCCTCTCGGGCTGACCCCTCACTTCACCACCAGGACCGACACCTTGGCCTCGTGGACCACGGCGCCGGAGACGCTGCCGAGGAAAAGGCGGCCGATGCCCGAGAGCCCCCGGGAGCCCACGACCAGCAGGTCGAACTTCCCCTTCTCGGCGAACTTGAGAATTTGGGTGGGGACGTGCCCCTCCTGGATTCGGGTCTCAGCCTCCACCTTCTGCCGCCGCGCCAGGTCGGCCACCCGGTCCAGCACCTTGCGGGCCTCCGCCAAGAGGTGCTGGCGGAGGTCCTCACTGTAGTCGAAGGCCCCTCCCCCCGCCATGAAGACCCCCGCGTTGTAGACCTGCGCCGGGACGTGGACCACCGAGACGAAGGTGAGGGAGGCCCCGGTCTCCCGGGCGAGGGAGACGGCCGCCGCCGCAGCCCGGACCGCGGGCTCCGAGCCGTCCACGGCGGCGAGGATGCTCCGGAATGAGGAGGTCTTGGGGGCGGCCATCTCAGGTCCGGATTCGCGCCACAGCGGCGAGCAGGACCATGAGGAAACCCACGATGACCGCCGCGGCGGCCACAGCCAGCAGGAGGAGACTGTCGAGGCCCAAGTCCTCCCCCGGGAGGGCGTGGACCGGGTCGGCGGTCCGGTCGCGGAGAATCGTCTCCATGGTCATATCTGAGTTCCCGGGAATCTCCATAAGGACTTCTCCGTCACCGGTGAGAGTGACACCCCGCCCTCACCCGTGGGGACGCCCGGGGGTGCGGCGTGCGCGACCTTCCGGGAAGGCGTTCCGGGCCAGGCTCCGGAGACCGGTGCCGAGGAGCGCGAGGCCCGCTCCGAGGCCCGCGACCTGGAACAGGAGGAAGGGGGCCCCACTCTCCACCGGGGCCTGGAGCCCTTTGGCGAGGGCGGAGGCCGCCAGCCCCGCCAGGGCCAGGCCGAGAACCACGAGAAGCCCATCGGCCGCGTCCTGCGAAGGGGCGCCCTCCATCCGCCTACGGCACCCTCCCGCCCGATAACTCCGGCTGTGTAACCGGCAGGGGTGACAAAACTCCTGCCCCCCGGCCGGGTCCCCCGTGGCGCCGATGGGGGCCCGGGCCGCACGCACCCGGAGAAAGGCGCGAAGGGCGGCGACGGGGCGGAGCCATTTCTGCCAGCGGGCCCAGGTGAAGGCGGTGTCGAAGGCCGCCGCCAGGGCGATGCCCGGCGCAATCATGGCGCGCCTCCCGCCCGCGGCATCGGGAGCCCGTGGGAAGCGTCCATCCGCCGGAACAGGAGGCAAAGGGGGCCCAGGAGGACCGGCGCCGCCAGGAGGAATGGGGCGGCGATGGGCCGCAGGACGCGGGTCGCCGCCCCGGCGAGCCTCGCCATCCGGGGGTTCGGGCCACGGTCCCTCGCCCCCTTTTTCCCGCGTCGCCTTATGCCGGTTTCAGCGGGAAGATGGGCAGCCCCTCAGGAATCTACGTAGGGGACCCCTTCGGGACGAAGAGCCGGGAGGCGAGGAGCCCCAGGGCCACCATCCCCAAGCCGAAGCTGGCCCCGTGCCACCCGGTGCAGAGGAGGAGAGCGAGGCAGGTGGCCGCCCCCGCGGCGGGCAGGAGGGCGCGCTTCCCGCTGCCCGGGGCCTCTCCCCTCCGCCAGAGCACCAGGAGGGCGAGGTTCACCATGGTGAAGAGAAGGAGGACCGCCCCGTTGCTCAGTTCGGCGACGGTGGTCAGGTCCCCCAGAAGGGCGAAGCCGGCGGCCAGGAGGGCGGCGGCGACGGTGGCGGCCCAGGGGGTGCGGCGGCGGCCCACCCTCCCGAGCCACCGGGGGAGGGCGCCCGCCTGCCCCATCCCATAGAGGTTCCGCGAGACCGAGAGCATCATCAGGAGGACCGTGTTCGCGGTGGCGGCGAGGGCGAGGAGCACCAGGAGGAGTCCCGTCCGGGGACCCGCCACTGTGCCCACCATCAGGGCCAGGGGCGAAGCGCTTCCTTCGAGTTGTTGCCAGGGGACCGCGCTGACCACCGCGACCGCCACCAGGATGTAGATGGCCGTGGTGATGGCGACGGCGGTCAGGATGGCCCGCGGGAGGACCCGCTCGGGCTGGCGGGCCTCCTCCGCCATGTTGGCCAGCCCTTCGAACCCCAGGTAGGCGAAGAAGATGAGAGCCGCGGCCCCGCCGATGCCCGCGAGCCCGTGGGGCATCTCCAGGTAGTCCGCCTCCCCCCAGCGGGGCAGGCCGAAGGCGATGACCAGCAGGAGCCCGAGCAGTTCGACCAGGGTGAAGGCCACCGCGAACCCGACGGACTCCCGGATGCCGGCCCAGAGGAGGAGGCCGCACAGCCCGATGAGGAGGAGCGCGCCCGCAGCGAGAGGGAGGGGGAGGAGGACCTGGAGGTAGCCCGCGAATCCCAGGGAAATCGCTGCGATGGCCACCACGTTGGAGGCCGACATGACCCACCCTCCGATGAATCCGGCTCGCATCCCGAAGGCCGCCCGGAGATACTGGAACTCGGCCGCGTTCCGGGGGTGGAGGGCGGAGAGGCGGGCGTAGGAGTGGGCCGTGAGCGCCGAGACGACTCCGGCGGCGAGGAACGCGAGCCAGAGCGCCCCGCCCGCCCTCCCTGCGGCGGGCCCGATGAGGGCGTAGATGCCGGCGCCCAGGATGACCCCGACCCCGGAGAGGGCGACGCCCCAGAAGCCGAGGCCGCGGCGGAGGCCGGGGGAGGAAGTGGAGCCCTCCGGAACGGCGGTCCCGCCTGCCTCAGCGGCCGACCCCATCACCGCTCCAGGATGAAGGGGCGCGGGTGGGGGACCCGCGCCGGAATCTTGTCAAGGAGCATCTTCTGCTCCAGCCCCCGGGCCACCACCACCGGCTCGCTCTCCGACGCCATCCGCAGGGCGTGCTCGATGCGGCTCCCGTTGCTGGAGAAGATGGAGAAGAGCAGGCCGCCCCGCTTGACGCGGGAGCCGGTCTTGACGTGGAGCAGGACCCCCGCCCCCGGGTCCCGGGGGGCCCCGGCCTCCCGGGCCACCGCCGCGATTTCGGCGTTTTTGACCCAGAGGACGCGCCCCTCCTTGGCGGCGCGGATGTTGGCGCGCCGCCCGATGGGAATGTCGGAGGGGCGGACCTCGGGGTCGCCCCCCTGCTCGGCGATGATTTGGCGCATCTTCGCCTCCGCCTTGCCGCTCCGGAGGAGCCTCCGGGCGTGCTCGGTCCCGGAGTTCCGCCCCTTGACCGTCTCAAACAGGAGTCCCGCGAGGCGGGTCGCTTTCTCCGCCAGGTCGGCCGGACCCCTCCCGCGGAGGGCCTCCAGGGCCTCCCGGGCCTCGAGGGCGGGCCCGATGGCGCGCCCCACAGGCTGCTCCCCCAGGGTCACGGCGCAGGCCACCTTCATTCCAAGGCGCCCCCCCAGGGCGATGAAGTCGCGGGCCAGGGCGTGGGCCTCCCCGACGGTCTTCACCTTGGCCCCCCGGCCCGTGGGGATGTCGAGGACCACGAAGCGGGCCCCCACCGCCTTCTTCTTCGAGAGGATGGAGGGCATGAGCAGGGGGTCGATGCTCAGGGGATACTCGACCTGGATGAAGAGATCGTCCGCCGGGGCGAGATTGAGGGCGCCCCCCCACGCGATGCAGCCGTGGGTCCTCTTCACCACCCGGAGAATCTCCTCCGCCTCCAGGGCCACCGGGGCGAGAACCTCGAAGCGGTCGGCGGTCCCCGCGGGGGAGGTGATGGCGCGGGAGGAGGTCTTGGGGATGGTGAGCCCCGCGGCGGCCACCAGCGGGACGACGAGCAGGGAGGTCTTGTCTCCCGGGATGCCACCGACGCTGTGCTTGTCCACCACGTTCCTCGCCGGCACCCGCAGGGTGCGCCCGGTCTCCAGCATCGCCCGGGAGAGGGCCTCGGCCTCCTCCAGGGACACGCCGTGGAGTTCCAGGGCCACCACGAAGGCCGTCAACTCCGGGTCGGAGAGGCGGCGGTCGAGCGCGTCGCGGACGATGGTCCCCATTTTTCCCCCGTCGAGGCGGTTCCCGGTCACCTTCTCCCGGATGTAGGCCACCGACTCCGGCCTCTCCCCGTGCTCGACGGCTACGGGGTCTCCCGGCCGTAGGCCGAAGAAACGGGTGACCGCGTCGCCGGTCACCAACTCCCCCGGCTCGGCGAACCGCGCCGTGATGTCGGCGATGGCCGAGAGGGAGCGGCCCCGGTTCCGCAACTCGACCCGGTCGAGGGCGTGGATGGAGAGGGCCTCGGCGTCCTGCTTGTTCAGGATGACGAAGGGCTTCCCCCCGGCCTCGAGGCTCAGCGGGCGGGCGCGCAGCCTCATCTCGGCCTCCTCCGGCCCCACGTTTCAAGAGCCTGGCGCAGGGCGGGGGAGGAGCGGGCAGCCGACGCCGGCGAGCGCCCCTCCATGAACGCATCCACCGCGTCCCGCACCGCCCGGGCCCCCGCCCCGCTGCCCCCGGGGTGGCCGTGGACCCCGCCCCCCATCTGGAGGACGAGGTCCGCCCCCATGCGGCCGAGGAGCGGCGCCGCGATGCCGGGGTGGACGCCCCCTGATGCCACCGGCAGGACGGGGAGCATGGCCCCCCACTCCTCGCCGAGGGTGTGGAGGGAGGGGTTCGGCGGGACGCGGGAGAACCTCCGGTGGTTCCGCCGCTCGCCCGGCGGGTGGGGCGGCTCCGCGAGGTGGACCTGGATTTGACGAACCTCGCCGGGCGCGCCCTCCAGTTTCCCCGCGCCCGCGGTCCCGACGTGGAGCTGGTCGGCGCCGAGGAGGCGCGCGATTTCCGCCACCGCGAGCATGGACATGCCGTGGCGCGGGTTGCGGGTGAAGGCGGCGTGGAAGGCGCGGTGGGCGTGGATGGCGAGGCCCAGGTCGCCGCACGCCTCCCGCAGGCTGCGGAGGGCGAGCCAGCCCGTGGTCAGGATGTCCACCATGGCGTAGCGCCCCCCGTGGCGGGCGACGAGGCGGGCCCGCCGCTCCATCTCCCGGAGGGTCGGGGCGGTGACGTTGACCAGGTAGTCCTTGCGCTCGCCGGTCGCCTCCTCGATGCGGTCGCGGATGCGGAGGGCGAGGGCCACCCGCCTTCCGAAGGGGTTGAACCTCTGCCCCGCCAGGTTCTCGTCGTCCTTGAGGAGGTCGAGCCCCCCGGTCCAGATTTGGCGCGCGATCTCGCAGTGCTCCGCCGTGGTCAGCCCCACCTTGGGCTTCGGGACCGTGGCGAGGAGGGGCCGCTCGGGCACCCCCATCGCCTTGCGGACCCCGTCAATGCCGAACCGGGGCCCCGGGAAGGAGTCGCGGAGGGCGCGCGGCCACCGGATGTCCTGGAGGCGGAGGCTCGCCACAGCCTTCATCCCGAAGACGTTGCCCGCCACCGAGGCGAGGACCTGCGGCATGTTCCCCCGCTCGAAGTGCTGCAGAGGGTAGGCGATGCGGGCCCAGACCGCCGACCCCTCCCGCTCCATCGCGTAGACCCGCGCCCCCACCCGGCGGACGTGGGGATGGCAGAGGCCCCGGAGGCGGGTCCAGGTCCCCACCGAACTCTCGGCCGCCACGGCCCCGGCAGCCCGCTCTGCGCTCTCTCCCCGGGGCACCCCGATGCGGAAGGAGGCGAGCAGGTCCGAAGGGCGGGGCCGGTAGCCGAGGTCCACGAAATCCTCGTAGCCCGTCATCGCAGCTCCCGGAGTCTCCGGACCACGGCGGCGGGCGTCCGGACCCCCTCCTCGGTGACGACGCGGCTCACCCGCTCCCACGGGGTGACGTCGAAAGCCGGGTTGAAGACGCGGACCCCGGCGAGGCGGCGGTGGACTTCGGCGGGGGGGCGCTCCTCGATGACCAGGCGGGGGCGACGGTCCATCTTGAGGGCGCTCGCCGCCACCACGAAGGGGCGCCCGTGCTCCCGGGCGGCGAGGGCGAGGAGGGAGGTTCCGATCTTGTTCACCACTCCCGCCGGGGGCCGGGACCGCAGGGCGTCGGCCCCCACCAAGACCAAGTCGGCCCGGGCCACCGCCGCTCCCATCGCGGGGTCGGGGACGAGGGTCACCGGAATCCCCGCGCTCCGCAGTTGCTTCGCGGTCCGGATGCCCTGGCGCACCGGCTCCGTCACGGTGGCGATGGCCGAGAACCTCCGGCCCCGCCTCCACGCCTCCTCCAGGATGGAGAGGGCCTCTCCGGAGTGGCAGTGGGTCAGGACGGCGGCTCCGGTGCGGACGAGGGGTGCCCCCGAAGCGGCGACGCGCCGGGTCGAGTCGCGCAACTGCGAGAGGAGGGCGTCGAGGGAACGGAGACCGGGCTCCTCCCGGAGGGCCTCGAGGCAGTTGTGGAGGACCGCCGCCGTGGGCCGCGCCTCCTCCATGCGGCGCGCGAGAAGCCAGAACCCCCGGCCGAACCCCTCCCGCTCCGCGACCCCCCGGAGGTGGAGGAGGCTCCGGAGGGCGATCTCCTTGGCCCCCTGGATGCGAAGGTCCTTCAGCCTCCGGAGGAACGCGCCGGAACTCTCCGTCCCGCGGAAGCGGTCACCGGACGACAAGCACGGAGCCTCCGGTCCCCCGCGCCACGGCCCACGAGACCCTTCCCGGAAGCGCGGCAGGGAGGCCCGAGAGGCCCCGGCGCCCCACCACGACGAGGTCGCAGCGGAGGCTCCGTGCCGCCTTCGCGATTTCGCGGGCCGGGCTCCCCTCAACGATGCGCGTCTCCACCCGGGCCCTCCGGGAGCGCCCCCGCCCCACCCGCTCCAGGAGCCGCTCGGCCTGGCGCTTCCACTCCTCCCGGACAGACCGGAGGTAGGACTCGGGCAGGAAGTCCCGGAAGGGCCAGGGCATCTCGACGACGTGGAGCAGGGTCACGCGCGCCCCCGTGGCGGCGGCGAGGTCGAGGGCGAACCGGGCTGCCCTGATGGAGGGCTCCGAGCCGTCCACGGCGGCGAGGATTCGGCGCGGGGCTCCGCCGGGGAGCCGGCTCATTTCACGACCAGCACCGACACCTTCGACTGCTGGACCAGGGCGCTGGAGACGCTCCCCAGGAACATCCGGTCCACGCCCGAGAGGCCCCGGGAGCCCACCACCAGCAGGTCGAAGTTCCCCTTGTCGGCGAAGCGGGCGATTTCAACGGCGGGGTGGCCGTGGAGAACCCTGACCTTCGCATCCAGCCCCTCCCTGCGGGCCATGGGCACCACCCGGGCCAGGGCCTCCCGGGCCTCCTCCGCAAGATAGTCCTCCACATCCCTGGACACGGCGGTGGCGTACTCCGGGGCGACAGGGACTTGGACCACGGTCGCCGCCGTCAAGTCGGCCCCCGACATCGCCGCAAGGTCGACGGCCACCCGGGCCGCCTTCATGGAGGCCTCGGAGCCGTCCACGGCCACGAGGACCCTCTCGAGAGGGCGGATGGGGGGTCCCTCCATGGCTTCCCCGTGGACTCCAAGCGCCTTCATCCTCTCTCTGTCGCGGGGCGGGGTTACACCCGAGGCCGAGGTTCCAGGGCGGGGCTCAATCCACCCGGACCTTCCGGCTCCCGGGCTTCTTTCCCGCCCTCTCCAGGACCACCTGGAGGACTCCGTTCTTGCAGGTCGCCTTGGCCGTCTCGGGCTTCACCGGACAGGGGAGGTCCACTTCCCGGAAATATTTCCGGTCCTTGCGGTCCACCCGGATGGTCACCTGCTCCTCGGAGGTCTCCAGATGAACGTCCTCCTTCTCGACTCCCGGAACTTCGGCGGTCACGGTGACGGTCTTTTCGTTCTCCATGACGTCCACCAGGGGCTCCCGGGTCCCCGGCTCCAGGGCGGTCCGCGCCGGGGAGACGAGGCCGGGGACGTTGCCGAACTCCTCGAAGCGGGGCTTGCCCCTGTCGTCCACCCGGAAGGTCCAGCCGTAGACGCAGGGGCCCCCCTTCTCCGGCGGAGGCAACTCCCCCCTCCGGGCCTGCTCCACGAGGCGGCCCATGTGGCGTCGCATGCGGGCGAACTGGTCGTCCACGTCGTCGAAGAAGTCCCGGAAGCCGAAGAGGTCGTCGAAGTCCCACTCGATGGGGCGGCTCCTGGGGATTTTGCGTGGCTCCATCGCCGAGGCAACTCTCCCGGAGGTCAAAAAGGGTTGCTCTGTCACCGGCAGGGGTGACAGCGGGGTCTACCGCACGACGAGAACCGAGGTCTTGGCGTGCTGGACCACGGCGCCGGAGACGCTGCCGAGGAAAAGGCGGCCGATGCCCGAGAGCCCCCGGGAGCCCACGACCAGCAGGTCGAACTTCCCCTTCTCGGCGAACTTGAGAATTTGGGTGGGGACGTGCCCCTCCACGACCCTGGTCTTCACGGCGACCCGGTCCCTCCGCGCCTGCTCCTCGACGCGCCGGAGGGTCTTCTCCGCCATCTTGCGGACTTCGACCCGGAGCTCCTGCAGGTACTCGAGGGGCGCCCGGGGGGGCTCGACCACCATCACGGCGGTGAGGGGGGAGCCGGTGGAGCGGGCGATGCGGGCCGCCATCTTCGCGGCCCGGAGGGCGTGGGCCGAGCCGTCCACGGCCACCAGGATCTTCATGGCCCCTCTATCCGTGCTGGGGGACGATAAGGATTGGGGTCCGGGCGACGTTCATCACGTCCTGGGCGGTGGACTGGTGGACGAACCGATAGATGCGGTCGTACTGGAAGTGGCCCATCACGATCATGTCGTAGCCGAGGCCGAGGCGGGCGACCCGCTCGGCGAGTGCCTCGGGCCCCCCCGACACCTCCTCCACGACGAAGGTCGCCTTCACCCCCTTGTCCCGGCAGAGCTCCTCGATGCGCGCGAGCCCCCGCCGCCGGAGCTCCTTGATCTCCCGGAGCTCGCTCTTCGGGTTGAGGGTCACCACCTTGAGGCTCGCCCCGAGGGCCTTGGCGTAGGCGATGGCGGCCATCATCAGCGTGTCGGACTCCCGGAGGGGGTTCACCGGGACGAGGATCTTCTTCATCGGCCGCCCCGGAGAGGGGGCCGAAGAGCGACGGGGTCGCTCATGTCCGGCCCCTCCCGTCGCCCTCGAGGGCGGCCTTGAGCTCCTTGTGCCTCTCGGCGATGATTTTCTTGAACGCCTTCGTCTCCTTCCGGATGCGGCGGGCGGTCTCCCTGTCCCCCAGGTAGTCCACCCAGTCGGCCACCCACCCCGCCTGCTCCTCCGTGAACTTCTCGAGGTGGGCATGGAGTTCGTCGAAGTTCCGGATGGCGAGGTCGCGGAGGTAGTAGGGCTCCCGCCCGGTGGGGTGGAACAGTTTCCGCGCCACGTCGGCGGCGGGGCGGGCCGCGGGGGGGAGGACCGAGGGGCGCGCGGCCTCCCGGGCCCTGGGGCCCTTTGCCATCTCAGGAGACCTCCTCGAGTTCCGCCCGGGGATCGAAGAGGCGCCGGTCGAAGGTGGAGGCGCACCGACCGGAGCAGAAGTGGCGATCCCGCCACATCAGTTTCCGGGTGATGGGCTCGGAGAGAACGGACCTTCCGCACACTTCGCAGTTCATGCGCTGGCCTCCTCGCAGAGGCCCCCGCGCACTCCTGAATTCAACCGGTGGGACTCTCCAGCGTTCCGGGCCCCGGCGCACTCCCTGAGCCAGGCGTCGAGGAGCATCCAGAAGTGCTCCAGCGCCTCGGCGGCCTCGGATCCCCGGCCCGAGCGGCCGAGCCTCCAGACATCCTCCCAGAGGGCGCGGACCTCCCGGGAGGCGCCGGTGTCGGCGGGCAGGTTCTGCGCGCACCGGAGGAATTCCAGGTCCGCCTCGGCGAGGAGAAGGAGGGCGGGGCCGGATGGGAGGGTCTCTGCGAGTCCTTCCAGAAGGTCGTAGAGCACGGGGGGCGGCCCCGCCGCCAGTTGCGGGCCGGGGGAGACCCCCCCTCGCGCCTTGCGGCGCTCGCCGCCTCGCGCTGCGCGCAAGATGACTCCGCGGCCCCGGTCCGTCCGCCTTGCGGCGGGCGGGCGCCGGCGCGCGTCTCCGGCGTCTGCGCCGGGTTCCGGGAGGGGTCTTCCATGGTCCCAGTCGCCCATCCTCGCGGAATTCCAAAAGGGCTCGTCTGTCACCGGCGAGGAGGACATGTTTTTCCCCCTCCCGCCGAAGGGGGTCCATGGCCCCCGACTCCACTTCCCCGCTCCAGAGGCTCCTCGACCTGGGTCTCACCGAGTACCAGGCCAAGGTCTACCTCGCTCTCCTGAAGGCGGGCGCGGCGACGGCGAGCCAGTTGACCTCCTTGTGCGACGTCCCGAGGACCCGCATCTACCCGACCATGGAGCAGTTGCACGAGAAGGGGCTGGCGAACGTCCTCCCCGAGACCCCCATCCGCTACCGCCCCGTCCCCATCGGGGACTATCTGGAGCGGCGGGCGCGAGAGATGCGGAGCCGGGCCGACGAGATGGACGCCCTCAAGGGGACCTACGCCGAGGCCTTCGCCATCCGGGGCCAGGTGACCCCCGCCGCCGCGGGCTCCTTCGAGGTCCACCGGGGTCGGGACAACGCCCGGGAGAAACTGCTCCAGATGTGGGGCCGGGCGAGGAAATCGATCGAGTTCGTCGGGAGCGGCCACGCGCCCCCGCGCCTCCTGGGAAAACTCTACACCACGGCCCGGGAGCGGAGGCAGGCGGGGGCCAAGGTCCGCTTCATCTTCCCCCTCAAGACCCCCCACATGGAAAGGGTCAAGTCGGCGCTCTCCGATTTCGACGTCCGCTTCTCCCTGGAGGTCCCCCCGGTGGACGTCTGCGTCACCGACGGCCGGGAGGTCATCCTCATCCACCGCATCCCCGACGACCCCGACCCCTACAAGGGGGAGGACGCCGCCATCTGGACCGACGACCCCGCCATCGGCGAGGCGCGGACCCGCCTCTTCGAGTCCTTCTGGAGGGACGCCTCGAGCCCGGAGCACCCGACCCTCGCCATGGTCCCCGCCGCCCTCCGGGACTGGCTGGAGGTGGAGGGGGTCAAGCCCAAGTTGGCGCTGGAGGGGATGGCCCGCAACCTCGGGACCCAGTTGGGCGCCTCGATGAAGAGCGAGACCGTCTCCGGCATCCTGAAGGAGTTGAATTCCATATTCACCGAAACCGACATTGCCAACGTCGGCAAGGGGAAGGGGAACCGGGTCTTCGTCCGGTGCCGCTACCACGACATCACGGGAGCCTGCCCGGAGTACGACACCTTCTGCCGGACCCTCCTTCAGACGGTCTTCCGGGAGAAACTGGGCCCGGACGCCGTGAGCGAAATCACCCACACCCAGAGAGAGGGGTGCTCGGTCGAACTGAAATAGGGGCGGGGGCCCCGGGGTCACTTCCCTTCCCCGTTCAGGCGGGCATTCAGGGACTCAAGCAGGTTGAGGAGCTCCATCAGGTCCCGGACCCTCCCCTCCACCTTCGCCCGGCCGTCGAAGTAGGCCTCCGAGAGAACTCCGGCCGGGTGGCCCAGGAGGGCCTGCCGGGCGGCGAGGGGGCCCAGGATGACCCGGGTGGAGGCCGACTCCGCGTGGGGTCCTCTCACCACTTTGCCCCGGCGGATCCGGACGCAGGCGAGGGTCTCTCCCGCGTCCGACTCGAAGGCGACGTGGAGGTCGGGGGTCCGCGCCACGTCCCCCGCCAGGGGGCCCCGGGGGCGGGCGAAGGCCTCGAGGGCGTCGAAGAGGAGGTGGAAGTCCGCCGCCGAGCCCTTGCCCTTCCGCCGCAGTTCCCGGAGGTCCCGGACGGGCTCCCGGTCGGCCCCCCGAACCTTCGGCGTCATGGGACGCTCCTCCCGGGGAGGGAATTGCGGAAGACCGGCCCCGGGAAGAGCGGGGGTCGAGGGGGGCCGAAGCGAGTGGCCCCCGCGGGGGTTCTTGGCGTCGCAGCCTCACGGCGAGGGGATGCTCCTGTTCCCGGGGCCGGTCTTTCCCGGGAGCGTCGTTGTCCGGTGGTCATGGGCTCCCATCCGGAATTGGGCGGGGGACCGGATGACCTGTTCTCCGTCACCGAAGATGGTGACAGTCCTCCCGGGAAGGCCCACGCAAGAATGGGCCGGGCGATGCAGGCGCGGGGCCACCCCCGATTGGGCGGTAGTCAAAAAGTGCCCCGGAGATGGCGACCCCAGGATTCAATAGGGGCGGGCCCATCCCGCTCCATGGACCCCCGCGCCTTCGCCGCCCTCGAAGCCCGGTTCGGGCCGCCCCGCGTCAGGGAGTTCGGCTCCCTCGAGTGCCTTCCGGGCGAGTCGGTGATGGTGGACCGGGCCGCCTCCCGGGGGAGGAACCACGACGTCAGCCTCTGGATTCCCCGCGACGGGGGGGTCGTCGTCATCCGCAAGCACTCCTACCCGAGGTGGCTCTTCCGCCTCCCGAGCGGCGCGGTCCACGACGGTGAAGCGGTCGAGGAGGGCGTGAAGCGGGAGGCGAAGGAGGAGACCGGCCTCGACGTCGAGGTGGAGGCCTACCTGCTCCGCGCTTCGGTGACCCTGACCTACCGGAGAACCTGGAGGCCCGAATCGCCGCCGCCCCCGCCGGGGGCCTTCAGCCGCCTGCCCGCCGGCACCCACCACCAACCCCCTGAAGAGGTCCGGGTCCCCTGGGTCTCCCACGTCTTCCGGGTCCGCGCGACCGACGGGCCCCTCGACCCGGTGGACAAGAGGGAGATCGCCGACATCCGGGTGGCGGGCCTCGATGAGTTCCGGACGACGCTGCGGGACAACCTGGTGAAGGCGGGGGGCGGGTTCACGTTCCGGGGGTGGATCACCGACGCCCTGGCCGAATCGGGATTTCTCGAACCCCGTCCTCCCACATGAACGCCCTGACCTCCCGGTCGGAGAGGCTGAGAATCGCCCGCGGCAGGCCCCCCTCCCGGAGGCAGGGCACATCCCATTGCGACGGCTGCGCGGGGGCCTCCGCGGGGTGGCTGTGGTAGATGGCCACCACCTACTTGCCCCGCCCCCCGGCCTCCATCCAGGCGCGGTAGAGCTCCTCGGGCGGAATCTCGAATCGGACCGGCGAGCCGAGGCGGTTGGTCGCCGGGCGGGCCTCCCCCACGCTATTCCTGGAAAAATGGATAAACCGGGGGGCCCACCGCAGGGGATGGCCGCCTCCATCCCCGTCCACGCCATCGAGACCCGCTTCTTCGAGCGCGGGGGCGAGTTCGTCCTCATCGCCTACGTGGACGACCCCCGAGCCGAGACCCTCCGCGACCTCCCCCGCAAGGAGGTGCTCAACGCCGACCGCATCTACCTCGTGAGCCCCTCCCGGACCGTGGAGGTGGACCGCCGGCTGGTGGAGAAGACCCTCCCCCTCAGATTCGATGACGCCGTGACCCGGGCCCGCTGGAGCCTGGAGCGGGACTACGGCGTCGGGACGGTCGAGGACGCCCTCGCCGTCCGCATCCCCCGGAAGTCCATCGCCGAGTTCAGCGCCGACGACACCCGGGCCATCCGGGAGAAGTTCCAGGGCGGCAAGGGCCCGCATGCCGACGCCTCCTCAATCCTCGTCATCGCCGACGGCGACTACATCCGCCTCAACCCCTACCGGTTCTGGGCGGAGGTCCGTTCGGAGAGCGTCGCGTCGGGGCTCACCCGGTCGGAGATGGCCCGCTGGGCCTGGAAGCGCCTGCGGGCGCGCGGCTGGGTCCGGGGGGCCGAGGTGGTCGACGCCTGCGGCGTGGTCCACGAGCTCGATTTGGTGAGGCGCCGCCCCCGGGCCGGCCTGCGGTGCTACCCGGAGGCGGGCAGCGTCGAGACCTTCTCCCTCCTCGCCGCGGCCCTGGGGCTCTCCGAGGCCCTGGCGGTGGCGGCCGAGGGGGACCTCCGGCCGCAGCCCCCGGCCCGCGCCGTCCGGCTGAAGGACCTATGAGCAGCGGACCCGACGGGCCGAGCGACCGCCTCCCGACCGGCTGCGCCAGCCTCGACCGCCTCCTCGGCGGAGGCTTCGAGTTCGGGGCCCTCTCCCAGGTATTCGGCGAGGGGGGCTCGGGCAAGACCAGCCTCGCGCTCCAGCTGGCGGTGGCAACGGCCCGCGCCGGCAAGAAGGCGGTCTACATCGACACCGAGGGGCTCTCGGCCGAGCGGTTCCGCCAGATCTCGGGGCCGGAGGTCAAGGCGGTCTCGGGCAGGGTCATCGTCTTCGAACCCCGCTCCTTCCTCGAGCAATCGTCGGTCCTGGAGGACGTGGAGCGCATCGCCCGGGAGGGGGTGGGCCTCGTGGTCTGGGACTCCGCCACCTTCTACTACCGGCTGGAACTGGGCGGCGACGAGCAGGCCCTGAAGCGGGAACTGGGCCGCCAGATGGCCGCCCTCCTCCGCATCGCGCGGGAGCGCAACCTCGTGGCGCTCGTCACCAACCAGATTTACACCGACATCGACCACGACGCCATCCGGCCCCTGGGGGGCTCCATCGTGGAGCACCTCTGCAAGACCATCCTCCAGCTGGAGAAGACCGGCAAGGCGGGGCGGCGGAGGGCGGTCCTCAAGAAGCACCGGAGCCTCGCCGAAGGGACCTCCTGCGAGGTCCGCCTCACCGACCGGGGGCTGGAGGACGTTCCCGACGAGGTCGCGGTCGAAATCCGGAACCGATGAGCGAAGGCGCTGGCGACGAGACGCGCCTCGGGACCGGGCTCGCCGCCATCCTCGTTTTTCTCCTCTACCTCGGCTCGGTGGCGCTCGCCTACGGGCCCGCTTTCCGGCCCGACGCCCTCCGGACCGCCGTCACCGTCACCGATGTCTCGCCCGCGGGGGGGCCCGCCCCATTCCGCTTCTTCCCCGCCCTCCCGGGCCCGAAGGGCAACGTCACCGAGATGGCGGCCGCCGTGGTCTCCACCCCGCGCCTCGCCCTCTTCGAGCCGGCGTGGAAGGGGTACGAGAGGGCGCGCGCCTACATCCTCTGGGTCACCGAGGACTCCTTCTGGAACGACTCCGCGGGCCGGCTCTGGGTGGACCCGTTCGACGTCCAGGAGCCGACGGTTCCCCTGACGCTGAAGCAGCAGCGCGCCCTCCTGGCGCCGGCGAACGCGGTCGCGTGGGCGATGGGGTGGCCGGCCGCGATTCTCGGGGGCCTCATCGGGCTCTGGTGGTGGCGCAGGTGGTCGGGGAAGGCGCTCCTGGTGATGGTGGCGGCGTGGGCGCTGCTCGGGGGAGGGGTGTATGGCGGAGGGTATCTGGCGGGGCTCGGGGCGTAGTCGTGCGGTTCCCGATTCGATAGAGATTCAAGGGACGGCGCGCAGAGGTCCCATGGTCCAGGTCAAAATCTGCGGGAACACCGCCGCGGAGGATGCCCGCGCCGCCGAGGCGGCGCGCGCCGACCTCATCGGGCTCATCATCGAGCCGCCCGTGGAGACGCCCCGGAAAATCACGCTCGACCGGGCCCGCGACATCGCCCGCTCGCTGCTGAAGCCGGTGGTGGCGGTCTTGGTGGACCCGACCCCCGAGTTCGCCCTGAAGGCGGCCGACGCGACCAACGCCTGGGCGGTCCAGTTGAGCGGCAACGAGCCGCTAGACCTCGTGCGGAAAATCACCGACGGGGTCCGGACGTTCAAAACGGTTCACGTCGAGCCCGATGGGCGCATCCGGCTGCCTCCGGGGATGGCTGAGCCCGGCGCCTACCTCCGGGGGCTGGAGGACGCGGCCGACTTCCTCCTCCTCGACTCCGCCGCGCCCGGCAAGGCCGGGGGGACAGGCCGGACCCACAACTGGTCCAACGCCCGGGCGACCAAGGAGCTGGTCGGCATCCCGCTCATCCTCGCGGGGGGGCTCACCCCGGACAACGTCGCGCAGGCGGTGGCGGAGGTGGACCCGTGGGGGGTGGATGTCGCCTCGGGGGTGGAGGCGAGCCCGGGCCGGAAGGACCCCGCCAGGATGAAACTCTTTGTCTCCAATGCCAAAGGGCGCAAGCCATAAGCATGACTGCAGTTCGAAAGGTTCGGATGGGGAGGACACTTTCACCCTGCCGGGTCGTCGCTTTAAGCGCAGATGCGAAGAGGTCTCAATGGCCCAAGTATTAGAACTCACTCAGCGCGAGAAACACTTCTCGAGCAAAGAGAAGATTCTTGGCCAGTTTTTGACGCCTGGGGAAATCGCCGAGTTCATCGTCTCTTTTGCCAAGCTCTGCCTGCCGGATGGGAAATCGGCTTGCGATCCCGCCTGCGGGGACGGGATATTTCTGGACAGGCTCGTTCAACATGGTTTCGCACACGTCACCGGAATTGATGCGGACCCGTCCGTTCTTTCCGCCGTTTCGCCCCATGTCAAGCGCTGCACCCAAATCATCATCGAGGACGCCCTTAAGAAATTCCAGACCCTTGAGAGTCGCGCAAGGGACAGGCACAAAGTGAAGTTTGACGTTGTGGTTGGAAATCCGCCTTACAGTTCAAAATATGGCCGCGTCGCATCAAAAGCGACTCTGTCATCGTACTTCCTGGGCCGCGGCAGGAAGAGCCAGGCTATTGAGGCCCTCTTTCTGGAGAGGTTTATCGAACTGTCAAAGCCAGGTGGTTTCATCGGAATCATATTGCCCGATGGTCCGTTCATTAACGCAGGACTGGAGGATGCCCGCCAGTTCCTCCTTGACAACGTGACTCCTCTAGCCATCGTTTCCTTGCCGCGAAACATTTTCCGCGGCGAGAAGTCGACGACATCAAAGACCACCATCCTCATGGCAAGAAAGGAGCCTTACAAAGGGGAAACGGTCCTTATGGCAGAATTGGATTCCCTCGAAAATTTGGAACAGATTCGTGAGGCTTTTCTATCGGGACAGGATAATCGAACGGCATTCTGGATTAAAAATATCAATTCGATGTCTCTTCATCCTGCTTCGCACCGACCCGAGCGTTCACAGCCCGCATGGAGAGTGCCCTCGGCACCCCTCTCCCGCTTCATCGAGCAGATGTTCACCGGAGCGACCCGGTATGGGAAAGAGCGGAAGTTTTCAAGAGATGGCATCCCCTACACCTCGGCCAAAGCGGTCACATGGCTTGGCGTGGATTTCAGCCGCGACGGCAGGTTTGTGAGGCCGGGCAGTCCGATGGACATCCGCAGAGCCAAAACAGAAGTCAACGACATCCTGTTCGTCCGGGTGGGAGTAGGATGTTCCGGCAGAGCAGCGGTCGTAACAGATGAAAAGGACGCGGGTATTGCAGACGACTGGATATACGTCATTCGGGTTAGAGGGGTCTCACCGTTTTATGCGGCTTTTTTCCTCGCGACTCGAGACGGGCAGAGCCAGGTCGAATCCATGAAACGAGGCACAGGCACGGTGACGATACCGCAGCGGCTTCTAAAAAATATTCGAATTCCCATCCCCTCTTCTGGCTTACAAAAAAAATGCGAAGAGTTTTACAATAAAATGACTGCTCTGCGTCGCAACGGCGATCCGGGGGGGGCCAAAGCGTGCTTTGAACAAATCACCAGCTATATCGAGAAAGAGCTTAATAAATCGTCATGTTAATTCGCACTGATAGCAATAAAATAAAATCCGGAAAAATGTTCGGTCATCGGATCACATCCTCCTTGGCCTCTCCGGCGAAGAACTATTGGCTCGAGGACAAGCGAGGGGACGACAAAAATGGGTGACGCTCGCAAACGCTACAAAGGCCGCCTCCCCGACGCCTCGGGCTACTTCGGCGACTTCGGCGGCCGCTTCGTCCCCGAGACCCTCATGAGCGCGCTCCTCGAACTGGAGCGGGCCTACACGCGCGCGTCGAAGGACCCGGCCTTCTGGAGGGAGTTTCACGCCCTCCTGGCCGACTACGGCGGCCGGCCGACGCCGCTCTACCGCGCCCGGAACCTGTCGAAACGCCTCGGCATGAGACTCTACATCAAGCGCGAGGACCTGATGTTCACCGGGGCCCACAAGTTGAACAACTGCCTCGGCCAGGGGCTCCTGGCGCGGCGGATGGGCAAGAGACGCATCATCGCCGAAACGGGAGCCGGACAGCACGGGGTCGCCACCGCCACCGCGGCCGCGATGCTCGGCCTCCCCTGCGAGGTCTACATGGGAGCGGTGGACGTGGGGCGGCAGGCGCTCAACGTCTTCAAGATGAAACTGCTGGGGTCGCGGGTCATCCCGGTGGGGTCGGGTTCGAAGACCTTGAAGGACGCCATCAACGAGGCGCTCCGGGACTGGGTGACCAACGTCCGGACCACATACTACCTGCTCGGCTCGGTGGTCGGCCCCCACCCCTACCCGAGGATGGTGCGCGACTTCCAGAGGGTCATCGGCGCCGAGGCGCGGAAGCAAATCCTCGATGCGGAGGGCCGCCTCCCCGACGCCGTGGTCGCCTGCGTCGGCGGCGGCTCCAACGCCATGGGGGCGTTCTACGAGTTCCTCGACGACCCCCGGGTCGAACTCATCGGGGTCGAGGCGGGCGGTAAGGGCATCGCGAGCCGCAAGCACGCCGCAACTCTCGTCGCCGGGGAGACCGGGGTGCTCCACGGGGCGAAGACGAAACTCCTGCAGGACCGGTGGGGCCAGGTGACCGAGACCCACTCCGTCTCGGCTGGCCTGGATTACCCGGGAGTCGGGCCGGAGTTGAGTTTCCTGGCAGGCGAGGGGCGGGTCCGGGCCGAGTCGGCCACCGACAAGGAGGCGCTGGCGGCGTTCGAACTCCTCTCGAAGAGCGAGGGCATCATGCCGGCCCTCGAACCGAGCCACGCCCTCGGGTGGCTGGCGAAGCACCGGAGGGAGTTCCGGGGGAAGACGGTGATTCTCAACCTGTCGGGGAGGGGGGACAAGGATGTACATGTCGTCGGGAAAGCGATGGGGGAACACGGGTAGGGTCCATCAACCATCCACCAAGCCAAGCAGCCCAAAAAAGTCCCCCCAGATTCCGGTGGGGAACCGGAAGGCCGGTATTTTGCCCCTTTCGCAGCCCCGGAAGAAGCGGTTCACCGCCTCCCGGAGCCGCTCGACTGAGCCATGGAACCGGTTGCTGGCGGCCCCGGCCTTCACGAACTTCCAGAAAGGCTCGACGATGTTGAGGTTCGGGGAGTAGGTGGGCAGGAAGACCAGGGCGACCCGCCTGCCCTCCTCGCCCTCCACGAACTCCCTGACGCGACGGCTCCGGTGGATGGCGTAGTTGTCGAGGACGAGGTTCTTCCCCTCCCGGAGGCCATTGATGCCCCGCTCCTCGTAGCGCCGGAGCCACTCCCGGACGGTCTCGGGGCT
>JAWCQZ010000011.1:0-30924 GCA_038869515.1 Halobacteria archaeon
GGGGCCCGGCCCCCCCCCCCCCGGCGACAGGCCCGCCCCCCACCCCCCGAGAGAGACGATAGGTTTAGTCCTCCGCGGTCGCCGGAGGTTCCCATGGCCGACGCCCGCGTGGTCCTCGTCACCGGCGCCTCCTCCGGCATCGGGCAGGCGACCGCCCGCCTCCTCGCCCGCGAGGGGTTCCGGGTCTTCGGGACGAGCCGCAAGCCCGCCGCCGGCAAGGTCGACGGTGTCGAGATGGTCCCCCTCGACGTCACCTCCGAAGCCACGGTGCGGGAGTGCGTCGAAACCGTGCTGAACAGGGCGGGCCGTGTGGACGGGCTGGTGAACAACGCCGGCCACGAGCTGGCGGGAGCGGTCGAGGAGACGGCGCTGGAGGACGCGAAGGCGCAGTTCGAGACCAACTTTTTCGGGACCCACCGGATGACCCGCGCCGTGCTGCCCCACATGAGGGCGCGGCGGAGCGGCCACCTCGTCACCATCGGCTCCCTCGCGGGGGTCATCCCCATCCCCTTCGTCGGCTTCTACTCGGCCACCAAGTTCGCCCTGGAGGGCTACACCGAGGCGCTGCGCCACGAGGTCCGCCCTTTCGGCATCCGTGTCTCCATCGTGGAGCCGAGTTTCATGCGCACCGGCCTCCAGGGGGCGCGGAGATGGGCTTCGGAGGAGATTCCCGACTACGGGCCCTGGCGGAGCCGGGCGATGGGCCGCGTCACCCTCTACGAGAACCGCGACCCCCACCCGGAAAAGGTAGCCGCGGTCGTCCTGCGCATCCTCCGGAGCCCCAACCCGCGGCTCCGCCACCCGGTCGGCCGCAACGCCCGGGCCTACGCCCTCGGACGGAGGCTCATGGCGGAGCCGCTCTTCGAGCGGGGGACGCGGAGGTTTTTCGCGCTCGATTCGAAGCGGTAGCGAAGATAGAAATAGGGAGGGCCGCCCCCAACTCCCTCCATGTCCACCCACCACCGCTTCCCGCTGCAGGTCACCTTCCTCGGCACCGCCGGCACCGCCCCGAGCGCCCACCGCAACCCCTCCGCCATCCTCCTCAGCCGCGAGGGCGAACTCATCCTCTTCGACTGCGGCGAAGGCACACAGCAACAAATGATGAGAGCCAAGACCGGCATGCGGGCGCTCTCGACCATCTGCATCACCCATTTCCACGGCGACCACATCCTCGGCATCCCGGGAATCCTCATGACCTTCGCCTTCCACGAGCGGCAGGAGCCCCTCTGGATCGTGGGCCCCCGGGGGACGCAGCGGCTCGTGGAGACCCTCTCGACCCTGGGCGGATTCCAGGTCAACTTCCCGGTGAAGGCGGTCGAACTGCAGCCGGGCGAGCCCCTGGAGCGGGAGGGCTACCGCATCCTCCCCTTCAAGACCGACCACACCGGGCGCTCCATGGGCTACGTCCTCGAGGACCCGCCCCGGCCCGGGAAATTCGACAAGCCCAAGGCGCTCGCTCTCGGAATCCCCGAGGGGCCGCTCTTCGGGAAGCTGCAGCGGGGGCAGGCGGTAGCCCTCCCCGACGGACGGAACTTCCGGCCCGAGGATGTCCTCGGCCCGTCGCGCCCGGGGCGCAGGGTGGTCTACACCGGTGACACCCGCCCCTGCGACGCCACGGTGGAGGCGGCCCGCGGGGCCGACCTCCTCATCCACGACGGCACCCTCGCCAACGACCAGGCGGAGTGGGCGCGGGAGGCGCGCCACTCCACCGCGGCCGAGGCGGCCGGGGTCGCGAAGCGGGCCGGGGTCCACCGGCTGGTCCTCACCCACATCTCGACGCGGTACGAGGAGAACCCGGCGGCCCTCCTCGAGGAGGCGAGGCCCATCTTTCCCGGGACCGTCATCGCGCGGGAGCTGGCGACCCTCGAGGTCCCCTTCCGGGACGTGGAGCCGCCGAAGAGCCGATAGGCCGGGGTCCCCGAGGTCAGTTATATGGTGGCCCGGGGTCCAGAGGGGACGACGGCGCCGCAGCGCCCGCCCCCCATGCCCCCCCCGAAGCGCAAAGAGGAGCCCCCGACCCCCGGCGAGGGGTGCGAGGCGCCCGCCTCCGACCTGAAGGAGGACCTCTTTTTCCTCAAGGACGACCTCGCCCGGACCCACGCCGACCTGGGCCAGCAGGCGGTCCGGCTGCAGAAGGAGGTCGGCGACGCGGGGCGGGAGTTGAAGACCCTCCTGGAGATCCAGGGGAAGCGCATGGAGGAGCGGCTCCTCGACCGCGAAGCGGCCGCGGCCCGCGAGCGCGAGGCGGCCGCCCTGGAGCGCGCGGCGGAGAAGGAGGCGCACGCCCAGGCCCTGGAACTCCTGCGGCAGGGCGCGGCGGCGGCCGAGGCGCGGCTGGCCGCCCTGGAGTCGGGGCTCCAGGAGACCCGCGCCGAGCGGGAGGCGCTGCGCCGCGAGTTCACCAAGACCATCCGCGACTTCGGGGAGGCGGACCGCGCCCTGGTGGAGAAGGGGATGCTGGTGGTGGAGCGGAGGAGCGCGGAGCAGATGGAGCGGTTCCTGAAGAGCCTCGACGCCCGGGACGAGCAGATCCGCTCGGAGCTGCGGGACGCCCTGGCGGCCCTTCGCCGGGAGATGGAGCAGGCCCTGTCGCCCTACCTGAAGCTTCAGGACTTCGAGAACGCCGCCCAGCGGTTCGCGGCCAGGGACGAGGTCGAGGCCCGGACCCAGGAGGCCTCCGCCCGCCTCGCCGCCCTCGAGAAGAACGTGGACCGCGCCGAGACCGGGTTCGAGAGCGGGGTCAAGCAGGTCCTCGCCCAGGACCTGCGGGTCCTCGAGGCGGAGCTCCGCACCTTCGTGAAGGAGCTGGACCGGGACCGGCTCGACGAGACCCGGACCCGACTCGCCCGCCTGGAGGGGCGGGTCTCCGCGATGGAGGGGCCCAAGGCCCCGCGCTCCCCGGCCGACGCGAAACTGGAGGCGATGGCCGCGAGGAAGGTCGCGGGCAAGGCTGCGGCGGAGGCGGTGGAGCCCCTGAAGGAGCAGATGGAGCAGATGCGGCAGAAGGTCGAGGCGCTCCTCAAGGCCGTCGAACGTCGGGAGCCGAAGTAACCCCCTCGCCCTCGCGGACGATGGCTTTTTCCCGCCGCTTCCAACGCAGCGGATGGGCAAAGTTTGGGCCTTGAAGGAGTGGGCCGCCGTGTGCGAGGCGCTCGACCGCGGGATGCAAATCGTGCTGCTGCGCAAGGGGGGCATCGACGAGGTGCGGGGCGACTTCGCCGTGGAGCACCCTGAATTCTTCCTCTACCCGACCTGGGAGCACCAGCGGGCCGAGCACCTGCAGCCCCGTTTTCGGGAGGTCCTCGAGGAGTCGTTCCGGGAGCCTCCGGGCCACCGCGTCCCCATCCTCGACTTCGCCCGCGTCGAGAAGGTCCTGCGGGTGGGAGAGGCCTCAAAACTCCAGGCCCTGACGGACCACTGCGTCTGGACCTCCGAGCACGTGGCCCGGCGCCACGCCTACAAGCCGTCGAAGCCGATGTTCGTCATGCTTCTGCGGGTCTTCCGGCTGCCCGAGGCCCGGGCAGTCGCAGAGACCCCTCGGTACGCCGGCTGCAAGTCGTGGGTGGACCTCGATGAGCCGCTGGGGAGGGAGGGCGCCCGGCCGGTCCTCGACGACGCGCGGTTCGCGGAGGAGGTCGCCGCCCTCTCCCGGGCCCTGGCATGAGCACCCTGCAGGAGCTGGAAGCGCTGCTCGGCGACCCCTCGACCCCCCACCACCGCCGCATCTACGCCTGCCAGGAGCTGTTGCGCCTGGGGACCTCGGGTGCCATCGCCCTTCTCGGCCGGGTGTTGAGCGGGGACCCCGACTCGGTGGTCCGCCACGAGGCCGCCTTCGTCCTGGGGGAGTTGGCCGATCCCGCGGGGGTTCCCGCCCTCGCCGAGGCGATGAGGCGCGACCCCTCCGACCTGGTGCGCCACGAGTCTGCCGAGGCCCTCGGGTGGATTGCGACCCCCGAATCGGCGGCCGCCCTGAAGGAGGCGTTGAGGGACCGGAGCCCCGAGGTGGTGCGGACGGCGGAGATCTCCCTGGCGATGCACCGGGAGCCGAGGGCGAGGTAACTGCTCAGGCGCGGCCCAGGAACTCCCTCAGCTCCTGGTAGCGCTGCTTCACAATCTCCTTGAACTTCTTCTGCTCGGCCCGGATGCGGTCGGCCGTGTTTCGGTCTCCGAGGTACTCGATCCAGTCGGCCACCCAGTAGGCGTGGTCGTCGCCGAACTTTTCCAGGTTCCCGACCAGCTCCTCCAGGTTCCCGATCGGCTGGCCCCCGACCCAGTAGGGCTGGCGGTCGGAGGGGCGGAGCAGTTTCCGGGCCTCCTCGGCGAGACTCTGGGCCACCGGGGGGAGGAGGGAGGGCATCGCCCGCTCCTCGCCGTCGGGGGCCTTGCCCTTCGGTTTGGAGCCGCCCTTGGGCGCCATGGCACACCTGCCCCCCGGCCCCGCTTTAAAAGGCTGTCGAGGCCCGCGCGACGACCTCCGCCACCGCCAGGGATTTCCCCGGCGCGTAGGGGCGCAGGCGGCGGACCTCGCGGACTTCGTCCCCCCGCAGGCGCTCCCCCAGGAGGCGGGCCAGGGCCTCCGGGTCCCCCTCCGGCACCACCCCGTAGAGGTGCAGGACGCCCCCCGGACGGAGGACCCGCCGGGCCGCCTCCAGGAAGGGGGCGGGGTCGGTGGGGAAGTCGAGGACCGCCCGGTCGGCGCTCCCCTCCTCGACCGCCTTCCGGAGGTCCCCCTCGCGGACCTCGACGTTGGCGACCCTGTTCAACTCCAGATTCTTGCGCAGCAACTCCACCGCCGCAGGGTTCGCGTCGCAGGCGACGACCCGCCGGGCGCGCCTCGCCGCCTGGACCGTGAAGTAGCCGCCCCCCGCCGTGAGGTCCGCCACGGTCTCCCCCGGCCCGACGAGGGCGGCCAGCCGGGCCCGCTCCGCGGCGAGGCGGGGGGAGAAGTAGGCCCGCGCGAGGTCGACGTGGAAGGTGAACCCGTTCTCCCGGTAGAGGGTCGAGGTGCGCGGCTCGCCGGCCACGACGCGGTAGGCCCGCGTCCGGTAGGCCCCCTCGGTGAAGGTCTCCGGCCGGAGGACGGTCTTCAGGCGGGGCCGCGCCCGAAGGAGGGCCTCCGCGACTCTCCGCTCCTCGTCCGGGGTCGCGGGGCTCTCCTCGCGCACCTTGAGGAGCGCCAGGTCGCCGATGAGTTCCGCCCCGAGGGGCAGCTCCTCCAGCGCCTCCTCCGCGGCAGCCCGCTCCCGGACATCGAGCGGCACGCGGACCACCCGCGTGGACCGGGGCGGGAGCCACGGCCGGCGGCGCAGGGGGAAGAGGATGGCGTCGCCCGCCTTCCGGACCTCACGCGTCGGGTCGAGGAGCCCCTTCCGGGCGAGGAGGCGCCGCACCTCCTCCCCCGCGCCGCTGGGCACCCGGAGGGCGAGGGAGGTCTTCACCATCCGGTCCCCCGTCAAAACCGCACTTTCCCGCTTTCCAGGTATCTTTTGAAGCCCTCGGCTTCCAGAACCCTGGCTTTCCTCAGGACGTCGCGCTTCTGCCCCCTCTTGAGCTTCTCGACCCGTCCGGCGATGGCCGCGTGCCCCACCCCGAGGATTTGGCACGCCAGGATGCCCGCGTTCCTCGCGCCGTTGATGGCGACCGTGGCCACCGGAACGCCGGGCGGCATCTGGGCGATGGAGAGGAGGGAATCGAGACCCCCCAGGGCCTGGGTCCGGATGGGGACGCCGATGACCGGCAGGGGCGTCAGGGACGCCACCATTCCCGGCAGGTGTGCCGCCCCGCCCGCCCCGGCGATGATGACCTCGATGCCCCGCTTCCTGGCGCTTTCGGCGTAGGCGACCATCCGGCGGGTCGTCCGGTGGGCGGAGACCACCGTCACCTCGTGGGGCACTTCGAGGGAGTCGAGAAGCTCCGCCGCCTGTTTCATGACGGGGAGGTCGGAGTCGCTCCCCATGATGATGCCGACGAGGGGCTTCACCGTCTCACGCCCGCAGCAGGCACGAGCCGGATTGCGGCCCGGGCCCTCCGGGCCCTCGCCACGGCCTCCCGGACAGTCCTGCCCGTGGCGGTGATGTGGCCCATCTTCCTCATGGGTGCCGATGTTTTCTTGCCGTAGATATAGAGCACGGCCCCGGGGACCCGGGCCATCTTCTCCAGCCCCCGGACGGCGTAGGGACCGCTCAGGCCCCCGGGGCCCAGGAGGTTCGCCATGGCCGCAGGGGAGAGCAACTCCGGCTTCGCGAGGGGCAGGCCGAGGACCGCCCGCAGGTGCTGCTCGAACTGCGACACCGAGCAAGCCTCATTGGCATAGTGCCCGGAATTGTGGACCCGGGGCGCGATTTCGTTGACGAGAATGCCGCCCGACCGGGTCACGAACATCTCGACCCCGAAGATGCCCGCCCCGCGCAGGGCTTTCACCGCGCTCTCGGCGGTGCGTCTCGCGCGGGCTTCCGTCCGGCGGCTGACCCGCGCGGGCGCGATGGTCGTGTCCAGGATGCCATCGCGGTGGATGTTCTCGACCACGGGAAACGACTCGACCTGCCCCGACGGGTTGCGGGCCACCATGACCGAGACCTCCCTGGCGAAGGGGACAAACCTCTCCAGCATCGTCTCCCGGCCCGGGAAGCGGCCGAGGGCCCCGCGGATACCCGACTCCTTGGAAATGACGAAGTTGCCCCGCCCGTCGTAGGCGTCCTCGGTCGCCTTGAGGACCGCCGGGAGGCCGAACCTCCTGCAGAGCCGGCGCAACGCCTCCTCCGATTCGACGCGCTGGAAGTCCGGGACGGGGATGTTGCGCCTCCGGAGGAACGTTTTCTGGCGGTGCTTGTTCTGGAGAATCCGGAGGATCCGGGGGGCGGGACGGACCGGGTATCCGCGCCTCTCCAGCCGCCGGAGCGCGGTCGAGCCCGCGAGTTCGATTTCGTAGGTCAGGACGTCGCATTTCGCGGCCAGCCGCTCGATGGCCTCCTCGCTTTTGAAGCTGGCGACGACCTGCTCGTCCGCCACCTGCGCGGCGGGGCAGCCCTCGGTCGGATCGAGGACGACGACCCGGAGCGAGAGCCGCTTCGCCTCGGCGGCCATCATCTTGCCCAACTGCCCCCCGCCCAGGATTCCCACGCAGGTCGGGCGGTCCATGGAGATGGCCATCGTTTCGATGGCCTCCGGGGCTATTAAGCGCTGGGTTCATCTTTCCCCTCCCCCCCGTTGTCCCATGCGTTTCCGGGAAGAGGAGGTTGTCGAGAAGCTCCTCCCCGCCATCCGCTTCCTCCTGGTGGGCGAGTTGCGGAGACGGGGCTGGAACCAGGCGCGCATCGCCGCCTCCCTCGACCTGAGCCAGGCCGCCATCTCGAAATACCTCCGGAGGCGGTTCCGGCCCGACCCCCGCTTCCTCGCCCACCCCGAGGTGCGGGGGGCGGTCGGCGAGGTGGCGAAGGGGATGGCCGCCGGGGCGCTCGGGGCGATGGAGGCGCTCGACCGGTTCGAGGGGCTCATCCGGAGGCTCGAGGCGCAGGGGGACCTCCCCGCGCGGCCCGGGAGCGAGTCGGTCGAGGAGGAGCGGGTCCTGAACTCCCTGCGGCGCGGGGCGCGCCTCCTGGAGCGGGAGTCGGCCGTGGTCGCCCTCCTGCCCCACGTCGGCTCCAACCTCGCCATGGCCCTGCCCGGGGCCGGGAGCCGGGCCGAGGTCGCCGCCTTCCCGGGGCGCATCAACGAGTTGCGCGGAGCGGCCCGCCCGCCGGGGGAGCCGGAGTTCGGGGCGAGTCGTCACGTCGCCGAGGTGGTCCTCGGGGCGCACCGGGCGCGGCCCGCTGTCCGGGCGGCGATGAACGTCGCGGCTCGGCCGGAGGTGCTGGCGGCCGCGAAGGGGTTGGGGTGGGCGCTGGAGGAGTTCAGGGCGGACTACGAGGGGCGGGGGGACCGGATCCACGCGCTGCTGAAGAGACGGAAGCGTGCGCCCGATTTGCTCTACCACAAGGGGGCCCATGGAATCGAGCCGATGGCCTACCTGCTGGGGACGGACGGGGAGGCGGTGGCGAAGCGGGCGGTGGAGTTGGCGGGACGGGTCGGGGCGCAGGCCTACCTGTAAATCTCCTCCATCCGGTCGCTCAGCATCCTATCCCCGTGGATGACCACGTCCCTCAGAATCTGCGCGATCTCCTTCCGGAAGACCGCCCGGCCGAGGAACTCGGGGGGCCGCACCATGTCGGTGTGCCTCTCCATCAGCCGGGACATCTGCTCCCCCAGTTTCAACTGCTCGTCGCACAGGAGTTCCAGCTCCTTCCGCTTCGGGAAGCCGCTGCGGGCCAGTTCGAGCCAGGTCTCCCCCTCCCCCATGAGGAGCGCCCGGACCCCCCGTATGCGGTTGGCGTAGGCCTTCCGGAGCAACTCCTTCATCTCGGCCGCCTTCGGGTGGTCCTTCTGGACCCGGTTCCACACCTCGTCCACCTTGAGGAACTCCTCGAAGGTCTCGCCGGCCGCCGTCTCCGGCTCCCGGTCCGACGCCGCGACGTCGAGGACGAAGTCGATCATCCTCCGGCCCCGCAGCCGCGCCCGGTCCCGCCCGACCCACTTGAAGAGCCCCTGGATGACCGGGTTCAGGAGGCCGCCCAGGACTCCCGGGACGAGGGAGCGGATCCGCTCCTCCACAACCCTGAGGGTCTCCTCGAGGGAGGCGTAGAGCTCCCTGCGGAGCACCTCCTTCTTCCGCTTCAGGTCGCCGTTCGGCTCGGCGGCGGGGGCCATCCATGGGCTAATCCCCCCGGCTAAAAACCCCCCCCGGCCTGCGCTCTTCCGGCGGAGAAAATCTCCAGCGTCGCCGGGGCGAGCCCCTCTCCCCTCCGGCGGTAGAGGGCCGTCCCGCCGCCGGCCGGGTCCACGATGAGCGCCACCTGCCACTCCTCGGGGAAGAAGCGGGTGTGGAGGAAGAGGTCCTTCCCCGAGGGAGAGACGCCGATGCCCGGGTGGGAGTGGAACCAGCCGACGGCGGCCCACGCGGGAAGCGCCTCCTCCAGGCGGTCGGCCATGCCTCTCCACGCCTCGGGGGTGAATGTGAGGTGGCCCGGGCCCCCCTCCGTTTCCTCGGCGGGGAGGGCGGCGTGGACCACCACGAGCCCCCGCCTCCCGAGGCCCGCCAGGAGGCCCCCCGCCTCACGGGAGGGTTCGGCGCGGACGTGGGCCCAGAGGGCGTTCCACGCCTCCTCCCGGATGAAGGCGCGGAGGCCCGGCCCGCCGGGGCCGACCCGCCGGAGGACCGACGACCGTGGCGGGGCCCGGGGCGCCCGGCGGGGGACGGGCAGGTCGGAGAGGCGGAGTTCGTCGCTCACGCCGCCCCCAGGAGGGCCTCGAAGACCCGCTTCTCCGCCCGCCGGAGAGTCTCGCCCACCGTGGACTTGTCCATCCCGAGGAGCCTCCCGAGGGTGGCGAGGGGGAGGTCCACCACGGCGCGCTCCACGCCAACATGTTGGCGCACCTCTTTAAGTGATTTTGCGCCGCCATGGAGGGGATGGAGCCGCTGGACCCCCTCCCGGGAGTCCCGACCCGCTACGACACCCTGTTCACGATGGACTACCTCCGGGGCAAGGTCCCCCGGCTGGCCCGCCTCTACGAGAACGCGAAGCGGGACCAGTGGAACGCCGCGACAGACATCGACTGGTCCATCGAGGTTGACCCCGCGAAGGAGAACTTCCCCGACGCGATGCTCCCCATCTACGGGACCCCCCTCTGGAAGGAGTTGAGCGCCGAGAAAAAGCTCCAGTTGCGCAAGGACGGCGCCGCGTGGATCCTCTCCCAGTTCCTCCACGGGGAGCAGGGGGCCCTCCTCACCGTCGCCCAGGTGGTGAACTCCGTCCCCGACTACGACGCCAAGCTCTACGCCTCGACCCAGACCGTGGACGAGGGGCGCCACGTGGAGGTCTACGGCCGCTACCTCCAGGAGAAGGCGAGGGCGATGATGCCGATCAACCCCAACCTCCACGCGATGCTCAACGACATCCTCGGCGAGTCCCGCTGGGACATGAAGTACCTCGGGATGCAGATTCTCATCGAGGGGCTCGCCCTGGGGGCCTTCGGGATGATCCACAAAACCGCCCGGGAGCCCCTGATCAAGGAGATCACACACTACGTCATGAAGGACGAGAGCCGCCACGTCGCCTTCGGCATCATCGCCCTGGAGGACGTCTACAACGCCATGTCCCGCGAGGAGGTCCGGGTCAGGGAGGCGTTCGCCTACGAGGGCTGCCTCCGGATGCGGGACCGCTTCATCGCGGAGGAGATCGCCCGCAGGAACGGCATCCCGGTGGAACTCTGGAACCGGCAATCCATGAACTCGAAACTGATGCAGGAGTTCCGCCGGATGCTCTTCACCCGCATCATGCCGTGCCTGAAGCGGGTCGGCCTCCTCAGCGACGAGGTCAAGCCGAAGTTCCAGGAACTGGGGCTCCTGAAGTACCAGGACGCCCCCCTCGACTTCGCCGACCTCGGGTAGGGCCCCCCGGGTCCCAGCGCAACCGTTTTTTCAGGGTCGCCGCCCCCCTCGGGCATGGTCGCCGGTCTCCCCCTCCGGGTCGTCGTCTTCGGCGTGGCGGGGGCCGCCGGCGCGGCCCTGGTCGCCTCGGCCCTCCTCGGCTTCTCGGGCCAGCGGTGCGCCGATCAGGCGTGGGGCGAGCTCCAGCGGGTCGCGGAGCGCGCCCGGACCCTCGCCTCTCTCGTGGCGGGCTCCCTGGAGGCCGACCTGAGGCTCCCGGGCTGCGTGGAGGCCGCCTCCTTCGACGCGACGGGGCGCTTCACCCTCCGGGCGGCGGGTGAGCTCCGGCAGGGACACGCCGGGACCCCGCTCAGCCTGTCCGGCGGCTCCCTGGTCCTCGGTCCCGGGCCCCACCGGCTCGTGCTGACCACCGACGGCTCGGCGGTCCAAATATCGGAGGCTTGAATGACACGTTCCACCGGGACGACTGCGTCGGTTGCCGACGGGACGAGAGGGCTCCCGAGGGGACCGGCGCGGGCCTCCGATATTGCCACGCGTCCCGAAGGGGACGCGAGGCGGAGGCCCGCGCCGGCGAAACGAGAGGGTTTCCGAGGGGAGCGGCAATAATGGCCTGGGCCGATTTCTGGCTGAGCCGCATCGGTCTTCTCGCGGCCGCGGGCGTCCTCCTGGTCGCCGCCCTGCTCATCCCCTCCGCCCTCGCGCCCCGGGGCCAGGAGGCTGCCGCGGCCCGGGCGGCCGACGAGATCGCCCAGCGTGCGGCGGCGCTCGCGGGAGCCCTCCCCGGGACCGCGGAGCGGCTCCTCCTGCCCGAGGGGGTGGAGGTCGAGGTCGGGCCCGGGCAGGTCGCCGCCCGCGCCGGCCCCTACCGGGAGGTCCGCTATCTTCCCCGCCCCCTCGTGGGGCCCACCTCCTTCGGGGCGGAGGCGGGGCTCTTCGAGGGCGCGGTGGCGCTCCGGTGCGGTCCCGACTCCGCCTGCGCGGAGGAGGCGCTCGACCGCGCCCGGGCAGAGTTCCGGGAGTTTCCGCTCCGACCCATCGGGCGGGCGGTCGCCCTGGAGCGCCTCGGGCCCGCCGCCCTCGACTCCGTTTTCATCTCCGAGCCGGGGAGGAGCGTGCTCCGGGCGCGGCCGGAGCTCCGGAGGGACGAGGGGGGCGCGACGCTGCAGCGGGTCGAGGTCCTCCACCTCGGGGGCCCTTCCCTCGACGTCCGGGGGGCGGAGGTCCGGCTGTCGGCCTGGGGCGAGCCCCTCGGCACCGTCGCCCTCCCCGCCACGGTCGGAATCGCGGGGACCCGCGGAGTCGGGGGGGTCTTCCACTCCAACAACACCTCGGGTCCCCTCTGGGAGGCGGGGGAGTCGGGGTGGGTCAACGTCGCCCGTGGCCGGCGCGCCCTGATTCCGGGAGACCTGGTGCGGTTCGAGTTGTGGAGCGGGAGCCGCCTCCTCGCCCGGGCCGACGGGGAGGTGGCGGACCGGAGGTAGATGGAGCGGTCCCATCTGTCGCCGGGGGGGAGGGGGCTCCGCCCCCTCCCCCCCGTCGCACCTTCCGGCGCTCCTGGCCCCGCACTCCGGGCAGGGCCGCTCCACAGGCCCGCCCCCCCTCCTCCCCCCCGACCAGGAGGCATCTGAAAGTGGAAGGAGCGCAGGACTTGATTTCACTGGCGGCCGTGGGAATCGGCTTCGTCCTCTTCTTCGCGGTCCTGGTCCAGGCGTGGGACGGCCACGAGGAGCGGCAGGACCTCCTCCGCTCCTTCCGGGAGAGCCTCGTCCTGGCCGACACCCTGCGGAAGGACCCTGCGCTGACCCTCCCGGGACGCCCCGACATCCTCGACGGCGAACGGCTCCGGGAGTCGGAGGCAGGGAGGCTCCTCGGAAAACGGTTCGCCAGGGGTCTCCACATCTCCCTGAACGTCACGACCGAATCGTGGAGGCGGCTCGTCGGTCCTCCGCCGCCGGACCGGACCCTGGTGGCCGCCGTCCCGGTGGCGGTCGCATGGAGCCCGGCGCGGGTCGAGGCGGGGAGCCTCCGGGTGGCGCTGTGGCGATGAGCGCGGACCGGGGCGAGGGGGGTCTCTGGGAGGTTCGTTCAACGCGACCTCGGTCCGCGCCCTCGGCTCCCTGGAGCGGTTCAACCTCACCGTCGCTTGGCGCCCCGTCCCGCGGGCGGGGCCGGAGGCGCGGGCCGAAGACCCCCTCTTCCGGGCCCTCGCCGGGCAGGCGCTGGCCCGGCACGTCGCCTCGGGCGGGAGCGCTGAGGGCCGGCTCGACGCCCAGTTGCGGTCCAACCGGGTCCGGGCCGGTCCCGGCCCTGTGGCGGGTGTGAACCGTTTTGTGCCCCGCGCCGCAGGGGGCCCCATGGCGTGCGAGATGTGCGGCGCCCCCGGGCCCCTTCAGGACGCGGTCTTCTTCGACCACGACCCGGTCCTGAAGGCGCAGCAGAGGCGGCCGGTGAAACTCTGCGCGGAGTGCGCCTCCTCCATGGAGATCGAGCCCACCGGGGGGGCCTCGGAATGAAGGAGTTGGCCGGTCGCGAAATCTTCGCCGTCCCCCACTTTCACTTCGACTTCGAGTGGTGGAAGTCCCTCGAGGGCTACGCCGAGGACGTGAAGGAGGTCCTCCGGGGCGCCCTCGACCTCCTCGACCGGAGGCCCGACTTCCGGTTCACCGTGGACGGCCTCTACGCGGCCCGACTGGTCCTCGGGACCCCCGAGGAGGCGCGCTTCCGCCGCCACCTCAAGGAGGGGCGCATCGAAATCGTCGGCAACACGATTTGCGGCCCCGACGAGAACCTCCCCACCGGGGAGGGGCTCATCCGGCAGCTGCTGCTGGTCCGGCGGAAGTTCCGGGAGACCTTCGGGACGTGGGGCCGGGTGGCGTGGATGATCGACGAGTTTGGCCACTCCGCCCAGATGCCCCAGATTTTCCTCAAGGCGGGGATGGAGGCTTTCTCCTTCGCCCGGGGCATCCCCCACGGTTCGGACCACCCGGCCGACTTCTGGTGGGAGGCCCCCGACGGCTCCCGCGTCCTCACCCACCACATGGCGACCCACTACGCGGGGTTCGCCCCCTTCCTGCCGCCGCCGCTGGGTGCGACCCACGACGAGGAGGCGGAGTTCACCGCCCGCTTCCTCGCGCCCCGCAGTCCCGGGCCCCTCTTCATGCCGATGGGGACCGACTTCACCGTCCCCTCGATGAAGTGGGCCGAGTTCTGGGACCGCTGGAACCGCGACCCGGACGGGCGTCCCAGGGCCCGCTTCGCGCTCCCCTCCGACTACTTCCGCGCCCTGGAGCCGCACCGGGAGGGGCTGCCGGTGGTCCGGGGCGAATTCAACCCGCTGTTCGAGGGGTGCTACGAGTCGCGGGAGGGGCTGAAGAAGCGGATGAGGTCCACCGCCCATCTCCTCCTGGAAGCGGAGCGGTGGAACGCGGTCGCGCAATCCCTGGGGGTCCCGCCCCGCGACCTCGACGGGGCGTGGGAGGAGGCGGTGGCCAACGACGCCCACGACGTCGGGTGCGGAACCATCACCGACCCCCTCGCCGAAAAGGCGGAGGCGCGCTACCGCAGGGCCGGGGAGCGGGGTCGGGGGGTCCTGGAGGAGGCGCTCGAAGCGGTCGCGTCGCAGGCGGATACGAACGGCCCCGGGAGGGCCCACGTCGTCTTCAACAGCCTCCCCTGGAAGCGGACCCTCTGCGTCGAACTCCCGGGCGCGGGTCTGGCGGAGGTCGAACTCCCGCCCCTCGGGTTCCGGGTTGTCCGCGGAGCCGGGCACACTCCCCCCGGGGGGGCCGGGGCGCGGGCCGCCCTCGAAGGCCGGGGCGCGCTCCTGGAGAACGACCGCCTCCGGGTCGAGGTGGACCCCCTCGGGAATGTGGTGGCGGCCGACAAGGCGGGAGGCGCGGCCGTCCGGGGCAACCGGCTCCGGTGCGAGGAGGACCTCGGGAACCTCTGGGTCGTCCGTACCACCGGAATCCGCCTCGGTCCCGCAACACCCGCGAACCTCCGGGTGGTCGAGCGGGGGCCCCTGAGAGCGGTCGTCGAGGCGACCGGGAGCCACCCCCACTTCGAGTGGGCCAAGCGCGTCATCCTCCACCGCACCTCGCGGGTCGTGGAGTTCGAGACCGACATCCGCTACACCGGCCGCTCCTCCCGCGTCACCGCCGAGTTCGACGGGCCGACCGGCGACCGGACCCTCCACGAAATCCCCTACGGCGCCGTAGAGCGCGGCCCCGGAATCTGGCCGGTCCAGAACTGGGCCGCCGCCGACGGGTGGGCCCTCCTCAACCGGGGCATCCCCTCGCTCCAGACGAAACCGGGCCGCATGGCCCTTGGCCTGATGCGCTCGGTCGAGGTGCTGCCCCTCCGGCTCATCCCCCACCTCCTCCGCCGCCTCCCGGCGCTGGTGAAGGCTCTTGGCGGGGCTCTGGCCGCAATCTCGAAGGGCTACAACCGGTTCGAGGACATCATGATGCCGTTCCACCACCTGGTCCTGCGGGAGTTCGCGTCGAAGGGCCCCGGGTTCGAGGCGAGGGGAGGCATCACGATTCCCGACCATCTCATCCCCGCCATCCTGCGGTGGAAGGTCTCGACGGCGTGGGAGCGCGGCCTCCACAGGTTCCACTACGCGCTCGCGCTGGGCGTGGAGCGCGACGCCCTCCCGCGCCTCGGGATGGAGTTCCAGCACCCGGCGCGGGTGGTGGCTGCGGAGCCCCACCCCGGGGAGTTGGGGGCGGAGCACTCGTTCGCGGCGGTCGCGTCGCGGAGCGAGGCGACCGGAGGCGACGGAGTCGGCTCGGCCGACCAGACTCCGGTCTTGTGGACCGCCCTGCGGCGCGATGCCGAAGGGCGGTGGGTCGCAAGGCTCGTCAACATGTCCGGCGGGCCGGTGACCGCGCGGCCGCGCTTCTTCCGGCGCATCGTCCGGGCCGAGAAGGTCGCGCTCACCGAGGAGGAGGTCTACGGGCCGGTCCCGTGGCCCGAGGTCCCATTGGGGCCGTGGGAGATTGCGACGGTGAGGATGGTGGAAGGGTAGGGCGCTGCCCCAGCCCCGATTCGGAGGAGTCTAAACCAAGAGTCTCTGGACGACAGATCGGGAACGGAGAAGATAGAACGATGGGGTTAAGGTGGAAGAGGGCCGTGCCCGAGAATTCGCCCCGACCCCCAGAAAGACCATCAACCCCACGGCTGACCCCTCCGTAGAGAGTGGCCCGCCACCGGCGGGCCTGCTACCGAGGGGATGAACAACGGAAGCAAGATACGAGCCAAGGCCAGGAAGCAGGCCAAAGGAAAGCGCGACTGAAGCCGCGCCGTTGCAACGCCTGGAGGCGGAGGGACACCCGCATCATGGAAGACCTTATGAGCCGCGGCTTGGCCCGAATCCGCATCACCGCTGGCACTACTTTGGCGATTCTGCGAACTTCGAACGGGCAAATTCAGGCCTGTCTGCCCCTACCCGCCGCTCACCGCCGGCAAAATCGAGACCTCGTCCTTCTCGCCGATCGGGGTGTCGAGCCCCTTCAAATGCCGGATGTCCTCGCCGTTGACGAAGACGTTCACGAAGCGGCGCAACTGGCCGTTCTCGAAGAGCCGCTTGTCGAACTCGGGCCCGAACTCCTTCTTCAGGTCGTCGAAGAGCGCCTTGAGGTTCTTGCCCCCCTCGACCTCCTTGAGTTGGGTCTTCGTGACGCTGTGGAGCGCGCTGGAGAAGCGCACGATGGCCATGTTCAGGCCACGCTCCTCTCGAACTCGCCCACCGTCGGCTTGATGGCCGGGGGCAGCCGGAGCCGCCCGGTGAGGTTGTCCTGGGTCTTGAGGCCGTTGCCGGTGACATAGATGACCACCCGCTCGTCCTTCTCGACGACCCCGTCCTCCACCAGGTGCTTCAGCCCCGCCACCGTGGTCCCGCCGGCGGGCTCGGTGAAGATGCCCTCGGTCTTGGCGAGGAGCACGATGGAGTCGAGAATCTCCTCGTCGCTCGGCGTCGCCGCGCCCCCCTTCGACTTCAGGATCGCCTCCTTGGCGTAGTGGCCGTCGGCCGGGTTGCCGATGGCGAGGCTGTGGGCGACCGTTTCGAACTGCCGCAGGGGCTTGACGTCCGCCCCCTCCTTCACCGCCGTGGCGATGGGGGCGCACCCGGAGGGCTGGGCCCCGCTCATCCGGACGTGGTTCCTCTCGACCAGCCCGAGCCGCTCGAACTGGGCGAAGCCGCGCTGGATGGCGCAGAGGAGGGCGCCCGATGCCATCGGCACGACGACGTGGTCGGGGGTCTCCCAGTTCAACTGCTCCACCGTCTCGAAGGCGAGGGTCTTGGAGCCCTCGGTGTAGAAGGGACGGATGTTGATGTTCACGAAGGCCCAGTCGGGGCGGGCGTCCGCCACCTCGCTCGCCAGCCGGTTGGCGTCGTCGTAGGTCCCCTGGACCGGGATGATGCGGGGGCCGTAGGCGAGGGTCTGGGTGATTTTGCCGAGCTCGATGGTGGCGGGAATGAAGATGTAGGCCGGGAGCCCCGCCTTGGCGGCGTGGGCGGCGACGGCGGCCCCGAGGTTTCCGGTGGAGGCGCAGCCGACCGCCTTCGCCCCGAACTCCAGCGCCTTGGTGACCGCCACCGACGTGACCCGGTCCTTGAAGGAGTAGGTCGGGTTCACCGAATCGTCGAGGATGTAGAGTTCGTCGAGCCCCAGCTCCTTGCCGAGCCGCTTCGCCCGGTGGAGCCGGTTGTAGCCCGCGCCCAGGTCCACCCGCTCGTCGCCGTCCACCGGGAGGAGATAGGCGTAGCGCCACATCGAGCGCGGCCCTCCGGCGATGCCAGCCCGCGTGACCACTTCGGAGAGCCACTTCCAGTTGTAGTCCACTTCGAGGGGGCCGAAGCACGCTTCGCAGGTGTTCCGCATGGCCGCGGGGTAGAGCGCCTTGCACTCCCTGCAGACGAGGCCTCGGACGTGCATCCCCTGGCCGCCGTTGGAAAGAATATTAATAATTTCCCTATTTTTTAATTACCATTGGTAATTCATCCAGAGCATGAGGGCGACCGCCCCCCCGGTCAGGGTCCCGAGGAGGTTGACCTCCTCCTTCGAGAGCGCCCGAACCGCCGCCCCCAGGAAGGAGTCGGTGTGGGCCCCTGCGACCGCCCCCGCCATGCAGACCATCATGAGTCCGGCCGGGTTCCCGGTTCCTGGGAAGAGGCCGGCAAGCGCCATCCAGAGGATGCCCATGAGGGCGCCTCCCGCCACCACCGCCCCCTCGCCGTAGAGGGAGATGGCGCCCCGGGTCCCGGGGGCGACCGGCTTGCCGGTGGACATCAGGACCGGGCGGGGGTGGAGCAGGCCCAGTTCGGTGGCGAGGGTGTCGGCCAGCGCCCCCGAGAGCGCCCCGGCCAGGAGGTAGGGATTCCCCGTGGAGGCGGGCAGGACCGCGAGGAATGCGGGGACGACGCCGTTGGCCACCACCGGGTTGACGCTCCTGCGGCCCCCGTCGGGCTCGGCTGCCTGGAGGGCCGCCTTCCAGTCGTAGCGGAGCCGGGTGACCCCGAAGCCCAGGAAGAGGAAGGCGAGGAGGGCGATGAGGGAGGGGACCGACGCCTGGAAGACGAGGAGGCCGAAGAAGACCGCCGCCCCGCTCCCGAGGAAGTCGAGCATCCGGGTGGCGTAGGCGAAGAGGCCGAGGCCGAGGAGGAAGGGGACCGCCACGAGCCAGAGGGTCCGGTCGGCCACGACCACCTGGGCGCCGATGTTGGTCGTGAGGACCATGCCCGCGAGAAGGGGGAGGATGAGGTTGTCCCCGATGCGGAGGGGGAGTGACTCGAAGAGGGCGGCGGCCAGGGCGGCGAGGAGCGCGGTCGCGGGGTGGAGCCCCGCGGCGGGGGCCAAGATGAGGAGGAGGCCGGCGCAGACCCCGAACATGGCGAGGGTCCCCTCAATCGATTTCTGCGGGTTGTGGCGCCACTTGTGGCGGCCCCAGCGCCGGCCGAAGAAACTCGCCGCCGGGTCCCCGTAGGTCAGGACCGCCACGGCCCCGGCGGCCAGGGGAAGCGGCAGCAGGAGGGTGACCAGGAACATGGCTGAGAGGAAGAAGAGGGAGGCCATGTAGCCCCCCACCTCCCCCGCGCGGAGGGCCGGGGTGAAAATCCGGTGGACGAACCGGACCACGGGGCTCCGGGGGTCGTTGAGGCGCCGGAGATATTCCGCCACCAGGAGGAGGTCGAGCGCCAGGGCCAAGGCGATGAAGTTGACGTGGATGGACTGGAGCAGGACGAGCAGGAAGAAGCTCCCGGCCACCACGTGGAAGAGGGAGCGGTAGGTCGGCTGGGAGAGGCGGCGGGCGAGGAGGAGGGCCGCGCTGATGCCCGCGGCCAGCAGGACGAGGGCGAGGATGATTTTCGGCCCTTCCTGGAGGAGGCGGGGGAGGAGGTGGCCCAGGACTTCGTCGTTGTAGCCCTCCAAACGCCCCTGGTAGCCGAGGAGGATGACCGACCCGGCCGCGATTCCGAGGGCGGGGAGGCTGGCGAGTTCGAAGCGGAGTTTCAGGCGGAGGACGTGGACCGAGAGGAGGAAGGCGATGCCCACCATGAGGAAGTTGCCCGCGGCCTTCAGGATGACCGGGTCGGCCTCGGTGAGGCCGATTCCTCCTGCCATGGCGGGGGAGAGGAGGGCGGGCGCTTAAAGTGATTCCGCAACAATGCCCTCGCGGGGATTTGAACCCCGGTCAGCGGGTCCGAAGCCCGCGAGTCTGTCCGGACTAACCTACGAGGGCAAGAGGAGATTCGTGCCGGGTTCTATCTCCTTTATGTCCGTTCCAGCGCTACTGCAGTCGGCTCACTTCGAGAACCTGGACCGACTGGACCCCCTCGATCCTGCTCCAGGCCTCCTCCAGGGCGTCGGTCCCGCCCTCCGCGTCCTCCAGGGTCACGCTGGCGATGAGGGCCCTCAGCCCGAAGGCGACCGGCTCCTCCCGGAAGCCCTGCAACTGGATGGCGACGGGAACCTTGGAGGCGAGGCTCTTCCGCAGGGCCTGGAGGTCCCGCTTCGGGCCGTCCGGCATGACTTTCACGGTGGCGCCGACGCGTGCCATGGCCCTACGGCCCCGAGAACCCGCAGGCGGGGCACTTGTAGGCGATGGCCTGCCGGCGGCAGCGCCAGCAGCGGCCCAGGGGGGTGGCGTCCCCGGGGCAGAGGAACTGGACCATTCCCCTCCCGAGGAGGCGGACGCCGCAGGAGGTGCAGAATTCCGCCTTGGGGGCGGTCGGGGCGGAACCGGGGGAGAGGGCTTCGGCCATCGTCACGGGAACTTGCCGTAATAGACGTTGATAAGAAGGACGCCGGCGCAGGTGAGGATGGCCACCCAGAGGACAGTCTGGGGCGAGAATTTGACCACCGACTCCTCCGACTCGTAGTAGCGCATGAGGCCGGCTGCGCTCATGAGGCCGCTGTCCTTGCTCGACTTTTCCGGGGCCATCGCAACCCCCTGCCCCGGGCGCCGTTATAAGATTGATGGGGGACCTTCACGAGGGATGGGAACCCCCGTCGCCCCGCCTCCCCCCTTCACCCTCGCCCACCACGCCCTCCACCGGCCCGCCCACACCGCCCTGCTGGAGGAGGGGCGGAGTCTCGACTACCGGACCTTCAACTCGCGGGTGAACCGTCTCGCCCACGGCCTCCTCTCCCTCGGCCTCCGGCGCGGGGACAGGGCGGCCCTGATGCTCACCAACCGGGCGGAGTTCCTGGAGGCGACCTTCGCGGGCCGCAAGGCGGGGCTCCCGACGGTCCCCATCGGCTGGCGCCTCAAACCCCGCGAGGTCCGCCATATCCTGGATGACTCCGACTCCCGGGCGGTGGTCTTCGACGCCTCTCTGGCCGGGACCGTCCGGGCCGCCGCCGAGGGGTTGCCCGGACCCGAGTTCCGCATCGCCGTCGGAGGGTCCCCGGGCGCCGTGGACTACGAAGAGCTCCTCTCCCGCTCGCCCGACCGGGAGCCCGAGCACGACCCCGACCTGCCGACCCCCGGCATGTTCTACACTTCGGGGACCACCGGCGCCCCGAAGGGGGCCTACCGGGACGCGAGGGTCCGGGACACCGACCAGATGAGGCTCATCATCCGGGAGTTCGGGTTCGGGCCCGGAGACGTCCACCTCGTTGCGGGGCCCCTCTACCACTCGGCGCCATACCGGTTCGCGGTGATGCACCTCCTCCTCGGGGCCACGGCTGTCCTCCGGCGCGAGTTCGACCCCGAGGAGTTCCTCCGCGCCGTCCAGGAGAACCGGGCGACCACCGCCTTCGTCGTTCCCACGATGCTGGCCCGCATCAACGACCTGCCGGAGCCGGTGAAGAGGAACTACGACCTCTCCTCGATGCGCTCCCTTGTCGTCGCCGGTGCTCCCTGCCCCTTCCCGGTGAAGGAGAGAGCCATCCGGCTCTTCGGCCCCGTCCTCTGCGAGTTCTACGGCGCCACCGAGACCGGCATCAACACCCTCCTGAAGCCGGAGGAGCAGTTGCGGAAGCCGGGCTCCTGCGGGAGAGTCTTCCCGGGGAACGAGGTCCGCATCCTCGACGAAGCGGGCAACCCGGTCCCCCCCGGGCAGCCGGGACTGCTCTACGTCAAAAACAGCGGCCTCATCACCCGCTACCACAAGCGGCCCGAAGCGACGGAGGCCAACTTCCGGGACGGCTTCTTCACCGTCGGGGATGTGGCCCGGATGGACGGGGAGGGATTCATCTACATCGTGGACCGCAAAATCGACATGGTCATCAGCGGGGGGGTGAACATCTACCCCGCCGAAATCGAGGCCCTCCTGCGGAGACACCCTGCGGTGGCCGACGCCGCGGTGATTGGCGTCCCTGATGAGGAGTGGGGGGAGTCGCTCAAGGCGTTCGTGGTCCGGCGGGCGGGAGCGAAGCTGACTGCGGAGGAGGCGATCGAGTTCTGCAAGCAGAACCTGGCGTCCTACAAGAAACCGAAATCGGTGGAGTTCGTGGCGGAGCTGCCCTACGGGCCGTCGGGAAAGGTGCTCAAGCGGGAGCTGAGGGAGAGATACTGGGGCGGGCGGGAACGGCGGGTCTGAGCACCTTCAATCCGTTCACCTGAAGCCCGCTCTCTCGGCCTCTTCCTTCACAAAAGCCAGCACCTTGCGGGCATTTCGAATCGCTTGTTCGGCCTGGCTCTCCGAAGGGGGCGCCCCTCCTCCATAGGATATGGGGGCATGAAGCTCTTCGATGAAATCGATTGCTTGCGCCAGCTCCTCCGGCATTCCCGCTTCGGCAGCCCGCTTCCCCACCTCTCCATGCCTCAGCCGGCCTCTCCTTCCGTGTTTCAGGCTTCGATAGGCGACGGCCGCGTTGTGGACGGCCAAGTGGGAGGCCTCGATTGCCAGGGAGGGATCTCCGGCCCTGGTCCCCACTTCGGCGGACTCCATCCACCGCTTGGCTGCGCCGAACGACTCGGCGAACCTCTTGCGGGCTCTGGCGTCCGCAGCCATGCGTCAAGCGGGATTTGCCTCGGCCTTGGTCTCCACTCCCTCCACCTCGTACAGATACTCAAGAGGGGGGACGCCGTGGGGAAACTCGACCGGGTCCACGTAGAGCGGGAATCCAGACGCGACCTCGTCCTCAAACCACACCCAACTCACGTCGGAAAGTGCAATCGCGACGGTGCTCAGGGGAGTCCCCCTCATGCGGATATTCAGTTCGGCGGATATCTCGATGACCTTCGTCTGTGCCCTCTCGTCCCGGACGACGACGAAGAGGTCGATGTCGCTCCGGTCGGCCTTGAACTTCGGCGTCACGAAGGAACCGAACAGGTAGACCAGGAGGACCTCCTTCCCGAGCAGGGGCCGGATGGCCTCCATGAACGCGGCTATCTTGGGATGCTTCGGGGTTTTGGACAGAACCATGTCGTTCCCCTCGGTGGACAGGAAGAGGCCGCCCCCCTCTCTGAGCCCCAGCGACGCCAGGACGCGCCGGGGGATGCGGAGGGAGAGCGAGTTGCCGACCTTCACGAGGGGGAGGCGCATAGTATATACTATTTGTATATACACTTAAACATACCGCAGTCCAGTCGTATCAGGAGATGATAGCGCGGAACCCTGCCCTCCGCTCGCGCTTCGCGCTTTGGGATTTCGTGCTTCGCGCCATCGAGGCGCGGCCCGCCGAGAGACCCTGCGCGACCCAAAAGCGGGAGGAGAGGGTGCCCGGGATGTTGCGAAGCGGCAGGAGCAATGGTTGAGCACATCACGGTTTTGACGCCTCCGGGCGAAGCGGTCCCGGCTTACGCAGCCCCTTCGCTCTCCGCTTTCGCCGCCGCCGTGGCCCCGCCCGCCTCGCGATAAATCCTCCGAATCTCCTCCGTCATCCACTGCCGATACCACGCATACCCGGCCCGCATCACGCCCACGACCTCTTTGCGGATGATTTTCGGAACCCGGAGCATCTCGCTCTGCTCGGCGAGGTCGAGGAGCCTCTCCAGGACCCGATACTGGATGTTCCAGAACTCCTCCGCCTCCGCCCGGGAGAAGGAGTTGCGCATCAGGTCGTCGAAGGAGTGCCCCTCGGCCCGGACCATGCGGACCAGAGAGTCGAGCCGCCCCCGCCACGCCTCGCGGACGAAGGGCAGGACCTTGGGGAAGTCGGGGTGGTCCCTGTCGCAGCGGACGTAGAGCTCCTCGGTCCTGAGGAGCTCCCCGGTCCACCTGTCGAGCGCCGCGTCCACCGAGAGCCCCTGCTCCACGTCGTCGGTGGCGCCGAGGAGGATGCTCAACTGGCGCCGGGCCCGGTTCAGGACCCGCTCCCGCTGCATGAAGCGGTAGAAGACGACCACGAAGGGGTTCACGATGGCCCCCATGGCGCCGGAGTAGAGGTGGGCCACCTGGTCGTCGAGGTAGCGGGCTCCCACCGTGAGCTGGCGCTCGAACCAGAGGCGGAGAATCTCCTTGTTCAGTTCGCGGTTGGCCACGGTCAACAATGGGCGAGCAAGAAAATATGGCCGTCGAAAAGACGCTTTCAACCTCGGGAGAGAGCGTGCTGAAGGTTTAAGACCACAAGAAACGTAAGAACATTTAATGACCGTTACCCTCCAGGCCTCCCGCGTCCAGCGGGTCGGAAACAGCCGCGGAATCATCCTGCCCCGCAAAGTGCTTTCGCATCTCGGCTGGAGAGAGGGGGACCCTGTGTTCCTCTCCACCGACGGCCGCCGCCTTGCCGTCTCCCGCGACCCCGGGGGCCCCATCGGCGACTTCCTGGACGCCATTCGCGACATCCTCGGAACCGAGGTCCGGCAGGTGCGCCTCCTGGGCTCTTATGGCACCCCCCGCTACCGCCCCGGGGAGAGCGACATCGACCTCTACATCGAGACGCGCAGCGACACCCCGGGCATCCGCAATCGCTTGCACCGGGCCGCCGTGGACGCAGGTCTCAAGCACGGGGTCTCCTTCGACCTCACTCTCCTCACCGCACCTCAGGCCCGGCGCTCCGAGAGGCTCGGGGTCCCCTACCTCCGCGAGGTCCGCCGTGGCACACTCCTCTATGGCGCGTGAAAGCCTCCCGGACATCCTCCTGGACCGGGCCCGGGAGTTCCTCGAGTCCGCCGAGACCGACCTGGGGGAGGAGCGGTTCCACTCGGCGGCGAGCCGCGCCTACTACGCGGTTTTCACCGCCGCCCGCGCCCTCCTTCACCGGCGGGGCAGGGCCGCCAAGACCCACGGAGGTCTCTGGTCGCTGTTCGGAAGAGAACTGGTCGTCCCCGGCCACATGGAACGCGAGATGGCGAGAATCGCATCTGAGTTGCGGAGCCTGCGAAACATCTCCGACTACGGGCAGGAGGCCCCGGTGACCCGCGAGAGGGCCCGGGAGGCGGTGGAGGGGGCAAGGAGGTTCGTGGAGAGGGCGGAGCAGGTGAGCCGGAGGCTGCAGGAATGAAATGGGGTGGAGTCTTCTCAAGAAACCTCTTCCGGAAACTTCTCCAGATACTCCCTCGCCCGCTCCATCTCCCTCTTCGAAGCGCCCTTCAGGGCCTCCTCGGAGACCCTCCCCTTCTTGAGCCAGCCGGCCACGCGCAGGAGATGCGCCCGCTCCCGGTCGGCGGCGGCCCTCTCCGCAGGCGTGGGAGGGCGCCACTTCAGGGTCGGGCCGATGCGGTAGACGAGGTCGCGGGTGACCTTGTCCTCGGGGCTCTCCCCCAGTTCCAGGATGATTTCGTCCACATCGGGGTTCCGCAGCAACTTCTCCCGCAGGAGCTCCATGGTCCGCTGGATGCGGGGGTGGATGTCGGGCATCTTGGTCACCGGCAGGTAGCCGCTCAGGCTGACGGCCGCGTCGATGTGCTCGGGGAGGCTGTAGAGGGCCACGAAGCGGTTGCCCCGGCGCATGGGGTAGATGAGGACCTTCCGCTCCTCCAGGAGCCGGGTCATGTGCTTGTAGAGGGTCTTCTCCGAGACCCGCATGAGCGTCGAGAGCTCCTTGGCGGTTTTGGGGCCGTTCCCCAGCAGGGCGAGGGGCTCCCGGGGCTCGGCCATCCAGAAAGGAAAGTCTCTTACCCGCAAGAATCTTTCGTAAAGAGTTCCATTTTGGTGAAAAACGGCAGGAAAACTGGAGTTCCAGATTCCTTGGGAAAGTGGTTTCCGGCGCATCTACGAAGATGATGGGGAGCGGCCCCTGGGGGGGCCATGGTCCGCCTCGGCGCCCTGCCGGTCCTCTCCGGCCATCGAAACCTCAAATCCTGGAGAACTTTCGCCCTGTCGGTTTCGATGGCCGGCCTCCTTCTCTCAGTTCCGGCTCTCGCCTCCGACTCCCAGCCCATCGGGGTCAACATCGACGACCCGAGCCCGGCCCTGAACATCTTCCCCAAAGCGGGCCAGGCGGGCATGGACTGGGTCCGCATCTGGCTCTGGTGGCGCTGGCTGGAGCCGGTCCAGGGGCAGATTGACTGGACCCCCATTGACCAGCAGGTGGCCGCCGCCGAGGCTGCCGGCCTGAACATCATGGCCACGGTCGTTTCCGTCCCCTCCTGGGCCAACGGGGTCCCGGCGAACTGCGACTTCTTCCGGGACCAGACGTGCAGCAAGTTCCCGGCGTCGGCCTCGGCCTCCTACGAGAGCTTCCTCCGGCGGGCCGTGGCTCGCTACCCGGGGCGGGTGAAGGCGTGGGGCCTCTGGAACGAGCCCAACCTCAAACTGTTCTTCGACGACACGACCTCGTCGGGCAAGGACGACATCAACAACTACATCGGCCGCATCCTGGTCCCCGGCCACCGGGCCGTGAAGGAGACCGACGCCGCAGCCCTCGTGGTGGCCCCCGACCTGGCCCACGTCGGGTCGTGCCTCATCACCTGCCCCCGCGAATACTGGAAAACGTGGCTGCGGGACATCCTGCGCTACAACCAGGCGGGCATGATGGACGTGGTTTCCCACCACATCTACAAGAACGACGACGCCGACGCCATGGTCGACGCCATCGTGAACGACGTCCGGCCGGTCCTGGTGAGCAACTACGCCGCCAACAAGCCCTTCTGGGTCACCGAGTTGGGGGTGGACGGCTCCAAGACCGGCCTCCACAACCAGGCCATGGAGTTCCGGGACGTCTATCTCAAGATGGCGGCCTATCCCTGGTGGCACAAGACCTTCATCTACCGCATGTGGGACCAGTTCTGGTTCGACGGAAGGTTCTCCGTGGGCCTCGTCGCCGAGATGGGGAGCCGCGGGGAGGCCCCCCACCACAAGCCCTCCTTCTACTCGGTGCGGAACTTCGCCGACCCCGCCCTCCTGATGCTCCCCCTGGACGACTCCACCTCCAGCGTCACCGCGGGCGAGGCTCCCTCCGAAAACACCGGCGTTACCCTGGAAGGCGGATACCACCTCAACGGGGCCCGGGTGGGAGGCCGCCTCTCCTTCGCCTCCTCCGGCAACTTCGCTCCCAACCAGGGAACCGCTGAGATGTGGGTCCGCCCCGACTGGTCCTACAGCCCCGGCTGCACCGGCCGCCCCCACATGCTCTTCTACTGGGGCTCCCAGGCTTGGCAGAACGAACTGCGGCTCTTCACCTGGAACGAGTGCGTCTTGGCGGCTCGGTGGGTGGTGAATGGGGAGGTCAAGAGCGTGGAGGTCCCCGCCGACATGATGGCCGCCGGGAACTGGTACCACCTCGTGACCACGTGGGACGCGGCGTCGGGCCAGGCGGCCCTTTACGTGAACGGCCAGCCCGTCGGTCAGCGCATGGATTGGAGCGCCCCCTCCGGAACGGCCGCCAACATCAACATCGGCCACGCCTACGGGACCGACAACTTCGGCGGCGTCCTCGATTTGGTCACCATCTACGGAAGCGCACGGAGCGCGGCCCAGGTGGCGGCGGACTACCAGATGGAGGCGTAGTCGCCCGCCGAGGTCTGCGCAGGTAAGTGTCTTACCTTTCTAAATAGCTTGATAAGGCCGATTTTAGGCTAAATACGCCATAAAAACTGGATTTCTTACAAGCACTGAAACCCATCTCCCGAGAATTTGCGAATATGTCGCTGGGGAGCGCCCAGACTCGTAGATGTCGTGGAGGGTATACGGGGGCATCGCGCTCGTTCTCGCTCTGACCCTCGCCGCCCCCGCCTCCGCCACCCACGACACGACCCGCTACACCGACGCCCCCTACTTCGACCTCGCGGCCCGCTGGGCCCCCGTGTTCGGCCAGGACACCGCCTCGAAATACACCGAGGACTACATCACCCGGTTCGACTTCGACCACGACTGGGTCGGAAACAACAACTGGGACAACACCTATCTCTACGAGCAGAACGCGGCGCTCTACGCCCTGAAGGCGTGGATCTACTACTCTGTGGTCGAGACCGACTCCCACTGGTATATCCACTACTACGCCTTCCACCCCCGGGACTGGAACAACGTCTGGTTCGGCGGCTGCGGCCCCGACCCCGACTGCCACGAGAACGACGGCGAAGGGGTCCTCCTGGTGGTCCAGAAGGACGGGACTCCCTACGGCCGGGTCCAGGTCGTGGAGACCCTGGCCCACGACGAATTCTACCAGTACACCGATGACGCGAGCATCAAGAGCGGAACGGACAACGTGGATGGGGGAATCGTATATGACTCAACCACCGGGACGCCGGTGGTCTACGTCGAGTCCAAGGGCCACGGCATCTGCGGCTGGGACAGCCCCTCCACGGTGAAGTGCAGCCACAGCAAGAACGACGACTTCCCCGGCGGCGACGGCCTCTTCTACCGCTACAAAGGCGTCGCCGAGCTGCCGGAGCACAAGAACGACCGGGACGTGGGCTACGACCTGCTGCCGATGAGCCTCCTCTGGGACCGCAGGGCGGACATCGGCAACGGCCGCACCTTCGACTGCCCATTCTCCTACGCGGGAGCCCGCCACTCCATCCCGGGGACCATCGGCGGCTGCCTCGACGGCGACACGAAGGGCGACGACCAGGCCAAGCCCCCCTGGGGCTGGGACGACTCCAACGACGGGCCGGTTTACAAGGGGGACTGGTTCTTCGACCCCGCCCACGCGGTCTCGACCCACCTCGACATCCCGGTCACCTCCCCGCTGGTGACCCCGACCGCCGCCGACCAGGACGGCGACACCCTCGACGACGCGAAGGAGCAGGCGCTCCTGGAGCAGTTCAAGCCCACGTGGCACTTCCACCGCAAGGACAAGGCGAAGGGACCCGTCCAACTCCAGAAGGGGACGACCGACCCCGTCGTGGTCGATGGCTCCGAAGGCTACATCTACGCCTGGGCCCGCCCCAGCCCCGGGGGGTGCCCGCCAGCGGCTGCGGACGCCGGCATGTGCAGTCAGGCCGCCGTCAGCGTCGAGCTCAAGTTCATCCCCATCTGGGAGTGGGACTACGGCCTCCCTCCGACCTTCAACTGGCCCTGGTGCATCCCGGGCATCACATTCCACAAGTGGGACCGGGAGGGCGGGGTCCGGCTCCTGGTCAGCGGCCCCTCCTGGGACGCGGCGCCCGACCAGTGGCGCATCTGGCGCATCGCCTACCACCACCACGGCGACCTCGACGAATACCCGGGTCTCCCGGGCATCGGCTCCAACACCGGGGAGTCGGTGAGCGCCTACACCTCGTGGAACAAGCACGGGACCTACCCGAGCGTCGAGACGGCCCGGAACGAGGACAGCGCCGCCTTCTGCGACATCGCCGACGAGGGGGCGCCGGCCCACCGGGACTACACCCCGGACAACCTCGGCGAGTTCGGCCGGCCGATGAACAACAACCTCTTCGGTGGCTTCTACAACAACGGGAAGAACCGCCTCGAGCCCGCCATGGGCGTCTTCTCCACCACCTACGTGGACAACCCCTACCTCTCCATCACCCCCGACCCGCCGGTGGTGGACCCCGAGGCTCCGCCCGCCCCCACCCTCGGCTCCCCCGAATTCCTCGACCCCGCCCTCCAGATTTCCGCCGACATCCGGGCGCGCCACATGCCCTTCGGGACCATCCACGACCCCGTCTACGACTCGCCGACCGGGAACACCATTGTCGGCTACGCCCGCTGCGGCGACTCGGCCATCTGGACTGGCCACTACCTCGCGGCCGAGTCCTACCGCTACTCTGTGACCCGGGACGCCGAAGCCCTCGCCAACGTCCGCTCTGCCCTCTCCGGCCTCCACAACCTCCTCGAAATCACCGGAGGCGAAGGGCTCCTGGCCCGCTGCATGATTCGCGCCGACTCCCCCTACCTGGCCGGGGAACTCGCCGCAGAGGCCCACAACAGGCCCACCCTCGCCAGCCTCAACGGCGTGGACTACTACTGGTTCGACCATGTGAGCCGCGACCAGTACACCGGTGCTATGTTCGGCTTCATGACCGCCTGGCGCCTCGTGGACGCCCCGGACGTCCGGGACACCGCGGCCGCGGACATCACCCGCATGGTGGATTTCCTCGTCCGCAACAACTGGGTGGTCCCCTACCCCGACGGCCGCCCGAGCCTCGTCCTCTTCTGGGGCAGGTTCGACCAGCAACTCGCATTCCTCCAGATGGCGCGGACCGTGAACCCGGCCAAGTTCCAGTCCAAATACGACAGCATGGCCGCCCTCTCATCGAAACTGGTCTCGGCTCCCATCTGGTTCGAGACGCTGGACACCCACAACTCCTACTACAAGTTCAACCTCGACTACGACAACCTGTTCCACCTTGTCCTCCTGGAGGATGACGCGGCCCGGAAGGCCGACTACATGAAGGCTTACACCACCCTCCGGAAAGCCACAGAGAGCCACGGCAACGCCCACTTCAACATGATTGACCGGGCCCTCCGCGGCCCCGAGGCGGGCCGGGACGCCGAGACCCAGCAACTCCTCGCCGACTGGCTCACCCGGCCCCGCCGGGACGTCTGGGTGGACCTCTCGGGAAGCGTCCCCGTCTGCGGGGGGAAGGCGTGCAGCCCCGTCCCCGTCGCCCAGCGGGTCAACACCGACTTCCTCTGGCAGCGCTCGCCCTTCCAACTCGCGGGCGGCGGCGCCGGGACCATCGAGAGCCCGGGCATTGACTACATCCTCCCCTACTGGATGGCGCGCCACTACCTGGAGCCCTGGGAGAGCGAGACCACGGCAAGCCCCGCCGGGCCCGAGGCCGACGTGACGACGCTCTTCGCGGAGGCGGAGCCCGCCGCCACCCTGGACGGAATCCTGACCGGCAACTTCCACGAGGACTCGGTCTCGGCCGACCAGTTGTGGGACATCCCGCTGGCCGGCGTCCCGTTCCTCAACGTGGGCGCGGGAGTGAAGGTCACCGCCAAGAACGTGGAGGGCGAGTGGGGCCAGTGGTTCGTCCGCATCGCCGCCGACAGAGTCGAGGTCACGCCGGTGGCGGGCGCGGGCGTCCCCGGCTTCCGCATCGTCGAAATCAACGGCGGCGTGGCTCTCGTGGTGACCGACCCCTCGGCGGAAATCGCCATCGAGTCGGGCAACCTCGTTTACCAGGCCTCGTTCTCCTCCCTCGACGCGGGCACGCGCGACGTCGTGATCCAACTCTTCGGGAAGGAGGTCTACCGGATCGACATCCCTGACTGGTCCTACCACCTTCTCGACGGCCGGCAGGTCCGGGGGGTCCTGGGCCTCTCCACCTCCATCCGGCCCACGAGCCTGAACCTTGACGCGAGCGGGCTCAACCTCTCCTGGCCCGCCGTCCCCGGCGCCGCCCAGTACTCCATCGTCGAGGCGACGAACAAGTTCAACACCGCCGTGGCGAAAGTCGTGAACACGACCCGGACTTTCTTCCAGGACCTCGCCGACGACGCCGGGCAGGTCTTCTACTGGATCCGGCCGGTGGACGCGGACGGCACCGTGGCCCCGACCACGTCGGTCGTCTCCAAGGTGAAGAAGACCTTCACCTACCAGCCCGGCAAGACCAACCTCTTCTGGGTCTCCATCCCCCACGGCTCGAAGTTCGCCAGGGCCTCCGACATCGTCGCCGCCCTCGAGCCGGAGGGCGGAAACTCGAAGGTCAGC
>JAWCQZ010000012.1:0-18203 GCA_038869515.1 Halobacteria archaeon
CCTCCGGCTCGAGGGCGGCGACGATGTCGGAGGCCCTGGCGAACTTCGAGCCGTGGGGGATGGAGACCCAGAAGAGGTTGGTCTTGCCGGGCTGGTAGGTGAAGGTCTTCTTCACCTTGGAGACGACGGCGGTGCTCGGGCCGAGGGCCCCGTTCTCGTCCACCGGGCGGATCCAGAAGAACTTCTGGGTGGCCGAGTCGAGGGCCTGCTGGAGGGTGGTCTGCGTGGTGTTGATGATGCTGCCCGCCGCGGTGTTGAACTTGTTCGTCGCCTCGACGATGGAGTATTGCAGCACGCCCGGGACCGAGGGCCAAGCGATGTTGAGGCTGGTCGAGTTCGTCGTGACCGACGAGGGCGCGACCGAGGTGGTGAGTGCGAGGGCGCCCTGGAGCGCCGCGCCGTCCACCAGCTGGGTCTGCCACGAGGGGACCGAGATGTTCAGGAGCTCCTGGCCGAGGACACTGAGGACGAGGGGGCGTGTCCCGGCGCTGATGCCTCCCATGGAGGCCTTGTAGACGAGGTTGCCCGACTCGATGGCGACCGAGACGCCGGGGTCGGTGATGATGAGGGCGATGCCGCCGCTGATTTCGACGATGCGGAAGCCGGCGATGCCCGCGCCCGCCACGGGGACGACGCTGATCGAGTCGGCGCCGATGTTGACGGCCCACTGCTGCCAGGCGCCGCTGACGTTCACCGCGGTGACCTTCACGCCCGCGCCGACGTCGAGGAAGGGCACGCCGGCGACGGGGCCGCTGAAGAGGAGGGGTACGGAGAGCTGGTCCTGGCGGAAGTTGTTGGGGATGGTGAGGGCGAGGTTCGAGCCGGTGCCGAGGTTGTTGACCGCGTCCTTGACGCGGAAGGTGAGGTTGGTGATGTTCGGGAAGGAGGAGACGGTGACCGAGGCCTTGTTGACGTAGCAGGAGACGCCGTCCCACAGGGCCGTGAACCAGGAGCCGCCGTTGTTGGTGGAGAACTCGCAGGTGGAGCCGCTGGCGCCGGAGCCGGTGTCCGCCACCGATGCCCTGAAGGTCTGGGTCGCCTCGTCGAACTCGGGGGTCCCCACGACAGGAGCCGCGTTGTCGGCGGGCGGCGGCAGCGTGACTTCGGCGATGAGTTGGGCGTAGTCGGTCTTCACCCAGTCGTTGTCGCCGAGGAAGGAGTCGTGGTAGTAGCGGACCTTCACTTGGTTGGCCCCGTTGACGTAAGGGTCGCAGGAGGCCGAAGTGGAGCAGAGAGCGAGGAGATACTTGCCGGGCTGCCCGGACTGGGTGACCAGGTTGCTCACCCCGGCCCAGCCGCCGGTGTCCCAGTTGTAGACCTGGAGGGCGGTGGTGTCGTCCCACGACCAGGCGTCGGTGTCGAGCCGCAGTTTGTTCACCGTGCTGCCGGAGGCCAAGTTGAGGGTGAAGGTGAACCGGGCGTCCATGTCGTTGTCCAGGCCGGCCTGGTCCAGCTGGAGGATGTTGCCGTCCCGGGCGTAGGTGGAGGCGAGGTTCCCGGCCACGAGATCGGCGGCGGGCCGCTCCAGGACCGAGGCCTTCGCGGTGACCTGCACCGGGATGGGGTCGTTCCAGGAGGGGGTGGACTGCATGGCGAGCGCGAGGTAGTCGATGCGGACCCAGTCGTTGTTCGAGGGCGCCCCGCTGTCGTAGCGGAGCCGGACCTGGGCCTGGCCGCCGGAGACATAGTGGGAGCACTTGCCGCCGGCGCAGACCGGGACCGTGTAGAGGCCGGGGTCGGAGGTGCTGTCCCGGACGTTGCCGGCGAACTCCCAGGCGTTCGTGGTGTAGTTGAACCTCTGGATTTGCGGGCTGTCGTCGTCCTTCCAGGCGTCGGTCTTGATGTCGATCCGGGAGATGTTGCTCGCCTGGAGGTCGAAGGTCCAGCGGGCGTCCAGTTCATACTCGGGCCAGACCACCGAGCCGATGTTGGTCTGGTCCAACTGCTCGTAGGAGCCGTCGTCCTCGAGGAGCGAGGAGAAGGAGCCGGAGGCGACCGAGCCGGTGAACACCGTCTGAGAGGAGGGGCTCACCTCGGTGGCCCCCGCCCCGTCCACCTTCACCCAGATGGGGTTGGTGATGGACTGCGCCTCGTAGGCGAGCCACCAGGGCGCTTCGACCTTGACGAGGTAGAAGTTGTCCACCGTCGCGATGGCATCAAACGTGTAGGTGTAGGTGCCCGCCTTGATGTCGGTGTCAATGATTTTGCCGGTCCTGTCCCAGACTTCGAGGTCGTCGTATTTCGAGGTTCCGGTGACGGTCACTTTGAACTTCACCTTCTCGCCGTAGGGCACGCTGACCGTGTCGCCGATGAGCGCCTCGAAAATCCCGTCGTTGTTGGCGTCGGCCTCCAGGACGGCCCGGGAAGTGTTCGCGTCCCGGATGGTGTAGGCGCGGCCCGCCTTGAGGCCCGCCACGACGCCGTCGGTCGAGACGTTGTCCACGTAAACCGAGGTGTAGGGGGCGTCGAGGTTGTGGAGGAAGCCGAGCCACTGCTTGTCCATGTGGTAGTCGGACACCGCGACGCCGGTGATTTTGCGCCCCTGGGCGAGGAGTTCGCGCCACTTGTCGAAGGACTTCTTGCCGGAGCCGGGCGGGATGTGCCAGTTGACGTTGATGATTTCCATGGTCTGGAAGTCGAAGTCGTAGCCGAGGTACCACGAGAGGTCGGTGAAGGGCTGGAGGGTGGAGTAGGGGTGGTTGACCTGGACGATGCCGCCCTCGTTGTGGTAGACCGCGGCGGCGTCGGCGGCGGAGGTGAGGTTCCAGACCGAGTTGATGTGGGAGGAGACGCGGAAGGCGTTCATGTGGCCCTTCGACTCGCCGGCGTCCCGGCCGACGATGGCGACTCCCTTGCCAGGGTAGGACTCGACCGAGGGGAGGAGGGCGAAGTTGTTCATGTTGGCCGAGCCGACTCGGGTCGGGGGGCAGAGCGGGTTGTTGTCGGTGATGGCGAGGAACTCGAGCCCCTTCGCCCGGGCGCGGTTGATCATCTTCTCGACCGAGCCGTCGGGGGTCTCGGGGACGCCGTCGTGGCCGCACTCGGTGGAGTGGGTGTGCAACTGCCCGTCGGCCCAGATGCCGGCCGAGGCGGGGGCCGCAGCGAAGAAGATGGCGACAAGGACGGCGGCGGCGACTCCCATACCTCCCTTCATCTCATCGTTGCAGGCGCGCTGGTCGCGGATATTCACAACTGGGTGGTTCATGCCTTACCTCCGAACCATAGTGATTGCCCGCCGATATCGGTTTTAGCTTGCGACTCAGTTACGCCCCTCGTGGCGGATGGGGCGGTAGAGGTCACCGGTGCCGATTTTGACATGGAGTCCCGGGGCAGTGCGAAGCTCCCGGAACCCTCCAACCGCGCCATCGCTCCCCAATCAACGCTGCAGCGATATCAACCAACGGCCAGAAATACGAAATCGATACCGGGCGGCACATGTTGGTAAGTCACTTACTGCCTTCAATCGCCATTTTTGACCCGATTTTTGCCCCCTCGGCCCCCTCCAGGAGGGCCACATAGGCCCCCGCCCGCTCTATCTCCTCGGGGGTCGCAAGGGCGAGGAGGGTCTCCCGGGGGACCCCCGACCTCGCCTTCGCCCCGAGGCTCTTGAGCCACGCCGCCTCCTCGGCCGCCTTCGCCCTCTCCTCGGGGGTCGGGGGCGACCACCCGGCCCGGGCCGCCACCCGGTGGAGGATGTCGCGGAGGCTCGCATCCTCGGGGGACTCCCCGATGTCGGCAAGAATCTCGGAGGCCTCGGGGTTCCGGAGCAGCCGCGCCCGGAGGCGCTCGACCGAGGCGAGCATCTTGAGGGCGATGTAGCGGTCGGTGCCCCGCATCGGCACGTAGCCCGCCATGCGAATCGCGGCCGCCTCGTCCCGGGGGAGAGCGAAGAGGGAGGTCCACGACTGGCCCCGGGGGAGGGGGAGTTTCAGGACCTTGCCCATCTTGACAGCGCTTTTGAGATGGGCGTGCAGGGTCTTCTCCGCCATGCGGCCCTTCGTCGCATCTGCCAGCTCCCGCGTCGTTTTCGGGCCGGACTGGAGGAGGGCGAGGATGTCCATTTCGATTCTATTCTCGATGCGGTTTCGTCGAAAAAAAGTCACCCCGAAGGCGGTGAGTGCCGGAACGGCGCCCTGAGCCTTCAGAGCCGTCTCTTGATGGAACGCAACAGGTCGCCGGCGAGATGAATGGCCTCCACGGCGTCCGCCTTTGAAGGCGCCTCTTCGGGAAGTCTTGCATAGGAGAATTTTTCGCGCAGGGAGTTCAACCTTCCGAGATACCTCCTCCACTCTTTCGGCGCAGTTCCGGTTTTCACATAGTCCCTGCCGAGCACAGTCACGAGTCCCCGGTGGGTCCTCGGGATGTCCGCCTGCGGGTTGTGGCGAAGCATGAACGCGCTGATGGCAGACTCCGCGGACCGGAAGGCGTGCTCGATGGCGTCAATATGGTCCCTCTGGCGGAGTTGCTGGCGGGAGTCGCGCAGAGAGCTCTCGGCCCTTTGCAGATTGAAGAGGAAAACGGCATTCTCAGGGGAGGAGCGACGGGTCGCCATAGAGGGTGATTCCTTTTTTCACCTCCCGCAAGAACCTGCTGGACGGGCCTGCGCGAACGACCCTCTCCAGGGGCCAGTCGATGAAGGAGACGAATTCGTCGCGGTCGTATAACTCCAGAGGGAAAGGTTGGCGGCGCCGGAGAACGATGAAGAGGTCCACGTCGCTTCTGCCGCGCTTGAACCGCCCGTTGACCATGGAGCCGAAGAGCTGCACCAGGAGCAGGTTGTCCCCGAAGGACCTCCGGAGCTGGTCCGTGACCCTCCCCAGGAAAGGGACCGGGAAATCCCTGGAGAGCACGATGCTGTTCCCTCTCGGATAGATGTAGAAGTGCCCCTCTCTGAGCGCACGGGCAAGGGATTTGGGAAGGACGACGCCGTAACTGCCCCCCCACCGGCGGAGTGTCTGCTGGTAGATGCCATGGGTTTTCTCGGCCTTCATCCATGAAGTATATATTTTTTATATGTCTTAAACCTTGGGAACCCCGGGATTCCTGCGGCATCGAGAAGGGGGCTGCGCCGAAAGGCCGCGGGAGGATGCTGGCGGAGCTCCGCAACCTCCGGGAGGTGTCCGACTGCGTCCCCCCCGCCGGTGCGGGAAGGAGCGACGCCACCGGCGCCGTGGAGAGCCCCGGAACCTGTTTCCCTGTCCCGGTGAACAAAGGGCGGATTCCCGGATGGTCCTCACCCCCGACTCCTACCCCACCCTCGCCGCCCTCACGGTGAACGCCGTCCTCGGCCTCTACGTCCTCCTGCGGGGCCCCCGCCGGCCGGCCAACCGCTCCTTCGCCATCCTGATGGGGATGCTCGTGGCCTCGGGGGCCGCCACGCTCGTCCAGAAGAACGCCCCCTCACTCGAGGCGGCCAACTTCCTGCTCCGGTTCCAGATCTTCTTCCTCGCCTCCATGGTGGCCCCCATCGTCCACTTCGCCGCGGTCTTCCCCCAGAACCGCCCGCCGACGCCCCGGAACCTGCTCCTCCTCTACTCGGCGGTGCTGGCCCCGGCCGGGCTGCTGCTCTTCCTCGTGGAGAGCCCCTTCCGCATCGTCCTCTCCGCCGCGGCCCCCTCCGGATTCTCGGTGCGGACCGCGCAGTCCATCGGGGCGCCGAGCATCGCCCTCGGGGCGTGGCTCGGCCTGCTGACCGCCTACGCCATCCTCCGGGTCTTCCGGACCTTCCGCGCCGGAGGGGAGGCGGAGCGGGCGCAAATCCGGTGGGTGGCCGCGGGCCTCCTCGTGACGGCGGCGGCCGGCCCCTTCTTCGGGCTCGTCCTGCCCCAGGCGGCCTCGGTGGACGCCCAGGGGGCGGGCTCGGTCGTGATGATGGTCCCGGCCCTCTTCGCGACCGTCGCCATCGTCCGCTACCGGTTCCTCGCCATCGAGCCGGTAGCCGAGCGGCCGTCCTCGGAGCGCCCCGCGCCGGAGCAGGCCTCCGTGGCCGCGAAGGAGGAGTTCCCGCACCCTCTTGAGCCCGGCGCGCTCTACCTCGGCCCCCCGGAGCGGATGAAGCGGGTCTTCGTGCTTCGGGTGGGCGAAGGGGCCCACGGCATCTGCTTCAGCCGGACCCACCCCAACCTCCTCCGGCGCGAACTGGGGCTGGAGAAGACCCCGATGGTCTGGTTGAGCGCCAGCGCGGAGGCGGACGTCATGGCCCTGGAGCGGCCCGACGAAATCCGGCGGACGCTGCGGAACTTCATCACGAGAAGCCCCGGAGCGGTCGTGCTGCTGGACGGCGTCGAGTATCTGGTCCTCCGCTTCGGCCTGGACGAGACAGCCCGCCTGGTCTACGACCTCTCCGACCTGGCGGCCGTGAAGGGGGCCATTCTCTTGCTGCCGGTGGACCCCAAGAGCCTCGGGGAGAGAGAGACGGCGCTGCTGGGGAGGCACGCGAGGAAACTGGAGTGATTCTGTCTTTTGGCGGGACTGGAACTCCACTTCGCCCGAGGTCCGGCCCTCCCTGACCTTGGCCTCAGCCTCCAGGGAGAGGCGGCGGCCGGGCTCCCACGATTTGCCCCCGCATCGACCTTGACGCGGTCCGCGGGGCTCCCCGAGGGGCAGAGGTCGAGGAGGATTGGACCGCGCCTTCCTGCCGGAAGAAAGGATGGTTGATTGAAGTCTCCCGACGGAGGTCTATTGGAGTCTGTCGCGCCCGTTCCGCCTCCGGGCGAGGTGGGCCATCGCCAGAAGTCCGGCGACGGCAAAGACCACCTCAAAACCCGGCGAGACGACAAGTGCCGCCGGGGAAACAGGCTCGTTCATCACGGCGCAGGAGGATTGGAGGCAGGAGAGCGCCACGTTGTCGTAGCAGATAGTCCCGGATGACTGGGCGCCAGAGAAGGGACTAAAGAGCGCGATGAGTCCGACCCTGCCAGTTTCGGTGGAGATGGAGATGTTCTCATCTGTTGTTACATTGTGGCCCACCGCTTTAGAACGGGTGACATTGAAAGAAGGAGGGATTGGGTTCGGTAGGAAGGCGACGAGGCCGCCATCGGAGTAGAGTCCGAGGTATTGCCGGTTGACCTCGATTGAGATGGATTGGGTGGGGAGGCTGGCGAGGGGTACAATGGTGAAGTTCGAAACGCGGGTGCCTTGGTAAAAGCTCCCCAGGATTGCCACCGGTGCGGGGATGGCGGGATCCGAAACCACGACCCCGGCGATGCCGTAACTGCTGCCGTACAAGCGGTCACCGGTTGCGTTCTGCTCCTCATGGCCTTTGAGAAGGACTCCGAACGACCCCAGATATCCGGAGGGGAGAGACACCGGCGCATCGAAACGCATAAGCCCCCCGAAAGTCTGGTTGGTCACAACGACTCCAAACAGGGCACCGGACGAGGAGGAGCAAAGCCGTCCAGTCGAAGCTGATGGGTAGAACTCTGGCGGAATCCCGATCGGAATCTGCCACTCCCCATCAACGTAGGTTTTGCAGCTTAAATACCGTGGGGTAGGGAGAGAGGCCCCTTTCGGGGATGGCGTAATGGCGCCGCATTGCGGTTTTCGGTGCCGATAGCCCCGTAGGGAAAACAGGGTCGTCCAGGAGACCCTCCTCAACCTGGGCCGACTGGACGCCCTGACCGAGGCCGGGCGCCTGGAACTCGAACAGAAACTCTCCCGCCTCGGAGGCCCCCTCCTCCTCTCGAAGTTCCACGCCATCCTCCTCTCCCTCGGCTACAAGCTCCCATCCCCCGTCTCCCAGTTGTCGGTCGAGGAGGTCTACACCTACGGCCCCGAGCTGGCCCTCCACCGGGTCTGCGAAGAAATTGGTCTCGTGGGCGTGGTGGAGTCCTACCGCACGCGCGACCAGGTGGAGAAGGCCATCCGAACCCTCAAGAGCGTCCTCGGGCTCCACCCCATGTACGTGAGGACCCGGGAGCACGTCATCGGCCACATCTTCGTCTGCGCCCTGGCCTACCAGCTGCGCTCCATCCTGCGGATGAAACTCCAGAGGAGCGACACCGGCATGAGCGTGGAGGAGGCCATGGGGCTCCTGGAGAGGCTGAAGGCGGTCCACATCGTGGTCCGTGAGGGGGAGGTGGTGCAGGTTCACCGGAGGCTGGCCGGGCTGGACGAGAGGACAAGGACCCTGGTGGAGGTGTTCAATATGGCGGAGGGCGGAAGACTGCCGGAGGTGGAGGAGGGGGTTTAAATAGTGCAAAACCTACGTAGCAGGGATTGGGTTGATTTCCCTTCTTTGATGACTGCAGCAGCCAGTTGCGCTCGACTCTCAGCAAACGCCCCGAACCGGTCCCGCGTGTAGTTGAGGGTGTGGTCCATCAGGGAGAGGACGGCCCCGCTCCGGTTTTGGGCCTGGCTCTCCAGTTCGGCGGCGAAGGTGAGGTTCGTATCGACGGGGATTCCGAGTGCCCGCGCCTTCTCGAAGACGGTCTCGTTCAGTTCTCCCGGCAGGTTCGTGGCCACGTCAAGCAGGTCCACGATTTCGAGGAGTTCGGGGGTTTCAAATGCTTGCTGGAGGGTGGCCTGCTCGACGACGGCCTGCTCCAACTTGGCGGCTTCGAGAAGGCGCTCCTGCACCGGAGTGACGCCTGCGGTCGGCTCCTGCGTAAACTCAGTGCGGACGGTGTAGTAGGCGCGGGTTTCGTGGCGCATGTCGAAGAAGTCAACTCCGGGGTCGGTCAAATTGGAGGCGGGGACCGTGGCGCGGAGGGTGAGGGTGGTGCTGGTCCCGTTCCGCAGGGTCGGGATGGTGAGAGAGTCCGAGGCGTTGTCATACGTGAGCGGCCCGCCGTAGGGGTCGGTTTCGTTGGAGGGGGCGGAAACCGCCGCCAGCGAACCGTTCACGGTCGCGTCGGGCAGGAGGTCGGTCAGGGTCACGTTGGCGAGGTCCGTCGTCCCGAGGTTCGCCACCGTGACGTTGAACTCCAGCGTGTTGTTCCGGCCGAACAGCAGCCGGTGGGGGTCGAGGGCGACGGCCCGCGCCACCGGCGAGATGTTGCCCGCCTGGAAGAGGCCCTCGACCGCCTCCGTGTAGGTGACGGACCTCCAGTCGTGGCTGAGTGAGAGGCGCGGCTGGGTCGTGAGGTTGTATTCTTTGATGACCCTCTCCCCGGGCGGGAGTTCGCCCACTGGGATGGCGTTCTCAATCGGGAGGTCGGTCGCCGTGGTCGCGTTGAGCCTGACGATTACGTTGGTGAGGGTCCGGTTCTCCGTGTTGTTGACGATGACTCTCCCGGTCGCCGTCGTGTTCAGCCGCGCGGTGGCGTTGTAGGCCGAGGCGACCTCCTCCTCGATGCGGATGTGGAGCGTGGCGGGGGCTTCGGTGGGGGTGGGGGTCGGGGTCTGGGCGAATGTGGACGAGGGGACCAGGGCGGTGAGCATCAGCGCCATGGCGACGAGGGAGAAGGCGCGGTGGGCCTCATTGTGGCCGCTGTCGGTGGTAAATCAACCGGGCCCCCAAGAGGGCTGCGAGGGCGATCGCGAGTTCGAAGCCGGGTTGGGGGGGCGCTGGCTTGGTTTGATTTGGCTTAAGTTCGAGTAGAAGTATGTGGGAGCGGTCAATGTATCCAGAAGGGGTGATTATATCCGCAAGGAGAGCGGCTCTACCCCCATCGGGAGTGACTCTTAAGTCATATATTTGGAATGGAAAACGTGTGACCTGAACGGGTTCTGATGCTTCATCAGGTTTCACCATTAGATTTCGGAAATCAAAGGGGCCCTGCGGATTTGGCTCGGTCATAAAGTAGATTCTTCCGTCTCTCGTCCAATGACCAGTGGTGGCACTCTGCGGGTACGCAATCAGCTGTCTTTTATTTTTTCCGTCTAAATCCGAAATCCAAACGCTGTAATTACCTCTTCCATCTCCGTAATCCAGGAGGAGTCTATCTCCGCTTGCCGTAGGTCTTGCGCCGAGTGCGACATTATTGGAGAACAGGATTTTCACATCACCATTTGGAGATACTAACCAAACCTCGTCCTCTTCAAATGCGAGTATCTGGCTGCTTATTCTGGCAGTTGGTGTTGGCGATTCGTTCAACAACTGCTTGAACTCCCAACTCGTGAGATTGAGGGTCCACAAACTAAAATTACCTGGCAGCATTTGCTTATAGTCGACTACAATAAGGTCTTCGGTTATGAAAAACGCGCGTGCAAACGTCCCTGCGGTATAATTTTGACTTGTATATGGGTCGGGTCTCCGGAGGATCTCTCGCACATGTCCCTCCAGGAGATCGATTATGCGCAAACTATACCCATTATCATGGCTAAAACTGTGGAGCAGTTTCGATGTGCTCGGACTAAAATCTAAACTGAACGTTCCGATTGGTCCATATTCGGCAACCGAATAATTCTGAATAACTCGGATATCTCGGACGTAATTACTATTTGTGTATTCTATAAACCCAGAATTTGCAAGGCAAACCACAGGGAGCGATAGAGTGAGAACAATAATCAGTTTGGTGGTGATGGTCACTGGTCCACGTCGATGGGCACAAGCCTCTTATCGTTGAACCGTTCGAACAAGACCATGAGATTCAACCTCTTCCCAATCGGCTGAGTTCCCGCATCCCACTCAATTGTGAAAGGGACGTTCGATTCCTTCTTAAGGAAAATTACGTCTACGAAATACTCGAAGCCGCCAGGAACTTCACCAAAAGCTGCGACAGTACTGACGCTCCATAGACGGCTGGGGCACCTCTCGGTAAAATCGCCTTGCGAGAAAATGACATCGCACCGTTCTCCTCCAACAATAACAGGCGATCTCAATTGGTGGGAAACAGTCTCAGTAGGGTCATCAAAAAGTTTGAATACGACGCTTTCTACCCCTCTAACAGATCCCCTAGTTACATCCGCGAGTTCTCTAATAAGCGAGATGCTTCCGCTTGCTTTAACGATTGCACGCCCCTGATCTCTTCGAACTTCGATTTGCCTTATGAAGAGATGGGCGAGTTCGCCAAAAATACTGGTTGCTTTTGCGGCGGCATCTGCGCGCTTTTCAAGCCTCTGCGCCTCTTCGACTCGTTTTTGGACGTCATTGAGTAGTTCGTTCACAACCTCAAACACCGCACCGGGAGATGCGGTAAACACGGTCTGGGCCTTCCGGTACTTGCTCAGTTCTACCGTGACGAGGAACTCCCCCCTGCCAAACGTGAGAGTGCAACTCCCCGGCGCCTCGTCAGCGCCTGCTCCGGTGGTGCACGCCGACACCACGTTTTGCGTCGAAGCATCGCGGATGGTCACGGTGGCCCCCTCGATCGGCCTGCCCGCGACGGTCAGGGCTGTGAAGGTGATGGATGCCGATTTCTCCGCGAAATTCCAGAAGATGAAGTTGGTCTTCCCCTCCGCGACGGTGAACGACTGGAGTTTCCCGGGCTCGAACTCCGGCGCGGGGGGCTGGAGGGTGACCGTGTAGGTCCCTGGTTCGAGCTCGGGGGATGTGAACACCACACGGGTGACGCCAGTCAGGATCTTGGAAGGCTTCTCCAGGGTCACCTGCGACCCGCGCGGCTTGGAATCGACCGTCAACACGGCCCCTCCCCCGCCCGGGGGCGGGGTGGTCCCGTCGAACACATCGATGAGGAAGAAGCCTGGGGACGGTTCCGCCGCCCCGCTCTGGTGGAACCCGGCCGACTGGGGCGTGCACGGGAGGGTGACGAAGCCGTCGCACGCGTCGAACCCGGCCCAGAACCGGTCTCCGAGCTGCCTAGCTTGGTCGATGGCGCTCCACTGGATGGTGCAGGAGACCTGAATTGTCGTGACGATGCCGACGGCCCCCCGGCTGCATGGGTCGCCGTCCACAAGGATGAACTGGCTGGTTCGGGAGTCGAACCGATAGGCGCGAATCTCTACGGTGACCAACTGCTGGGCCGTGCTCTGGATGCCAAAGACGATGGTAGCGCCGTTGCCCTGCGGGACGGAGACCGGGTCGGTGAGCCTCACGACCCGGATGTGGGATTCGAACTCCAGGGGGGCTACGATTTCTTCAGCAAGCCCTCCCTCGCCGTTCAGAGCGAGGATGGAGGCCGCCTTGGCGAGGGTGGCATTCCTGTAGAAGTCCACGAAACGGAAGTCACCCGTGGCCAGGGCCACATTCCACATCAGTGTGGCAAGTTCCCCGGTAACATTCCCGAGGTCCGACCAACTGCGTTCCCGAACAAGAGCCGTGGATTGGTTCCTCAGGAAAGCCCATTGGGAGAGTTCCGAGGCAGTGAGCAATGGCCTCGTGCGGTTGTACACTTGGTTGTCGAACATCGCGTTCTCCAGCGCCGCCACAGCGGCGTCCACGTAGGCCACCGTCGCGTTCCACTGCTCCCTCGCCACGAGGCGGGAGATGTTGGTCTGGTTGCCGGATTTCAGAACCTCGCTGTTGCTCAAGACGAACTGCCGCAGCCCCTCGATCTCCGAATCGCTCAGATTCTGGGCCTTCAGGAACTGAGTCAGGTTCGCGTCGAATCCGGTGGCATTGATCGAGTCAATGCGCTGCTGGATGAGCGTGGTATTGGGAGTGATGTTCAAGGATTCAAGGAGGGCCTGGGTCGCCCTCCCCTCCCGCACGATGGCCCCCGTCAACTTCGCCCGGCTCTCGACGAACTTCCCGAAGCGGTCCCGCGTGTAGTTCATGGTGTGGTCGAGGGTCTCCAGGACATCGCCGGTCCGGTTCTGGACCTCCCGCTCCAGGGCGTCGGCGAACGTGGAGTTGTTCACCGGAATCCCGAGCGCCTCGGCCCTCGCAAACACCTCCTCCCGCAGCCGGTTGGGGAGGTCCCGGGCCTCTTCGATCCCGTCCACAATCTCCAGGAGTTCCTCCGGTTCAAATTCCTGCCGGATCTGCTCCTGCTCGGTAACGGCTTGAGTAATCTTGGCCGATTCGATTTGCTGGATTACCTCAGGCGTCAGCCCCGCCTGCGGCTCCTGCGTAAACTCGGTGAAAACCGCATAGGAGGCGCGGATTTCGTGCCGGAGGTCGAAGAAGTCCTGCTCGGGGTCGGCGAGAGCCGACGCTGGAACCGTGGCGCGGAGGGTGAGGGTGGTGCTGGTCCCGTTCCGCAGCAGGGGGATGGCGAGGGAGTCCGAGGCGTTGTCATAGACGAGCGGCCCGCCGTAGGGGTCTGTTTGATTCGACGGGGTTGAAACCGCCGCCAATGAGCCGTTCACGGTCGCGTTCGACAGCAAATCCGAAACCACCACGTTGACGAGGTCGGTGGCCCCGACGTTGGAAACGGTGACGTTGAACTCAACCACGTTATCGATGCCGAACACCACACGGTGGGGGTCGGTGTAGATGGCCTTGCCGACCTCGTCGATTTCGCCCACCGCGAACCATTTTTCGACCTCGTCGAGGGCGGTGATGGAGCGGGACGTGCCGGAGAGGGCGAGTTTCGGCTGGGTCGTGATGTTGTACTCGGCGATGACCCTCTCGCCGGGCGGGAGTTCGCCGACGGGGATGGCGTTCTCAATCGGCAGGTCGGTCGCAGTGGTCGCGTTCAGCCGGACGATGACGTTGGTCAGGGTGCGGTTCTCGGTGTTGTTGGCGATGATGCGGCCGGTGGCGGTCGTGTTGAGGTGGGCCGTGGCGTTGTAGACCGAGGCGACCTCCTCCTCGATGCGGACGTGGACGGTGGCCGGGGCCTCGGCCGGGGGCGTCTGGGCGAGGGCGGACTGGGGGACGAGGGCGGTGAGCATCAGGCCGCCGATGCCATTGTTGGTCACAGTGATTTTGATTTAATTTCTAAATTTGAAATCGCCCGGATGACATTTTCAATCTCGTTTCTAAGTTCTGGATTTTTCGAGAGGACGTGATCTACCAACTCTTTGCCTGCTTTCAAAATGGCACGCACGTAGTCACGTAGCTCCACTGTATTTTTTGCCCACACGCGTATTTTTCTCGCCCTACTCCAATTTTTGGAAGTGATTTCGTACTTGTCCCCTGACTGAAGATGCTCTGCACCATATGCGATTTCAAGCTCGCCGTTAATCTTTGTAGCGATTAGCAATCCTACTTCTGGGACAGCCTGCATGATGACTTGGTTCTCACCATCAATCAGATCAGTAGCACTTTCAAGAACTACTTGCATATCCGTAATTATGAAATGGCCGAAATAAATCGGCTTATTTATTGACGATTTGAGAAAGAAATCTCCGTCTTTTTTGAACCCAATATAGCCAAATACGCCATTCCTACTCATATATGTTGAGGTTCGTTTTATTGACCAGGTTACTTCGAAACTCATACTGTGGGTTCCCACCTCTCGTTTGGCCTGTTCCACTGTAATACCTTAGGCCCAAATCTCGGAAACGCCGATATGCCACTACCTACCTCACTAAAAGTCACCTCGATTTTGGTAATCCCGAACCTGTCGATTTGGGAAAACAGTAGAATTTTATCTCCTGCTTGATCGACCTGAGAGGGATTTCGAATGGTGTCTCGGATCATTACCAAAATGTCACTGAAAGTCAAACCCGTTTCATCCATCGTCTTTGCAATCGGGGTCGTGGTTATTTTCTGACCCATAGGCCAAATAGTTGTAATGTCGTTTGCCACAGCAGTTGCGTCTTCACCAGTTCCATGCCTGAGCATGAAATGGATTACACCACCTTCGTCTGGTTTTCCAAGGTCACCTACCTTAAAAGTCACCCTTTTCCCGATTATCCGCTGCCCCACCGTTCCTGGAGCCGATTGAACAATTTCATCGATCATGATTCTTTCACCACCTTTCGCCGCGTCGAAAATGATGTCCCACCCTACTCCAAGTCTCCTTAATTTGAACACCTTGATCGGGTGCACCAAAATCTTAACCACTCCCGCAATCTCCTCCAGCGATTTCGCACCAAAACCGAGGACCTTCCCGAGTCTTGGAGAGGCGGCCCCTAATTTGGTGAGCAGTGCTCCGCCCCTCGCCGCAATCCCCTCGAACGGAATCACCGACCCCACCAGCAACGCCACCTTCGTCCACCCCGACGACGAGTCACCGAGATCGAAAGTCTCCAAGATGTCAGAGAAGTCATCTTTGCAGAGTGGTCCGAAGCCGGGCGGGCCGCAAGGGATGTCTCCCATCTTCAGGAACTCATTCAATCCCTCCCGCCCCGCCAGCAGTCCGAAGACGTAGGCCTGGTTGTTGTGCCGCGCCTGCTGGTCCTGCGTCTCCAGGCAGACCTCCTCGCAGAGGGCCCCGAGGAAGAACTCGTCCACGCTGCCGGTCAGCCCCTCGGTGACCTTGCCCAACAACAGGTGGGTGACCGCGGGCTTGAACTTGAGCAACCTCCCCTTCACGTCGTTCAGCAGCCTCGCCTCCACCCCGACCACCTGCCCCCTCCCCACGAACACGATGGTCTTGAAAACCGTCTTTCCATCCTTCTTCGCCTCAATCTCGTAGCCGCCTTGTCCCAGGGTCAGGACGCAAACCCCGAATTCTGTCGTGAAGCAGGGCGAGGGGGACCCCTTGACTGCCCTGCTGACGATGTCCCGGGCGACCACCTCGGCCCCGGGAATCGCCTCTCCCCGCGCCCCGACGACGTTGACGTTGATCGTGGCCTGTTTCTCCGCGAGGTTGAAGGAGAAACTGTGCAGCCGGTTGATCTGGAAAATCGCGTCGATTCCGCTCGGCTCCTGGAAATCGGGGTGTGTAACTGAAACGGAATAGGACCCCGCCAATAGTCCCATTTCACCCACAGGGGTCAACTTGCCAGTTGGAGGAGAGAGGAACTGGAAAGTTCCGTCAGCTTCCTTTTTCAACAGTTCCACCATGGCGCCCTGGGGCCTTGAGTCCACGAAGACCGACGAAGTCCTCTCGACACCCTGGCGGATGGTGATGAAGTTGGACTGGAAGGAGAAAAATTGGTGCAAGGCCGTGGGCGGGTTCTGGCAGGGCGCGTCGCACACGAAGGCGTGAGCCAGCCAGCGGGTCTCGAACTTGTTCAGGTTGACCGTGCACTCCCGTCTCTCGATGCTCGGCCCGGAGAAGGCGATGGGGAGCGTGCAGATTCGCGTGAAGGTTTCCTCTCCAGACGGGGAGATGTCGACCCGCTCCACCCGGATGAGGGCGTGGGTCGGGGGGAAGACGGAACCGGGCTGGGTGGCGAGGGCGGTGAACTTGAAGGTGTAGGTGGGCGCCAGGGCGAAGAAGTCCTGGGAGACCGCGAACTCGTCCGCCCGGCTGATGAAGACGTGGGATTGGAACTTCAAATTCTGCGTCACATTCACGGCCAGCCCCTCGTCGCCCCCGAGGGCGACCGTGGCCGCGGCGGTGGCGACGGAGGCGTTCCGGTAGGCGTCCACGAACTTGAACTGGCCGGTGGAGAGGGCGAGGTCCCAGGTCAGCGGGGCGAGTTCGGAGGCGGTGGTTTTGACGTCGGACCAGTTGCGGTCCGACAGATTTTCCCCGACCGCCTCGGAGAGCCGGGTGTAGCGGGTCAGTTGCGGGAGGGAGTCTTCGAGGGGCCGGGTGCGGTTGTAGAAGGTGTTCCAGTAGACGGAGTTTTCGAGGGCGGCCACGGCGGTGTCCACCTGGGCCGCCGTCCCGTTCCAGAACTCGCGGGCGACGAGGCGGTAGGCGCTGCTCAGGTTGCCGTTGACGATTTGCGCTTTGTTATCCGCAATCCACTGCCGTGTCGCGTTGATGTCCTCCGAGGTCAAACTGAAGTTGGCCTGTAGGTCCGCGACCTCCTCGGGGTCGAAGCCCTCGTTGACGACTTTATCGAACCGTTCCTGTGCCCGGGTCTTGTTGATTTGGAATCCGACGGAGTCGAGGACGGCTTCCATCGCTTTACCTTCTTTGACCAGAGCCGCCGTCTGCTTCGCCTGCGCCTCGACGAACGCCCCGAACCGGTCCCGCGTGTAGTTGAGGGTGTGGTCCATCAGGGAGAGGACGGCCCCGCTCCGGTTTTGGGCCTGGCTCTCCAGTTCGGCGGCGAAGGTGAGGTTCGTATCGACGGGGATTCCGAGTGCCCGCGCCTTCTCGAAGACGGTCTCGTTCAGTTCTCCCGGCAGGTTCGTGGCCACGTCAAGCAGGTCCACGATTTCGAGGAGTTCGGGGGTTTCAAATGCTTGCTGGAGGGTGGCCTGCTCGACGACGGCCTGCTCCAACTTGGCGGCTTCGAAGAGGCGCTCTTGGATGGGCATCGCGCCCGTGGTCGGCTCCTGCACAAACTCGGTGCGGACGGTGTAGTAGGCGCGGACTTCGTGCCGCATGTCGAAGAAGTCCGCCTCGGAGTCGGTGAGGGCCGACGCTGGAACCAGGAGGGTCTTCATTGTGCCTAGAAACTCAAGATTCAACACCGAAGGGTTCACTGGTTTCTAGCGAACGTTCTAGGAAGGGGAGGAGTAGATTCATCGCTCCAAATAAACTTAGGAACACTTTTTCGTTCCTCCTATATCCCTCTTCTGCTATTTTTTGGAGCTTACGACATACCTCAATGAACTTTGGAAGACGTTCCATGAGTATAAATGCGGGTCCAAACTCATCATCTGAATTTGTAATCATTCTCTCTACATATGAGCGATACTCTGTCGGATCGAGTCCAGCCTCTACAATGAAACCTGCAATATCCCTGAGATAGGAGGCACCCATTTGGAAAACACATCCTTCACGCCCGCCCTGAACATTGAATCTACATGTTGGGCATACCCTCCTGCCTGCCTCACGACATTTTGCTACATATTCTTCGAAGGTGATAGTTACCCCACCGATTATGACCACCTCGTTTGGCTTCCTACCTTTCTTCAAAATTAAAATGGACCGAGGGCAACCTGGGATTTTCTTCCTACCATCGATAAGGCCATAAGTTACGCTCATGGAACCCCAAACTTCTTAATCAACTTCGCCATCCCTTCGAACTCTTGTGAGGTGAAGCCCATGCGAAGGCCATAGCCTATACCGTCCTTTGGACCGATTGTAAATTGCTGAGCTATCCCCTCAAGTTGCTGCAGAGTGAACGCCTCGCCAGTCACTAGACTACGGCCACCCGTGACTACAACACTCAAGCCAGTTTCTGGATCCACTCCTGAGTTGATCATAGTATCCAATCGACTAAGCTGCCCGCCTGCACTCCTGGCTTGGTCAACACCTGTCTTTACCTGAAATGTAAGAGTTTAGCCAACCGGTCTGCCCCGGGCGCATCGAGAGAGAGTCCGCTCCAGCAGTTTAATAAAGTTCCGGCCACTGCGTCGGCAGCTCTCCTTCACACTGACGAGGACCGTCGTGGTCTCC
>JAWCQZ010000013.1:0-13970 GCA_038869515.1 Halobacteria archaeon
CCAGGAGTTCCCGGATCTTCCCGTAGGGGACACCGAGGCTCCGCAGGTCGGCCACCAGCGTGTGGAGACGGATGCCGAACCGGCTGTGGGGGACGGCGCCGGGGACGGGGAGGCTTGCCACAGTGCCGCAGCCGGAGCAGACGCACCGGAACACCTGGAACTTCCGGACCACCCGGCGCATCTCGACCTCCTCGACGTAGCGGTCCTCCGCGCCGATCACCTCCAGGGGCCCGTCGCACTTCGAGCAGGCATCGGGCCTGAGGATAACCTCCTCGTCCACGCGGTCGGGGAGGGGGCGGGTGACGCCTTTGTGGCCCTCCGGGCGGCCCGACCTCCTCCTCCGCTTCTTGGACTCGGGCTTGATGAACGCTCGGGGGGTCCCGGGCGGGAGGGTGGAGGCCATGCCGAGCTTCTTCCGGAGGCGGCGGTTCTCGCGTTTCAGTCGCAGGTTCTCCCCCCGGAGCCTTCGGAGCCTCTGGTTCTCGGCTTCCAGCTGGGCGACCCTCCGTTCCAGCCGCTCGATGCGGGCCAAAAGGTCCGACTCGTTCACGTGGAATCGCTATGGGCGGAGGCTCCCTATGCGCTTTCTGGTGGCGGAGGGGACGGGATGGCTAAACATTTACGGCACGGTAATACTGAAATAGTTTATCCGACCTAATATTCAGCCGGATGCGGGAGGCATGTGGAGATGTGCCTCCTTGCCTTTCCAAAAGTCAAAAAGGGCCCAAAAAAAGAGGACCCCGTTGAAGGCGACGAAGACCGGCACAGTCCAATCCCTGACCACGTAGATTTCGCGATTCAGGTTCTGGAGGACGTGAGCGAGATTAAATAGGTAGGAACCGGAGAGGGCGACGTAAAGAAGACGGTCTCGCGGCCACGCCAGCACCAACAGGGCCAATGCGGGGAACAGGTAGCGCTCATGGATGCGGGTGGACAGCATGAAGAAGGCAAAGAGAGTAAGGAAGGCGACCTGCAGAAACAGACGGTCCCGGTCCTCCATTTTCGCGCAGGCTGCAGGATAGCGTTTATCGAGTTGCCACATCAAGAACCCGGCGATGCTCAAAAAAGACAACCACCCCCAACTCTGGTAAGACAGACCGAGAACGGTCGTCTGGTCGCTTACTCGCATCCCTGCCATGGCCCAAAAGGTGTAGGCATTGAGGCTTGTCTGCCGGAAAAGGTCGTAGGCCCCAAAGTATCGCTCGGCGATGAAGGCAATCGGGTTCGAAGCCCCCTGAAAGGGGGCAATCACGGCCAGGACCACGCCCCCGGCCACGATGGCCGACGAGATTGTGCGCTTCAGCCCCCCCTCCTGGAGGACCAGATAGGCAATAACCGGCAACACCAAGACGCCCTGAGGCTTGGTGAGCACCGCGAGGGCAAGAAGAGCGCCCGAGAGCTCGAAGCGCCTCCTCAGAACCGCCATAATCCCGCCGACCATAAAAATCGTGTAGAGGGAATCCCACTGGCCCCAGACGGCGAGGTCGAAGATTGTGGCGGGGTTGAAGGCATAGGCCGCGGCGCCCAGAAGGGCCACCCGGTGGCTTTTGGGCCTCAGCCAGACGTAAATCAGAATCACAATACCCAAGTCCGCGAGGTTTTGTGGCAGTTTCAGGAAGAGGGTCTCGGCGGGGCTGAACGGGGCAGAGATGGTTCCGAGGAGGCCGGCGGCCCCTTCGGCGCGGCCGATGATGGAAAAAATCAGGATGTTAAACGGCGGATAGTCGCTGAAGACGGTGTTGTAGAAACCCGGGAGGTTTGTCGCGGCGGCAGCGTGCCAGAGAGCGAAGGCGTTCATGTCCTTCCACCAACCAGGAAGGGAGAAGAGTGCCCAACGGAGGGTGAGAGAGGCGGAGAGGAGAGCGGCTACGAGGAGGACCTCGCCGAGACTCCATCCCACAACAGGTCGGGAAGTGGTCATCTCCCCGCCAATTTCGCGGACACTCTCAGCAGAGTTTGCAGAGCGCATCAGCAGACCTCACCCCCAAAGGCCCAACGCAGGACGGAGGAGGGCCAGGAAGAGGAGTGCAGCAATGGTTATGAAGATGTACCTGAAACGAACGGGTTGCTTCCCCAACCAATAGGCCAGAACCGGGAGGCTGAGAACGAAGGGGAGGTAGTAGTGATAAAAATAGGTCGTCCGGGAAGGGATGGACAAGGGGAGCCACGCGGCGAAGAAGAAAACCGACAATACGAGGAGGGTCCACGTCTCTTTCGGGGTGGAGTCCGAAGCAGATTTTCGGCGCAAGAACGGGATTCCCGTCCAGAGTGCCCAAGCCATCAGCGGGAGGGACATCCAAGCGAGGAGCGGGTTCCCGATGGCCGTCACTCCGGAAACCGCTCCGCCCACCGCAAGGGTCGAATAGGGAGATGGGACCCAGGGAGAGAGCGGCCAACTCCACCACGGGGAGTTCCACCCATCCTGCAGGTTGAAGGTGAAGATGGTGGAGTGATAGGAGAATATGCTCCTGGGCCCGCAGCACTGCTCGGCCAAGACGTCGCCGAGGCCAAAGCCGGCCGCGTAATAGGGTGCGTAGCTTCCCAAGTAGATGACTCCCGCGGTGAGGATGCCGCCGAGGACCGCCGGCCCGTATTTGCGAACATCGACTCGCGGCCTTCGAATCAGCAACAGGAGGAGCAGAGCAGGGAACAGGAGAAGGGCGGTCCACTTGACGGCCGCCGCGGCCCCCAGCATCGACAAGGAAAGGACAAGAAAGAGCCGTCTCTCGGCGCGGAGGAAAAAGAGGGCGGAGAGGGATCCAAAAAGGACGAGGTGAACGTCGAGGAGCCCTAGGCGCGAATAGGTGTAGTGAAGAGGGTTGAGCGCGAGAAGGAGAGTTGCCAAGAGGCCCGTGCGTGCCCCGGCCAGATGCGACCCGATGAGATAGACAACGATGAGCACAAGGACTCCCGATGCGAGCTGGGGCAGCCTCCAACCCAGAGGGGACATTCCCGCCAGTCCCACTCCAAGAGCAATGATGTCTTTGCCGAGTGGAGGATGGTCAAAATGGACGAATGGGGCCGATTGGGTGAGGTACTCCCGGGCCGTCCTCACGTAGATGATTTCGTCGTAAATGGCTCCGTAGAAGTAGTTTGGTGGCTCATTCAACAGAGTTTGTTCATCGAAGAGACGGGACGGGTCCCCGTAATTCGTCTCGATGCCATTGAGAACCCGTTTTTCGAAGCCCCGGAACAGATACACCTCGCCGATATGCGCGTCGGAGGTGAGGAGCAGACGTATCCGACCTTGGCAAGGGAGGTCAAGGTAGATCCACGAGTTGAACGAGGCCTTGCTGAGGCGGTTGGCGTCTCGGATTGGCGCGCCTCCGGAATCTTCGCAAATCGCCTTCGCGGCCAAGACCTCCGGAGTGCCGACATGGAAGTAGATTCGGTCGACGGGGCCGTCGGGGGCGACGACGACAGACACCTCCCCTCCGGTCCAAGGCTGCGACGGGATAGAGGAGGAGCCGATGCCCCAGAGGGCGACCGCTAGAAAGAGGACGAGTATCGCCCCGAGGGTCCTCGGTGGATTCGCGGCGATGCGCGCTACGCTTTTAGGGATACCAGATGCGGACGGTTCCGTCATGAGAAGAGGATGCAATCTGGCTCCCGTCGGGGCTCCAAGCCACGTCCCACACGGAGCGGTTGTGGCCGCTCAGATTCCGCAGGAGGATGCCTTTCGACGGGTCCCAGATGCGGACCTCCCGGTCCATGGACCCTGAAGCGAGGAGGCCCCCGGTCGGACTCCAGGCCACGGACCACACCGGATTGGTCGGCCAAGTGGGCTTCTGGCGGTCGGTGAGCGTTCGCAGAAGGGAGCCGTTCAACGGATTCCAGATGTAGATTGCGCTGTCCAAAGAGCCTCCGGCCAGCCACATTCCATCAGGGCTCCAGGCGATGGACTCGACCTCTCCCCGCGGCGGCCTGAGCGTCCCCAGCAGGGAACCGGACGAGACTTCCCAAATGCGAACAACGAGTTCAGCCTCGATGGAGGCAAGTCGTGTTCCATCCGGGCTCCAAGAGACCGACTCCACGTTGCCGCCCCCCCGTCCGAGAGTCCGCAACAGGGCGCCAGTGGAGGGATTCCAGATGCGCGCCTGACCCACCGGGGAGTTGGAGGCGAGAAGAGTTCCGTCCGGGCTCCAAGAGAGGGACCAGATTGCTGCGCCTGTCCCCTCCAGGGTCCGGAGGAGTGTGCCTGTGGCAGAGTCCCAAATCCGAATCCGCGTGTCACCCGATCCCGATGCCAATCGCGTCCCGTCCGGGCTCCACGCGAGCGCATAGACCCAATTTCCGTGCCCAACCCATGCCCGCACAAGAGACCCGGTGGAGGTCCAAATGTATATCTTTCCATCTTGGGAACTTGCCGCCAATCGGGTTCCATCGGGACTCCAAGCCACAGAGAAGGCCCACGCAGAACTGCCGCGCATGACATGCAGAAGCCGATTTAGGATTGGCGTGTCTGTGACATTCCCAAGAGAAGACGCGTCGCCGCCTGCGGGCGAACGGCCCGGCCGGGCCTCCTGGCCCATGGCGACCACGAAGGCAGAAGCAGCGAGGACCCCGAGAAACAGGGACGGAGAGGGCCCGGCGCGATGCCTCCATCCGCTTCCATAGGAAGTATAGCCATTAAAGCATTGCAGCCGGCGTGAACTGGACCACAAACCCCGCCCCCGTTTCTATCCGACTTCCCGGGACGCCTTGGTGACGCCCCCTGCCGAAATCTGCACCTTCAATACGGCACTTCGGACAGGGCTCGCACGCAAACTTGGTCGCGTTCGCACCGAGCGCGGGCTAGCAGGTCGTCGACGCCAGCCAGGGGTTGTAGGTGTAGTCGAGGCTGAAGGTCCCGAGGCCGTTCAGGTGGGTCTCAATCGTGTAGGCGGGGTCGAGGAACCAGTCGCCCTTGTAGGCCGGCCCGTCGTCGCCGTCGTCCCAGCCCCAGGGCGGGTTGGCCGCGTCGTCGCCCTTGGTGTCGCCGTCGAAGGCGCCCCCGATGCTGTAGGTGAAGGAGTTGCGGGCCCCCTGGTAGGTGAAGGGCTTGTCGTAGAGTTGGCCGTTGCCGATGTTGCACCGGCGGCTCCAGAGCTCCTCCATGGGCTTCAGGACGTAGGTGGCCGAGGTGACCTTGCCGGTGGAGTGGCCGAGGTCGGAGGGATACTGGGCGACGGACCCGACCCGGTAAATCACGCCGTCGCCGCCGGGGAAGGTCCCGGGGGTGTGGCTGCAGGTGAAGGTCGAGGAGTAGAGGTCGGAGCAGACCCCGTGCCCCTTCGACTCGACGTAGAGGACTGGGTTCTTGCCGTTCTCGAACGCCACGCCAGCGTCCACGTTGTCGCTGCCGGTCGTGATGGCGGGGTCGTTGGTGAACTGGTAGAAGTTCCCGTGGGCCTGGGTCTCCATGAGGTGGAACGCCCCGTAGGGGGAGCCGTCCTTCCTGACGACCACCATCGCCCCCTCCATGTCGTTCTCGTGGCAGTCCGGGTCGGGGCCGCAGCCGCCGAGCCAGGCGTTGTTCCAGTCCCGGGGGTGGAAGTCGGCATAGGTGATGAAGTAGTGCGTCGGGGTCTCCGCGACGGCGTAATATACGTAGGCGAATTGCTTGTAGTTGTAGGTGTTCTCCCAGTTGTTGTTCCCCCTCCAGTCCCCGTCGAAGTTGACCGCGGCGATGTAGTCCTCCCGGTATTTCCCGGCGGTGTCCTGCCGCCAGACCGGGGCCCAGTGGTTGGCCAGTTCGGAGTAGGTCACGGCCTGGGCCACCCCGGAGAGGGTGAAAAGGAGGGCCACCGACAGGGTCAGGGTCAGGATGCCCCGGGGCTTGGAGTTTCGGTGGCCCGAGAGGCGGGTCCCGGGGCCTCCTTGCCGGGCAGGCAGGGAGAGGGAGCGGTCCATGGCTCCTCCAAGCGCCGGCTTTTGAGATAAACCAGGAGGAGGAAGGGGTGCGCCGGGTGAAAATCGGCATCGGCAGGCATATGCCGGTGAGCGACTGACCGGTGGCCCCCCGGGGGTCCGCCGGGGGCAGGTGAGCTGCTCCCCGAAGGCGAAAGGATGAAGGCGAAAGGCGGAAGGGGCCCTTCATCCTTTAGCCTTCATCCTTCATCCTTTCCATGACCCGATGGTCATCAACCCCTCCTCCATCCCCACCTTCGCCGCCCTCCTGGTGAACGCCGGCCTCGCCCTCTACCTCCTCCACCACGGCCCCCGGCGGGCGGCCAACCGGACCTTCGCCCTCCTCCTCGGCGCCCTGGCCGCCCACGCGGCGGCCACGGTGGTGCTCAAGAACGCCCCCTCGCCCGAGGTGGCCGCGACGGCGGTCCGTTTCCAGAGCGTCCTCCTCGCCGCCGCGGCCCCCGCATTCGTCCACTTCACCTTCGTCTTCCCCCGGGGCGAGTCCCCGGGCCCCCGGGCCCTGCTCCTCATCTACGGCGCCCTGCTCCCCCTGGCGGTCGCATCCTTCGCCGGCGAGGGGCCGGTCCAGGTCATCGAGACCCCCCTGGGCCCCACGAGCCGCTTCCTCGACAAGCCGGTGGCCCACTACTACGCGCTCCTCGGAGTCTTCCTCCTCCTGGCGCTCTACGGCCTCTTCCGCATCTACCGCTCCCACCGCGACGGGGGCGTGGTCGAGAAGCGGCAAATCCGCTGGGTGGTGGCGGGGATGCTCGCCGGGCTCGCGGGCGGGGCCCTGTTCAAGGTCGCGCTCCCGGAATTGGCGGGGGTTGACACCCCGGGCTCGGGCTCCGCGTCGGCCATCCTCCCCGCCCTATTCACCACCTGCGCCATCGTCCGCTACCGGTTCCTCGCCATCGAGCCGGTGGTGGAGCGGAAACTGGAGACGAGGCCCCGCTTCGCCCACCAGCCCGGCGTGCCCCTCCTGGTGAGCGCGGAGACCGGCCCCGCGGCCTTCAAGGACCTGGTGGACCACGGGGCCGCGGGGCTCGCCATCTCCAGGACCCACCCCGCGAAGCTGCGGGGCGAGTTGGGGCTGGAGAAGACGCCGGCGGTCTGGTTGAGCGGGGAGGCGGAGGGGGGCACGGCCTCCATCGAGCGGCCGGAGGAGGTTCTGCGGACCATCCGGCACTTCGTTTCATCCGCCGCGTCGCGAAACGACGCGGCGGCCCAAACCACGGCGGCCGGGCCGGACCCGGCTGCCGTGGTTTGGGTGGATGGCCTCGAATACCTGACCACGCGGTTCGGCTTCGAGGCGGCCCTGCGGGTGGTGCAGGACGTCCGGGACCTCGCCACCGCGAAGGGGGCGGTCCTGCTCTTCACCGTGGACCTCCGCGGGATGGGGGAGAGGGAGCGGGCGCTGCTGGAGAGGGAGTGCAAACCTCTGGGGCCGGGTTGAGCCCGGGGACCGCAGACTTTTCCGGTGGCCGGGCCCACATCGGATTCGGCAATGCCCTCCCGCGCCGACGAGGCCCGCCGCGTCATCGAGGGGAACGCCGGCCCCCGCGGCTTCTACGCCGGCCGCGACTGCCGCCAATACCGGGTCCGGGACCTCGTCTTCAGCATGGAGGCCCTGCTCCGCCTCGGCCACCAGGAGCGGGTCGAGAGCCACATGGCGCTCCTCCTCGACCGGATGAAGCCCGACGGGCGCGTCCCCGCCCGCGTCGAGACCGCCGGGGGCCTCCGCAAAGGGGTGCGCCCGCGCCTCTGGCTCACCGCACTCCGGCAGCGGGGGCCCTACATCCTCCGGAACCTGGGGCAGTACTCCGACCCCTTCCAGTCGTGGACCATGGACAGCGCGCCTCTCGCCCTCACCGGCCTCCGGCGCCTCCAGCGGGCGAAGTCCAGACTCCCCCGGGGGCGGGCCGCGGAAATCACGCGGCTGAAGGCGTGGGTGGACTCCCGGCGCGACCCCGAGACGGACCTCCTGCGGGGGGCGGGCTGGATGGACGCCATGGACGTCTATAGCGGGCGGTTCACCCTCTGCGGCCTCGCCGTGATGCACCGGATGCGCGTCGCCTGGGGAGAGGGGAAGGCCGCCGAGAGGCTCCGGCGGGTCCTCGACGTGGGGTTCTGGGACCCCGCCCTCGGCTTCTATCGCGACCACGACCGGGGGCGCGCCTTCGACACCCTCGCCCACGCGCTGCTCCTCCAGGACGGGGCCGTGCCCGAGGAGCGGGCGCCAAAAGTGTTGAGCGCGCTGGAGTGGGCCGCGACCAGGTTCGGCTACCTGAACCTGACCCCGCCCTATCCCGCCCACGCCTGCGGCCAGTGGCCGCGGGTCTACCAGAACTCGACGGTCTGGCCCTTCGTGCAGGGGCAGGCCATCCTCGCCCTGGCGAAGGCGGGGGAGGAGGGGGCCGCGCGGAGGGAGATGAGGAAGTTGGAGGCGTTGGAGGGGTTCGGCGAGTGGCACGACCCCGGGACGGGACGGCCCATGGGGAGCGCGGAACAGCTCTGGAGCGCTGCCTCCTTCCTTCAAGCGTTGGAAGCGGTGACAGGAGAGCCTATCGAGGGTCCCGCAAAGTAAAATGGAGGAAGTCGGGGTTGCAGATGCATCACCGCGCCCCGGACTCCTCGTTCTGTCGCAGTTTCTCCCTGGCCGCCCCGAGGGCCTTGGCCGCCTCCTCGAGCATCCTCCGCTCCTGGGCCTTGCGGGCCTTGAACTTCAGGATGCGGCGGCCCGCCTCGGCCCCCTCCTCCACCACCGGCACGAACTCCTCGGGCGGCATGTTGAGCCAGACGATGCGGCCGAACCCGCACGGGGGGCAGAGGAAGGCGACCTCGCTCGCCGCGAGTTCGACGGAGATGGCGTCCACCCGCTCCATCTCGCTGTTGCACGAGGGGCAGACCTTCATCTGCCCGAGCGAGACCTTCGGGGCCTTCAGGCGCTTGAGCGAATCCTCCCACACGATGCGGTTGGGGTCGCCGGTGACCTGGCAGAGGTAGACAAGGCGCTGGAGGGCGCTCTTCATCGCCTCCCGGGAAGCGAGGTCGCCCCGGCGGATCTTGTCCAGGAGCTCCTCCTTCTCCTTCTCGGCAGCCACCGGGTCCACCGGCTCCGCCTCCTTGAAGAGCCCCTTCTCCAGCAACGCGCCGACGTGCTCAACCGCCCACGCCTCCCACGAGGCGTGGTTGAGCGACCCCGCGACCCTCTCGAAATCCCCCGAGAGGGGAACCCCGGTCTCCTGTTCGAGTGATGCGAGGATGCGCCGGGTGTGGTAGAGGGCCTGCTCCGCGCGGACGACGGTCGCCTTCGCGTCCCGGATGCGCGCCTCGAGGTCGCGGCGGGTCGCGACTCCCTCCGCGGCCATGTGGGTGAGGAGGAAGTAGAGGCGGGGGAAGACCGCGAGGAACATCTGGCCTGCGGGGGTCCCGCCGTGCTTGCGGACCAGTTCTTCGGGGGGCGGCGGGGTCTGCCGGGTCACCCGGAGGGCCGACTTGATGAACTTCCTCTCGTCGGGGAAGAACTCCCGGAGGACCTGTTCCAGCAACGGGGGGAGTTTCTCGAAGAGGGTGGCGAGGACCGGCTCGGAGGGCATGGGGTCCTGGGGATGGGGGGTGGGGGACTATGAAATTTGGGGTCGGTCCGGCCGTGACAGAACTCGCGCGCAGCGAAAATTCTTGTGAGACTTTCGAGCGAGGTCCATCCGCTTCCCACCGGAATCCTTACCTCGAATCGCGCACAGGCAGGGCAGATGGAGTTCCTCCTTCAACCCCCCGACTGGTGGCGCCTCAACACCTCCCTGCGCACCCTCGTCGGCGCCCGCTCCCCCTCCATCTCCGCCTACGTCCCCGCCGGAAAGGAGGCCAGATTCCTCAAGGTTTTGGAACGTCCACCCCGCGAGGCTCCCGAGGAGCCCGATACGGCCCCCGTCGCCGCCGCCCTCCGCAAAGCCCTCGAAGCCCACGGCCCGGTCCACGGCACCCTCTGCCTTTTCGGCTGGGGCCCCGACGCGCCCGAAGTCCGCTCCATCGAGGTCCCGGCCAAGTTGCGCCACTCCTACGGCGTGGCCCCGGAGCCCTTCGTCGGGCCCCTGCGCGAGTTGCTGGAGCCGCGCTGCTCCTTCGTCCTGGTTCAGGTCAATCACCACGACGCCACCGTGCGCCGCTACGAGGGGCTGGAGGTGGTCGGCCAGAAGAGGGTCCGCTCCTACGTGGAGCGCCACCACAAGAAGGGGGGCGCAAGCGCCGGTCGCTACCAGCGAGGGCAGCAGGAGCAGGTTCACCAGCACCTCGTCAATGTGCGGCGGACCCTGGGGCGGTTCATTCCCGGCGCCGACCTCATCCTCGTGGGGGGGCCGGGGACCGCCAAGGTCCGGTTCATGGAGCTCCTCGGGGCCGCACCCGCCCCCCGGGCGCGGCAGGTGGAGGGGATGGGGCCCACCACATCCGGCAAAGAGTTTTACCGCCTCCTCCGGGAGGCCCTCGACGCGTTCCGCCTGGACGAGGAGTTCCGGTTTGTGGAGCGGGCGGTGGAGGGGACCCGAGCCGGCCTCCTCCTCACGGACGCGGGCGGTGTCGCCAGGGCCCTGGAAGCAGGGGCGGTGGAGGCTCTCCTGGTGGCGGCCGACGCCCGGGACGTGGACGGAGTTGTGGCCCGGATGGTGGAGGCCGCGGGCAGGAGCGGCGCCCGGGTGGAGTTCATCACCCGCGCCGAGCCGCGCGCCCGCCTCCGGCGCCACGGAGAGGTCGCGGCGCGACTCCGCTACCCCTGGAAGAAAGATTCATAGCCCGCGCTCCCCATCCGGGCGATGGACGTCGCGGTCGTCGGCTCCCCGACATTCGTTCTCGGCTTCCGCCTCGCCGGGGTCCGGAAGACCTGCCCCGCCGAGGGGGCCCGGGATCTGGAGGCGCGCATCGGCGAGGTGCTGAAGGACCCCTCCGTCGGAGTCCTCGTCCTCCACAACGCCGACTACCAGGAGCTCCCGGCCGGGCTCCGCCGCCGCCTCGCGGACTCGGTCGCCCCGGTGGTGATTCCCGTCGGGAAGGAGGAGGAGACCGACCTGCGGGAGAGAATCAAGCAGGCGGTCGGGATTGACTTGTGGAAAAAGTAAACCGGGCGCATCATGCGTATTTGTCACCCGCCCAGCTGGCGGCGATGGCCCAGGTCCACTCCACGGCCTCGGCGGCGACCTTCAGGTCCACGTTGTCCGGGGTGTCAGTGGGCCAGTGGTAGTTCTCCACGTAGCCGATTTCGAGAAGCCCGAGGAGGCTTACTCCCCGCAGGCCGAAGCGGATGAGAACCTGGCCGTCGGTCCCTGCCGGGGCATCCTCGACCGGCAGCGGACGCCTCCCGAGGCGCCGGGCCGCGGCCTCCACCAGCTCCCCGGCGATGGGCGGGTAGGGAACGGCGCCCGGGATGAGGTAGCCCGCCTCCCGGGCGAGCCGGCAGAGCCTGCCCGAGCCCAGGGACTCCAGGTTCACGAAAATCGTGGGCTTGTCCCGGAGTCCGCCCGCGTGCCTCTTGCAGAAGGCCGCGGCCCCCTTCAGGCCCAGCTCCTCGGCGTCCGTGGCCACGCACCACACCTCCAGGTCCTTCGGGCAGCGCTCCCGGAGGCCTCCCGCCACGGCCATCATCGCGGCCACCGCCGACGCGTTGTCGCCGGCGGCGGGGATGGGCGCTCCCCGGGCCCAGTCCGCCATGATGAGGATGCCGAAGGAGAGGGAGGCCGCGCCGTAGAGGGCCGGGACGGCGACGGCCGGGCCCGCGACCCAGTGGCGGGCCAGGGCCGAGAGCACCACCGCCGCAACCCCCAGGTTCAGGAGGAAGAACGGGGCTCGCAGGAAGAGGGGCCAGTTCTTCGTGGCCTGCGCGAATTTCCGGGCCCGCCCGGGCTCGAAGACCCGGGCCTGGCGGGTCCCGTCGTGGTGCGCGAGGACCACCAGGCGCCGCGCCCCCGACGGATTCCACCGGCCCACGATGTTCGCCCCCCGGCGCCGGGCGAGGAGCAGGTTGAAGAGGTCGTAGCGGCCGGTCTCGGAGCCGTAGACCGAGACCAGGACGAGGAGGGAGAGGCCGAGCGCCGGCGTGGGGTGGCCCGCCAGGGTCAGGAGGGCCGAGGCGACGAGGAGGGAGAAGTGCAAGACGAGGCCGTGGGGGTGGGAGGCGCGGAAGTCGAACTCCTCGGCCTCCGTCGCGAGGCCCGCGGCCTCCATGCTCTTCCGGATTTCGGCGGCCGCGGCCCGGCACTCGAGAGAACCGGAGACCCGGTGGCCCCCCGCGCAGAGGAGGCGAATCCACCGGTCGAGGAGGGCGGTGACCGGCTCCGGGGCCATGGCTCTCCAAGGAGGCGGAGAGTTAAGGCGGTTGCGCCCCGGCAGGGTTTTAAAACAGGGGGGGCAGTTTTTTCGTGACCGGCTACGCCGCCCAGTTCAGCGACATCGGGCGGGAGGTGGGGAAGGGGGTGGCGGACGTCGTCGGCGAGCGGGTGGCCAGGACCTCGGGGAACTTCATCACCGAGTTCTTCTCCGCCTTCGGGCTCAGCGACCCCGTCGCCGCCTACGGGGTCCTCTTCGGCCTCGTCGGGGGCCTGGCGGCCCTGTTCTACGCGGGGTTCCGGCAGAGGCGCAGGGAGGAGCGGGAGGCGCCCGCGGTGGAGGCGCCCGCGCCGAGCGGGACGCCCCGCCTGGAGTGGTTCCTCCTCGACGCCCACCAGCAGTATGTCCGCGGCGAAATCACGCAGGAGCAGTTCCAGGTGCTGGTGAAGGCCCACGCCGATTTGGCGAAGACGGTGGCGAGCGTCAGGAAGCCGGCCGCGGGGGCCCCGAAGGCCCCTCCCAAGCCCGCGGCCGGGGTCCCGCGCAAGCAACCCCGGTCCCGGGCGAGATAGGGGCCCGGTCGCCCTCCGACAGGGAGGAGGCCCGCGCCCCGTCCCGCCTCGCCGGCAACGGGCGTTACTTCCTCGGGCCGCCGTTCAAGTATCCGTTCTCCTTGAGCCAGCGGTACTCCTTCTCCACCGCCTCCCTCACCGGCGTCCGGGGGAGGCCGAGTTCGCGCCGCGCCTTGGAGGGGTCCACGCAATGGTGGGCGAAGGCGCCCCGGACGGTGGCGGGGTCGAGCCACGCCAGGGCGCCCGTGGAGCGCTTCGAGAGGGGCGCGGCCAGGTAGGCCACGGCGAGGGCGACCGGCTTGATGAGTTTCGCCTTGGGCGGCCTCTTGCCGACCACCTCGGACACCAGGGTGAGGAACTCCTTCCAGGCCATGTTCTGGTTGCCGAGGATGTAGCGCTGGCCGACGCGCCCCTTCTCCATCGCCAGCAGGTGGCCGAGGGCCGCGTCCTCGACGTCGATGAAGTTGTTGGAGCCGGTGGTGTAGAACGGAATGCCCCGCTTCGCGATGATTTGCAGGATGAGCCCCGACGTGGGTTTCACGTCCCAGGGGCCGAACATGGTGGAGGGGTTCACGACCTTCGCGGGCAGCCCCTTTTTTGCGAACCCGAGGACGAGCTCCTCCCCCTTGTGCTTCGTGGTGTGGTAGGGGCTCTTGACCCGGTCCAGGTCGTAGGGGGTCTCCTCGTTGGCGGGTTTATCGAGGGTCCCGGTCGCGACCGCCGCCGTGCTGCTGGTGTGGACGAACCCCTCCACGTTCTCCTCGAGCGCCGCCTTGCAGATGTTCTCGGTCCCCCGGACGTTCACGGCCCACATCTGCTTCTCCTTCCATTTTCCGCCCACGACGCCGGCCACGTGGTAGACCCGCCGGACTCCGCCCATCGCCCGCTTCACCGATGCGGGGTCGGTGACGTCGCCGCTGACCACCTCGGCCCCGAACTTCTTGACGAACCCGATGCCGTTGCTGGTGGGGCGGGCGAGGACGCGGATCTTCTCGCCGCGCTTGGAGAGTTGATTGACGACGTTCAGTCCGACCAGGCCCGTCGCGCCCGTGACCAGAGTGGTCATGGCCCGAATGGGCGCTTTGAAAGGTTAAACTTCACGACGAAGAACATAGGCCCTTTTGCGCGCGGGGGGCGCCCCCCCGCCCAAAGGGCGGGCCCCCCCCCCGGGCGCCCCCCCCCCGGGCGGGG
>JAWCQZ010000014.1:0-13382 GCA_038869515.1 Halobacteria archaeon
GCGGCAGGTCCACCCCCGGGGCCTCCCCCCGCACACGGGGTCCCGGGGGTCGGCCCTCGCGGAACCCGCCCGAAGCGAGCGCGAAGCGCGAGCGGAGGGCAGGGTTCCGCGCTATAATTTCCTTACACAACGAGAATCACCTCCAGCGCAAACTCTTTCGTTCTCTGTTTCAGGTCCTTCGTCCCTTCCGCCTTCATCCTTTCGCCTTCCGCCTTCATTACCTCTCCACCCCCCACCGCCACCGCACCCCTTGCTCGAATGGGTGCTTCACGCACTTCATTTCGGTGACCAGGTCCGCCGCCTTCTGCAGCGCGGGCCCTGCATGGCGCCCCGTCAGGACGACCTCGGTTCTCGGGGCCTTCTTCCGCAAAAGCGCGACTACCTCCTTCTCCGACAGCATTCCCTTCCGGACCGCCACGGGCACCTCGTCGAGGACCACCAGGTCGAAGTCGCCGGAGCGCACGGCGTTGGACGCAAACTCCCATCCTTGCCGGACGATGGCCTTTCCATCCTCAAACGGAAAGTCGCGGCCCGTGAATCCTCCCGGGCCGAACTGAACCACGGTCACGTTCTCCAGATGGCGCAATGCCTCCGCTTCTCCGAAGGGGCCCTTGCCCCCCTTGAGAAACTGCACCACCAAGACCCGCAGCCCGTGGCCCGCGGCGCGGAGAGCGAGGCCGAAGGCAGCGGTGGTCTTGCCCTTTCCGTCGCCGGTATACAAATGAACGAGACCCAACCGGTTGCGAATCGAAGCAAGAGGCACCGGCTTGGCCATCACAGGATGGGGGAGGGGGGTGGGCCTGTGGGACGGGGCGAGGCTCGCGACGCAACCCCGTTCACGTTTCGGAACGCGAGCGTCGCGAGCCGAGAGAGGGGGCCGTCGTGTCGCGAGGCCCCCTCTCCCCGGCGACAGTGAGCCGAGGCGGCGGACGGAGGAGAGGGCGGGCCCCTTCATCGTCCCACCTTACGCGGGAGCGCGAGGTGAAAATCGCTTCCAGAAGAGGCCGAAGAAGAGGCCGATAGAGAGCCAGAGGACCGCCAGTCCGAGGACCGAGAAGGCGCGGAAGGAGGCGATCAAATCGGGTGGGGCCGTCACCGGGTCCGGGTTGGGGGGGATGAGGATGAAACCTGCTCCAGCGACAGCGGCGAATGTGAGCGCCCCCAGGAGCGTGCTCCGGCGCATCCCGAGACGGGTCCGGAACCGGGCCCAGAGGAAGAACGCAAGAGCCGCAGCCAGAATGGCTGTGAGTTGGAATGCGATGAAAATCGCGGTGCGGAAGTGGATGGTTTCGGGATTGCCCACTGCCGGAGGGTTGCCAGGGTACTTGGCGAACGGCAGGAGAAAGGCGACCCCGAGGACGAGAGATGAGAGGAGAAGGCTGGAGGAAACGGCCCCCCACCGGGCGAAACGCTCCCGGAAGAGGCTGCAGACCAGGCCGAAAACCATGGAGTATGAGATGCCGAGCATCACCGCAGCGGGGAAAAGGCCCGCTTTCTGCTGGTCCCGGGTGTAGGGAAGAGGCTCCCCGGCTTCGCCGGCAGCCGCTGCGGCCGCTTCCTCGATCGCGATGGCCTGGTCGATGGCCCGCTCGGTCACCGCAAAATGAAACGAGGCGGTGACCAATCCGGCCAGCACCCCCGCCGCCAGGGCGGTTTTGAAGATGGGGAGGAGGCGGGCTGGATCGGAGAGCCGCGAGAGGACTGAATCCATGGCGACGGGGCGGCCCTCAGTGGCACATGAAGCCGGCAGCGTGCCTCATGTCGTGGGTGAGTTCGTGGAGCCGGTTCACGCCCGACTCCATCCCGAAACCGGCCTCAAGGATGTGGCCCTGGTCGTATCCGACGATGAAAATGAGGAGGAGGGGGACGAGCAAATAGAGAGAAAGCCAGAGAACGTTGCCCCGGCGGACCTCTTCGCGGACGACAGTTTCCAAAGGGGGTTCCATGGGGAGGGGAATCCCAGGGAGCGAGTTTTAAAGTTGCGGCTTAATTTCCTGGCTATTAGTCTAATGACTAACGAATCAGAGTCTGCGAGGAAACTTTTAACTCCATGACAGCTTTCGACTCTTTGTGCCGACCGCCGAGGTGAGTCCGTCCACACGCCTCTTCCGGGCCCTGGGAAGCCCGACCCGGCGGGAACTCCTCCGCATCCTCCTCCGCAAGGAGGCCCACATCTCGGGCCTCGCCAGGGAACTGCGGCTCTCGGTGCCGGTGGTGGCGAAGCACTGCCGCATCCTGGAGGACCTGGGCCTCCTGGAGCGGAGGAAGTTCGGCTCCACCCACGTCCTCCGGGCCAAGTTCAACTCGATTTACGAGAACTTCGACGGTTTCTCCGAGACTGTCAGGGTCTCCGTGCCCCGCGGCGCCTCCCTGCTCGAAGCGCTGAAGCAGGCGGGGGCCGACGTGACCCGGCGGGGGGACGGGGAGTATGTGGTCTCCATTGACGGCGACCCGGGGCTCTACCTCTACGAAGTGGACGGCCAGCAGCCGCAGGTGACCGTGGACAAGTTCGTCCCGGAGAAGGATGTTGCTGTCGTCCTCAAGAAATTGGTTACCGTAACAAGGAAAGAAATCAAAGTGGAAGTTCGAGACGCAAACGGAAGCGAGAACTCGGGCAAGTGAGCAGTAACGATTCTTGCCTTTCTGGATAAAACCCGGTGGGGTAAGGGCCATAAACTGAAACCCACACTTTATAGCAAAAAGGAACCGGGGAGAGCCGTCCATGAAGCCGGAAGAGGTCCTCCACGAACTGACGAGTCGAGGCGGTTTTTTCGTCACTGTCAACAACGGAAACGCGGTCTGCGAGGCCAGGCTGGAGCCCGGGGCCCCCCTCCGGTTCCGGGATGGCTGGGCCACGTTGAACGATGAGAAGCGCCCCTGGCACATCCACGCCAAACTGGAAGCCGTCCGGGAGGTCCGGTTCGCCATCGAGACCCACGATGAAAAGAGCGGCAGGAAGAGCTACTCGGTCCAGTTCCTCGGGGAGGGGGGCGGCAAAGTGTTTGCGGCCTACTTCGCCGACATGTACGACGGCGATGGAAAACTGAAAGAAGAGCGGTTGCAAGAGTTTCAGAATCTGCGCGACCGATACGGCAGGAGGTGACCGTGCGCCTCTCGGCCATCCTTCTCGTATTGCCGACGCTCTTCCTCGCCGGTTGCACCGGCAGCGCCCCCGAAGCGAAGCCTGCCGCCTCCCCTCCACCGGTCTACGATTCCGCCTATGGGGGCCTCAAGGTGGTCTTGGACCCACCGGGCCTTTCCGCCCCAATTTTCCTCGACGGCCAGGAGGTAGGGCGCGGTGCCTATTCTACGAACACGATGAATCCGGGGGCTTACGTCGTCTCTTTCGGGGAGGTTCAGGGCTACCGCAAGCCGGAAGCCGTGGTTGTCAAGGTGGAGTCCGACAGGGTGACTGCCACTGTCGGGCGCTTCGAATTCGCTTCCGTGGTCGCTCTCTCCTCTACCCCGACTCCGGCCCCCAATTCCACTCCCACACCCAGCCCTACTCCCAACGCAACCCCGTCACCGACTGCAACCCCTTCCCCCAGTCCAGCTTCAACGCCCAGCCCATCGGCCATCCCCACGCCCACCCCCGCCCCCTTCAACCGCACGCTCTCCATCCAATACGCGAAACTGTTCAACGTCACCTACGGCTCCGGCATCAAGGTCCTCCGGGACGGGGCCAACCGGACCCTGACGCTGATTCCGCGGGACGGCCCGGAAACGGTCCGTGGCACCAGCGTGGTCCGCGTTCCAGTCCAGCGCATGGTCCTCTTCTCCTCAACCCATGCCGCCATGCTCGACCGGCTCGGGAGCTCCGCGCCCGTGGTGGGAGTCACTTGGGGTGGCCAGTTCGAATGGTTCATCCCCTCCATCAAGAACGGGTTGGCTTCCGGAGCCATCAAGGACCTCGGGCCTGGTAGCACCCCGAACTATGAACTCCTGGCCTCCCTGAACCCCGACCTCGTGGTCCTCGTCGGGGGGGTGAGCTCTTTCGGGACCCATGCTCAGAAACTGGAGGAGCTGGGAATCCCCTACGCGGTCAACTCGGAGTGGCTGGAGGGGCACCCCCTGGCCCGGGGCGAGTGGATGAAGTTCTTCGCGGCCTTCACCAACGAGGAGGCCAAGGCGGAACGGGTCTTCAACGAGGTCCGCGACCGGGTTCTGAATGTGGTCCTGAAGGTGGCGGGAGCCCAGCCCCGGGATGTCTTATGGGCCCTCATGAGCGGGGGCATCGTCTATGTGCCGGCGGCGGAAAATTACGCAGCGAAAGCGGTCTCTCTGGCCGGCGGACGGTACGTTTTCTCCGACGTGCACGGCACGGGCTCGGCCCAAGTGAGCGCGGAGGAAATCGTGAACCGAAGTGGCAACGTGGGTGTCTGGGTCTACTCCAGCACCCTCGTGAACACCACCCGCGACGTGGTCAACACCAGCGTCCTCTTCGCCAACGTGTCGGCCCTGCAGCAGTGCAACGTCTATGCGTTCCAACCCTGGTACTGGCAGAGCCTCGACCGGGTGGACGAGTTCATGCAGGATGTGGGGGCCATCATTCACCCCGCGCGCTTCCCGGGCCACTCCCTGCTCCAGTTCAAGAGATTGCCCTGCCCCTGACGGCCGTGGCCCACAACCATCTCCCCCACTCCGGCCATCCCCTGCTCAAGGGACTCGATGACCCGGCGCCCGCATCCACGAACCTGCCAAAAGACCGGGACCGGGCCACGGACTCCCGCGCCCCCGGGCTGCCGGCATCCACCTCCCGGCGAGCCGTTCTCGCTCTTCTGTGCCTCGGATTTCTCGTTCCCATCGCCGCCTGGCTCAGCCTGGCCCTGGGCGCGGTCTCCCTTCCGGGCGGCGAGGTTGCGGAATGCGTCCTGGGAAAATGTCCATCGCCCACCCTGGAGACCATCCTCTGGAAAATCCGGATTCCGAGGACCCTCGCCGTTCTCCTGGGGGGCGCGGCCCTCGCCGTCTCGGGCGTGCTCCTCCAGGCCCTCTTCCGCAACCCCCTCGCCGGGCCTGGCGTCCTCGGAATCTCGGGGGGAGCCTCGCTGACGGTGGCCCTCTTCGTCCTGGGAGGGGTCTCGCTGGGCCTACCGGCCCGGGAGCAGACATGGGGTTTGGTTGCGGTGGCCTTCGCGGGAGCCATGCTGGTGACCGGGTTCCTCCTGGCGCTGAGCCAGATTGTGCGCTCCATCACCGGTCTCCTGATTGTGGGGCTGATGCTGGGCTTCCTCCTCTCGTCGGTGACCGGCATCCTGGGAGTCCTGGCCGACGCCGCGCGACTCCAGGTCTTCTATGTCTGGACAATGGGGTCCTTCGCGCCGGTGGTCTGGAGCCAGGTCCACATCCTGGCGGTCGTGGTTCCCGCCGCGGTGGCGGCCGCCCTGCTGACCTCCAAGGCCCTGGACGCGCTCCTCATGGGGGAGGAGTACGCCCAGACCATGGGAATCCACTACCGCCGCAGCCGGTGGACGGTCATCGGCCTCTCCAGCCTGTTGGCGGCGACCGTGGTGGCCTTCGCGGGCCCCGTGGCCTTCGTGGGCACGGTCTCCCCGATCCTGGCGCGGCTCGTCATCCGGTCGGGCGTACACAGGATAGCCGTCGTCGCCTCGGCCCTCGTGGGCGCGCTGTTGACCCTCGCGGCCGATGTGGTTGCCCGGGTGGCCTTGCGGCCCGTCGAGCTTCCCACGGGCTCCATCACCGCCATCATCGGGGTCCCGGTGGTCCTGGCCATCCTCATCGGCCGGAGCGGGAGGGGGCCGTGGACCTAGAGGCATCCGGCCTCGCCTTCGGTTTTCGAAAGGCCCAGGCCGTGCTCCGGGACCTGGAACTCCTCATCCCGAGCGGGCAACTGGTGGCCCTCATCGGCGCCAACGGCGCGGGGAAGTCCACCCTTCTCCGCTGCCTGGCCCGGCTTCTTCGGCCCACCCGCGGGACCGTCTCCCTCGGTGGAAAAGAGATTGGGGCCCTCTCCGCGGAGGAGCTGGCGAGAATGGAGGCCGCGGTCCTCACAGACCGTGTGGCACCCCTGAACATGACCGCAGGCGAGGTCATCGCCCTGGGCCGTCTTCCCCGGCAGGGCCTCCTGGGACGGATGGACGCGCAGGACAGGGCCGCCGTGGAAAAAGCGGCCGTGGCCATGGGAGTGGCCGGCCTCCTGGACCGCTCCTTCGGGGAGCTCAGCGACGGCCAGAAGCAGAAGGTTCTCATCGCCCGGGCTCTGGCCCAGGAGCCGCGGGTGATGATTCTGGACGAGCCGACGAGTTTCCTGGACCTGCGGGCGCGGCTGGAGGTCCTCGCGCTCCTGCGGGGGCTGGCCCGGAAGACCGGGATGAGCCTCCTGGTCTCCACCCACGATTTGGAGCTGGTCTCCCGATACGCCGACCGGGTGGTCATCCTCCAGGACGGGCGGCTTGTGGCCTCGGGAATCCCTGAGGAAGTGCTCTGCGGCGAGGTCGTGCGGGACCTTTACGGCGCTGGGGAAGGGAGTTGGAGCCCGCTGTTTGGTTCCGTGGAACTCTCCGCCACTGGAAACGGGAGCCGGGAGGTCTTCGTGGTCGCGGGCAACGGGACGGGAGTTCCGGTCTACCGTCTCCTGGTACGGGGGACCGTGGGCTTCGCGACGGGGGTCCTGATGGGGAACGACGTGGACGCCCACTTGGCCGCGGTCATGGGGGTTCCGGCGGCGTCAACGCCGCCTTTTGAAGCTCCCACACCCGGCGAGGTCGAAGCCGTATTTCGTGCCTATGCAAGCGCTCGTTGTGTCATTGATTCTGGATTTCCCGTGAACCCCGCCTCCATGCACAACCTCCAACTCGTGCGCCGTTTCCTTGAAGGGGGCAAAATGGTGGCCTGCATTCGCCCGCGCGGCGAGGCTCGTGAACTCTATGGGACGGCGAAGGGCGTCCGGTGCACATCCCTTCGTGAGGTTCCCGCCATCCTGGGGGGCGCCTCCGGTGAAGGTTCTTCTTAATTTTTCAGAGAACGGCTTACCGCTTTCGATTTCTGAAGGCCGGTTCAACTCACGGAAATCTTTTTAAAGGGAATCGGCATAGGCCCGGCCACATGGCCCGTCCGACTTCGTCGTCCGCCCGCGCCTCAGGCGAGTCGCGGGCCGGGAAGGACTCCGTTTCCAACATTCTGGACCGCATCCAGAAGGAGAAAATCCGCTGGATCGCCCTCCAGTTCCTCGACGTCCCCGGCTACCTCCAGCACATCACCATCCCGAGCCACCAGTTCGACGAGGACACCTTCAAGGAGGGGCTCGGGAAACTGGACGGCTCCTCCATCAAGGGGTTCAAGGCCATCTTCGAGTCGGACATGGTGCTCCAGCCCGACGCCTCCACCTTTGCGGAAATCCCCTGGACCCAGCACAGGACCGCCCGCATGTTCGCCAACCTCTACGAAGCCGGCGGCTCGGAGAGGTTCAGCCGCGACCCGAGATACATCGCCCAGCGGGCCGAGGAGGCGGTGAAGAAGGCGGGCTTCGACGTCTCCTACTGGGGGCCCGAGCCCGAGTTCTTCGTGTTCGACGCCGTGAAGCTCTACCCCTCCTGGACTGCGGCCCGCGACTCAGCACAGGGCATCGGCTACCAGATCGAGTCGAAGGAGGCGGCGTGGGCCCAGGGAGGGGCCAACGTCCCGGTCCGGTTCAAGGAGGGCTACTACCCCGCGCCCCCGGTGGACACCCTCCAGGACTACCGCTCGGAGGTCTGCTCGCTCCTCGAGGACTACTACGGCATCGAGATTGACGCCCACCACCACGAGGTCGCCACCGCCGGACAGGTCGAAATCAACATGAGGTACGACGCCCTGACCAAGATGGCGGACAACCTTGTCAGCTACAAGTTCGTCGCCAAGAACGTCGCCGCCATGCGGGGCCTCATCGCCACGTTCATGCCCAAACCGATTTTTGGCGACAACGCCTCAGGGATGCACACCCACCAATCTCTCTGGAAAGGGGGCAAGAACACCTTCTTCGACGCCGGGGACAAGTACGCCGAAATCAGCCAGACCTGCCGCTACTACATCGGCGGCCTGAAGGAGCACGCCCGGGCCATCTCCGCCTTCTGCGGCCCCTCGACCAACTCCTACAAGCGGCTGGTCCCGGGCTACGAGGCCCCGGTCTACGTCGCCTGGTCGAAGCGGAACCGGTCGGCCGCCATCCGCGTCCCCATGTACCAGAAGGGGGCGGCCAACGCCCACCTGAAGCGTATCGAGTACCGCCCCCCCGACACCTCGGTGAACCCTTACTACGCCTTCGCCGCGATGGTCTCCGCGGGCCTCGACGGCATCAAGCGCAAACTCGACCCTGGCGACCCGGTGGACGAGAACATCTACCACCTGACCGCGAAGCAGCGGAAGGAGATGGATATCGTGGAACTCCCCGGCTCCCTCCAGGAGGCCCTCGACGCCCTCGCCGGCGACCGCGCTTTCCTCAAGCCGGTCTTCCCGGACGACTTGGTGGACACTTGGCTCGAACTCAAGCACGAGGAGTTCGTGCAGAACTCCATCCGGCCGACGCCCTACGAGTTCTACTCTTATTTTGACATCTGACCGGCCCTCGCTCGCCCGCTTCGCGGGCTCGCTCGGCCGGGCGCGGAATCCTGCCCCTCGCTTCGCTCGGGGCGGATTCCGCGAAGGTTGCTATTCATGGCGGCAATTGCTCTTCTACGGGCGCCCCCGGCATCGGCGCTGCAGGCCACTGCCGCTTCGACAATTCCTGGGCCTCGGGCGCGGGCGCCGCTGGGGCCGCCGCCCCGCCGTTCCGGCTCTTCCGGGCCGCCAGGACCAACTCCCGGGGCGACGGGCCCGTGGAGGCCCTGGACTTCGCTGACCTCTTGCGGCTCGCCGCCGGAGGGGCCGTCTTCACCGCCTTCTTCTTGGGCCCCTTTCTCTTCGGCGGGTGGACGCCTTCCGTAATCATGTGGTAGATGACCTCCCGCGTCTGGGTCGCCACGATTTTCAGGCTCCGGTAGTTGATGGGGCCCTCGAAGCGGATGGGCTTGCCGATGAGGAGGCGCGCCTTCCGGTAGACCACATGCTTCTCGAACTCCCCCATCCGCCCCTCGAAGCCCCACATCTTCCGCAGCCAGTCGGGGATGGGGACCGGCTCCAGACTCTGCTCCTCCGGGATGATGGCGGCGGGGACGACCGGGGCATGGTTCGCCAGGGCCATCCTGGCGAACCCGGTGTGGAAGGTGTGGAGGTGCTCGGTCTCGGGGTCGCCGATGGCGTCGATGCCCTCGGGGAAGATGCCGACGACCCCGCCCCCCTTCAGGATTTCGGCCCCCCTGTGGAGGGCCTGCTGTCGCACCTCGGGCTTCCGGTTGATGGGGATGGCGTCCACGGCCCGCAGAAGCTCGCGGAACACCGGGATGTTGAAGAGGAAGGCGCGGGCCATCCAGTGGACCGGCCGGGGGATGTGGAAGGCGAGGAGGAAGGGGTCGAGGTCGCTCCGGTGGTTGCAGACGAGCACCGCAGGGCCATCCCGGGGGAAGTTCTCCAGCCCCTCCACCCGGATGGAGACGCCCCGGTCCACCAGGCCCTTGAAGGCCCACTGGACCCCCATGTAGAACTTCTCCTGGAATTTGTTCATCCCCCTCGGAGATACGGTCCCCGTAATATTATTTGCGACCTCCGGGGCCCTAAAGCGCGCTCGCCGGGTCCCGCAACACCCGTAACTGGCCTTTCTGGGTCGGGATACGGGGTCGGCTCGGGGGCGGACCGGGTTCATCTGTTTGTTTCAGCGCCAGGTGAGCGCGCTTTAGTCCTCGAGCTTGAACTCCTTCAGCCGCTTCAGTTGCCACTTCTCGTAGTTGGTGTGGACGAAGAGCCCGACGAAGATGACGAAGTAGGCCATCAGGAGGACGACGTCGAAGGACGACCCCGACTGGAGAAACTCCCCCACCTTGTTGTGGGGAATGCCCGCGGCGATGGCGTAGATCCAGTCGGCCACGGTCGCGATGATGATGCCGACGACCAGCATGAGGAAGGTGATGGACTCCCGCGCCTCCCCGCGGAACTGCTGGAGGTAGAGGAAGAGGACCGGGACCAGGGTGTTGACGAGGGTGAAGTTCAGGATGCCGAATGTGAGGGGCCGCGGGTCGATTCGGCCCCCCGAGACCTGGGCGTCCGCCTGCACGTTGGCCACGACCAACGCGACGCTGCCGATGAAAATGCCCGCCAGGACCAGCCACTGGACGTCACTCATCTTCCTCACCCGCACGACCTTCAGGGTGTAGAAGCAGGAGAAGAAGAGCATCGAGGAGGCCAGGCAGTCGAGGAACAGGGGGATGAGGTAGGGGTTGGCCCCGTAGATGGCATGCCAGAGGGGCTTGAGGTTCCCGACGGTCAGGACGCCGAGGTAGGCGGCCACGAAGAGGAACGCCTTGCGGAGTTGCCGCTCGTAGGTCCGGGAGACGCGGAAGGAGAGGTAGATGCTGAGCGTCAGGAGGAGAGGCATCAGGAGGGAGGTGTAGTAGGTCACCGGACCCGCGGCAGTGGGGTAGCCCGACTTGAGGACAAGGCTCGCTCCCGCCAGGAGGAAGGAGACCCCCAGGGCGGCGCCGAGGAACTTGTTGGTCTCCACGGGCACCTCACGCCCCAGCGCCGCCGGCCGGGGGGGCCGCGGGCCGGGCGGGGGAGCTCCGCAGCAGGAGGAACGCGGGAACCGCGAATGCGACGAGGCCGAGGAGGCCCGCCTCGGGGCCGCACGGGCCTCCGGCACAGAGGCCGCCCGTGAGGAGGTCGGGCCCGCCGCCGTAGGAGAGGCCGAGGAGAGAGGAGTGGGGGAGGACCCGGGCCATGGAGAAGATGTGGTACTGGAGGAGGTTCCAGGCGAAGTGGAGGCCGATGGCGGCGAGGAGTCCCCACCGGAGGGCCATGAGGCCCAGGAGCGCGCCCCCCGCAGTCAGGGTGAGGAACATCACGGCGGCGTTTGCGGGGGGGACGCCCCCCGCGGCGATGGCGGGGAGATGGATGGATGCGAAGAGGAGGGCCGTGGCCGCGACGGCGAAGCGGTCGGAGCCCGCCTCCCTCAGGTGGGAGAGCATGTAGCCGCGGAAAGCGAGCTCCTCTCCGGAGGCCACCATGCCCTGGAAGAGAATCGCCATGCCGAGGACCATGGGGACCTCCGGGGTGGCGAGGCCCTCGACCCGGAGCCACCCGCTCGCGAGAAAGGTCGTGAAGAGGAAGGTCATGAGAACCGCCCCGGTGGCCAAGCCCAGGACGAGCCCGCCCGGCGCGCCCCACGAGAAGCGGCGGCGCTCCGAAATCAGCAGGAGGAGGGTGACCAGAAGGATGGTCTCGTAGAGGAAAAAAGAGACCAGGGTCCCCGCCTGGACTAACCCCGCGTTGAACATGAGGAGGAGGCCGATGAAGAGGAAGAAGAGCAGGGCGTTCTTGGAGGCCATGAGTCCCTAGGCAATCTCCTTGGCCGTGTCTACCGAGACCCGGTCCTTGACGTGGATCTTGACCTTCCGGGCCGGCGCCGCGACCCCGCGGACCTTGGCGATGGCGAGGGAGGTCTCGATCTCCTGGCCCGACTCGCGGGTCTCGAGGTCGATGACCACGTCGGCGACGCCGGCCACCACCCGCTCCATCTCCCGGGACTGGGTCTCCTTCTGGAGGTGCAGGATGACGATGGACTCGGTCTTGTGGGCGGCCTCGTAGAGCGTATTCAGGAGCCTCCGCACCCGGTCCCGGCTGTCGGAGACCTCGAGGAGGAAGGAGAGGGTGTCCACCACCACGATGGACCGCTTCTCGACCTTCTCCAAGGTCTGCTGCAGGAAGGCGGTGGCCCCGACGGCCGGGGACTCCGCCGGCGGGTTCAGGAACTTCTGGAGACTCGCCTTGTGGTCGGCGTTGGCCCGGGAGCCGAGGACGAACTCGCAGACCGCCGCCCCCGAAGCGCGGCAGGCGGACTCGTAGCAATCGAACTCCTGGCCCAAGAGGGTGGTGAGGAGCCCCGCGAAGATGCCGGCGTGGTAGAGGCAGACGTTGCTCTTGAGTCCCCCGAGGCCCGCGCACTCGTCGCAGTTGGCGAAGCGGACCTTGAAGATGGCGTTCTTCGGGTCCGCGTCCGCCATCGAGAACTTCGAGCCCTCGCTCACCTTCATCATCTCCGAGAAAATCTTGTCCATGATTTCGCCGAGGACCGCCAGCGCCTTCTCCTTGCTCCAGAACTCGAACTTCCAGAACATGTCCTTGGGGATGTTCGCCTGCTTCACGAAGATGCGGGCCGCCCGCCCGGCGTTGTGCTCGGAGATGGCGTAGATGTTCTTGCGGGCCGAGGGCATCGCGACGCCGCTCCCCTCCTCCCGCATGTTGAACATCGAGTAGGCGTCCACAAACGTGACCCCGTCGGCCTTGAAGTTCAGGTCCTTCATGTTGCTCTGGACGAACTCCGGCTTGCGGATGGTGGAGATGTAGGTGCACTTGCGGGTGGTAGCGAACTGGTAGAGGAAGACCTCCGACATGGAGAGGGGGTTGGCCATGAGGAGGACCACCGAGCCCGGGGGGATGCCCCCGTCGAGAATCTGGTCGAGGAGGGGGATGCCGGTGGAGAGTTTGGTGGTCGGGGCGGCGGCCATGGGGGTGGATGGGGGTAGAGAAGATTAACGTTATTTCCGGGGTCGAGTCCGCCAGAGGGGGGTCAAGGGGGATTTCCAGAAACATGGCAACCGGGGCGCCAAGAGGTGACGGAGAGTGGCTCGATAATCGATTTGAAAGCCGTCTCGGACGGAGCCCCGCAGCGGCAGTTTTAAACATTTTAGCCGAGTTCCAAGTGGATGTTGGGGCGGCTGGGGCTCGCGGGGCTACTCTTTCTCGCCGTCGTCGCTCCGGCCCTCTCCCAGACCCCGCCCGAGGCCAACGTCGTCCCCTGCTCCATTGAGGGTTACACACTCTGCGCCGACGTGGGAGCCTACACCGCCCTCTTCAAGCCCGACCCGACCTCGCCGGAGCCCGTCCGCTTCCAGAACTCCGTGAACCTGACCCTCCAACCCCTCCGCCTCGTCTACCGCTTCGAAGACCACGAAGACCTCCTCTCCCCGGTCCGCCCCACATCCGCCACATCCAGCGGCAACGAGGTGACCTACCCGGGCGCCTTCGACAACGACAGCCTCTCCTTCGCCGTCCTCGGGAGAGTGCTGGAGCAGCGGTTGGTCCTCCACTCCCCGCCCCGGGCCCCCGACCCCGGCCTCTTCGCCTCGGTGACGAATGCCACCCACCTCTTCCCCGAGATGCACAAGCAGTAAATGTTTAGCCATCCCGTCCCCTCCGCCACCAGAAAGCGCATAGGGAGCCTCCGCCCATAGCGATTCCACGTGAACGAGTCGGACCTTTTGGCCCGCATCGAGCGGCTGGAACGGAGGGTCGCC